>NZ_JBVHFW010000007.1:0-399797 GCF_055562135.1 Actinoplanes sp. NPDC021490
GCCCTCTGCAACGCCCGCTGAGTCGTACCGGCATCCCGCCGCATGTGGGGCCGCACCCAATGATCGACGGGCGCGGCCCCACTGCGGCGATGCCGTCCAGCGCCGAAGGGAGACCTGTGACCCGGCACCACCCAAAGCGCGGCCTCGTCAATGCGATCCGCTACTCGCTTCCGGAAGATCCCCGGAGTGGAAGGGAACACGATGGTACTCAAAGTTGACGTGCCGGCACGATTGGTTCGCGGAGACGTTGACGAAGGTTACGGTGCGGTGGCTGACGAGTTCCGCCGTAACTTTGCTGTACGCCACGAGATCGGGGCCGCCTGCGTTGTCTACCGCGGCGGACGCAAGGTCGTCGACCTCTGGGGCGGCTACCGGGACGGTGTGAACCGTATCCCCTGGGAGGCGGACACGATGGTGCCGGTCTTCTCGACGTCCAAGGGTGTGGCCGCGGTGGCGCTTGCCGTGCTGCACGCACGTGGCCTGATCGATCACGACGAACGTGTGGCGACCTACTGGCCCGAGTTCGCCGCCGCCGGCAAGAGCACGGTCACCGTACGCCAACTGCTCGCCCACCAGGCCGGGCTGGCCGTGATCGACCAGCCACTCGGACTCGCTGATCTGACTGGATCTCCCGTGCTGTCCAGGGCTCTGGCCGAGCAGCGTCCGGCATGGGAGCCCGGCACCCGGCACGGCTACCACGGTCAGTCACTGGGCTGGTACGAAAGTGAGCTCGTCAGCCGGATCGATCCGGGCGGACGTCGTATCGGGCGGTTCTTCGCCGATGAGGTCGCGGCGCCGCTCGGCCTGGACTTCCACCTCGGCCTGCCGCCAGATGCCGATCACGGCCGGGTGGCTCGCATCCACGGCTTCCGCAACTGGGAGATGATGCTGCACGTCGGGGAGATGCCGGCATCGTTTGTCCGGGCGTTCGCGAACCCGCGCAGCTTGACCGCCCGGGCGTTCCGCAATCCACGAATCCTGGGCACTGTGGAGAACTTCAACCGGCCGGATGTGCAGGCGGCCGAGATTCCGGCGGGCAACGGCCTCGGCCAGGTGCGGTCGATCGCCAGACTCTACGGCGAGGTGGCCGCCGGTGGCGCGGCTCTCGGTCTTACCGTCGCCTCACTGGACGCGTTGCGCAACGCCGCCTCGCCTCCGGCAGGCGGACTGTTCGACGAGGTGCTTCGCGTGGAGACGAGGTTTTCCCTGGGCTACATCAAGCCGTTCCCGGCGTTCCGGTTCGGATCCGAGTCGGATCGGGCGTTCGGAACGATGGGCCTGGGTGGGTCGTTCGCCTTCGCGGACCCCGACACCGGCACGGGATTCGCCTACGCCATGAACCGAACCGGATTCCGGCTCTGGAACGACCCGCGTGAGCTGGCGCTCCGAGAGGCACTTTTCACGCGGGTCCTCGGCCAGCGGCCGCAACGGCTCGCCCCGGACCGCAGGCGCCCAAGCCGCTGATTCGGGCGCCCCCGGAACGGGTCCACTCGGGGTACGCGCTGTGCCGGCGCGGGTTCGTTGGCACGACGCTAAGTCGCCGCCCCCTTCGACGGCTTCCTCACCCAGGAACCCGGCCGGACCACCAGACCCGTCGCGGCGCTGACCGATCCCGGGCCCGCCGGATCGCCGAATGGCGACGACTGTGGCGAGCACACGCCCCGGATCCAGAGCCGGGCTCTACTTCTCGGGCATCAGTTCGGGTGTCCAGAGGACGGTCGTGGTCGTGCCCGAGCCGGTCACCAGGGGTCGGAGCGTTCGACGGAAAGCGTGAAGCCTTGGTCGCGGAGGCGGTTCGCGAGGTGGTGGCCCATGGCGGTCG
The DNA here is from genome assembly GCF_055562135.1 of Actinoplanes sp. NPDC021490. Taxonomy (NCBI): domain Bacteria; kingdom Bacillati; phylum Actinomycetota; class Actinomycetes; order Micromonosporales; family Micromonosporaceae; genus Actinoplanes; species Actinoplanes sp. NPDC021490. Next base: position 1,823 of record NZ_JBVHFW010000007.1, read on the forward strand.
CGGGGGTCAGGACGCCGCCGGGCGCGGCGAGCGGGTCGGTCGCCAGCGAGAGCACGCTCTGGCCGAGCATCGTCGAGGTCGCTGTGTAGCCGGGGTCGCCCTGGGCGGCGACCGTGGCGACATATCGTGCGCCCGTCGAGGTCCGGGTGTGCACGGTGACGCGGAAGTTGCCCTCCCGCCGGCTCTTCGGCGACGGGCCGGAGCCTGGCGGCAGCAGGCGATCCATGATGGGACGCATCGACCGGGCAGTGAGCGCGTACTTCAGCAGTGAGGTCCCGGCCCGCAGGCTCTGCGCCCGCAGGTACGCCACCCGGGAGGTGCCGGCGCTCAAGCCCTCGCGATAGTGGAAGTCCGGGCCGTAGCCGCCGGGGATGAGCGACACGCTGCGCCGGACCAGCCGGCTGTTGAACGGTCCGCCCATCGCGGGAGCGAGCCAACGACCGGTCAGGTCGTCCCGGAAGACGCCGGACGGATCGGTGTCGCGGCCGGACCCGGTCGCCGCCGGGGTACTGAGCGCCCATGGGTCGTCGACGATCGTCCGGAGGGCCGGGTCGGCCGCCAGTTCTGCGCTGAGCGCGCGATTCGATGCCAGGTTGCCGCCGCTGAGACTGCCCCTGAGCGACTCGACAATGAGGATCGTGTCGGTGAGGCCGCCCTCGCCGTCTTCCCGTACGCGGTCGGCGAGAACGAAGGTGCCGAGGTCCGAGGGGACCGCCTCGAAGCCGCAGCCGTGCACGATGCGTGCGCCCGTGTCGGTGGCGAGGTGGTGCAGGGCCTCGTAGCTGCGCCGGACGAACGGGATCTCGCCGCTCAGGTCCGCGTACGACGTCCCGGCGCGGGCGCAGCCGAGCGCGAGCGGCAGTCCGTGTCGCCCGACGGTGGACGCGACGGCGCTGGTGGACGTCGCCAATTCCCGGACCGCATCAGGGTCGTTCAGGTCCGTCGCGATGACGGGCCAGGCGACGCCGAGCTCGTTTCGGAGAGTCGCGAGCTTGCGCGGGTCACGCCCTGCCAGGGCCACGCGGGCACCGGGGGCGCTCGCCGCCAGATGCTTCGCGGTGAGGCGGCCTGCGAATCCGGTCGCGCCGTGCAGCACGACGTCAAAGGTGCGCCGGGGCGCCGGTGTCGGTGGCGCGGCGGCGGCGGCTGTAGTGGACGGGTCGAGGTTCATGGTGCCGCAGCCTTGTCTGTGAGCGGTGGTCCCCGGGTGATCAACCACATCGGGATCCCGGTGATGGGGGCCGGGATTGTGCCCAGCACCAGGCGTGCGTGGTGCCATCATCATGCGCACCGGGATCGCGGCGACGAAGAGGCAAACTGCACCACCTTTATCGCGTCCTGGTGCACGTCGCACCAGCCTGGCTACACTGCGCGCATGTCGTGGGACCTGCCTTCGCCGCGTGTCCGGGAGCTGATCCGCGCCGGCGCGGAGATCGCCCTGAACCCGCCCGCGGCGTGGCTGACGGAGCTGACTGACGTGACGCTCAGCGGCGCGACGATGCAACCGATCGCAAGCGACCCGGTGTTGGCCGCGTCGAGCAGGCGCACGATCGCGTCGACCATGCTGCACTGGGCAGCCGCCAACGTCCGATCCCCGGGCGAGCGGGTGCCACCCGACACCGGCGACGACCTCGTCGCGGTCGCACGGGACCTCGTCCGCCGCGGCCTGTACGAGTCCTCGTTGGACGCCTACCGCCACGGCCAGGGCGTCGCCCTGCGGCTCTGGACCCGCATTGCCTTTTCGCTGACCTCGGAACCCACGGAGCTGCACGAACTGGTCGACTTCGCGGTCCGCTCGATCACCACCTTTGTCGACGATACGGTCGAGGCGTTCTCCGCGCAGATGCAACGCGAGCGCGCCGAGCTGACCAGCGGCACCCATGCCGAGCGCCGGGAGGTCGTCGCGCTGCTCCTCGACGGCGCACCCATCCCGCAGCAACGTGCCGAACTACGACTGGGTTATCCGTTGGCCGGCGAGCACATCGCCGCAGTCGTGTGGAGCGACGCTGCGCAGCCCGATCTCGGGGCACTCGATCGGACCGCCGACAGCCTCGCCGGGCTGGGGCTCCGGTCGTTGACCGTGCTGGCCGACTCGGCGACTCGCTGGGTGTGGCTGACCGGCCGCCCCGACGTCACACCGGCGGTCCCGGCCGACGCGCCAGGCGTCCGCATCGCCCTCGGAACCGCCGCGGCCGGGCTCGACGGGTTCCGGCGGAGCCACCTGGAGGCCCTCACCACCCAACGTATACTCGCCCGTCTCTCATCTGCCCGGCCAGTCGCCACGCACGACGAGGTCGAGGTCGCCGCCCTCGTCACCCACGACGCCGAGCACGCCGACCAGTTCGTCCGCCGCACCCTCGGGGCGCTCGAACACGCGCCGGCCGAACTCACCGACACGGTCCGCGCCTACATCGCCGAGGAATGCAACGTCTCCCGCGCCGCGACCCGCCTGTTCACCCACCGAAACACAGTGATCCGCCGGTTGGCCCGCGCCGACGAGCTTCTGCCGGCGCCGTTGTCCCACGACGTTCTCCGGGTCGGCGTGGCCCTGGAAATCACGCGCTGGCGCGGACCGCACTGACAGCCCGCAGATAGCGCCGGGTGGCGCTCCTGCGGGCGCGGCCGAGCTTGCAGAAGGCGTACGCGACGTGCGCCGACCGCTCACCCCGACCGGCACCAACCTGCTCGGACTGGTGAAACACATGACCGGCAACGAGTTCGGCTACTTCGGGGAAGTGTTCGACCGGCCCGCCCACGCAGGGGAGTGGCTGGTTGATCCCGCTGAATCGGAGGACTTGCTCGTCCGCCCGGAGGAGACGCGCGAGAAGGTCATCGCGGAGTACAAACGGTCGTGGATGCATGCCGACGCCACCATCGCGGCGCTTGACCTCGACTCACCCGGCAAGGTGCCGCACTGGTCACATCTCTCGGCGAGGCGGCCAGGCTCACGGCCGGCCGGCTTTGTCGTCGTCGGCGATCGGTGCGTACAGGTAGAGGCCCATCGCTTGCATCAGAGTGCGCAGCGCGTCGCGGAGTACCCGCTGCTGCTCCTCGTCGAGGAAAACCAGGGCTCGTTGCTCGGCCTTGCCGGTGGCGGCGTGGGCGCGGGCCAGCAGCTCGGCGCCTTCCGGCGTGATCCGCACCTGAAGGATGCGTCCGTGCGTCGGGTGCGGCTCGCGGCGCACCAGCTTCCTGTCGATCAGCGCGGCGATGGCCGTCGACATGGACTGCGCGGTGATTCCGTTGCGTTCGGCCATGACGGCGGCGGAGAGCGCCTCGGGCTCGACGAGACCGAGCTGGGCGAGGGCCCCGTATTGCGCGTGGGTGAGTGAGAAGTCCCGCAGTGCCCGGTCGACCTCGGATGCCAGCGCTGTGCTCACTCGCCGCATCAGATAGGTGAGCCGCTCCTCGAAGTTCTCCGCCATGTGCCCCCGCTTCGGTCCGGTTGGTCGCGGCTCTGTGCTTCAGCCGACACTCTATCCATCTTGCGCCTTATCAGTCAGGTTATAAGCTGACTGAGAAGTTACCTAGGGGAGGACGTCATGGCTTCAGGTCGCACAGTCGTGGTCACCGGGGCGCCGGGCGGCATCGGTTCCGAGATCGTCGACCGCTTCCTGGCCGGAGGCGACACAGTCGTCGCCTCCGGCCTCTCGGAAGACGAGCTCGAGAAGTGGCGTGACCGCTGGGACGCCGGCGCGCACGCAGGACGGTCCGCCCTGCTGCACACCGTGGCTGCCGACATCTCGAATGAGGACAGCGTCGCCGCGCTGGCCGAGGAGGTCCGGCAGCGTTTCGGTACGGCCGACGTACTGATCAACAACGCCGGTTTCTTCTCACACACCCTTGTCGAGGAGATGAGCACCGAGGAGTGGCGCCGGATCATCGACATCAACCTGACCGGGACTTTCTTGATGGTCCGGGCTTTCCTGCCGCTGATGAAGGCAAGCGGTCGGGGCCGCATTGTGAACATCGGGTCGGGATCGTTCTACAACGGCACGCCGCGCCAGGCTCATTACGTGGCGGCCAAGGGCGGGGTAACGGGCCTGACCCGGGTTCTGGCGCGCGAGCTCGCCCCGTACGGCATCACCGTGAATGTGCTGACTCCAGGGCTGACGATCACCCCGATGACCGCCGGAGTGCTTCCGGAATCTCTGCTGCAGATGCAGCGGGACCTGCGCTCGTTGCATCGTGACGAAACGCCGGCGGACCTGGTCGGAACGATCCTCTTCCTCGCGTCCGACGACGCCGCGTTCCTGACCGGGCAGACGCTCAACGTCGACGGCGGGCTGTATTTCCTGTGAAAAAGTGGATACCGCTGATCTCCGTCAGCCTCGGCACCTTCATGTTGCTGATCGACACCACAATCGTGCAGGTCGCGCTCCCGGACATCGCCACTGATCTCGACGCCTCGTATTCGTCGTTGCAGTGGGTCATCGACGGCTACGTGGTGGCGCTCGCCGCGTTGATGCTCGGGGCCGGTTCGCTCGCTGACCGGCTCGGTCATCGTCGCACCTACGTGGGTGGACTGGCCCTGTTCGCGGTGGCGTCGGCGATGTGCGGCGCCGCCCCCGACGATCTGACGCTGGTCGTGTTCCGGATCGTGCAAGGGGTAGGGGCCGCGGCGCTGTTCGCCACCACGACCGCGTTGCTCAACGCGACGTATCAGGGAGCCGATCGCGGAAAAGCGTTCGGATTGTGGGCGGCGGTCGCGAGCGCGGCAGCGGCGGTCGGGCCGATCATCGGCGGGGTGCTTGTCCAGGAGATCTCGTGGCGGTGGATCTTCTTTGTCAACCTGCCGATCTGTGTGGCCGCCGTCGTGCTCGCGCTGGGCTTTGTGCCGGCCGACCGTGCCGGTCGCGGCCGCAGCGTGGATCGGGTCGGAGTCGTGACGTTCACCATCGCGGCCGCGGCCCTGATGTACGCCCTCATCGACGCCGGCGAACACGGCTGGAACTCCGTCCGGTCCTACCTCCTGATCGCGGTCGTTGTCGCGGCGTCAGCCCTGTTCGTGGGCTCGCAGCGGCTCGGCCGCCACCCGATGCTCGACCTTTCGTTGTTCCGGCGGGCGGGCTTCAACGGAGTGCTGGTCGCGGCGCTGGTCGTCAACTTCGTGGCTTTCGCGCCGCTGACGTACACCTCGATCTGGCTGCAGGGTGTCGAGAACGTCTCCGCTGTCGGTGTCGGCCTGTCCACCCTGCCGCTGGCCGTCGCGGCGTTCCTGGTGTCCTGGCAGGCCGGCCGGTTGCTGCATCGCCTCCCACCGGGACGGGTGATCGCCGCCGGTCTGGCCTTCGTCGCCCTCGGCTCGTTCATCAACGCGGCGCTGCTGCACGGCGCCGCGACCTGGCCCGCGCTGATGGCCGGCTTCACCCTGATCGGCGTCGGCACCGGACTCGCCGTACCGACCTTGACCGCAGCGGCGATGGGCAGCGTTCCGCCGGACCGTGGCGGCATCGCCTCCGGCACGGTCAACACTGCCCGCCAGCTCGGCTTCGCGATCGGCATCGCCCTGCTCGGCGCCGCGTTCACGGCCGGCGCCGCAGCGTCTCTCACCACCGGTGCAGTCCCGGACGCTGACGCCGCCGCCACCGCGCTGTCCGCAGGTCAGGCCGCAAACCTGATCGGCGATGCCGGCGCCGGCTCAGACACGCTCCGGGCAGCCCTGCACGATGCCGCCCTGGCCGGACTCGACCGCCTCTTCCTTCTGGCGGGCGGCCTCGCACTCGCTGCGGCCCTCGCCGTGACCGCCCTCGTGCGAACGGGCCGCGGCGGCGCGACGCAGCCGGCTGCCGGCGTCACAGATGCCGAGCCGGCCGCGCGGTGAATACCCACCGCGTCCACAACACCCGCGGACAGTTCCGCAACACCCTCGCATAGTCAGGAGAACTCTCATGCCCGACCAGCAGCTCATCGATCCCGGCGTCGCCCGGATGGTCCGCGAGATCTCTGCCGTTGACGACCACGCTCATCCCATCCCGCTCGAATGGGAGGTGCCGCCGAACCCCGAAAACCCGATCTCCCCGTACGATCACGCATTGCCCCTGCGCATGCGCCCTGGCAATCCGGAGTACGTCGACGCCTGGCGCGCCCTCTGGGGCTACGACTACGTCGACCAGCACGACCATCACCTCCGGGAAGTGATCGAAAAAAAGCAGCAGGTGCAGGCGGCGCAGGGTCGGAACTACGGCAGCTGGGTGCTTGACCAGATCAACACCGAGACGATGCTGGCAGTCGACAATTTCCCGCAGCCGTCGTTCCCGGCGCCGCGTTTCCGCTGGATCACGTTCGCTGACTGGCTGATGTGGCCAGTCCCGGCCGTCGACCAGGATGGCTTCACCTATCAGTACCAGCCTCTGATCGAGGCTGCCTGTAAGCAGGCGGGTGTGGAAAACCCGCCGGCGACGCTCGAGGAATATGTGCACAGCGTCCTGGAGCCGGAACTCGAACAGCGCAAAGCCAACGGGGCGGTCGCACTCAAGTTCCACACGCCTTACTACCGGCCCATCAACTTCGCCCAGGTCGCCGAAGCGCAAGCAGCCGAGCTGTACCGGCGCGCCACGACTGACGGCATCGCCACCGCGCAACACCGCGACCTCGAGGACTACCTCTTCGGCGTGATCGCCCGCAAGGCAGCTGCACTCGGCCTGCCGGTCCAGATGCACACCGGACAGGGCCCCAGGCAGCACTTCCGCAACTCGGGCAGCGATCCGCTGTTGATGGAACCGGCCATGGTGGCCTCGCCCGACACCAAGTTCCTGATGCTGCACGCCGGCTGGCCGTTCGACCGGCAAGCCGTCGCGTCGTTGTCTCATGACAACGTCTTCATGGACATCTCGTGCGCGACTGTGCACCTCTACGGACGAAACCTGGCCGGGATCGTCCGCAACGCCCTGGAGTGGTTCCCTGAGAAAGTCCTCTATGGAACCGACGCGTACAGCGATGTCGCGCTGGCCTTTCTGGCCGGCGCCGAACCACGGTCGAATTTTCTGCAGGGCTGGGAAGAAAAGGCCTGGCTCCTGGACCGCACGGCGCGCGACGCGATCGCCATCGCACTAACCGATATGCTCCGCGACCACGTCATCCGCCCCGACGACGTCGATCGGCTGGCGACGATGGTCCTTCGCGACAACGCCATCCAGCTCTACCAGTTGTAAGCGGCGACGGAGGTGTAGCGGGATCCCAGCTGGCCGATCGGTCAGCTGGGGTGGCGACGTCAACCAAAGTTCGATACCGAATCATGCCTTCCGCAGACGCGGGGGACCGGCCCTGATCGGGATGCTCTTCGCATGATTTTGACATTGATCCTGGTCATCGGTGCCCTTGGAATCGTCATGCTGATCGTCTCGGCCGCTCTGACGCGGCAGGCCCGGGCGGCCCGGCCGGCCCGGCCGGTGAACCTGGCGGCGACGCGCGCCGAGGTGCTGGCCGCCGTCGACCGCGACGACCTGGTCGAGGCGGTGCGCATCTACCGCCGGGACACCGGTGCCCGTCTGCTGGAGGCCAGCGGGGCCGTCCAGCACATCGCCCTCAACCGTCGGTGACTCGCGTGAGCGGCGGTGTACGACTGGGGTCGTACGGCGCGGCGGCTGATAGTCGTAGCGGGCGGCGGACGGGGTCAATGCGTGGACGGATGTGGTGGACACGGTGCCCCGCATAGCGTTTCCGTCATGACCGACCAGCAACGAGCCACCTCGTCGTATTCGCCCCGCCGGGTTATCGCGGCCGCCGCCGGTGTGCTGCTGGCGACCTTGTCCATCGGCCTCGGCACCGACGCGGGCGCGGACGCGCGGCAACGGCCGGCACCGGACCCGCTGCGCGACTACCAGGAGCAGAGCGTCGTGTGGGGCGCCTGCCCGGCGGACGTGGAGAGCATCGAGGGCCTGCAGTGCGCCGCGGTGGCCGTGCCGCTGGACTACCGCCGGCCGGGCGGCGAGCGAATCCAGATCGCGGTGTCCCGGCTGCGCGGCACGGGCCGTGGCCCGCACCGGCCGTTGTTCCTCAACCCCGGCGGTCCCGGCGGTCCGGCGCTGGACATGCCGGCGGCGTTCCGGTCGGCGGCCCCGGCGGCCCTGCTGCGGCAGTACGACCTGATCGGGATGGACCCGCGCGGCCTCGGGCACGGCACGCCGCTGGACTGCAAGCTCACCGACGAGCAGGAGATGTTCGTGGACCAGTGGTCCTATCCCTACCGCCCGGAGACTTTCCGCACGGCCGCCGACAGCAGCCGCCGCGTCGCCGAGGCGTGCGCCCGTGCCGTCGGGCCGCGGATGGCCCACTTCACCACCGCGAACACCGCCCGGGACATGGACCTCGTCCGCTCCCTCCTCGGCGCGCCGAAACTCTCCTACTTCGGTGTCTCGTACGGCACGTACCTGGGCGCCGTCTACACGCAGCTGTTCCCGCAGCGCGCCGACCGGATCGTGCTGGACAGCGCGGTCGACCCCACCCGGGCCTGGCGGGGCGTGAGCCTTCTGCAGGCCGAGGCGGCCGAGCCGGCGTTCGACCGCTGGGTGGCGTGGGCCGCGCGGCACGACGCGACCTATCACCTCGGCCGGACCCCGAAGCAGGTGCGCAAGACGTTCCGTGAGCTGCTGCGGCGACCCACCGAGCCGGCGCCGGGTGAGGAGCTGGACGGCAGCTACGGCGATCAGCTGCGGGCGTACATGACTCTGGGCGCGGTGCACGTCAAGGAGACCTCCGAGTACGTGGTCACGCAGAAGACCGGTCAGTCGGCGGACGATCCGGACGTGGTCGACAACCCGGACCCGGTCGACGGGTCAGACCCGGACGGCGGGGCAGAGCCCGACCCGGCGGAGCCGTCCGGTCCGCCCTCGGTGCTGCCGTCCGCTGAGGACCCGGACGCCAACTTCTACGCGCTGAACATGACGATCCAGTGCGGCGAGGGCCGGGACTGGCCGGCCGGCGAGGCCCGGTACCGCCGGGAGGCGGCGGCGGCGCGGGCGCGCGGGTCGCTGGGCGGCGACCTCAAGGCCAACGTCAAGCCCTGCGCGTACTGGAAGCACCGCTCGGCGGAACCGCCGGTGACCGTGCGTAACACCGTGCCCGCGCTGATCGTGCAGAACCAGTGGGACGCGAACACGCCGCTGGCCGGCGCTCGCGCCGCGCACCGGGTGCTGGCCGGCTCCCGGATGGTGACCGTCCGCAACGGCGAGGGGCACGGCATCTATCTCGAGCAGGGTGACCGCTGCGCTCGGGACCGGGTGACCGCGTACCTGACCACAGGCCGGCTGCCGGCCAAGGACGTCACCTGCGCGGCGCCGGAGCCGACGCGGTCGCCGCGCGGTTAGCGGTCGCGCGGGGCTCTTGATGCCCTGTAGCTTTCCCTCATGGAGTGGCTGCGGGGGCTTGCGCTGGCCGGAATCGTTTGGTGTGCCGGGCTCCTGGTAGCCACGACACTCCCGGCTGGGCTCTCGTGGCCCATGCCCGTCATCGTGGTGTCGGCGTTGTTGCCGGTGCTGCCGGGCTTTGTCGCCGTGGTGGTGACGGGCCGGAATCTGACTGGATCGAACGGCGGCGGCCGTGTCGATCGGGCCCGGGCGTTGTGGGTTCTGTTGCGCGAAACATTGCCGGGGTGGCTGCTCGTCGCCAGCTTTCTGCTGTCCACCGGCTTCTGGCTGGTCGCCGTCCTTTCCTCCATGGACTCGAACGGAGTGACGGAAGAACGCGATGGCACGTACGTCGTCAACAACCACGGGGAGACGACGGTGATCAGTGAGTCCGAGTTCCAGACCTTGAGAACACAGGAGTCGCGGCACCTTGTCGCCTTGGCGGGCAGCTTCGGCGTGGGTACCGCCGTCCTCTCCACCGCCCTGCTTCGCAGAAAGGCCGGCGAGTCCGTACGTCCGGGACAGTGACCGCTCGACGCCATGCGGGGGAGCGGGGGGTCTTGCCTTTGATCGGCGGCCGGAGTCGTCCGGCCGCCGATCAAAGACCCCCGTTGCGTATCGCAGGACGTCCATGCTGATCGCCTGACGTCCTCCTCCAGGATCACCGATGCTGCCCTTCGGCCCGCTTGTGGAATCCTTGTGGCTCGGAGCAAGCGGGCGGGAGCGACGTGATCGAGTTTCAGTTGCTGGGTCCGGTCGAGGTGTCCTCCGGCGGCCGACGGGTCGACGCCGGGCAGCCACGGCAGCGAGCGGTCCTGGCGGCGCTGCTGGCCGACGCCGGGCGGCCCGTTCCCGTCGGCACGCTGGTCGAACGGGTGTGGGCGCAGGAGCCACCGCGTACTGCTCGCCCGTCGTTGCAGGCCCACATCACCCGAATCCGGCAAATGCTTGAGCAGGCGACGACGCCGGGTGAGAAGACGATCACTCTCGGATACACGGCTGGCGCCTACTTGCTCGACGTTGATCCGCTACAGGTCGATCTGCACCGCTTTCGGCATCTTGTCGCCTTGGGCGGGCTGGAGCCGCTGCGCCAGGCCATCGGGCTGTGGCGAGGGGAGCCCCTGGCCGGCGTGGGCGGAGCGTGGGCCGAGGGGGCCCGGCAAGCGTGGCGGCGCGAACATCTGGCGGCGTCGGTGGCCTGGGGCCGGGCCGAGCTGACGGCGAATCCGGCCGGCGTGGTCCCCGTTCTCGGCGACCTGTCCCGGGAGCATCCACTCAACGAGGCGCTGGCCGCGGTCGTGATCGAAGCGCTGTCCCTGGCCGGCCAGCCGGCCGAGGCGCTGTCCTACTACGACGTCGTACGCCGGCACCTGCTCGACGAGCTCGGCGCCGATCCGAGCGCCGAGTTGCAGAAGATCTACCAGTCGATCCTGCGCGGCGCGGCGCCCCCTGCCCCTGCCCCTGCCGCCCCTGCTCCGGTCGAGGCCGCACCGGCGCAGCTGCCTGCCGACGTCTCCGGCTTCGCCGGCCGCGACGACCAGCTCGCCCTGCTGGACAGCCTCCTGCCCGCCACCGGGCCGGCCCGGCCGGTCATTGTGGTCTCCGGTGTGGCCGGGGTCGGCAAGACCACACTCGTGGTGCACTGGGCGCACCGGGTCGTGAACCACTTTCCTGACGGCCAGCTGTATGTGAATCTTCGCGGCTTCGATCCGTCCGGGCGGCCGACGGATCCCGCCGACGCCGTGCGTGGTTTCCTCGACGCCCTCGGTGTGCCCGCCGACGGCATACCCGCCAGCTTGGACGCTCAAGCGGGCCTCTACCGCAGCCTGCTGTCCGGCAAGCGGATCCTGGTCGTGCTCGACAACGCCCGGGATGCCGAGCAGGTTCACCCTCTGCTGCCGGCCACGGCGGGCACCCAGGTCGTGGTGACGTCCCGCAACCAGCTCACCGGGCTGGTGGCGACCCTCGGCGCCCATCCGGTGACGCTGGGCGTGCTGTCCCCCCAAGAGGCTCGTGACCTTCTCAGCCGCCGGCTCGGCACCGTACGGACCCGGCGTGAACCCCACGCCGTGAACAGCATCATCGCCTCCTGTGCGCGCCTGCCGATCGCGTTGGCCATCACCGCGGCCCGGGCCCGCCAGAACGACTTCCCGCTCGCCGCGCTGGCCGGTGAACTCGCCGAGGCGGACGACCGGTTGGACGCCCTGGACACCGGCGATCCGGCGGTGCAGGTACGGGCGGTGTTCTCCTGGTCGTATGCCGCGTTGAGCGGCGAAGCGCAGCGGCTGTTCCGGCTTCTGGCCCTCCATCCCGGGCCGGACATCGCGACGGCCACCGTGGCCGCACTCGGCGGGCATCGCCCGGCGCGGGCCCGGCGGCTCCTGGGCGAGCTGACGCACGCCAGCCTGCTCGTCGAGCATTCTCCGGGCCGATACTCGTGGCACGACCTGCTGCGCGTGTACGCCACCGACCTGACCGCTGTCCACGACTCCGACGCCAAACGCGACGCCGCGACCGGCCGCCTGATCGATTACTACGCGCGCACCGCGCACGCCGCGGACCGGCTGCTCTACCCGGCCCGGGACCCGATCGAGGTACCGCTGCCGCCGGCCACCGACTCCGGCCCGGACGGCTTCACCAACCACCGGCAAGCCCTGGCCTGGTTCGCCGCCGAACAGCCAGCGCTGCTGGCGGTCGCCCGGCAGGCCGCCGCCACGGGGCGGGACCCGCGTGTCTGGCAGCTCGCCTGGGCGCTCGACACCTACCTCTTTCGCGGCGGACACCGTTACGACCGGCTCGAAGCCTGGACGAACGCGCTCACCGCAGCGGAACGCCTCGGCGCGGAACCACTGGCCAGCGCCCACCGCAGCCTTTCGCGAGCCAACATCATCCTCGACCGGCCCGAGGTGGCCCGCGCCCACCTGAGCCACGCTCTGGAGTTGAGCGTCCGCACCGGCGACCGAAGCGGCCAGGCGTTCGTTCACAACACCTTGGCGGTCATGAGCGGGAACGAGCACCGGAATGCGGAGGCCGTGGAGCACGCGAGCAACGCCCTCGCGCTCTACGAGGAAGCAGGCAACCTGCGCGGACAGTCCGTGGCGTTGAGCAGCATGGCCTGGCACAGCACCCTCCTGGGCGACCATCACCAGGCCATCGAGTACGGGCAGAGGTCGCTCGCGGTGAACCAGCGGGTCGGCGACAAGCGCGGCCAGGCCGACGTGTGGGACACCATCGGCCATGCCCATCACCACCTGGGCCGCTACGACGCCGCGCGGGACTGCTACCGGCGCGGCGTGGACCTGGTGCGGGACATCGGCGACCGGGTGGCCGAGGCGCAGATCCTGGTGCATCTGGGCGACACGTACGAGGCAGCCGGCAATCCCGCGGCGGCGCGCGGCGAATGGACCGATGCTCTGCGCATCTTTGTCGACGTCGACCACAGCGACGCGCGCAGTGTACGGGCCAGACTGGACGCCCTGCCCGGCTTCGACCGCGAAATGCCGTCCACGCACTGACGACTGAGCTCGTCCCAGGTCATGATCGGCAGTCGAGACGTCGACGCCCAGCTGATCGGGAAAGGGCCCGGACCGTGCAGTCCGGGCCCGACGCTGTCTATCGCAGGCGGGTCATGGCCGCCTGGGCGAGCCCGTTCGCCAGGGTCGGATCACCGGCCCCCAGGTACGAGTCGGACACCATGATCACCACGACGTGCCGGCCCACCGCCGCCGCCACGTACGCGACCCACCGGTCACCCAGGTCGTAGTTGCCGAGGAACAGCACGGTGTCCGGCCCGAGGTGGTCCTCGGCGACGGGGTCGAAGCCGTTGTCGCCGCCACCGACACCGCAGTCGGCGAGCTGGGCCTTCAGTTCGGTGAGGTACCGCTGAGCGCCGTCACCCCGGAACCGGGTCACGTTCTGATAGACCCGGAACCGGGTGTTGTAGTCGGCGGCCTGCGCTCGGGTGGCCACCGGCCGCGGGATCGGCCGGTCCGCGCAGGGCTGGGGGAGCAGCGACCACGCCAGTCCCTCCTCGACCGGTCCCGGCACCGCGCCGCCGAGTTCTTCGGGTTGCAACATGAGCCGATCCGGAATTCCCCGTGGTTGTGCCACGGCCGGCCCGGTAGCGGCCAGCAGCCCCACCATCACCGAAATCATGACAATCAATACGCGTCGCATGTCGGCCATCATCGCTGCCGCCCGCAACCCCGTGCCGCCGGCGTCGCTAGGGCGTCGCGCACGCCGGGCCAGTTCTGCAGAACGCGGCATACGTCGGTCCGGTCCTCGGCACGGATGGCGTCCGCGTGCGCCCGGGTGAGGACGGCGTCGATCCGGGTGGGCCGGCCGGTCCTGGCCGATTGCACGGCCGCTTCGACCATTGCCAGGCTCATCACGTTCTCGTGCACCTCGCCGGAGGGCCGCTGCCCGGTCCGCAGGGCCTGGACGAACACGTGCAGGGCGCCGCCGATCCCGGAGTGGGGCGACGTGTCCGGGATCGTGGTTTCCGTCGCGGTGTGCAGGGCCGGGTCGTCGTCGCCGTTCCACAGTGCGGTGCCGTTCTGCCCACTGACCCGCCACAGGCCGTTCCAGGAGGTTTCCGCGCCCGCGCTGCACCAGCTGCCGTTGTAGACGTATCGGGTTCCGGATTCCATCTCGAACACGGCGGTCGCGTTGGCGTCCCCCGCATACCAGCTCCATTCCGGGTTGTAGGACTGGCAATAGACGGACACCGGCTCGCAGTCGAGCAGGAACCGCACCGCGTCGAAGGCGTGGATGGCCATGTCGATGAGCAGCGGCTGGGCCATCTTCTCGCGGAAGCCGCCGAAGTGCGGAGCCCGGAAGAAGTCCGTGCTGATCATGCCGACCGGCCCGAGGTGCCGCGTCATGGCGCGCAGCCGGGACAACTGCGGGTTCCACCGCCGGGATTGGCTGACCATGAACAGTTCGCCGGTCACCTCGGCCGCCGCCGCCAACGAGAGCGCACGACTCAGCGAGTCCGCGACCGGCTTCTCACCGAGCACCGGCAGGCCGGCGAACAAGGCCGCGGTGGTCACCGGGTGGTGGGCCTCGGGGACGGTCACGTTGATCAGCGCCTGGGCGCCGGTCTGCCGGGCCAGCTCGACGGCGTCGCTTCCGTATGCCAGGCCGGTCAGGCCCGCAGCGGCGATGGCGTCCCTCGCGGTGGTCAGGTTCAGATCGGCGACCCCGGTCAGCTCCACGTCGGGCGCCGCGGCGATGGTGGCCAGCCAGGCCCGGCCCATGCCGCCGGCCCCGGCGAGGACGACCCGCAGCGGCTGCGCCGGGCTGCCGGCGATGGTCCGGAAGCTCACGACACCGGTCCGCGGTAGCTCTGACCGTTGAAGAAGGCGCCGGTGTCGTAGCGCAGCAGTGTCGGATGCTCGCGCGTCGGCCGGTCGCTGCGGGCCCAGGTGACGCCGTTCGCGATCACCTTGCGTACGTCCCGGTGATGGTAGGTGGGATAGTCCTGGTCCCCGGGGCGGAAGTAGAAGATCTTGCCGTGGCCGCGCCGGAATGTGCAGCCGCTGCGGAAGACCTCCCCGCCGGTGAACGAGCTGACGAAGACGAGTTCGTCGGGAGCCGGGATATCGAAGTATTCGCCGTACATCTCGTCCTCGTCGATGATGAGCGGGTGCGGTATGCCCTGCGCGATGGGGTGCGTGGGGTCGACCGTCCAGATCAGCTCGCGATCGTGCTCCGAGCGCCAGCGCAGTGTGCAGGTGGTGCCCATCAGCCTGGTGAAGATCTTCGACCAATGTCCCGAGTGGAGCACGACGAGCCCCATTCCGGAGAGCACGTGGCGGTGTACCCGTTCGACGACCTCGTCGGCCACCTCGGCGTGGGCTGCGTGTCCCCACCAGGTGAGGACGTCGGTCTGGGCGAGCACGTCCTCGGTCAACCCGTGTTCGGGGTCGTCGAGGGTGGCCGTCCGTACGGTGCATCTGTCGCCGAGATTTTCCCGGATGCCCTCGGCGATCGTCGTGTGCATGCCCCGCGGGTAGATCTTTGCCACGTGCTCTTCGGCCTTTTCGTGGCGGTTCTCTCCCCACACTGTCACGCGCAAGGGTCTGGTCTCTGTCGACGTCACGGCTTGGCTCCTTCTGATGTCGCTTATTTGACGGCGCCGGTGGTGGTTCCCGCCGCAACGTAGCGCTGAGCCACGACGAGCAGCACCATCGCCGGGAGGGAGGCGAGTACTGCCGTCGCCATGACCGAGCTCCAGTCGCTGACGTACGTTCCGATGTAGGTGTAGAGGCCGAGCGTCACCGGCCGGACGTCTGCCGTGGTGGTGAGCGTGAGTGCGAACAGAAAGTCCGCCCACGCGAACAGGAAGCTGAACAGTGCCGCGGTGATCAGCGCGTTGCGGCTCATCGGCAGCACGATCGAGACGAACGTCCGCAGGTGCCCGGCGCCGTCGACCCGGCCGGCCTCGATGACCGACTGCGGGATGTTGGTCATGAACGCCCGCACGATGAGAATCGCGAAAGGGATACCCGCGGTCGAGTCGGCGAGGACGAGTCCGGGGATCGAGTTGAGCAGGCCGACGTCGTTGTACGCGGTGTAGAGGGCGTTGGCGATCACGATGCCGGGGATCATCTGGGAGATCAGGACGCCGAACAGGATCGCGCCGGCGAAGCGTGGCCGGAACTGCGCCAGCACGTACGCCGCCGGGGTCGCGATCACCAGGCAGAAGACCACTGAACCGAGCGCCACGATCAGGCTGGTCAGCAGGTTGCGGCCCTGTTGACTCAGCGCGGTGGAGTAGCCGTGGAGGCTGAGGTGCGCCGGCAGCCACGGCGTACTGACCGCGGACCCGCCGGGCTGGAGCGACACGTTGATCATCCAGTAGATCGGAAACAGCAGAACCGCCAGGATTCCGATCCCGATCACGGTGCTGGCCCAGCGTGGCCAGGCCTGCTTGGGGTGCCGGCTCGGGGGCACGGTGACGGACATGACGACCTCACTCGTCCACGGCACGCCGGTTCGCGCGCAGGTAGATGACGGCGAACAGCAGGGAGATGGCGATCAGGATGTTGCCCAGGGCGGCGCCCTGCCCGAAGTCGAACTGCACGAAGGACAAGTGGTACGACTGGGTGGCGATGGTCTGGCTGGCGTTGGCCGGCCCGCCGTTGGTCAGGCCCAGGATGACATCGAGCACCTTGATCGTGTAGACCACCCCGAGCACGAGCACCACGCTCACGACCGGGCGCAGCAGGGGCCATGTCACGTAGCGGAACCGTTGCCACCCCGAGGCCCCGTCGAGCATGGCCGCCTCGTACAGCTCCTCCGGGATGTCCTGCAGGCCGCCGTACAGGATGGTCAGGTTGAAGGGGATGCCGATCCAGATGTTCACCATGATCACCGCGATCAGGGCAAGCGAGGTGCTGGTCAACCAGCCCGGGTGGCCGGGCGCCAGGTGGATGGCGGCCAGGAACCGGTTCAGGGCGCCGTTGTCTTTGTCGAGGATCCAGCGCCAGACCGCGCCGGAGACGATCAGCGGGATCAGCCACGGGATCAGCAACAGGGAGCGGAGCACCCCGCCGAGCGGGAAGCGGCGCCGGAAGAAGACCGCCAGCCCCAGCCCGATGAGAAACTGCCCGAGAATCGAACCGGCGGTGAACAGCACGGTGTTGAGCAGCGCCTTGCTGAACACCGACGAGGCGATCACGGCGCGGTAGTTGTCGAGCCCGGCCCACGGTGCTTCGCCGGTGTAGAAGGTGCTCGTGGAGTACTTCTGGAAGGCCATCAGGAAGTTCTTGACCACGGGATAGCCGAAGAACGCCACCATGTAGATCAGGGCCGGGGCCAGGAAAAGCACTTGTGCGAGCCGGTCCTGCCCGCGCCGCGACTGCCAGCGACGGACCCGGTCCGGGGGCGCCGGATCGGGCGGGGGCGGCGGATCCGCCGGGCGGTGCGCGGTGGTGGTGCCCCGGGATCCGGACTCGGATCCCGGGGGCAGTGAGCCGGCCGGGGACTCGTACTCAGCCATTCTGGGCCTGTTCCAGGGCCTTGGCCGGATCAGCTTGCCCGGTCAACGCGGACTGGAACGCCGTGTAGATCTTCGTGGCGGCCTTCGGCCAGTCCGCACCGAGTTCACCGGTACGCGACCGTGCTGTCGGGATCTGGTCGGCGAAGCCCTTCACGTTCGGGTTCGACGAGCTGAAGCCGGCCAGCAGGGCGGTCTTGGTGGGGATGGTCTGGTTCTGCTTGGCCAGGTTGACCTGGCTCTCGTCGGAGTTGAGGCAAGCGACGACCTTGGCCGCCTTTTCCTGCTTGTCCTTGTTGCCGGTCTGGGGGACGGTCCACGTCTCGCCGCCGAGGGGAGCGACGATCGGCCGACCGGCGGCCGGGGCCGGTATCTGCACCACCGCATAGTGCAGAGCCTTGTCCGCGTCCAGCACGGGGAACTGCCACGGCCCGTTCACCATCATCGCGGCCTTGCCGGCCCGGAACTGGTCGTTGACGTCCGCCTGGGTCCAGTTCAGCGCCGACTTCGAGACCGAGCCGGCCGTCATCAGGTCCACCCACAGTTGCAGCGCCTGCGCGGTCTGCGGGGTGGCGATGTTCTTCTCGTCGCCGCCGTTCGACCACATGAACGGCAGGAACTGCCAGGTGCCCTCATAGTTGGCCGGCGCCGAGAAGGCCAGTCCGTACTGGCTGCCGGAGGTCAGCTTCTTGGCCGCCGTCTTCAGTTCCTCCCAGGTCGCCGGCGGGGTGACGCCCGCCTTGGCCAGGATGTCCTTGTTGTAGAACAGCCCGATGGTGTTGGTGACGGGTTGCAGACCATAGAGCTTGCCCTGATAGGTCGAAGCGTCGACAACGCCTTGGGCGAAGCCGTCGGCGTTGAGGCCGAAGGTGTCCAGCGGCACCAGCGCCCCGGTCTGGGCGATCTGCTGCAGGTCGGGATTGTCGAGCATGAGCAGATCCGGCAGGGTCTTGGACGAGGCCTGCTGCAGAACCTTCTGGATGAGCGTCGCGCCCGGCACCGCCTCGCGGGAGATGGTGGCGCCGGCCTGCGAGGCGCACGCCTCGAGGGCTTTCTGCCAGACCGTCTTGCCCGGTTCGTTGTTGTAGTAGTCGAGTACGCGCAGGGTCGTGGTGCCGCCGCTGTCCGGCCCGTTGTCCGAGCCACCGCAGGCGGTGAGCGCCAGCGGGAGGGCGAGTATCGAGGCGAGTGCGGCCGGGGCTTTGCGTGAACGAGTGGGCCGGAACATGTCGGGCGTCCTTTCGATCGAAGCGCACCGTAGGAAAACGTGAGCCGTTGTCGATACGTATCGACACCGTCGTGCGGTGATCGCCCGTCGATACGTATCGATTACGGATGCGGCGGACCGATGTGGCGTCTTCGGATCTGGCTCTAACTCGAGCGCGCCGCGGAGGCGGGCGCGGGCATCACGGTGCCCCGGCGGGTCAGGCGCGGTGCGACCAGGTCCACCGGCGGATGGCCCACCCCGGGACCGGGATCGAGCAACCAGAACAGGGTCTTCATCGCGCGCCGCGAGACGTCTCGCGGCTCCTCGGAAACGTTGGTGTACGGCGGCTCCGATTCGTCCGCTTGATGGTCGGTACTGATGCCGATGAGGGACAGGTCGTGCCCGGGCACCACCGCACGGGCCCGCAACGCGTGCAGCAACGGTCCGATGCTCGCGTTGTACGGCGCCACGACGCCCGTCCGGCCCGGGCGCCGGTGCGCCAGAACGTGTTCGACCGCCGCCGCGGCCCCCGCCCGGCCCAGCTCGACCGGCTCGAGCACGGTGAGCGGGAGGCCACGCGACTCTGCGTGGCGGCGCACCGATCGCAGGAACCGGCCGGCGAAGTTGAGCCGGCGGTCCGTCACCGCCGCCGGATAGCCGATGACGAACGCCTCGTCATGCCCGCTGTCCACGAGCTCGTCGACGGCGATCCGGGCGGCCGCCTCGAAGTCGAGATCCACACAGTAGAGGCCGGCCGGGTCGTCGGGCATGCCGACGAGCACGACCGGAATGGGTAAGGCGGCGGCCACCTGGACCCGCTCGTCCTGCTCCTGGATGTCCATCATGATGATCGCGTCGCACAGCGCCCGCCCGGCGAGCCGTCGTAGCCCCGCCGAGCCCTCATCCGCGGTGACCAGCAGAACCTCGTAGTCGTTGGCCCGCGCGGAACTGGCGATGGTCTCGATGAACGGCAACAGCCCGGTCATCTCCGACATCGAGTCGAACGGCACGACCAGACCGACCACTTGCGTACGCCGTCCGGCCAGCGCTCGCGCACCGGCATGGGGTTCGTAGGTCAGCTGCTCCATGGCGGCCAGCACACGCCGCCGGGTGGGCTCGGAGATCTGACGTTTGCCGGTCATCACGTACGACACCGTGCTCTGCGAGACACCCGCGAGCCGGGCGACATCCTTGCTCGTGAACGCAGCCATGGGCAAATCCCAGGAGTAGTCGATGCGTATCGTCGAACCGCTTCAACAAATAGATGCCGCCAGATTATGACGGGCGTCACACCGAGCGCAAGGCGTCGCCACGCAACACTTTCGTAACCCTGCCGACCGACGGAGCCGTCGACACAGGGTGCGCGGCCGCCGGCAAGGGCAACCACCCGGTAGGCCTCGTCGCGGTGCCGACATGTCACGCGCGATGAATTGATCTTATGTATTGATTCGAAGCTACCGGGTGATCGTCAAGGTGGTCCCGCACTAATGCTGGGATAAGCCCCTGATCGGGGCGATCCGGTCTGTGGCATCGGTCGGAAGTCCTCTATAGACATCAGATGAATCCGGGACTACATTTCCGACTACTCATCGCAGCCACCTACTCACCAGCCGCGTCCGGCCCCGGTGGAGGTACTGATGGCATCCGATACAAGCAAGCACGAGGCCTACCGAGGTGTGGCCTCCGGTTCGCGCAGCGTGACCCGGGGCTTCGACCTGTCCGCCGGCTCCACATCGGCGCTGTCCGCCGTGGCCGGCGCCCTGGTGTCCGGATCGGTGGGGCCGGGGAGAACGTCGGATCGCTCGGCTGATCATTTCCGCCATGGAAAACGTCATGGCGCATCCGGACATTCATTTCTCTTCGCTTCGCCACGTGTCGCGTGGCGCCATTGAGAGAGGCGAGACACGATGCACAAGATTCCATTCGCCCGGACCGTGGTCCGGTGCGGAGCGGTTCTGCTGATGGCCGGTGGGGTTGGCGTGGTCTCCGCGTCCACCTCGTACGCCGGCGGGTCCGCGACCATCACCAAGGAAGGCTGGGGCACCACGGCCGGCGGTGTCGCCGTCGATCGGTACACCCTCACGAACGACGGGATCCGGATCAAGATCCTTACGTACGGCGGCATCCTCCAGTCGATCGAGATGCCGGATCGGCGCGGCCGGACCACGAATGTGGCACTCGGCTTCGACAACCTGGCCGGCTACGAGACGAGCAGCCCGTACTTCGGCGCGCTCATCGGCCGGTACGGCAACCGGATCGCCAAGGGCACGTTCCCCCTGGACGGCGTCACCTACCACCTGCCGATCAACAACGATCCGAACAGCCTGCACGGCGGCACCACCGGTTTCGACAAGCGGGTCTGGACGGCCACGCCGCTGCGGACCGGGAACGCCGTGGCGCTGCGGCTCCAGCTCATCAGCGCCGACGGGGATCAGGGCTATCCCGGCGAGCTGACCGTCACCGTGACGTACACGCTCACCCGGGATCACGGCATCCGGATGGACTACCTGGCCACCACCAGCAAGGCGACGGTCGTCAACCTCACCAACCACAACTACTGGAACCTGGCCGGCGAGGGGGCCGGCACGATCGACACCACGGAGCTGCAGCTGAAGGCGAGCCGCTACACCCCGGTCGATCCGACGCTGATCCCGACCGGCGCGATCGACCCGGTCGCCGGCACCCCGATGGACTTCCGCCGGCCCACGCCGATCGGCGCCCGTAACCGGGCCGGTTTCCCGCAACTGGTGATCGGCCGGGGCTACGACCACAACTGGGTGCTCGACCGGCGCGACGACTCGTATCGGCGGCTCGAGCTGGCGGCCCGGGCGACCGACCCGGCGAGCGGTCGCCGGCTCACCGTGTGGACCACCGAGCCCGGCATCCAGTTCTACGGCGGCAACTTCCTGGACGGCACGCTGGTCGGCACGAGCGGCCGGATGTACCGGCAGGGCGACGGATTCGCCCTCGAGACGCAGCACTTCCCGGACTCACCCAACCACGCGAACTTCCCGTCGACGGTCCTGCGGCCCGGCCAGACCTACCGGTCCACGACCGTCTACGAGTTGGGCGTGGCCCGGTGACGCCGCGGCCGGAGGCTGACATGCCGAAGACACCCGTGGTCGTCGATCGGGCGGCCGGCAAACTCGATTCGCGCGGGGCGACCCGCCGCCGGCTGCTGGCCGGCACGGGCTTGGCCGGCGCGTCGCTGGCCGCGACGGCGTTGCTCTCCGCCTGTGGCGACGACAAGGCCGCGGCGGATGCGATCGGGAACTTCCCGGAGACGCCGAACTGGAAGTTCGTCTTCGTCAACCACGTCACCACCAACCCGTTCTTCACGCCCACCCAGTACGGCGCCGAGGACGCGTGCAAGTTGCTGGGCTGCTCCTACCAGTGGACCGGTTCGCAGAACTCGGTGGTGGCCGAGATGGTCAACGCCACGAACACGGCGATCAGCGGAAAGGCCGACGGCCTGGCGATCGCCGTGGTCGACAAGGCGGCGTTCAAGGCGCCGGCCGACCAGGCGTTGAGCGCCGGCATCCCGGTGGTGTCGTACAACGCCGACGGCGCCCGCGACGACCCGGGAACCAATCGGATCGCGTACGTCGGGCAGGGTCTGTACGAGTCCGGATACGCGCTCGGGCAGCGGGCGCTGACCCAGGTGCAGTCCGGTGAGGTGGTGTGCTTCATCGCCACGCCGGGGCAGCTCAACATCCAGCCCCGGATCGACGGCGCGGAGCAGGCGTTCAAGGATGCCGGCGGCGCCGTGCGGTTCACCGCGGTGGCGACGAACGCCGACATCACCAAGGGCCTGTCCATCGTCGACGCGTACGTGCAGGGGCACCCCGGCCTGGCCGGGATGCTGGCCGTGGACGCGGGTTCGACGCAGGCCGTCGGCCAGACGGTGAAGAAGTACAACCTGCGCGGCAAAGGCCTGAAAGTGGCCGGCGGCTTCGACCTGATCCCCGAGACGCTTGCCTCGATCAAGGCCGGCGACCTCGACTACACCATCGATCAGCAGCCCTACCTTCAAGGCTTCCTGCCGGTGCTCTATCTGTACCTGTTCAAGATCTCTGGAGGCCTGATCTCGCCGCCGCAGACCAACACCGGGCTGCTGTTCGTCACGAAGGACAACGTCGAGGCGTACCAGAACAGCCAGACCCGCTACGAGGGCTCGGCCACCGCCGTGAAACTCGTCGAGCGCAGCGGCCCGATTGCCCACCAGTGACGGAGCAGTCGATGCAGGAGACGGTTCCCGAATCGGAGGTGCCGGCCGCCCCGCGCGGCCGGCGCTTCCGGCCGATGCTGCGCCGCAGCGGCACGGTGCTGGTGCGCTGGCGCGAGGCCAGCGTTCTGATTGTCGCGATCGCCATGGCGATCTACTTCCGGGCGTCCGACGACGCCTTCCTCACCCACGACAACCTGCGCAACATCGCGCAGGCCACGGCGCCGGCCGCCATCGTCGCGGTGGGCATCGTGATGCTGCTGGTCTCCGGCGAGATCGACCTGTCGGTCGGGGTGGTCGCGGCGTTCGCGCCGTTCCTCGTGCACTACGCGGTCGACCTGTACGCGATGCCGGTCATCCCGGCGTTCCTGCTGGCGTTCGCGATCTCGGCGCTCATCGGGTTCGCCAACGGGTTCATCGTCACCAAGCTCAAGGTGCCGTCCCTGGTGGCCACGCTCGGCTCGTACTATCTGCTGCTGGGGTTGTTGCTCACCACCTCGCACGCCTATCCCGCGCAGATCCCCGAGGCGGCGCAGGGCCGGATACAGCAGATCTTCGGAGCGGCCGACTGGTCGTCGCTGTTGTGGTGCCTCGGCGTGGTCGCGGTCTATCACGTGGTGCTCACGCGTACCCGGTGGGGACTGCACACGATCTCGGTGGGCGGCAACCTGATCGGCGCCACCGAGGCCGGTATCCGGGTCAACCGCATCAAGATCGGCAACTTCATGATGGCGTCCATGCTCGGCGCGCTCGCCGGGCTCCTGGAGGCCTTCCGGATCAACAGCATCGACCCGAACATCGGTGGCGGCACCGCGCTGACCTTCACCGCGATCTCCGCGGCCGTCATCGGCGGCACCGCACTGGCGGGTGGCTCGGGCACGGTGATCGGCGCGCTGCTGGGCGCGCTCATCCTGGCCGAACTGCAGAACGGCTTCAACCTGATCGGGATCAGCGCCAACCCGTTCAACATCATCCTCGGCGCCGCGATCCTGCTGTCGATGATCGTCAACCAGTACCTGTCGCGGTTGCGGCGGACGGGAGGGTCGTGATGGCGCGCGTACTCGAGGTGGACCACGTCGCCAAGCGCTTCGGCGCGCTGACCGCCCTGCGCGACGTCTCGCTGCGCCTGGACCGGGGCGAGGTGCTCGGGCTGATCGGCGACAACGGCGCCGGCAAGTCGACCCTCATCAAAATCATGTGCGGATTCCACCGGCCCGACTCGGGACGCCTTGTGGTGAACGGCCAGGAGGTGGTGCTGCGTAGCGTCGACCACGCCCGGTCGCTCGGCATCGACACCGTCTACCAGGGCCTCGCCCTGATCAACGAACTGTCCGTCTACCACAACATGTTCCTCAACCGGGAACTGCGGATCGGGCCACTGCTCAACAACCGGGCCATGCGGCGGCTGGCCCGCGCTCACCTCGAGGACATGGGGGTGAACATCCCCCGGGTCACCGCCGAGGTCGCCAAGCTCTCCGGCGGCCAGCGGCAGGCGGTGGCGGTGGCCCGCGCCGTCTACTCGGACGCCAAAATCCTTTTGCTGGACGAGCCACTGGCGGCGATGGGCGCCAAGGAAGGCACCCTGATCCTCGACCTGATCCGCGACCTCAAGGCCCGCGGTGACATCTCGGTGATCATCATCGCCCACAACTACGCCCAGGTCCTCGACGTCTGCGACCGGGTCAACCTGCTCCAGCACGGCACGATCACCTTTGACAAGCCCACCGCAGAAGTGTCCCTCGAAGAACTGACCGAGCTCGTGGTCGCCGAATATCGTGAGCGTCGAAACCGCCGCTGACCCGGCCCGGTCCGGGGCGCTGGAGGAAGGCGATGCGGGTGGGGGAGACCGTCACGGCAGGCTTCGCCGCGGTCCTGCGATGACAGCCCGCAAGCAGTAGCAAGAGCGGCGCGTCTTCCGCAGGGGCGAGGGTTGCCGGCCGCGCCGGTTTCCCCCGCCCCGCACCTGCCGAAGCGTTACGAGCACGTCCTCCACGCGAAGTGGTACGTCGTCTCGATGCTGCCGTCGGTGGAGTCCATCGTCAGGAAGCTGGCGACCGTCGAGGTCCCCTTGGCGACCCGCAGCTCAGTGTTGATGTTGAGGTTGCGCCGTTCCCCGCAGGGGTGCCACACCATGGCGGCGATCGGGACGTCGTCGCTGATCATCCAGTTGTCGTCCAGCGGTGCGGTGATCGGGTGGTTGACGTACGTGCTCTGGGTCATGCCCTGGAAGTAGTAGTTGGCCCGCTGCGAGGCGACGGCTCCTCTCTGGAGCAGCCCGTATCCCCGGTAGTCGACCTTGGCGATCGCGAACGTGAAGCCCTGCGGTACGTGCACGAGCACGTTGAGCTGGCAGTTCTTGCGGCCCTGGGTGGTGGGGATCCCCGGGCCGGCCTCGGCCAGGTACTCGCTGTAGATGGTGGTGAAGGCGGTGTTGTCCGGCGACACCGCGACGGCCGCCGAGCCGGGTGGGCAGCCGGAGCCGGCCATGGCGACCAGGTCGATGACGATGTGGTCGGCCGGCGGGTCGTCGAGGATGTTCCCGGCGGTGGCGGGTGAGCTCACCATGAGCGAAGAGGCGAGCAACGCGAGAACGGCACCTCCACGCACAAGCAATTTAAGCATGAGACTCCTTCGTGTTTTGACGACGGTGCGCGCGCGAGCCAATTGTTAAGTCAGGCATCGACGTACGTCAATGGTTTTCACAAGCGCCGCAATATGGAACTTGGCTCCCTATTTCCGCGCCGGCAACAACGTCTCGGGCGGGCTGTTCCGACCGCATATTGGGCGCTCGATCAACATAAAGGTCCGATTTATTCGGCAGCGCAGCGCGCTGGCCAGCCACAACGTTCTCCCGCGAAGATCAGTTATAGATCGACGTACGTCAATGCTTGTGCTCACGCGAGTCGTGTGGCTAGCATTCCTCCGGACACGGACGGCGATTTCGCCAACAATTGCGGAGCACCCTCGAGGCACCGATGCCCGGGTTGATAAACCGCCCATTCGCGCTATTTTCCGGTCGTTTTTCGGCCGGACCATCCGAGGGGAATGCACATGACCCAGAACACGAGCAGCCGGACACCGGCAATCCTCGCCGCGATCGGCACGGTCGTCGCGCTGTCCCTGCCGACCGCGGCGTACGCCACCGACGCGGGTTCGGCGTCGGCCGTCCCGGACGGCAACATCACCGCCGTGGTCGTGGCGGCCAACGGCTCGGGCTGCCCTCCCGGCACGGCCACCGTGGTCCCGTACGGCGACCGGTCCGGTTTCCGGGTGCGATACCGCGACTTCGTCGCCACCGCGGGCGGCGACGCCGACCCCACCGACCGGCGCAAGAACTGCCAGCTCGGCGTCCTCATGTCGTTCCCCGCCGGGTGGACCTTCGCGATCGCCGAGGCCGACTACCGCGGACGGGCGCGCCTCCAGGCCGGCGCGACGGGACTACAGCGTACGAACTACTACTGGCAGGGCTCGTCCGCCAACCACCGCACAGAGGAAACCTTCACCGGCCCGCTGAACGGCTTCTGGGCCACCGGTGACGTGGCGCCCGCCCTGGTGTACGCCCCCTGCGACGAGCAGCGCATCCTCAACATCAACACCGAATTGCGCGTCGACGAGGGCACCTCGAGCGCCCGCAGCAGCCTGTCGATGACCTCCAGCGAGGGCGACGTCGACACGCTGTTCAACATCAGCTGGGCAAGGTGCTGACGAGTCGGCCGATCGCGTTGACGCCCGCGACCTGCGGTCGCGGGCGTCGAGCAGCAGCAAGCATCATGGCAACCGGCGGTCGAGGTTCGGCCGGCTCTGCCCGGCGATCACCAGGCGACTACGCCCTGGCGACTCGGCTGCAACGAGCCGATCATCAGGCTCTTCATCGCGATGGCGCTGGCGGCCGGGTTGGGGAAGCCCTCCAGCGTTGCCACATCGCCGTCGGTCGAGGCCTCCAGGTTGAAGCGGAGCGTGTTGCCGACGCCGCACGCCGAGTCGTCCTTGTCGCAGGCGGTCCACTTGATGCCCGCCCAGGCTGAAGCGCCCGGTTCAAGGGCAGCGCTCACCGGCTTACCGGGCTGATCGACCCGGCCCGTCTTCACCGGCACGACCTCATCGGCCGCGTTGACCAGCGAGACGGCGACCCAGCCGTCGACCGTACAAGTGGTCTTCGATCTGTTGGTCAGCGTGACCAGCCCCATGTGGGTCCGGCCGCTGTCCCGATCGGGCTGCCAGGTGACAACCGCGCTCATGCCACCGGTCCGGCAAGCGGCGGCGCTCCTCCCGCCACTGCCGCCGGCCACGCCGCCGCCTTTCGCCGTCGCTCGAGACGTCGGAGATTCCGGAGCCGGCGCCTCCGCTGAGGGTGTGGTGGAGGCCGGCGAAGGCACCGCGGACGGGACGCTGCATGCCCCGGCCAGCAGGGCAGTGCCGATCGCACAAACGGTCAGAATCAGGCGACGCATGCGGAGTCCTTTGTCGGCGGAGCGGATCAGGTGTTGCCGACTCTGCTGCCGTCGGACCCGCCCCAGGGCCACCCGCGGACGGCCTGGCACGAATCAATGACGTTGTGAAACCGGTGTCAGGCCCGCCCCGTAGCGATCCCCGGTCTGAATCCTCATGGTTGATCCTTTGTGGCACATTCGGCGCCGACGTTCCGATCAACGTCTCGCCGTTCGATGGAGGATTTGTTGAAAGCCACCACGCGGATCCCGGCCGTACGGGCTTTCGGGCAGTTCCGGCGTGATCCGCTCGAGCTGTTCGCGCAGATCGCCGACCGGCCCGACGGTGTCGCCCTGAGTTCGGTGGCCGGGCGGCGCCTGCTGTTCATCACCCATCCCGACCACGTGGCTCGGGTGCTGCGCGACAACCACCGTCAGTACAGCAAGGATGCGCCGGTCTATCGGGCTGCCCGGCCGTTCCTCGGTGACGGGCTCACCGTCGCCGCCGGCGGGGACGACTGGATGCGACGGCGCCGCCTTGTGCAGCCGGCGTTTCACCGCGACACCCTCGGCGCTGCCGCCGCCATCACCGCGGACTGTGTCGGCGACCTGGTGACGGCGTGGTCCGAGCCGGCCCGCCGCAACGAGATCGTGGACGTGGCGCCGGCGATGACCGATCTGACGATGCGGATCTCCTGTCGCCACCTCTTCGGGATGGACCTGACCGGCGGCGCCTCCGAGGTCGCGGCCGATCTGCGGATGGTGTGCGACTTCGTGGTGGGCTTTCTGGCCCGGCCGTTCCCGCCGCCGGGTGTGCCGACGCGCCGCAACCGCGAGTTCAAGGCCGCGATGGGACGCATCCGGGCCTTCATCGGGGAACTGGTCGCGCATCCGGCGACCGACCTGGTCGCGGCGCTCGACGCCGAGGCGCGGGACGGCGGTTCCACGCCGGAGCAGGTCGGCGACGAGTTGCTCGGCCTGTTCTTCGCTGGACACGAGACGCTCGCGCACACGCTGACCTGGTGCTGGTCGTTGCTCGTGACGCATCCGGAGGCGGAGGAACGGCTGCATGAGGAGGTGACGCGGGTGCTGAGCGGGCGCCCGGCCTCAGCGGACGACCTGCCCGAGCTGACCTGGACGAGGGCGGTCGTGGACGAGGCGATGCGGCTCTACCCGGTAGTCTGGATCATGATGCGCCGGGCCCTCGGGCCCGACGAGATCGGCGGCCATGAGGTGCGCGCCGGAGACCTGATCGCCTGGAGCCCGTACGTCGGCAACCGCCACCCGCAGGTGTGGCGCCGGCCCACTGAGTTCCGGCCGGAACGCTGGCAGTCTGCCGGTGACCGCGGACCGGACTGGGCCCGGCACTCGGTGGCGCCGTTCGGTCTCGGTCCGCGGGCCTGTCTGGGCTCGGGCGCAGCGGTGATGCAGGCCTGCCTGATCCTGGCCACCCTGGTCCAGGCATACCACCTGGAACCCGTCGGCGGCGGGCTCCCACGGCCGGATCCCTCCCTCACGTTGCATGCCGCGGGCGGGTTCGAGGCTCGGCTGCAGCGCCGATGAGCCGGTTTCTGGCCGGTGAGTTCCGTCCGCTGTCCGGCGAGCACACCGAGACCCGGCTCAAGGTCGTCGGGCACCTGCCCGTGGAACTGGACGGTCTGTTCACCCAGATCGGTCCCGCGCCGGCCGGTTCTCCGCGGCGTGCCTGGGGCGGCCACTATCCGTGGTTCATGCAGGACGGGCTGGTGTGCGGGGTTCGCTTGCAGGGCGGGCAGGCGAGGTGGTTCCGCAACCGCTGGATCCGGTCACGCCGGGCGGCCCGGTCACTCGGGGTGAGCCCGGCCGAGGGTCCGCGGCACTTCCCGCACGACTCGGTGAACACCAACCTCGTCGCCCATCACGGTCTGCTCCTGGCCCTGGTCGAGTCCGGCTGCCTGCCGGTCGAGCTCAGCGCGACCCTCGACACGGTGCGGTACACCGATCTCGGCGGGCAGCTCCCGCGAGGCTTCGCGGCGCACCCGAAGATCGACGTGTCCACCGGTGACATGCACCTGCTGGCGTACTCGCCGGTGCGGACCTGGGCCGAGCACATCGTCATCACGGCGTCGGGCCGCGTGTCCAAGATGGATCGGGTGGACATGGGCGGGCGGCCGCTGGTGCACGACATCGCTCTTACGCCCGGACACGTCGTCTTCTTCGACACGCCCGTACGCTTCCATGTGAGTACCGGGCTGGCGGGTGGCTTCCCGTATCGCTGGCGCGATTCCCACCAGGCCCGCATCGGCGTCCTGCCGCGCGGCGGGGGTCCCGTGCGCTGGGTTGCCGTCGACCAGTGCTTTCTCTACCACCTGGTCGGCGCCGAGGAGACGCCGGACGGCGGTCTGGTCGTGCGCGGCATCCGGTACGAGCGGCTGTTCGACCGGCGGAACAGCGACCCGCTGGCGGGCCCGGCGACGTTGTGGGAGTGGCGGATCGAGCCCGGCCGCGACTTCGCCCCGGGCCAGGAGATCGACGACCAGCCGCAGGAACTGCCGCGCAGCGACCCGCGCCGGCAGGGGCTGGCGAGTCGCTACTACTACGCGGTCACCAATGAGCCCGGCAACGACAAGCACGGACTGCTCAAGTACGACTTCCATCGCGGCGCCGCGGAGCACCGACGCCTGGAAAGTGACCACGTGCCGGGCGAGACGGTGTTCGTGCCGTCGGCAAGCTCGGTGGCCGAGGACCACGGATGGCTGCTGCTCTTCCGGTACGACGCCGAACGTGACGCCAGCGACCTGGTCGTCCTCGACGCCCGTGACATCGCAGGCTCACCGGTCGCCGTCGTCCACCTGCCGGTCCGCGTGCCGGTCGGGGCGCACAGCAACTGGATCACCGCCGGCGAGCTGCCCGGGCCGGAGAACCCATGAGCGAGTTCCGCACCTTCCTGACCTTCGTCGCGGGTATCCAGCGGCGCAAACTGACGTTCGCCCGCGACGGGTACCTGCGGGGTGACCTCAACGCGCGCCTGCACCTGGCGGCCGGCCGCGAGGACCCGTACGCCCTCTATGACCGCGTCCGGGCCGCCGGACCCCTCGTGCGTACGCGATCCGGCGATTGGGTCACTGCCGGCCATCAGGTCTGTGACACCGTGCTCAGGCATCGCGCGTTCGGCGTGCGACCGAGCAGACTCACCGTGGACGACGCCCTCGCCGGCCAGTTCGAGGTGTCGTTCCTCGGGATGGACCCACCCGACCACACGCGGCTACGCCGCCTCGTCCAGCCGTTCCTGGGGCCTGCTCGAGTGGCCGGCTACGCGCCACTGATCGAACGCGCCACCGACCGGCTGCTCGATGAGGCCGGTCCGGGCGACGCGATCGACCTGATGGCCGCCGTCGCCGCTCCGTTGCCGATGGTCGTGATGATGGAGATGTTCGGCGTTCCGGCCGACCGCCGCGACGCGTTCAGCCGCAGCGCCGCCGTTGTCGGCAGCGCGATCGACGGCATACATTCCCTCACCCACGCGGCCCGGTTGCGTGATGCCTCCCTCGAATTGGAGCGACTGTTCACCGACCTGTTCGCCCTGCGCTCGCGGGAACCCGCCGACGATCTGATCAGCCACCTCGTCGTCCAGCCGCGGGACCGCATCGAACCGGCCGAGTTGCTGCCACTGGTCAACCTGCTTCTGGTGGCGGGGTTCGAAACCACAGTCAATCTGATCGGCAACGCGGTCCTCGCCCTGATGATGCACCCCGGCTGCTGGGAGGCCCTGTGCGCCGACCCCCGGGGCGAGGTGGACGCCGTCATCGATGAGACCCTGCGCTATGACCCGCCGGTCCAGCGGGCCGGACGGCTCGCGCTGGAGGACGTCGAGGTGGCCGGCCGTCACGTCCGCGCCGGCCAGTACATCTTCCTGCTCCTGGGCGGCGCGAACCGCGACCCGGTGGCCTTCCCGGATGCCGCCCGCTTCGACCCCGGCCGGCCACGCACCACAGCCCATCTCGCGTTCGCCAGCGGCATCCACTACTGCGTCGGACAGCCACTGGCCCGGCTGGAAGCCACCACCGTGCTGCGCAGGCTGGCCGAGCGACTGCCCGGCATGCATCTCGACCGCCCGGTACGCCGCCGCACCTCCGGGATGGTCCGCGGCCCACGCGAACTTTGGATCCGGCGCCAGTGATATCGAGGCTACCGAGGGCTGGAGACCGCCTTACCGTGCTTGACCGCATACATCGCCAAGTCCGCGCGTTCGAGGAGCGCGCTCGCGTCGACGTCGGCGGCGTCGGCAATCGCCGACCCGATGCTCGCGCCCACCCGCACCGGCTGCCCGGACAAGACGAACGGGCGGCGTACGGCCTCGACCAGTCCGGCAACCAGGTCATCGACGGCCGTCGCACCGGGCATGCCGGTCAGGACGGCCGCAAACTCGTCCCCGCCGAGCCGGTACAAGCGGTCTTGCGGCCGTAACCCGTTGCGGAGCCGCTCGGCCGCCGCTATCAGCAAGGCGTCGCCGACGGAGTGCCCGTACGTGTCGTTCACGCCCTTGAAGCCGTCGAGGTCCACGTAGAGCAGGGCCACCAGGTGTCCCGGCCGTGCGTCCGGTAGCTCGGCCATGAGAAGCCGGCTCATCTCGGCACGGTTCGGCAGACCGGTCAGGCTGTCGTGGGTGGCGGCGTAGGCGAGCTGGTCCTGTTGCTGCCGCCGATCCGTGACGTCACGTTCGTTGCAGACGATGCCACCGACGGCGGGATCGGCCAGCAGGTTGCGCATCGTGGTCTCGTACCATCGCCATGCCCCGTCGCTGCGCCGCGACCGGCTCTCGAAGCGGACCTCGGCCCCGTCGCCGCCCGCGACCACCTGGTGAAAGGCGGCCCGGGCGGCCGGCTCGTCGTCGGGGTGCACGAACACCATCCGGTCGAGCCCCAGCACTTCGCCGGGTTCCCAGCCGGCGACATGCCGGATCGCCGGGCTTATCAGCGTGATGGTGGCATCGGTATCGAGCACCGCGACCACATCCGAGGACTTTTCCACGAGCGCCCGGAAGCGAGCCTCGGCTTGGTGCAGCCGCTTGGCGGCGTCCTCGCCGCGGGCGGCTGACACCCCGATGTTGTTCAGCGCGGCCACCGCCATCAGAAGCCCCCACAAAGCGGCACCGTCGGAAAACTTGAGGGGGATGATCGTTGGGGCCAGCCCGGCATGGACGGCGGCCTGCGCCGCGACCGTGACCACCACGGTGATCACGCCGGCCGAGAACCGGCTCCTCGCCCCGGACCACCCGATGTGCACGGAAGCGATGAGAACCGCCCAGCCCGGAATCATGAAGCTCCAGCCGGCGTAGGCGTTCAGGACGGCGGCCCCGAACGTGGCGACCGACAGCCGCAGGATGACGCGATTGTGCATGTGGCCACCGCCGAGCAGGCGCTGCCAACGTTCGTGGCTACCGGCCAGGAAGAGCGCAAGCAGCGCCGTCATGACGGCCGGAGGGGCTAGCAAAACGCCCAGCCGGGACAAAAAATCCATCATGAAGTACATAACCGCGGCATACACGATCATGCCCGGGACAAAGGGAACCCGTCCCAGAGCCCACCGTGCGCCGCCGAAGGGCAGCTGCGAAGGTGCTGACAAGTCCATCGCCCCCTCGGCTTGCTCGGACATGCGCCGTGAGCCTCATCGGCCGCGGCCGGGGAAACTTGAGCGGGGGAGCGTGGTGTTCGGCTTGCGCGGAGCTCACCACGGCGTTAGCTGCCTCCGTGCGCCGGGTGTCCGGAGTTCGCATCGTCCCCGGTGTCCCATACTCAGTGGCCGTGGTTCGCGGCCGAAGTGTGGACTATGCCGGATCAGATGTTCTTGCTGGCGAATGTGGTCATCACGGTCGCCTACGCGTCGATCACGGTGGCGATCGTGGTGCCGGTGGCTCGAGCTGGACAACTGCGTACGAACAAGCTGGCCGTGGCCACGTCGATGATCTTCTTCAGCTGCGCGGTGGGGCATGCCCTGCACGCGGTCATGGCATACGAGACGATTATCCAGAACCCGGCGGTGCATCACCGGGCCAGTGAGACGCCTGGGTGGTCCTGGACGTCGGCGCTGTGGGACGTCGGCACGGCGGCCATTGGTGTGTATTACTGGAGTCTGCGCCGCGGCTACGGCGTCCTGTTGGGCCAGGGAGCGATCTACGTCGACCCGTGGGGGCAGCGCCGGCTGGACGAGGCGACCGCCCGGGAACGTGCCGCCCGCGATGTCGCCGAAGCGCAACGGGCGACGCTGGCCACGGTGGTCGAGCACAGCGATGACGCGATCATCGGGCTCACCCCGGACGGGCTGATCACCGCCTGGAACCACGGCGCCGAGAAGCTGTTCGGTTACACCGCGGGAGAGATGCTCGGCCGGCCCGCCACCATGCTGGCCGACCTGCAGGGTGCCGAGCATCAGGAAGATGTGCTGGCCGGCATCCGCAACGGGGGCGGTGGCCGGTCGTACGAAGCCCGGCGGCTGCGAAAGAACGGTACGGCCGTCGATCTTGCGTTGACCGTCACCCCGATCGCTGATCAGGCCGGCACGGTGATCGGGATCTCGGTGATCGCGCGGGACATCACCGCGGCCAAGGAGGCCGCTGAGCGGCAACGCGCCGTGGAGGACCGCACCCACCAGGCGCAGCGGATGGAAAGCCTGGGCAAGCTCGCCGGTGGCGTTGCCCACGACTTCAACAACATCCTGGCCATCATCGGTAACTACACCGACTTCGCGATCGAGGACACCCGGGACAAGCCGCAGGTCCAGGCCGACCTGAAGCAGGCGCGGACCGCGGTGGATCGGGCCGGCAACCTGACCCGTCAGTTGCTGACCTTCACACGCGGCGACGCCATCCAGCCCCACGACATCGACCTGAACGCCTCGATCGCCGAGGTGCACGCCATGCTGCAGCGCACCATCGGTGAGCACATCAACCTGATCGCGCGGCCCCCCGCGCAGCCGCTGGTCGTGCACGCCGATCCTGGCCAGATACAGCAGGTGCTGCTCAACCTGGCCATCAATGCCCGCGACGCGATGCCCGACGGCGGCACTCTCGTGCTGGAGGCCAACGTCACCACGCTCGACGGCGACGAGATCAGCATGCAGCCCGTCCTGCCCGCCGGCGTCTACGCCCGGCTGCTGGTCAGCGACACCGGGCAGGGCATGTCGGCCGAGACCGTCGCGCGGATCTTCGAGCCGTTCTTCACCACCAAGCCGTGCGGCAAGGGCACCGGACTCGGCCTGGCCACCGTGTACGGCATCGTCACTGAAGCCGGCGGCGGCATCAACGTGTACTCCGAGCTGGACATCGGCACCACCTTCCGGATCTACCTGCCGCTGGTGACAGCACCGGCCGGCGCCGAGACCGTGATCGCTCCGCAAATGCCGCTGCCGGGCGCCGGCGGCACCGTCCTCGTCGTGGAAGACGAATTCGCACTGGCCCGGGTGATAACCCGCATCGTCGTCAACGGCGGATATCGCGTCCTCGCCGCGGCGAACGGTACGGAAGCACTGCAGATTTACACCGAGCACGGATGCGACATATTACTCACTGATGTCATCATGCCGGGAATGTCCGGGCCCCGGCTCGCTGAACTCCTCCATGAACTCGATCCGGGTCTGCCTGTGGTGTACATGTCCGGCTACAGCAACGGCCTCCTCGGTGAAACCCACGTCCTCGACGACGACATCACCTTCATCGAAAAACCCTTTGCCGCCGGCGACCTGCTGCACAAACTGGCTACGGCGAGGCCGCGCGCCCTGGACCGCTGACGCGGCGAAAGGCTGTTGAGGCCTGCCGGGGCGGCGAGCAGGAGCAGGGACGGAAGACGTCTTCAGCCGGTGAACGGGTCAGAGGCGGGTCGCCACACGGATTAGGTCGGCGACTGCCCGCCAGCGGCTGGGCGGCGGCCAGGCGATCACCGTGCTGCCATCCAGGATCAGCAAGGTTGTGGACGTCACCGGCCGGATGCGGGCGGGGGTTCCCTCGGTCGGGTGGGTCGGATGACGTGGCGTGAGGATGCACGATTGGATGCACGTGCATGCGGGTACGGCCATGGGGAGTCGATGCCATGGCGTGAGGAGGGCTCATGACGGCGGCTTTCGTGGACGACCGAGGCGCCCCGACGGCCATTCGCATGCGGGTGGGCGTGCAGCTGCGCCGGCACCGCCTGGCCCGGCAGGTGTCCCGCGAAGACGCCGGCTGGCACATCAGGGCGTCCGAATCGAAGATCAGCCGGATGGAGCTGGGCCGCGTCCCGTTCAAGGAGCGCGACGTCGCCGATCTGCTCACTCTGTACGGCGTGCAGGGTGACGAGCGCGACGCCCTGCTGGACCTGGTGCGGCAGGCGAATGCGCCCGCGTGGTGGCAGCCGTTGTCCGACGTCGTCCCGCCGTGGTCCCTGTCGTACCTCGGGCTCGAGCAGGCCGCCACGATGATCCGCACGTACGACCTGCACTTCGTCCCGTCCCTGCTGCAGACACCCGACTACACCCGGGCGCTGCTGGAGCTTTCCCACGGGTCGTCCCCGGCGCAGTTGAGCAGGCGGGTCGC
Source organism: Actinoplanes sp. NPDC021490 (assembly GCF_055562135.1). Taxonomy (NCBI): domain Bacteria; kingdom Bacillati; phylum Actinomycetota; class Actinomycetes; order Micromonosporales; family Micromonosporaceae; genus Actinoplanes; species Actinoplanes sp. NPDC021490. Next base: position 37,576 of record NZ_JBVHFW010000007.1, read on the forward strand.
GTTGTGCCAGGGCCGCCAGCGCGTGTTGCGCGGCAAGAACCCGCCGGTGCTGTGGGTGGCCATGGACGAGGCGGCGCTACGCCGCCAGCTTGGCGGCCCGGACGTCATGCGCGGCCAGTTGGAGGCACTCGCCGAGGCCAGCCGATCTCCCAACATCCGGTTGCACATCGCCCCCTTCCAGGCCGACGCCCTGGCCACCGCGGGGCTGCCGTTCGCCATCCTGCGCTTCGCCGAGCCCGAACTGCCGGACATGGTCTACGCCGAGCAGCCGACCGGCGCCGTCTACCTGGACCGGCCGCTCGACATCGAGCAGTACGCCCTGGCCATGGAGCGCGCGTGCGCCGCGGCCGTGCCACCCAGCGGCGCCGAGGCGGTCATCCGCCGCTTCCTCAGCCCGTACGCTTCCGCCGCTTAGCCGGATCCACTCGGTTGATCGGCTACCGCCGGACTCCGATCTTCCATTTCCCGCCCGGTGTGCATATGCACGTGCACACGCACTTGATTACGCGAGTGCAGGCGCACATCCTTGGTTTACACCAGAATCGGCGGCGCGATGGGACAGGGGCATGGACAAGAACCGCGGTCCCGAGCGGCCGGTGAGTGAATTCGCGCAGGAGGACTACCTGTTCGGCAGCGGATCTCTAGGACTACGGGTCGACCGTGTTCACTGGGACAGCCCCGTGGAGTACAACGGCGACCTCTGGTACGAGGTGGACGGTGTCGAAGTCAGCTCGACCGGCCGGGACGTCGCCCGTCGCCAGGTTCTCGTACGGGCTCAGCGCTTGACGTCGCTGCCCACCAACCGCCGCCTGTGACGGCAAGGCTGCTTAAGGCGTGTTCATAACTGGGGTAGGCCTGCGCCGGGGCCCAGATTCCGCCTGCGCGCGTCCCGCGAAAGGCCGGTTACAACACCGGTAGCCTGCCTTCCGCGGGCCACACGCAGACGAAATCTGGACCTCGCCGCAGGCCTACCCCAGTTATGAACACGCCTTAGGAGCCGTCGGCTCAGAGCAGGGCGAAGTCCAGCCGGCGCGGCGGGGTGCCCTCCGTCGTCAAGGTGTTGTAGCCGAAATAGATCGTGCCGATGACGGTCGGGTAACGGCCGCAATAGAGATCGGTGGTGGCGCGCAACGCCTTTTCCTTCGCGTTTCGATCGGCCACCAGTCCGGCGACCTGATCCGGCATGTTTCCGTGCTGATACGTCAAGGTGTGAAATCCGTACTCGACCACGATCGGTTTGTCGCCGGACATCCGGACGGCCCGGTCCGCGACGGTCCGCAGCCTGGGTTCGTTGATTGAGGCCGACGGGTCGTCACCGGCGGCCCGCAGCCGGTCCGGCGGGTCGGGATAGCTGTAATTGGTCAGCACATATCCGTCGGCGCCGGCCGCGGAATAGGACGGTATGTCATAGGAGCCGTCCCAGCCGAAGAACAGCCCCAGATAGACGGGCAGGCCGGTCGCCGCCCGCACCGCGGCGACCAGGCCGGCCGCGTAGGCGGCCTGCCGCGCCCGGGAGGTGGCGGAATTCACGCCGCCGAGGCGCTGCTGCACCGCCGGGTCGTCGACCGGCATGTTGAGCATGATGTGCGTCACCCGGCCCCGGTGGCCCGGCGCCGCCGCGTGGGCCAGCAGGGTGCGGTGCGCCGCGACGACCGCGGCCACGTCCTCCGGGCGAAAGGCGAACGTGGCCGGGTCGTACGCCTCGACCCGCAGGGCGATGCGCAGGTCCAGGTCGCGCACGGCGGTGAACAGCCGGTCCAGGCGCCCGCCGGAGGCGTCCCAGCGCTCCAGGCCGTACACGTTCACGGTGTTGACGTGGTATTCGTCGCGCATCCGTCGCAGCGTGGCGACCAGCTCGGAGCCGTCCAGCCCGGCCGCGTCCAGCGTCGCGCCTTGGAGGAAGCGCTCCGGCGGCGCGGGGACGGGGTAGGGCGTGAGGGCGCCGGGCGGGCCGCTGCCGGACGGCGGGCAGCGTTCCGGGCCGGACGGGCGCAGGGCCCACAGCGAGCCGGCGAGCGCGAGCGTCACGGCGCCGGCCGCCAGCAGCGCCCGCGACGCCCCCGCGAACCGGGCGCGTTCACCGGAATGTTCGACGTTTTTCATCACCGTGGACGAATACCTTCGCGGTTGTGGGGCGGGTCACTCGTCATTTCATTGTCCCGCATTTTATTTGACCGAAACAAGGCCAGGTCGGAAGGGTCGGAAACGAATCGTACGTCATCGTTTTACGCCAATGTAATATGCGTAGCTCCTACGCTGTGCCGGTGCCACCGACCCACATCGGAACACATTCACGAGCGTAGGAGGCAGGATCATGTACGACAACTCGTCATCGCTTTCGCTGGCCGGCACCGGAGTCACCGTTCTCGGTCAGAGCGCCGGTTTGCTGGTGCTGACCATGGCCGGCGTGCTGTTCCTGGTAGTCGCCTGCGGGCTCGCGTTCGCCGAGCGGCGCTCCCGGCGCGATCCCGCAGCGTGACCCGGAGGGCCGACCGATGGATCCGTTGCACCAGATGAGGCGGGTCGCGCCGCCGGGGCAGGCGACGCTGCCGGCCGCGACGGTCGCAGCGCTGCGCGGGCTCACCGCCGAGCTGCTCGCGGCGCGGCCGGAGGCGCCGGCCGAGCACCGCCGATTCGCCGCGGTCCGGCACCGCTCGATCAGCCCGCCGGGGGCGGTGGCCCGGGCCGTCGCCGGGCGCGTCGTGCTGGTCACCGGCGGCACCGGCTGCGTCGGCCGGGAACTGCTGCACCAGCTCGCCGCGCTGGGCCCGGCCCGGCTGGTGAGCCTCGCCCACCTGGCCCCGGGCCGGCCGGTGCCGGGCGTGAGGTACGAGCTCGGCGACGTCCGCGACGACGCACTCGTCCGCCGCGTGCTCGCCCACCACCGTCCGTCCGTCGTGTTTCACCTTGCCGCCCAGCGCGACCCCGGGCGGGCCGAGGCGCAACCGGCGGACGCGCTGGCCACCAACCTGATCGGCACCCGCACTGTGCTGGCCGAGGCCGAGCGGGCCGGGGTGCGGCGGCTCGTCTACGCGTCCACCGGCAAAGCGATGCGGCCGTACACGCCGGACGTCTACGCCGGCTCCAAACGGCTGGGGGAGGGGCTGGTGGCCCGGGCTGCGGCCCGCGGCACGACGGCGTGCTCGGGCGTCCGCTTCACCCACGTGGTGGACAACTCGATCATCGCGCGGCGGCTGCGATCCTGGTGCGAGCGGGGCGACGTGGTGCGGCTGCACGCCACCGACACGATGTTCTACGTCCAGTCCGCGCGGGAGTCGGCGCAACTGCTGCTCACCGCGCTGACCGCGCCGGCGGACGACGTGTACCGCATGTACACGATCCGCGACCTGGGCTGGCCGGTGAGCCTGCTCGACCTGGCCCTCGGCGTCATGGCGGCCCGGCACACCGTCGTGCCGCTGTACATCACCGGCCCGGAACCCGGCTACGACTGCGCCGCCTATCCCGGGCTCTTCGATCCCCGCTACGCCGGCGGCATCAGCCCGCTGATCAACGCGCTCGAGGCGCCGTACGCCCGGCCCTCGCCGTGTCCGGAGGCCGACGTGGTGCCGATGTCCCCGGTGGCGGCGGACTGGCCGGCGGACGGGCTGGCCGACCTCGACGACGCGTGCCGGACCGGCGACGATGCCGCCGCGCGCCGCATACACCGGCGGCTGTGCGCCCTGGCCCTGACCGCCGCGGCCGGCGCGGCGGCGCCCGCGACCCTGCGGCGCATCACCCGCGTCACCGAACCGCATCGGCCGTCGATGCCGGTCGACCATCGCCTCATCGACGACGCGTTCCGTACGGCGCTGGCTCAGCACGACCGGGCCCGTGCGCTCGCGGCCCCGACGGCCGCCTGAGCGTCACCTCCCCTGCATCCGAGAGGTACCCCTGTGTCCAAATCACCGCGCGTCTACCTAATCATCCTGGGCGCCTGGGCTGCCCTCCTGGCCCTGCTCGTTCCCACCTCGTGCCACCAGGCCGTCCAGGCGGCCGACGCCGGCTGGCCGGTGCTCACGCTGGTGGTAGCGAGCGCCGTGTTCATCGCGTACTTCTGGCTGAACGGCACGAAGGACATCGTCTACACGCTCTACTACCACGTGGTGGCGGCACGGAAGGCCAGCCCGGTGCCGCGCCGGCCCGACGGTGCGCCGCCACGCGTCGTGCTCGTGTACTGCACCTGTAACGACTTCTCCGCGGACAGCCTGGCCCGCAGCATGCGCCAGCGGTACGACAACACCGACGTCGTGATCCTGGACGACTCCACCAAGCCGGAATACCTGGCGATGGTCGACGCCTTCGCGGCCGAGCACGGGGTCCGGGTGGTGCGCCGCGCCGACCGCGCCGGCTTCAAGGCCGGCAACCTCAACAACTTCCTGCGTACGGCCGAGTTCGACTACTTCGTCATCCTGGACAGCGACGAGATCATCCCGCCCGGTTACATCGACCGCAGCCTCGACTACTTCGCGCACTACGGCAACGCCGGCATCGTCCAGGCCAACCACGTGGCCACCCGCAACCGCAACGCGTTCATGCGGATGTTCTCCATCGGCGTGGACTCGCACTGGGTGGCGTACCAGACCGTGAAGGACCGGTACGGCTTCCTGTCCCTGCTCGGGCACGGCGCGATGGTCAGCCGCACCTGCTACGACGCGGCCGGCGGCTTCCCCCACGTGGTCGCGGAGGACCTGTGCTTCTCCATCGCCGCCCGGGACGCCGGGTTCCTCACCGTGTTCGCGCCGGACGTGATCTGCGAGGAGGAGTACCCGGTCGACTATCTGGCGTTCAAGAAGCGGCACTCCAAGTGGACCCAGGGCAACATGGAGTTCATCAAGCGCTACACCGCCGTGATCCTGCGCTCCCGCATGACCTGGTTCGAGAAGCTGGACATCGTCCTGTTCACCTACAACCTGCCACTCACGGCGATCTTCTCCCTGTACGTGGTGCTGCACGTGATCGCGCTGCCGCTGCTCGGCTACCAGATCGTCTTCCCCTTGTGGATGCTGCTGCCCACCGCGGTCTTCCTGCTCGCCGATGCTCAACGACATCGTGTTCCACTGGCGCAGCATGCCCAAGCGGCGGCTGATCTGGTACACACTGCACACCATGCTGCTGTACGGCTCGATGCTGTTCATCAGCATCCGGTCGTCGGTGACCTCCGCGTTCGGCAAGTCCGTCTTCCTGGTCACGCCGAAGGAGGACCAGCACGTCTCGCTACGGCAGGCCCTGGTCGCCAACCGCAGCGAGCTCATCTTCGGGCTGGCGCTGCTGGCCATCTCCACCGTGCTGGTGGGCAGCGTGCTGCCGGTGCTGTTGATCGCGGTGCCCGCGGTGTTCTGCACGTACCTGGCGCTCAAGCACAACCGGCCGGAGCCGGTGGCACCGGTCGCCGCTCCGGTTCCGGAGCGCCCGGCCGCCTGACCGCAAGGCGGTCGCCGTGTCCGGCGTACCGTCGACGGTCAGGGGGGAAGCTGGATGGACGTGGGTGCCTCGCCCGCCGAGGCGGCCAGAAGGCGCGCCGTCCTTCTGGTCGTGGCGATCTCGGCGGTGATCTTCGGTGCGCTCGGGGCCTGCGCCGCCGGTCTGATGCTGGTGCCGGACGTGCGGGCCGACCGAGGCGACGGCGTTGTCGGCACCCTTACCCTCACCGAGCCCAACGGGTGTGACCGCTATGAACCGCCGAAACAGCGATGCGGCTGGTCCGGAGATTTCCGCAGCGGTGACGGCAAGATCGTCAAGACGGACGTAGAGCTGGACGGAGGCTTGCCGCCGGGCGCCCAGGTGGGTGACGCGATCGCCGCCCGTGATGCCGGCGACCCGAACGGCGTCTACCGGATCGACGACCACCAGAGCTGGCGACTGTCGGCAGTCCTCCTCGCGGGGTTCTCCGCTGCGTTCCTGGCCGGGCTCGTCCTGCTGCAACCGTGGACGTGGCGGCAACGGCTCCGGCTGCGGGGCCGCCGGTAAGACTCAACCGAGGCGCACGCCCCCTTGACCAGCGGCGGATCTCGAGCAGCAGACGCCGCGCCTGATGGGCCGAATCGTTCAAGTCGATCGGTCCGTCGGCCCGACGGCGAGGCCGTGAGCTGACCGGCTCCAGGGGCGGTGTCGAGCCCGCACGCCCACGAGCGGCTGCCCTCCGTCCGTCTTCGCCGGGTATCTCGCTGCGGCGTTGAACGTTCTCCCGTCCGCCGGGGCACTCGTGCGCCCTGCCGTAACGCGTCTGCGCGTTTGCTCTCAGGGGCCCGTTACGGTCGTTCCTGCGGGTTTCGCCGATTTAATATCCGGCATCGTTGTAGATCATTGCGTTATCGGCCTCCTCGATCCCCGGATCGTGGGAGGAACAGAAACGCTGCTAGCCGAAGGGCCGGACATGCTCTCTGCCGAAAAGAACGCCTTGCTCGCCGAAGTGCGCCGGAATACCCCGATGGGTGATCTGCTTCGCCGATATTGGCATCCGATTGCGCCCGCCAAAGAAATCGCGGACGTGTCGGTCAAGCCGGTCACGTTGCTCGGCGAGGAACTCGTGTTGTTCCGGAAACGGTCGGGCGGTCACGGCCTCATCGCGCGGTCCTGTCCTCATCGCAATGCCGACCTGAGTTTCGGCTGGACGGACGGAGACACGCTGCGCTGCGCCTACCACGGCTGGGCGTTCGACTCGGCCGGAAACTGCGCCCACCAGCCGTTCGAGGAGGCGGGGCCGGCTGGTGGATTCCGCGACAAGGCCGGCCTGACCGCATACCCGACGCAGGTCCTGGGCGGGTTGGTCTGGGCCTACCTGGGCCCTGATCCGGCGCCGCTGCTGCCGAACTACGAACCGTTCCGGTGGGCCCACGGATTCGTCGAGATCATCGTCACCGAACTGCCCTGCAATTGGTTCCAGTGCCACGAGAACTCGATGGATCCCGTCCATTTTGAATGGCTGCACTCGAATGGCAACGCCGTGCGGCAGAATCCGGCCGATCCGCACTACGTGCCGAGCCATCTCGACATCGACTTCTTGGAATTCGAATACGGATTCGTCAACGGCCGGGTGATCGAGACCGAAAATGCGCCGCCCGGTGAGTACGCACGAACCAGCAACGTGGAGGACGGCGGAATTCTGAGTCTCTACCCCTATCTGCTGGTGTCCGGCAACACCATCGAGTTCCGGGTTCCGGTCGACGAGCATCGCACGATGAACGTGACCTGGCAGTATTCGGTGCTGCCGGACGACGCCACGGTGACCGTCCAGGAGGACGACGCGATCCCGTACTGGTACGGGCCGCTCACCGACCCGCAGACCGGCCGCGTGCTGACGTCGTACACGGCCAACCAGGACTTCGCCGCGTGGACCGGGCAGGGCGTGGTGACCGACCGCACCACCGAACACCTCGGCCGCACCGATCGCGGCATCACGCTGCTGCGCCGTCGTTTCTTCGACGCCATGGACGCGGTGGCGCGAGGCGAGGACCCGCCGGGCACCGTCCGTGACCCGGCCGTCAACTCGCCCATCGAACTGCCGATCCGCAGCAAAGAGTTCTACACGAAGGGCATGCCGCGTGCCCGGTTCGCCGAGAAGCTGGCCGCCCGGCGCCGTGACGGGCTGCTCGGCATCGGCGGCCTCTTCTCCGTGCAGGCCGGCCGCCCCGACGAACTGCAACGGGAGTACGACAAGCTCGCCGGCGTCAGCGGAGGCGACGCATGACGGCCGGCGGACCGGCGCTGCTGCTGATCGGCAGCGGCGAGCAGGTCTGGCGGGAGTACATGCTGCGCTCCATGGCCTCGCGCTACCGGCTGCACCTGTTCAGCCCTCGGCCGGCGTCCTGGGAGGACCCCTACCTGACCGGCTGCACGGTGCTCGACACGCTCGATGTCGCCACGATGACCGACGCCGTACGGGCTCATCCCGAGCCGTTCGCCGGATCCCTCACGTACGAGGAAACCCGGGTGGAGCCCGCCGCGCTGCTGGCCGCCGCCGTCGGGCACCGGGGCAGCCCGCCGTCCGCTGTCCGGGCGTGCCGGGACAAGTACGCCGGCCGGCAGGCACTGCACCGGGCCGGTGTGCCGCAAGCGCGGTCGGTGGCGGTCGCCGGACTCGAGGACGCCGAGCGGGCCGCTCAGGACATCGGTTACCCGGTGGTGGTGAAGCCGCGCGCGCTCTCGGCCAGCAACGGCGTGACGTTGGTGCCCGGTCCGGACAAGCTGGCCTGGGCGTTCGCCGAGGCGACCCGCATCTGGTTCGACGCTGTGCCGGGTTACGACGAGGCGGTGCTGGTCGAGGAGTTCCTCGACGGTCCCGAGATCAGCGTGGAGTCGGTGTGCCGGAACGGGCGGGTCACCGCGCTGTTCGTGGCGCACAAGACCCTCGGCTACCCGCCCGGCTTCGAGTCCGTCGGCCACCTGGTGCACGGCGACGATCCGCTGCTGGCCGATCCGCACGTTCTCAGTGTCGTGCAGGCGGCGCACACCGCGCTGGGGCTGACCGACTCCGTCACGCACACCGAACTGATCCTGACCGCCGACGGACCCCGGGTGGTGGAGATCAACGCTCGGGTCGGCGGTGACCGCACCGCATACCTCGGCGGTCTGGCCACCGGCCGCGACGCCGCGCTGATCGCCGCCGATCTGGCCGCCGGCGCAGTGCCGGACACCCGGGCCACGACATCGGCCGTGGCCGGGATCCGGTTCCTCTACCCACCCGTCGGCCTGCGGGTCGGCTCGGTCGACGTGGCCCGCCAGGCGCTGCCACCCGAGATCTGCGACGTGCGGGTGCTCGCGGCCCCGGGCAGCGAGCTGCGGTTGCCGCCGGAGGACCACGTCTACTCGCGGTACGCGCTGGTCGCCGCCGTCGCGGACACCGAGAAGCGGTGTGTCGCAGCCCTCGACGAGGCGGCGGCCGCGGTCACGGTCCGCGGCGACGCGCTGGTCGGCGGGGAGCCGGCGTCATGAGCCGGGTCATCGCGGTGGTCTCCGGCGGCATGGATTCGGTGACCATGGCGCATTACTTGCAGGACAACGGCGACCAACTGCACCTGCTGTCGGTCGACTACGGCCAGCGCCACCGCAAGGAGCACACGTACGCCGCCGCCACGGCCGCCCGCCTCGGCGCCGTACACCAGATCGCCGACCTGAGCGCGGTCGGCGCGATGTTCCGTGGCTCCTCGCTGACCGACCCCACGGTCGACGTCCCGGAGCGCACCTGGACCGGTTATGGCGAGAGCCCGAACATCGTGCCGAACCGTAACGCGCTGATCCTGGCGGTCGCGTTCGCGATAGCCGTGGTGGAGAAGGCCGACTCGGTTGCGATCGGGGTGAACGCCGACGACGTGGGGTCGGTGCCCGACAGCACCCCGGAGTTCCTGGCCGCGTTCATCGCGATGGAACGGCTGGCCACCCAGGGGTACGCCGCTCCGGGGCTGGCGCTGCTCACGCCGCTCGCGTCGCGGCCCAAGAGCGAGGTCGTCCGGCTCGGCGAGCGGCTGAGTGTGCCATGGGCGCAGACGTGGACGTGCTTCCGCGGCGAGTCGCTGCACTGCGGGCGCTGCGCGTCCTGCTGGGACCGGCAGAGGGCCTTCCGGGAGAGCGGGATCGACGATCCGACCACCTATCAGAGGGAGCCGGCATGACGCTACGCATCACCAAGCAGTTCACGTTCTCGGCCAGCCATCAGCTCGAGGGTCTGGCGGACGGGCACCAGTGTGCCCGCCTGCACGGCCACAACTACGTCGTGGAGATCGAGCTGAGCGCCGCCCGCGACGAACTCACCCCGACCGGTTTCGTGCGCGACTACGGCGACCTCTCCGGGTTCAAGGGCTGGATCGACGAGTGGCTGGACCACCGGCACCTCAACGACGTGGTCAAGGAGGCCAACCCGTCCGCGGAGAACCTCGCGGTGTGGATCTACGAGCAGTGGGACGACGTCTATCCGGAACTGAGCGCCGTACGGGTGTCCGAGACACCCAAGACCTGGGCCGAGTTCCGCCCCTGATCGTTGCCCGACACCCCCCGACGCCCGTACCGGATGAGTGCGGGCCGACCACAGCAAGGAGGTGGTGCCCAGTGGAACCGGAACTTGTCGTCAACGAGATCTTCGGCCCCACCTGAGGCCGTACAGGGTGAAGGCCGATCCCTGGGCCGGCGGTGCGCGTTCGTCCGGCTGGGCGGATGCAACCTGTCCTGCCACTGGTGCGACACGCCGTACACATGGGACTGGACCGGGGTCAGCGCGTCCGGCGTCAAATACGATCCGAAGGCCGAGCTGCACCGGATGCCGGTCCGTACGGTCGCCGAACGGATCCTGGCCCTCGAGGTCGGTCTGCTGGTCGTCTCCGGCGGCGAGCCGATGAGCCAGCAGCGGCACCTCGTCCCGCTCGTCGACACCCTCACCGGGCACGGCGTCGACGTGGAGATCGAGACCAACGGCACCAAGGTGCCCGACGACCGGCTCGTACGGGCCGGGACCCGGTTCAACGTCTCACCGAAGCTCGCGCACACCGGCGACGCCGAGCACCGCCGCATCGTGCCGGAGGCACTGCGCCGCCTGGCCGAGCTGCCGGAAAGCACGTTCAAGTTCGTCTGCCGTGACCGCGGGGACCTGGACGACGTCGCCGATCTGGTCGCCCGGTACGGCATCCGCTCGGTCTGGGTGATGCCGGAGGGCCAGAACAGCGCACAGGTCACGGCCGGCCTGCGCGAACTCGTCGACGCCGTCATCGACCGCGGCTGGAACATCACCACCAGGCTGCACGTGCTGGCCTGGGAATCGCGAAGGGGTGTCTGAACGATGCTCGACGAACAGATCGACACACAGGGTCCGCATCCCCACGGCGACGCGGATCCGCTGGTGGAACTGGGCCGGCGGCTGCTGACCGAGATCGGGGAGGACCTCGACCGCGACGGCCTGCAAGGCACCCCGGAACGCTTCGCCCGCTGGTGGCGCGAGTTCACCCGGTACGACCCCGGCACCATCGAGACCCTGTTCGAGACCACCACCTCCGGGCAGCTTGTCCTGGTCAACGGCGTCGAGGTGTGGTCGCTGTGCGAGCACCACCTGTTGCCGTTCAACTGCACGCTGACCATCGCCTACCGGGCGACCAAACAGATCCTGGGCCTGTCCAAGTTCGCCCGCATCGCCCAGCAGCACGCGCACCGGTTGCAGGTCCAGGAGCGTCTGGTCGCCGATATCGCCGCGGACATCCTGCGCATCACCGGCGCCGCCGACGTGGCGGTCATCGGCCGCGGCGAGCACCTGTGCATGACCATGCGCGGGATCCGGACCAGCGCCCGGATGACCACGACGTCGTTCCACGGCGCGTTCACCGACGACGAGGCGTCCCGCGCTGAACTGCTCGGGCTGATCCGTGACCTCTGAGCACCGACCGAAAGGGATAGCCGGCATGACCAACATCTTCCCGATCATCGACCTGCGCGACGCCGACCGCACCGGCGCCGACCGCGACGCGTTCCTGGACAGGCTGCGGGACGCGGTCCACGACATCGGCTTCTTCCAGCTCGTCGGCCACGGTGTCACCGGCGCCGACGACCTGCTCACCGCGATCCGGGCGTTCTTCGACCTGCCTGAGGAGCAGCGGGCCGCGATCAGCATGCTCAAGTCGCCGTACTTCCGGGGCTATTCCGAGCCCGGCCGCGAGCTGACCGGCGGCGTCCCGGACTTCCGCCGCCAGCTTGACGTCGGACCGGAGCTGCCGCCGCCGGACCCGGCCGCCGACGGCCCGGCATACCGCTGGCTCGCCGGACCCAACCAGTGGCCAACCGGGCAACCGGAGCTCCAACCGATCGTGTTGCGGTGGATGACCGATCTGACCGGCGTCGCCCACCGGCTCCTGCAGCTGATCCTCGAGGCGCTCGAGGTGCCGGTGGACTTCATGGACGACGTCGTGGCGCCCGAGCCGCACGTGCACTTCAAGCTGTTGCATTACCCCGGTCCGGCGGTCGGCGAGGACATCGGCCGCAGCCAGGGCGTCGGCACGCACAAGGACTACGGGCTGCTGACGCTGCTGCTGCAGGACGACAAGGGCGGCCTGCAGGTCGACACCGGCGACGGCCGCTTCGCCGACGTGCCGGTCGTGCCCGGCGCGTTCGTGGTCAACCTGGGCGAGCTGCTGGAGGTCGCCACCCGTGGCTACCTGTCCGCCACCGTGCACCGGGTGGTGCGGCCCGCGCCCGGTGTCGACCGCTATTCCGCGCCCTTCTTCTACAACCCCCGCCTCGGCGCGACCATGCGACCGCTGCCGAGCCCGTATGTGAACGCCGCCGACGGCGTGGTCGTCGATCCCGCCAACCCGCTGTTCGCCGGTTACGGCGAGAACGTCATGAAGGGAATGATCCGCGCGTTCCCGGAGGTCATCGCCGCCCACCACCCCGAGCTGCTGGCCGGCACCCGGTGACCGCCGCCGCGCCGGCGATCCTGCTCGTCGATCCGCTCAAGACCGGTCTGCCCTACAAGAAGGCGGCCCGGGATCTGGGGCTGGCCGTCGTCTCTCTCTACACGGTGGAGCCGGGAGAGCTGAACTCCCGGTTCCCGGACCACCGCGACGGCGACGACCGGTCCCTGCACACGTCGGACCCCGCCGAGGCCGTCGCCGCGCTCGCCGCGACCGGATACGAGATCGTCGCTGTGGTCCCCGCCTGGGAGTCGGCGGTCTACCTGGCCGACCTGATCGCACACGAGCTCGGGCTGCCCGGCAACGACGTGACGCTGGCCCGGGCGCGGCGCGACAAGGCCGCGATGCGCGAGCGGGCAGCCGCCGCAGGCCTGCGGATACCGGCCTACCGGGTGGTACACAGCGCGGCCGAGGTGCCCGCCGCGGCCGCGGCGGTGGGCTTCCCGGCCATCGTCAAGCCCGGCACCAGCTCCGGCGCGCACGGCGTCACGCTGATCCCCGACGCCGCCGCCGCGGCCGGATTCGCGATCTCCGAGACCACCGACCTGTTCGGCTGGCCGATCACCGACTGGCTGGTCGAACAGTATGTGCGGGGCCGCGAGCTCGCCGTCAACTGCTTCAGCGGCGCCGGCGAGCATCGGGTCATCGACATGTGGGAATACCGGCAACCCGACGGCCGCGACTACGACTTCCCGCTCTACGACAACGTCGAGGCGCTGCCGGACGACCCGGACTGGGACCGGGTCGCCGCCTACGTGACCGAGGTGCTGAGGGCGTACGGGATGCGCCGGGGACCGAGCCACACCGAGGTGAAGGTCTCCACCGACGGCGTGTTCCTGATGGAGATCGGAGGCCGGCTGCCGGGCGGCCCGGCGACCGATCAGTGGACCACCTACACCGACATCCGCCCGTATCACGATGCGATCGAGTGCTATCTCGGCGGCCGGCCCGCGATCATGGACAAGCCGATCAACCGGCGGGCGGTGTTCGGCGCCATCGCCATCCGCAACGACGAGGCCCCGGGAACGCTGGTCGCGATCCACGGGCTGGACGCGATGCGCGCGCATCGCGGCGTCGACAAGGTGCTGGTCGACTGTCAGCCCGGCGATCACGTGCCCGTCACCCGCGACGACAAGACGATCCCGCTCGGCGCCTGGGTGTCCGGCCCGGATCAGCAGTCGGTCGAGCGGGTGCTGGCCGAGCTCCGGCAACTCGTCCGTCTGGAGATCCGCCGGGAAGCGGCCGGGTGACCGACACCGCGCCCCGTGCCGCGCTCGCCGGCTACCGCGATCTGCTGGGGGTACCCCGTTTCCGGCGGATCGTGGTGGCCGGCCTCGCGGCGAAGCTGCCGCCCGCCGTCCTGAGCCTGAGCGTGCTGCTGCTGGTCGGGCCCCGCTATTCCTACGGCCTGGCTGGCCTGGCCGTCGGCGGCCTGGCGATCGGCCAGGGCATGACCGATCCGGTACGCGGCCGGCTGGTCGACCGGCACCGCCCCGCCCCGATCCTGCTCACCTGCCTGACCGGCTATCTCGGCGCGCTGTTGCTGCTGGTACTGAGCGTGCGGGCGCACGGACCGGCGGTGCTGCCGGTGGCCGCCGCGGTGGCCGCCGGTGCGATGGCGCCGCCGGTGGGCATCATGATGCGGTCGATCTGGCACGCCGGCACCGGTGCGCGCACCCTGCCCACCGCGATGGCCCTGGACGCGACGATGACCGGCGCGGCGCTGGTGGCCGGGCCGGTGCTGGCCGGCTGGCTGAGCGTCGCGGTCAGCCCGGTGGCGCCGTTCGCGGTCGTCGCAGTCCTGCTGACGCTGGCCGTGGCGCTCCTGCTGGGCCTGCCGTTCCCCGCGTCGGCGGACCGCGCCGCGCACTGGCTCGGACCGCTGGCCTCGGCCCCCCTGCGCCGCCTGTTCGCCGCCTACACCCTTTATCTGGTGGGGATCACCGCGGTGGACGTCGTCCTGCCGGTGTTCGCCGTGCAACAAGGGGCGCCGCTGTTCACCGGCCTCTACCTGGGCGCGATGTCGGTCGGAAGCCTGCTGGGCAGCCTGGCGCTCGGCGCCGTGCCGCACCTGCTGTCGCGCCGGTACGCCGTGCCGGCCCTGCTCTGCGGCTTCGCCCTGGCCGCGGCCCTGCTCGCGCTGGCGACCCGGGGGACTCCGCTGACCGTGCTGCTGGCCGCTCCGGTCGCCGGGATCGTGGTCGGCTCCACCTTCGGCGCGTTGTTCACGATCGGCGGCAATCTCGCGCCGCCCGGTCAGGTCACCGAGACGATGGCCTGGCTCAGCAGCCTCGGCCAGGCCGGCGGCGCGGCCGGAGCGGCGCTCGCCGCCCACCTGGCGACCGCGGCCGGCAGCACCACCGCGTTGCTGGCCGTACCGCCGATCGCGTTGCTGGCCGCGGTTTTCGCCGCCCGCGCCCACGCGCCGGCGCCAGGCCGGTCAGCCACCCCCGGCCGATGACCCGGGGAGCGGGGGATCGCGCAGAACCGCCCAGGTGGCTATCTCGGTCCGCGAGCGGAGGCCGACCTTCCGGCGGATCGTGCGTACGTGCGCCTCGATCGTGCGGACCGACAGGAACAGCCGTGCGGCGATCTCCCGGTTGGTCAGCCCGCGCGACAGCATTGTCACGACCTGCCACTCGCGGTCACTGAGCTGCTGCGATGCCGGCTCGGCGGGGACGCCGGCGCACCTTTGCAACGCGTACGCCACCGCCTGGGGCCGGCGCATGGCGGCGCCGGCCCGGTGACATTCGCGCGTGTCGCGCTCGCCGAGCGAGCACCGCGCGGTGGCCAGCGCCTGGTCGATCCGGCTCATCCACCGCCGGATGACGGTCGATCCCGGCGTCTCGGCACCACCGGCGGCGAGCAGGCGGACCGTCCGCCGCGGGTTCGCGGTGCCGGCCGCGCACAGCGCCATGCCGATCACGCTCTCGGCCGCCGTGCCGCTGCGCGGATCGGCCTCCCGTAGCGCGTCCACGAAGTGCTGCGCGGCGGCCGGCGCGTCGTCGCGTTCCAGGGCCAGTGCGCCAAGCACGTTGAGCGCCGCCGCGAGATGAACCGCGGGACGTCGCGCGGCCAGCGGCGGCAACGCCCGCCCGAGGAGATACATGGCGGCCTCGGTGTCGCCGCCGCGAAGCCGGTGCCGGGCCAGGCGGCCGTAACAGGCCGCCGCCATCACCTCGTCGCCCGCGTCCCAGCTGAGCGCCAGGCAGTTCTGGATCGCCTCGTGCCCGGCGCTCTCCAGGTCGGCGAGCTCGCACGCCACGCCCAGCTCGAGGAACAGGCGACGGGTCGGCGGAGCGGTGCGCCCTCGTTCCGTGGCCCGCCGGGCGGCGTCCTGCAGCCACCGCACGGCTGCCTCGTGGTCCCCGCGCAGCGTCGCCAGCCGGGCGATCGTCAGATCCACCGCCCAGCCGTGCTCCCGGCCGGCGGGCGTAGTGGCCGCGAACTGGCCGACGGCGTCGCTGAACTTCTCGTCGGTCTCCATGCCGAAGGCCGTCCACGCCGCGCACAGCCGGGCGCCGCGGGGGTCCTGCCGGGCCAGCAGGTCGGCCAGCACGGGCCTGATCCGGCCGGCCACCGGGTCCAGCCGCCGCACCTGCTCCTCGGCCGGGAGATACGGCGTGCAGATGTCCGTGGTCTCCTCCAGCACCCAGTCGGTGAGCAGTTCGCCGGCAATCTGGTCCTCGCCGGCGACGGTCAGCGTCGCGCGTGCGAACAACCGCACCGGCTCCAGCAGCCGGAACTGGGCCGGAACCGTCCCGGAGGCCGGGAAAGCGACGCTGACCAGCGACTTGTCGTGCAGCCGGACGAGTGCCGCGACGACCTCCGGATGCGACATCCGGTCACGCAGCACGGCATGCGCGGCGTGTGCGTCGAACGAGCCGACGTGGACGGAGATGCGGCGCAGGGTAAGCCGCTCGTCGGGGGAGAGCGCATCGTGGCTTGTCTCCAGGGCGGCCCGCCAGGAGCGGTGCCGCGGGTCGTCGCCGTGCCAGCCGCCGCTGAGCAGCCTCAGGTCACCACACGCGTGCTCGGCGATCTCGACGAGCGACAGCGATCTGGTGAGCCGGGCGGCGAACTCGATCAGCAACGGCAAGCCCGCCAGCCGTACGCAGATCGCGTCGATGAGCGCGAGGTTGTCGTCGTTCGCGGTGAAACCCTCGTACGCGGTGCTGCGATCGATGAACAGGCGTACCGAGTCCGGCATCGCATGCAGCCGGGTGACAACGTTGTCAGGATCTGGCAAAGCCAGGCCTTCCACCGAGTAGCGCACCTCTCCCGGTAGGCCCCACGCCTCCCGGCCGGCACTGACGACCTTCAGCCGCGGATGCCGGGCCAGCAGATATGCGAGCCGATGGGCGAGGGCCGCGGACCGATGGTCGGTGTTGTCGAGGAACAACACTCCATGTTCGACATCCCGGATGCTGTCCAGGGCCTCGCCACCGTCACGGAGATCGACGCAGTGCCGCGGCCCGCCCCCGCCCACGGTCTCCTCCCGGAGAACCTCCCGCACGAGCCTTGACTTGCCGGCGCCCGCGACGCCGACGACGGTGACCATGCGCTCGACCCGCAGCAGAGCGGTCAGCCGCTTCACATCGTCCGCGCGCCCGACGAAGCTCTCGCCCCGGCGACCGGACGGGTCGGCGACGCCGCCCGCCTCCTGCCGCCGTCGATAGGCCCGTTGCCGGCAGGCGTTGCGGCAGTACTTCGCGGAGACAGAGGAGATCCCGCGCCCGCAGTCGGCGCAGCGTCCGAGTCCGTCCACGTTCGAGGTCCTCCGTCCACGGCCCGCGAACTGCGGAAATGCCACCCATAAGGGCCATAAGGGTAGGTACGTCTTTCCCCTGGAGCAACGTTTCGAACATGTAAAAATGGTTTACGATCGCTCGGAGGAGCATCTGCCCGGCCTCCGCTCCACCGCGTCATCACGTGGAGCTGCAGGAGCTGGTGAACCCTGGACTTCAGGAGCCTGTCGGCTTCGTCTGCCTGGCTATGAAGACCACGTTCGTGAGAGTCACAGGTCGAAGAACGCCGGGAGCAACAAGATCAGCCGCACGACTGCGCTCCAAGGCCGACGGTCTCAGACTCGGTAATCTCGGTCAGCGCGCCATGCAGTGAGCCGTTCTCGTCGCGCTGTCTCCTGTGGATTCGAGATCGACGTGAGCACCGCCTGGCAATACGAGGCGTCGGGCCACGCTTCCTCAGCTGAGCGGCCACTGGTCGACGCCGGGTGCACTCTGAGCGGGCGCCACATGATCGAGGTCAAGCCGGCTGCGCCGGGTGGCTGGTGAGAACCTTGTCCAGCAGCATCCTCAACTGTTGACGTTCGTCCGCGTCAAGGGCGGCGAGCAGGCGATCCTGTACGTCCAGGGCCAGCTCGTGCAGTTCGTGGAGGTGCCGCAGCCCCGCCTCGGTGGCGGCGACGATGTTGCGGCGGCGGTCGGCCGGATCGGTGCGTCGTTCGATGTGCCCGTGGTTCTCGAGGCGCGTCACGATCGCGTTGACGTTGTTGCGGTCCAGTCCCAGCCGGCGACCTATCTCGGCCTGGCTGAGCTCGCCGTACTCCTGGAGGGCGGCGAGGACCGCGAAATCGGATCGTGCCTCCAGCGGCATCCGGGCGGCGGTGAAGCGCGCGCCGAGGACAGAGACGCGTCCGGTCTGCCAGCTGGCCAGGTTGCGAAGCAGGGCCGGCGCCCCGACGTCGGCTCCGTGGTCGGTCATGTGGCCATCCTAACGAATTCGTTGTCGCGACCAACAGTTCCCTGTACGTTGGTCCCGACAACGTTGGTTCGACCAAGGAGTTTGTGATGCGGGTTCTCATTCCCGGTGGCACCGGCGCGGTGGGCGAGGGCGCGGTACGTGCCTACCTGGCGGCCGGCGCGAAGGTAGTCGTTCCGGCTCGTACCGAAAAGCGGGCGGACGAATTCCGCCGGCTGCTCGGGGACGCCGCGACAGAGCATCTACACCTGTTCACCCACGACTACTCGACGTTCGAAGGCGCCGAGTCGCTCGCCGCCACGATGCAGGATCGACTCGGTGGCATCGACGATGTGATGGCGCCCATCGGCGGCTGGTGGGCCGGCAAGCGGCTCTGGGAGATCGCCGAGACCGACTGGAACACCGCTTTCGCCGGACTGGCCACGACCCACATGGCGGTCGCTCGTGCCGTCATGCCGCGACTCAGCGGGCGCGGCTCGTACGCCATCGTCGTGGGCGAATCGGCCGTCTATCCCGTACCCGGTAGCGGGCTCGTCAGCATGGAGCAGGCAGCCGTCCTGATGATGCAGAAGGTTCTCGCCGCGGAGGCCGGGGACAGCCGGCGAGTCCACGCGTTGGTGCTCGGCCCGGTACGCACGCGTCTGATGCCGGGCGAACCCACCTGGGTCAGCGCCGATCAGATCGGCGCCGTGGCCGTCGCGCTCTCGAAGACGCCGGGTGAAGCGAGCCGCGAGGTTCTGCTGCGCACGAGCGCTGAGGCCGAGCAGATCCTGGCCACGCTGGCATGATTCTCGTTCAAGCAGGGGCGGGCGCGATGAGTTGCCGCGCGAGGGTGATGAAATCCCGTACGGCGGGATGGCTCGGGGGTTGCTTCCAAGCCAGATAGACCGGGACGGCTGGTACGTCGATGAGCGGAATGTAGGCGACGGCCGGGTTCGGGTATGTGGCCGCGGTGGCGGTGGTAGTGACGCCAACCGCATGGCCGGCGGCGATGGCAGCGATCCAGTCGTCGGTGTTGGCGACCTCCATGGTGTTGTTCGGGCTGTCATCCGGCGGCCAGAGGCCCAGGGTCGCGGTGCCGGCGATGGTGTTGACGGCGATCGGCTTGGCGAGCAGATCGTGCAACGTGAGCCGTGCCTTCCGGGTGAGAGGGCTGTCGGCGGCGACCGCGGCGACGCGCGGCTCGAGCAGGAGGACCACGGTGCTCACCTCAGCGGGCAGGTCGGCGGCCTCGCCCCGGACGACGGCGACGTCGACGGTGCCGTGGTCCAGCCCGGCGAGACGATCGTCAACGCGCAGCAGCTGCAGGGGCGTGTCCGGGTGTTCCTGCTTCCAGCGTCGCAGCAGTGGCATGGTGTGTTCGCCCAGGGCTGACCAGGCGTGGCCGAGGCGTAAGGGCCATGTTCCGGCGCGTGCGGGGTCGAGCGCCTCGTCGACGGCCGTGACCGCGGCGGCGGCTCGCGGCTGGAACGCCTGTCCGGCCGCGGTGAGCTGCAGATGATGGGTGGACCGGTCGATCAGGCGGGCGCCGAGGTGCGCTTCCAGCTGGCTCAGGGTGCGGGAGAGCGCGGGTTGCGTCACATGCAGCCGGGCCGCGGCCCGGGTGATGGTGCCTTCGGCGGCGATGGCCAGGAAGGCCCGCAGATGCCGCAGCTCAACGGTCATAACCACAGAGCATAACCGCAGCTGATTTGGCATTTCACGGGCCGAAAGGTGACTCCTACCGTCGACCGCATGACCAACACCCCTGGGGCGGTAACGCTGGTACTGGGAGCCTTGCTGTCGGGTCCGTTCGGCGGCGCGGTCGCGGCGCTGCTGTTCCCCCGGGTCGGGGTGGACGGGGTCGTCACTCTTCGGCTGACGATCGCCGCGCTCCTACTACTGGCGGTGTGCCGGCCCCGCGTACGGGGATATCGACGAGCGGACTGGTTGTTGATCGGCGGATTCGGTGCGGCGCTCGCCGGCATGAACACGCTGGCCTACCACGCGATCGCGCTGATCCCGCTCGGTCCCGTGGTGATGCTGGAAGTGCTGGGGCCGCTCGTGCTGTCGGTGGTGACCGCCCGCCGCGCGGCGAGCTGGCTGTGGGCCGGCCTGGCCGCCGCCGGGGTGGCGTTGCTGAGCAGCACCGGATCCGATCGGCTCACCCCGGCCGGGGTCGGATTCGCGGCCGCGGCAGGCGCCGTGTGGGCCGGATACATCATGGCCAGCGCGCGGGTCGGGCAACGCTTCCCCAAGGCTGACGGCCTGGCCCTGGCCATGACCGCCGCCGCGGTCCTCACCCTTCCGTTCGGCGCCGGCACAGCCGGATCCACGCTGGTGCACCCCGACGTCCTGGCGATGGGCGCCGCAGTGGCGCTGTTGTCCTCCGCGCTGCCCTACACCCTGGAGTTGCTGGCACTACGACGCATGCCGACCACGACCTTCGCCGTACTCATGAGCCTCGGACCCGCCGTCGCTGCGATTGCCGGCTATGTCGTCCTGCACCAGCAGCTCACCGGTGTCGAAGGGCTGGCCATCGCGCTGGTCGTCGCGGCCAACATCGGCGCCGTACGAACCCCGTCCCGGCCGGTTCCGTCCCCGATGACGAATACTCCGCAGGGAAAGGTCAGTGGGACCCTTCGCTGAGCCGGTCGGCGGCTCGGGCAGCGCGCTGCGTCCAATGACCTGATCCGGCTCGCCGAGCGATGCTGATCGCCTGCCGGTAGTGGTCGGCGGCGAGCGCCGGCTCACCGCGATAGACGGCCAGGTCGCCCAACACCTGCGCCACCGGCGCGACGGCGAGCACCGCGCTGCCGGCCGCCGCGAGCATGTGGGCATAGGGCAGCAGTTCCCGGTAGGCGTCGGCGGCGCGTCGCGGATCATCGATCGCGATGCCGAGCAGCCCGCGCACCGCCCAGTGCAGATCGAATGCGTAGTCCCGCCGGATCGGCGCCGGCCGGCCCGCGAACTCGCGGGCTTGCTCGACCCGGCCGGCGTGCGCCAGCGCGAGGGCGTAGAGCTCGGGGTAGACCCGGGCACCCGCCGACCCGGCGTCCCAGCGGGATACGAGCTCGCCCATCCGGCCGACAGCCAGCCAGGCACAGGCCGTCGTGACGGTCACCGCGTCGCCCACCTCCAGCAGCATGCGCAGCCGCGCCATCCGCCGTTCCGATTCCCGGTACGCCGTCTGGGCGGCCTCGAGGTCCCCGGCGACGACGTGGCGCAGGCCGTGGTACCACGACGCGATCGCATGGGCCAGCGGTTGACCGTACGCCTCGGCCAGCGATTCGACCGCCGCCACGTGCCCGTCGGCCGAGCTCAGGTCGCCGACGGCGGCCGAGGTCTGCGCCAGCGCCATGTTGCCGAGAAGCTGCGCCGAGATGATCTGCTCGCCGCGGCCCAGTTCGAGCAGCTCGGCGCCGGCCCGGCGGCGCTCATCGTGTCCGCCCGGCCAGTAGTTCTCGAGCAGCACCGCGTTGTAAGCCATCGTGAGCAGGTGCGGATCGCCGATGCGGCGCGCCATGTCCTCGGCCGCGCGGGCGGCGGAAAGCCCGCGCTCGTCGTTCTCGCCCTCCAGCTCGATGCCCATGCTGATCAGCATCCGGCAGCGGGATTCCGAGTCGCCCGGCGGCAACCGCCGAAGGATCTCCTCGGAACTGCGCACCAGGTCCAGGTCGACCGATCCGTACGAGTGGCTGGTCCAGAGGGTCGGTACGTCGAAGGCGGCGATCGCCGCGGCCGCGAAAACGGGGTCGTCGATGGCGTCGGCCTGGCGAAGGGTCTCCGCCCGCAGGGACCGGGCCGCGACCAGATCACCCGCGGATGCCGTCGCCCGCACCTGCGACACCAGCAGGTTCAGCCGTTCGGCGGGCGCCCCGCCCTGCTGGTCGAAGGCACGCAGGGCGGTCTGCCACCACCGTACGGCTTCCCGATAGGCGTAGCGGCGCTCGGCCTCCCCGGCGGCGAGCCGGGCGAAGCGCAGCACGGACGCCGCCATGGCCGGGTCGGCGGCCGTCTCGTAGTGGTAGGCGATCGCGGTCACATCATCCGGTCGGTGCCGCTCGATGGCCGCCGCCGCCCGGATGTGCATGCGGGTCCGGCGCATGAGCGACATCGTGCTGTAGACGGCGTCGCGGATCAGGGCGTGCGGGAACGCGAGCACGCCTGGCCGAGGCTCGAGGAGAAGTCCCGTCAGAAGCGCCGCGTCGATGTGCTCGAGGACGATCTCCTCGGCCTCGCCACTGAGGTCCATCAGCAGGTCCAGGGTGATGTCCCGGCCGAACACCGCCGCGTGGGCCAGCATGCCGCGCGCCGGGGCCGCCAGCTGCCCGATCCGGCGGCTCAGCACTTCCTGAACGCCGTCCGGCACGGCGGTGAGGGCGGCGTCCCGTCCGGCCGTGGCCAGCAGCCGCGCCGACTCCCCGACGAAGAAGGGGTTCCCGCCGGTGCGTTCGGTGAGCGCCTCGACGACCTCGCGGTCCACCGCCCCGCCGACCGTGCTGGTCAGGATGGCGGCGACCGCCGGTGCCCGCAGTCCTTCGAGGGCGAGCCGATGGGGCTGGTGGCGGGCCAGCTGCGCGAGGGCGTCCTCCAGCGGGCTGGAGGTCTCGGTGCCACGCCGCGTCAGCGCCACCAGCACCGGCCGGCCGGTGAGCGCCCGGCAGGTGGAGACGAGGATGTTCAGGGTCTCCTCGTCGGCGCGATGCAGGTCGTCCAGGGCCAGCAGGAGCGGCTGTCCGTCCGACAGCTCCTCCAGGTAATCGTGCAGGGCCCGGCGGGTGCGGTGCTGCCCGATGACCGGGTCGGGGTCGGGCGGGCTGTCGTCGCGCAGCAGCCAGCCGAGGGACTCGCCGACGCCCGGCCGCGGCGGCCGCAGCCGGGCCAGTTCCCGGACCGCCTCGGCCCAGGGCCAGCCGGGCAACACGCCGCCGGTCTCGGCGCACCTGCCGTGGCCGACAAGCCAGCCGCGTTCCGCCAGCAGGCCGGCCAGTCGATCCAGGAGGGCTGTCTTGCCGGCGCCGGCCTCACCGGTCAGCTGGACCACACCACCACGCTCGGCGATGGACAGCAGACGGTCGATCTCTCTCTGCCGTCCGACGAACCAGTCGGTGTCCGCCGCCGGCGCGGACTGTGCTCGCGGCGGCGGCACGGTGACCAGGCGCTCGGCCTGGGCCAGGATGTCGGCCTCGAGAACACGAAGCGCGCGTCCCGGGTCCAGGCCGGCCGAGTCGGCCAACGCAGCGCGGGCGCGACGCAGGGTAGCGAGCGCCTCCGCCTGGCGCCCACCGGCGTACTGCCCGGCGGCCAGCAGGGCCCAGCCCCTCTCACGCAACGGGTGCTCGAGGACATGCGGGCCCATGGCCGTGATCACCTCCGGCGCCTGCCCGAGCCGGAGCCCCGCGTCGGCCCGATGCTCCACGGCCTGCAGTCGCAGCTCCTCCAGCCGCAGGGTGTCGGCCCTGGCCCAGTGGGCGTCGGCGAATCCGGCGTACGCGGCGCCACGCCACAGGGCCAGAGCCCGGTCCAAAGTAGCCAGCGCGCCGGCCGGGTCGGTGTCCATGCCGGCTGTTGCGCTGCCGACCAGCCGTTCGAACCTCCAGGCGTCCACCTGATCGGGGTCCGGCCGGAGCGCGTAACCGGGACTCGAGGTGACCACCATGCTCGACGTGCTGCGCGGCTGGCGGCCGGGCTCCAGCTGACGTCGCAGGCGGGAGACGAAGGCCTGAATGGCGGCGGCCGGCTGCTCGGGCAACCCGTCCGGCCAGAGGTCGTCGATGAGCAGGTCGACCGGTACGACCCGCCCCCTGGCCACGAGCAGCCGGGCCAGCACTGCACGTTGCCGCGAGCCGGTCAGCTCAACGGCCTGCCCGTCCAGCCAGACCGCGAGCGGTCCGAGAACGCCGAACGTCATCACAAGTCCACAGCGTAGGCCCCCGGTCAGTGGCTGACCAGGACGCGAACCCCCTGACCGGTCCGGCAGTCAGAGGCCGGTCAGAACGCCGGCACAGACTCGTCACGAGCGACCCGGAAGCGGGCCGACCACTGGAAAGAAACGAGCCATGACCAACAAGACCGCGCCACAGGTTCTCCTCCCGGGCCAGCACGCCGCACCGGCCGGCCCCGTTGACCTCACGAACATGTACGTCATGCACCACGCGTTCCGGCGTGACCTGTCGGCCTTCCGCACCACCGTCGGCCGCGTGCCGCCCGATGACCGCGGCCGTTGGCGGGCGCTCCTGCGTCGGTGGCAGATGTTCGCCACCGCCTTGCACCACCACCACGCGGCCGAGGACGCCGGTCTGTGGCCGCTGCTGCTTGACCGCGTGGCCCGGGCCGGCGACGACGACGCGCGCGACGTGCTCGACAGCATGCAGGCCGAGCACGCCCGCATCGACCCGCTGCTGGACGAGTGCTCCGACGGGTTCACCCGGCTGGCCGAACGGTTCGCGCAGGGAACGCACGCCGCGCTGCAGCGCTCGCTCGACGACGCCTGGCAACTTCTCGATGGGCACCTCGGGCACGAAGAGCGCGACGCGATGGCGGTCCTGCAGCGCCACCTCGGCCAGGACGACTGGCTACGGGTGGAACGGCAGCACTTCCGGCCCGCGTACGCGCTGCGGGAGGTCTTTTCCGTAGTGCCGTGGACCATGGCCGGGCTGCCCGCCGACGTACGCCGGACCGTCCTCGCAGCCGGGGGAGCGCCGATCGTTGCCATCTGGTGGCTGACCCGCAGGTCGTTCGCCCGTCTGGAGTTCGCCGCCTTCGGCGCAACGCCGGACACCGGCACCCGCTGAACTGACCCCACCGCCACCGGAGGATCCTCATGCCCACATCACCCATCCTGGTCGTCGGCGCGACCGGCACCATGGGCGGTCTCGTCCTCGACGAACTCGTCGCCCGGCACGCCAACGTCCGTGTCCTGGTGCGCAGGCGGCGGCCGGCTGACTCCTTCGCGCCCGGCGTCACCCAGGTGGTCGCCGACCTGCGCGACTCCGACGCCCTGCCCGCGGCCCTGGCCGATGTCCGGGCGGCCCTTTACATCTCGCCGCACGAGCAGACAGAGGAGGACCTCGCCCGGAACTTCGTCCGGGCGGCGGAAGGCGCCGGCACGCGGATCGTGTTCGCCGGTGTCCACATATCGGCGCGCACCGTCCTGGGCCAGCTCCAGCTTGCCGTGACCCAGCGGCTCTTCCCCGCCTACCGGCCGAAGTTCCGCATCGGTCAGCTCATCGCCCGCAGCGCCACCAGGCCCGTCATCTTCATCCCGACGAACTTCTACCAGAACGACGAGATCTTCGCCGAGGACATCCGCGCCGGACAATTTCCCATGCCGATGCGCCGGGTGAATCGCGTCGACGTCCGCGACCTGGCCGAACTCTGCGCCCGGGCGCTGCTCGAACCTTCGTACCCGTCCGGTGAGCACACGATCGCCGGGCCGGAGTCGTTGAGCGGCCAGGAGTGCGCGCGGATCTGGTCGCAGGCGCTGGGCCGGCCCGTGGCCTATGTCGGCGACGACGAAGCGGCCTGGCAATCAATCTTCCGCCAGCGTCTGGAGGGAAAGAAGCTGCAGGACATGCACAACAGCTTCGTGCTCCTCGGCCGGCGGTCGTTCGTGGTCCCCAAAGCGGTCACCGCAACGACAAAGCTGCTCGGCCGCGCCCCGCGAAGCTACCGCGACTACGTGACCGACCAGGCAACCCTCGACACACCGCGCGGCGAGCATCCTCCTCGTCCGCGTGACGGCGGAGCCCATACCGGGCAAGCCTCCCGTCACTACTCTTGAGAAGCACCATTCGGCTTTCGCGTACGGCAAGGCGTCCTTGACTTCGAGTGCACTCTAAGTGCCAGGGTGTGGGGCATGACTGATGCGATGCCGTCCTCGTTGGTGCTCGGCGCGATGATGTTCGGTACCACCGTTGACGAGGCCACATCGTTTGCGTTGCTCGACCGGTTCGTCGAACGCGGCGGCGTGTGGCTGGACACCGCTGACTGCTACGCGTTCTGGGCCAGCGACACGGGCCACGGTGGTGACAGTGAACGGGTGCTCGGACGATGGCTCGCGGCCCGCCCCGGCGTCCGGGAAAAGGTGCGGATCGCCACCAAGCTGGGAGCCGAGCCGCTCGAGGCGGGTTCCTGGCCCGACCGCCGAGAAGGGCTGTCTGCCGCCGCGGTGCGAACGGCTTTCGCGGGCAGCCTCGACCGCCTCGGTGTCGACCGCGTCGATCTGCTGTGGCTGCACCAGGAGGATCGCTCGGTGCCGATCGAGGAGACCGTCGACGCGCTCAACGGGTTGCCCGCCGACCGATTCGGCGTCTCCAATCACCCGGCCTGGCTGGTCGAGCGGGGCCGTGCGCATGCCCGGTCGATCGGGGCGCGACCCTTTGACGCCCTGCAACTCAATGCCACCTATCTGCGGCCCCGTCCGGGCACGCTTCCACCCGGCGTCGCACACCGCTTCGGCGTGCTCAGCGACGAACAAGCCGACTACGCCGCCGAGCATGGCATGGACGTGTGGGCCTACACGCCGTTGCTTGCGGGCGCGTACGACAACCCGCAGAAAGACATCCCCGAGGTGTACGACCATCTCGGAAACACCTCCCGTCTGGCTGTCCTGGACGAGGTGGCCAAGGAGGCCGACGCCGCCCGGGGGCAGGTGGTGCTGGCATGGCTGCTGAGCCGCGGCATCCGGCCGATGCTGGGTGGCAGCAAGCTCTACCAGCTCGACGCCGCGTTCGACGGTGTGGCTCTGGAACTGAGCGCGGACCAGCTGCGGCGACTCGACGAAGTGGACCGGTCGGACTGGGCCATCCCGTACGCGCAACGCTGACGAACGGCGATGCCGTAGCCGCAGCCGGGCCGGGACGCTCAGCAGCCCAGCCGCCGGGTGCTCAGGGCGACGTCGTCGATCCACAGGTTGAACTCGCCCGGCGTGGTGCCGCTCTGATACAGCTGCCAGCCGATCTTGACGGTGTCCACGGCCGGCAGCACGAACGGCACGTCGTTGCCGCCGTGCTCGCTGGTCGAGGCGGTCAGGTCCGGATTCGCGACGCCGTCGATCCACACCGCGACGCGGTTGTCCGTCCGGTCGAGCGTCCACTCGAAGCACTGCCACGTGTCCTCGACGACCGGCGCCGACTCGCGCCAGTTGGTCCAGTCGCCGGTGGGGCCGCCGTCGGCGCCCACGCCCCAGAAGGTGCCGGGGACCGTGGGCGCGTACTGGCCGCCGATCGGGCGGACCACTTCGGAGCTGCCGCTGCCGGTGGCCTCGACGAGCGTGAAGTGCGCCCAGTCCGGGGCGGTGGGGAACGCGTCGGTGCGCAGCCGCATCCGGCCGTAGAGACGATTGCCCGGCACGGTCAGGTCGTCGACCCGCAGGAAGGCACGCCCGTTGTCGACGGTGTGCACGTGCAGCACCTGGTTGCCGCGCCGGGCCCGCTCGACGCTGAGCGTGCCGTTGCGTGTGTCGGTGCCCCACTTCAGGGTGCTGGGTCCGCCCGTCGGCAGGCGTTGGAAGTCTTCGCAGAACAGCAGGTTGCTGGTGCACGTGCCGGGATGGGCGGCGCTGGCCGCGCCGGCCGGGGCGCTGCCCGCCACGACGCCGAGCATCAGGGCCGCGGCGGCCGCGGCGACGAGGTGACGCATGGGTTCTCCTTCGTGGCGGGTGATGAGGTGTCAGCGATGGCTGGTCTGGAGCTCGCGATCGCCGGCCACGGTGGCCGGAACGCCGCGGCGCCGGGCGATGAGGGCGTCGACGGACCACGGACCGGCGCCCGCCACCGCGATCAGCAGGAAAGTCCAGGCGTAGAGCGCCGGCGTGACACCGCCGTTCTGGATCGGCAGCAGGGCCTGGGGCTGATGGACGACGAAATAGGCGTACGCCATCGAGCCGGAGGCGACGACGGCCGCGGGGCGGGTGGCCAGTCCGGCCAGAACCAGGGCGCCGCAGACCAGCTGGATCACTCCGGCGTACCAGTTCGGCCAGGTGCCCGGCTCGATCGCCTGGCCGGAGCCGCGGTTGCCGCCGAGCACCCCGAAGACGGAGGCGAGCCCGTGGCACAGGAACAGGAAACCGACGACCATCCGGAACAGTGACCACGTCGGCGCGGTGAAGCGGTGGGGAGACATGGCTCTCCTTGGGGGAGGAGTGGGAGCGGTGGGGTTCCCGCAGGTTAGGGGCTCGGCAACATCAAGGCAACGACGTACGTCAATGTCCTGGTGGAGGCGTGGGAGCGCTCCCATAAGGTGAGAAGGCCCCGTACGGCTACGAAGTGAGGGTCACCGCGACCGGCGCCTGGCCGGGGATCGAGACGGTGTAGTCGCCGTGGAATCCGCGTACGGTCAAGGTCCCGTCCGGCCCGGTGCGCATCGGCGTCGGCGGCAGCCACCACTCGCCCTTGATCAGGTTCGCCAGGGCGTCGTACGACGGCTTGCGGGTGCCGTCCTTGCGGATCAGCCCGACCGGCGCGCCCAGCCAGGCGCCGTCGTCGGTCAGTCCCCAGTAGTTGATCGACTGCACCGCCGGATGCGCCACCAGCGAGCGGTAGTGCCGGGCCATCTCGTCGGCTTGGCGAGCTTCCCCCTCGGGCGTGGTCGGCCAATCCGGGATCTGATAGTCGTTGAGGTCCTCGATGCCGGGCGGCATCAGGTGACCGGACACCAGGGTGCTCTCGGTCAGGTGCAGCGGCAGGCCGTAGCGGGCGAACCGGTCGAGCATCCGGGTCATGTACTCCTCGCCCCGATAGCCCTTGTGCATGTGGGTCTGCAGCCCTATCGCGTCGATCCGGATGCCCGCTTCAAGTACTCCCTCGATCAGACATTCGTACGCGGAACTGAGGTCGAAGTCGTTGAGAACCAGCGTCACCGCCGGATTGGCCGCGCGGGCCTCCTCGAAGGCCATCCGCACCATCGCGATGCGCCCGCGGGCCCGGGCAAGCCGGGTGATCGCGTTGTCGCCGTTCTCGAAGACCGGCATGATCACCGCCTCGTTGATGGCGTCCCAGACATCGACAACGCCGGCGAACCCACCGACCAGCTCACGGATCCGGTTGCGCTGCAGGCGTTCCACCTCATCGAGGTCGCGGTCGAGCAACCACGGCGGCTGCACGGTGTGCCAGACGAGCGGGTGACCCTTGACGGTGACGCCACGATCGGCCAGCCAGCGCGCGGTCCTGGTCAGGCGCTCGACGTCGGTCACGCCCGGCCGCGGCTCGTACGGCCCCCAATAGAACGGGAGCGTCGCGGTGTTGAACAGGTTGAGCCACAAGTCACCGAGGCGCTCGAGGTCGAGCTCGGTCGCGCCGCCGAAAGCCGGGCCGGACGCGTCCGGTGGCGGCCCGCCGACCAGACCGACGAAGTCGAACCCGATGTTGCCGAACGCGAAAGCGTGCCGCTGCTGGGCCACGGTGACGTCGCGGTCGGCCAGCGGCTGCCCGTCCGGCCCGGGAACAGTGAGGGTGAGTTCGCCGATGCGGTGCTGCAGGGTGTCAGTCACGGGAGTCCCTTGGTCGAGGTGACGAGGCAGTGCCGGTCACGGATGTGATCGAGCCGGAGGGGCACCGACGCCGGGATCTCGAACCTTACTTTTCCCCTGGGGCCGGTGGCCGGGTCGCGAAGTGGTCGCGGAGGATCTGGTGGCTGAACGTGTACTCGTTGCCGCCGGTGCGTTGCAGGAGCGCAAGCCGGGTGGCGCGGTGCAAGAAGGCCGGCAGGTCGGCGGGGATGAGACGGTCGTCGCGCAGCCTGGCTTCCACCACGGTTACCTCGAGGCGAGCGCTGAGCAGCACGACGAGCACGGTGACGAAGCAGACGGCGGCGGCCAGAACGCCGCCGTCGAACGCAGGGCGCAGCGAGGCGAACACTTCCGCGTACGGCCGGTCGGCAGTGCTGAATGCGGTCAGGATCAGGCGCCCGGTGGCAAACACCAGCGTCGTGACGAGGCCGGACGTGATGGCGACGTACGCGGCCCAGCGCGCGCTGCGCAGGGCGAACGGGCCGAACGGGCGCACGACAGGCCCGACGGCCCAATTCTCCGTGTCGGTCCACCCCCACTCGACGCCCTGGAGCAGGGCCAGCGCGCTCACCGAAAGCACCGCGACCACCACGAAGATCAGCAGACGCTGCCGCTGACCGGCGTCGAGCGAACCCCAGACCGACAGGCCTTGATAGAGGCGATAGGCGTCGTACAGCGCGCAGACGATCGTCACCAACCCGCCGAACCGACGGAACCCGCCCCGGAACTCGCGGGGCGACCACGAGATGCGAGGCCGCGCCGTCCGTACGGGAATCGCGGTGTCGCCCGTACGGTCCGGCACGTGGACGGCGCTCAGCAAGACGAACAGGCTCAGCGCGACGCCGAGCCCGACCGCCGCGTGGCGGGGCACAAGGATCGCGGCCGCGCTCAGGGCGGCGACCAGGGCCACCAGCAGACCAACGGACAGGTTGATCACCCGGCGGGCCGTCCGCTGCGGGATCCATTCGACCATCAGGTAGTCACGCAGATAGAAGGTGTTCAGGCGATGAAGCTGGGCGGCGATCCAGCCGAGGTCGCGCAGGAACGCCTCGCGCTCCGCCCGGGCCTGCGGTGCGGCGAGCGCTCCTGCGCGGTCGTCACGGAGCAACATGGATTCCGCGTACGACTCGATGATCGCCCTTCGTGGATTACCGTCGCGCAGCCGCAGCATGGTGGTGCCGTCCCGATCCGGGAAGGCCAGCAGGGCCGTGGTGAAGAACAGCCGGGTCCGGAGCACATCGACCAGCGCGGGAGAGTCGCGCGCCACCGAACGTAGCTCGTCGTGGGTGCCGCGAAACCGGTCCAGATGCAGATGCACTTGACCGGCGCTGACCGGCTCGATGACCAGCGCCGGCAGGTCGAGCTCGACGCCACCGGCCCGGGTGCCTTCCGGATTGGCCCCGAGCAGCAGACCGACCGCGGGATGGATCCTCCGGAAGGCGTTCACCTGCTCGATCGCCTTCTTGCGGCGCAGCGGCGGTAGCCAGCTCAGATTGTCGATGAGCAGGTAGACGGTTCCGGCGGCCAGCCAGCGGTCGACGGCCGCCCCCGGTACCGCACTGCGCTGCCGGACGACCTGTCGCACGTGCCCGGCGAGGTCAAGCTCGGTGGGCCACGAGCCGGCATCGATCAGAACCGGCATGACCGGCTCCTCACCGCGGTCGAGCCGCGCGGCCGCGTCCTCGGTGAGCGCCCACGTGGCGTCGCGCAGGAAGGTGCTCTTTCCCGAACCGGGCTCGCCGACCAGCGTGAGCGAGAGACCACCGCGCAGGTCGACCACCGCGCCGACCAGATCGGCCATGCTCGACATAGCCTGGTGCGGTCCGTCGGCCTCGTCGGCGGGCCGCAACGTCAACGGGAGCCGGGCGGCCGGCCCGAGCAACACCCCGGCCTCGACGTCGATCGAGCCACGGTCCCTCGCCTCGAGGGTCTTGCGGGTCGTATTGATCAGCCGGGCTGAGAACCGTGACTCTGCGGCAGCGGTCAGTGCCTGGGCGTTGGCGGGCGGCTGCAGCTGGTCGTAGGCAAGGGCCGCGAAAACGCACACTGTGACCGGGATGATGAGGGCCGGCGAGGTCAGCCAGTCCGGGGCGTCGTCGGACAGGAAGTTCACGAGTAGTGGCAGCACCACGAGCGCTAGGGCGAGCACGGCGACCGCCCGCGCCCGGCGGACCGGAAACCTCATGCCCTTACCTGACGGACCAACAGCCAGCCGCACGCCAGTGGAACAGCGGCGGTCAAGGAGTTGTCTACGTCCTTCACGACTGTCGTTGGTGAAATCGGAGGTCGTGTCCGGCGGCCTGCGACACGAACGGGACATTGCTCGGACCTGGTGCCGACGCGGGACCGCGACCGTTGGCGCCATGTCGAACACGCACGGGCCGTACGTGGCCGCGCTGGATGGCTTGCGGGGTGCGGCGATTGCCGGGGTGCTCCTGTTCCACACCGGGAATCTTGCCGGCGGGTTCCTCGGGGTGGATCTGTTCTTCGCGTTGTCCGGATATCTGATCACGGGTCTGCTGCTGCGCGAGATCGATGAGACCGGAGCATTGTCGCTGCGTTCCTTCTGGGGCCGCAGGACCCGCCGTCTGATGCCGGCGCTCGCCCTCATGCTCGGGTCGGTCACGCTGCTGGTGTGGGCGCGGGCGCCGGCCGATCTGGTGCGCTCCACGCTGGCCGACGGGCCGTGGGTGCAGGCCAACCTGGTCAACTGGCATCTGCTGGCGGAGTCGGCGGGATATTGGGACCGGTTCGGCGCTACGCGGGTGTTCGAACATCTGTGGAGCATCGCCGTCGAGGAACAGTTCTACCTGGTGTGGCCGGTGATCGTATGGATCGTCGCGCGGTGGGGCCGGCGGGCGGACGGGTGGGTCGCGGCGGTGGCGCTGGGGTTGTCGCTGGTGTCGGTGGCGCTGATGGCCGTGCTGGTCGATCCGGCCGATCCGACCCGGGTCTACACCGGCACGGACACGCGGGCGTTCTCGTTGCTGATCGGTGCCCTCGCCGCGACCGTGCCGGTCCGGAACGGGCTGGCCGCCGGACGGTGGGCCGGTGCCGCCGCGCCGGTGCTGGCCGCCGGGATCGCCACGATGTGGGCGCTGGCCGACGGAATGGGGTCGGCGTGGCTGTTCCCCGGGGGACTGTTCGCGCACTCGGTGGCGTCGGCGGCGTTGATCGGGCTGTGCGTTCACCGGCCCGCTTCGCTGACCTCGCAGATGCTCAGCGCGTGGCCGCTGCGGTGGCTGGGGCAGCTTTCCTACAGTCTGTACCTGTGGCACTGGCCGGTCATCGAACTGCTGTCCCCGGACCGTACGGGAATCGGCGGCTGGTTGTGGACGGGGCTGGTCTGCGTTGTCTCGGTTGTTCTGGCCGTGCTGTCGAAATACCTGGTGGAGGATCCGATCCGGTTCCGGGCCCGGTGGGCGCGAGGGCGGCGCGGGGTGCTGGCGTTCGGCGCGGTGACGGCGTTGCTGGTGCTGCTGTGGACGGCGTTGCCCGCGCCGCCCGCCCCGGCCGTCGACGTCGGCGACCTGGACTGATCAGCCGATCACCGGGCAGGTGCGGGCGTGATCCGCGCCGGGTCCGGCCACGGTGAACATGATCCGGACGGTGGTGCCGGGCGAGCCTCCACTCTGAACATGGGCGGCGATCGCAGTACACACGATCTGGTCGATGCCCCGGGCGGTCACATCCCGGGCCGCCAGGGGCATCCGCAGTTCGATGGTGTCGCCGGCGACGACCACGCCGACCCGGGTCACCCCGACGTCGGCGATCTCGGTGCGCCGGTCGGGGCTGCTCGTGCTGGCCAGCAGCAGCGACAGGGCGTCGGAGATGGAACCGAGGCTGCCCGTGGCCGGCTGCTCCGGCATCAGGGCGCCCGTGTTGTCGATGAAGTAGAGCGTCATGCCGGGCGCCACGCCGGTCGGTGCGTCGCCGCCGTCGGTCACACCGGACGGCTCGATGCCGCAACCGGCGAGCAGCAGCACCGCGGCCAGCCACCAGGCCCGCCTCATGCGCCCTCCGGTCCGGCCGGCAGCACCACGACGAACCGGGCGCCGGCGTGGTCGGAGTTGCCGGCGGTCAGGTCGCCTCCGTGCAGGCGCGCGTTCTCTCGGGCGATGGACAGGCCAAGGCCACTTCCGGGGGTACGTGTACGGGCGGCGTCCGCCTTCCAGAAGCGGTCGAAGACGTGGGCCAGCACCTCGTCCGGCAGCCCCGGACCGCCGTCGGTGACCTCGATCCGCACCTGGCCGGCCGTCGTCACCACGTCCACCTGCACCGGCGGCGCACCGTGCCGCAGGGCGTTGCCGACCAGGTTGGCCACGATCACGTCGAGCCGGCGCGGGTCCAGCCGCGCGCTGAGCGCGACCGGCACCGTCACCTCGACCTGGTGCGTCCAGCCGCGGGCGCTCAGCGTGCCGTGGATCGCGGACGGCAGATCGATCAGCTCGAGCCGCAGGCCGGCCGTGCCCGCGTCGAAGCGGGACACCTCCATCAGATCCTCGACCAGCGTCACCAGCCGGTTCGTCTCGGCGACGGCCAGCACCACGGCCTCACGTGCGTCGGGGTCCATCGTCACGGTGGCGTCACCGAGGACCTCCACCACCGCGGTGAGCGTGCTCAGCGGTGTCCGCAGCTCGTGGGAGGCGTCGGCGGCGAACCGCCGGGCCTCGGTCTGCATGCGCTGCATCGTGGTCATCGAGGTCTGCACCGAGGCGGCCATCTCGTTGACGGTGACGGTCAGGTCGGCCAGTTCGTCGGCGCCCAGCGGCGGCGTCCGGGCGTCCAGGTCGCCGTCGGCCAGCCGGCGGGCGGTGTCGCGGAGCTTGGCCACGGGGCGCAGGACGCTGCCCGCGGCCAGCAACGCCAGCAGCACCGCGAGCGCCAGGGCGAGCGTGGCGGTGCGCAGCGCGGAGCGTACGAGATCATCGATCTGCTTCTCGACACCGGTGAGGTCACGGGCGGCGTACACCTGAATGCCGGAGGCCGTACGCGTACCGTCCGGTGCGGTGATCATCACCGGGGTGCCGATCAGCAGCCACGGCCGGTCACCGGACAAGACTCGTTGGATCACCAGCCTGGTCTGATCCGTGACCGCACCGCGCAGTTCGGGGGTGATCAGGCCGGGACCCGAGCCGGTCGAGGACCGTCGTGAGCGGTAGACGACCAACGTGTTGGCTCCGACCGCGGCCCTTAGCCGGTCGAGGCTGTCCTGGCCGGGCGGATAGGTGAGCGCCGGAGCGGTCGCGCTGATCTGGTCGGCGACGCCCCGGACCAGCTGCTGCTGGGCCGAGGCGACCAGGGCGCGGCCCGCCGACTCGGCACTCGACCAGGCCGTCACCGCGACGCTGAGCGCGGCCACCAGCGCGAACGCGACGACCAGCCGGACGCGCAGCCCACGGGGCCGCAGACGCCGGATCACAGCGGCCCGAACCGGTAGCCGAACCCCCGCACCGTCTGAATGTAGGCCGGATTCGCCGGATCCGCCTCGATCTTGGCCCGGAGCCGCTGCACGCAGTTGTCGACCAGCCGGGAGTCGCCCAGGAAATCCTGCTCCCACACCTCGCTGAGCAGCTGCTGCCGGCTGAACACCCGGCCCGGCGCCCGGCTGACGGTCAGCAGCAGCCGCAGCTCGGTCGGCGTCAGCGTCACCGGCTCGCCGCTCACCGACACGACCAGTCCGGCGGTGTCGATCGTCAGGTCCCGGAACACCTTGGTGCCGTCCGGCGCGCCGATGCTGCGCCGCAGCACCGCCCGGATCCGCGCGTCGAGCACCGTCGGCTGCACCGGTTTGATCACGTAGTCGTCGGCGCCCGCTTCCAGGCCACCGACCACGTCGAAGTCGTCACCACGCGCCGTCAGCATGATCACCGGTATCTCGCTGTCCGAGCGGATCCGCCGGCACACCTCGAGGCCGTCGATGCCCGGCAGCATCAGGTCGAGCACCACCAGGTCGGGCGCCGCGCGGCGGAACTCGGCCAGCCCGGCCTCTCCGGAATCGGCCGTGCGCAGGTCGTGGCCGTGCCGGCTCAACGCGAGCCGCAGTCCACGCCGCACCAGCGGGTCATCCTCGATGAGAAGCACCGATGCCATCCACGCAGTATGCCGTCGGCCCGCCGGCGGACCGGGATCACCGCGAGCCTTGCGACAGAGTTGCGACATCATCCCGTACGGCCTGGGACAGACGCCGAGCACGCTCGGTGCCATGACCAGACACGTTCTTCTCATCGCCGGCCTGGCCGGGCTGCTCACCCTGGCGGCGGGCTGCTCGGCCGGGCACGACGAACCGGGCCCGCGCCCCGCCACATCGAACACCGGACCGGCCCGGGTGATCTGGCTCGGCGACTCCGTGGCGGCCGGGCAAGCAATTCCCCTGAGGGAAGCGCTCGCCGCCGCCGGGGTCGAGTTTGAGTCGATGGCCTCCGACGGCGGCGGCACCGTGGTCGGCCCCGTCTCCGAAGACCTGTGGAAGACACTGCCGGACCGCCTCGCCACCGCCCGGCCCAGCACCGTGATTTACCAGATCACCACGTACGACTGGGGTAGCGAACAGGAACAGCAAGCCGCCTACCGCCGACTGGCGACCACGGTCACCGACGTCGGCGCACGACTGGTCTTCGTCACCATGCCGCCGATCAGACCGGACGACTTCTACCGCCCGCACATGGACGACCTGCACCGAGCGCCCGAGGCCGCGCGGAAGGTAGGTGCCGGCACCGTCGTGCTCGGCGCCGACGAAGTATGGGGCAGCACCTACCAGCAGATCCGCAACGGCAAGGCCGATCGCAGCTCCGACGGCGTCCATACCTGCCCGCAGGGCGCCGCACGCTTCACCAGTTGGCTGCTCAAGGAGCTCACGAAGCTCTATCCCGGTTTCCGCCCTCCGGCCGCCGAGACATGGGCCAACACGGGTTGGTCAGGCGACAAACGCTTCATCGGATGCTGACTGCCGGTCCGCTGAGCGGCCTGGCACACTGCCGCAGTGTCTCTGCGGAGCTATCTGAGCGATTCTCATCCGCCGGTTGACGAGTCGGTGCTCACCGATGCCACGTCGTGGACAGGGGACGAGCTGTTCTGGCCGGCGTTTCTGCGGTCGGTCGGTGGGTGGCTCCGCGATCGCAATCACTGCCTTCGGAACCGATCCGGCTGATGTCGAGGCGTACGCGGAGGAACTGCATCACTCGGGAATCTGGCCGTTCCTGGTGCTGCAGCTCGCTTTTGGCCACCGCCTGTACGTGCTCTTCCGCAACTTCGAGGGAGAAGGGGGATGGGACTACGTTCTCCAGCCAGAAGGCGCTGACACGGTGATCACGTTGGCTGCGCTTGAAGGCCACTTCCAGGGACCGGGGCTTTCGTGGCGGGATCTCGTAGTTGTCGCGCGTCAGCCAGACCTGACCCGAAGTGCGGCAGAGCGCGTCCTTCTGCTGCTGCCCGCCATGGGCGATGCCAATCTGCCGGAGGGGGCCGAGCAGGTGATCGCTGCGTCCCTCATCGCGGTTGGTGCTACCAGCGTGAAGTTGCGCGCGAGCTGTTGACAGCGAGTCGTCGTTTCTGGGGCGCTCGCGGTCCCGTCAGGCCGCCGGACCGCAGCGCGTCGATTGCCGAGGCGTTTGCCCCGGGGATGTAACTTGCGCCGCGAGGCCGTTCTCGCGACCGAAGCGACGAAGGCGTCGTCCGCGGACCGTTCCGTCGGCGGGCAAAGATAAGATGACTGCCTCATGGTGTGCAGGAGGACCCGGTGGCGCTGACCGACGAGGCGATCACGAAGATCCGCGGGATGATTCAGTCGGGGGAGTTGCCGCCGGGCGCCCGCCTGCCCACCGAGCAGCAGCTCTCGCAGGAGATGGGCTTGTCGCGCAGCGGCGTTCGCGAGGCCGTCAAGGTGCTCGAGGCGGCGCGGGTGCTCGACGTGCGCCGCGGTGACGGCACATATGTGACGAGTCTGGCGCCGCGCCTGCTGCTGCAGGGTCTGGGTGTCGCGGTCGAACTGCTTCGCGACGACACCCTGCTCGAGGTGATGGAGGTGCGCCGGATGCTGGAGCCGGTGGCCACCGGGGTCGCCGCGTTGCGGATCACCGACGCCGACGTGGACCGGCTACGCGAGATCCTCGAGGACATGCGCGGGGCGGCGGACGACGCCGAGCAGCTCATCCGGTACGACGCCGAGTTCCACCGGACCGTCATCGCGGTCACCGGCAACGAGACGCTGACCTCGCTGCTCGACGGCCTGTCCGGGCAGACGCTGCGGGCCCGGGTGTGGCGGGGGTTGATCGAGGGTGGCTCCGCGGACATCACGCTCAACGAGCACGAGGCGATCTTCCGGGCCCTGAGCAACCGTGACCCGCTCCTGGCCCAGGCGAGCGCGCTGATCCATGTGAACACGTCCGAGTCGTGGCTGCGTACCGTGCTGGCCGCCGCGCCGCGGCAGTCGGCACCATGATTCATCAGATGTATTGACGCTGGTCAAGTCTGCGCCTTGCCGCCGGTGACCCGGGAAACGACCAGCGCGACGAGGATGACCGCACCGTTGAGGAAGTTCGTCCACTGCGCCGGCACGCCGGCCAGCGTCAGCACGTTGATGATCAAGAAAAGCAGCAGGACGCCGGTGAACGCTCCGAAGACGGTTCCCTTGCCGCCGTTGAGGCTGACGCCCCCGATGACGGCCGCGGCGAACACCTGGAAGATCGCCCCGTCGCCCTGGGCCGCCGTGACCGACGCGAGCCTTCCGCTGATGAGCAGCCCCGCGAGCGCGGCCAGCGTGCCGGCGATGATCAGGGTCAGCCACACGACCCGGTCGGTGCGGATGCCGGCCGCCCGGGCGGCGTCGGCGTTGCCGCCGATCGCGTACAGCGACCGGCCGGCCCGGGTGTAACCCAGGACCACAACCGCCACGGCGAACAGGATCAGGGTGATCCAGATCGATGCGGGCACGGCGAGCCACGAGGCCGAGCCGAGGTAGGTCATGGACTCCGGCAGGGCGAAGAACGTCTTGCCGCCGGAGATGCCGGTCAGCAGGCCGCGCAGGACGATCAGCATGCCGAGCGTGACGATGAAGCCGTTGAGCCCGAACCGGACGATCAGCAAACCGTTGAACGCCCCGATCAGCGCGCCGGTCAGCAGCACCAGCGGGATGGCGAGGGCGCCCGGCGCGGCGTGCAGGCCGAGGCCGTGCGTCACGGCCGGGTCGACGATGAGC
Organism: Actinoplanes sp. NPDC021490; assembly: GCF_055562135.1. NCBI lineage: Bacteria > Bacillati > Actinomycetota > Actinomycetes > Micromonosporales > Micromonosporaceae > Actinoplanes > Actinoplanes sp. NPDC021490. The sequence goes on from NZ_JBVHFW010000007.1 coordinate 76,370, forward strand.
CAGGCCGCGATGCCCGGCGCCAGGCCGAAGGTCGACTCCAGCGACAGGTCCATCTTTCCGGTGATGAGCACGAGCGTCTCGGCGAGCACGACGATGGCGATCTCGGACATGCTCTGTAGCACGTTGATGATGTTGTCGGTCCGCAGGAACACGGGGCTGACGATGTATCCGACGATGGCGACCGTGACGATGGCCGGCACCAGAGCGAGGTCACGCAGCCGGGCCAGCGCGGGGGTCCGGCGGGGGCCACGGCGCGGCGGAGTCTCGGTGGCGGTGGTGCTCGACAGCGTGTCAGACATGGTCGAGATCGACCCCTTCCATCGCGGCTACCAGGTCGTTGTCCCGCCATCCGGCCGGTATGTCGCGCACGATCCGGCCCTGGACCATCACCAGGACCCGGTCGCAGATGCGCAGGTCGTCGAGTTCGTCCGAGACGATCAGCACGACGGTGCCGCGCCGGCGCACCTGCTCGACCACGCCGAGCAGGGTCTGCTTGGATCGCACGTCCACGCCGGCGGTCGGGGTGACGAGCACCAGCAGCTTGGGATCGCCGGCCAGGGCGCGGCCCATGACCACCTTCTGCTGGTTGCCTCCGGAGAGGTCGGAGACCGGTACGTACGGCCCGGACGCCTTGATGGCCAGGTCGGTGATGAGTCCGTGGGCGACGGCATCACGTCGGGCCGGTGAGATGAGACCGTGCCGGCCGATCCGCCCGGGCACGGTCATGGTGACGTTCTCGGCGATGGACAGCAGGGGCACCAGGCCTTGGCGGTGCCGGTCCTGCGGGACGAGACCCACGCCGGCCGCGAGGGCGTCCGGCACGCTGCCGCGCCGCAGCGTACGGCCGTCGACGGTGACCGTGCCCCCGGCCGGTTTCGAGAGCCCGACCAGAGCCTCGGCCACCTCGAACTTGCCGCTGCTGCCGCCACCGGCCAGCCCGATCACCTCGCCGGTGCGTGCCTCGAACGACGCCCCGGCGCCGGAGGCGGTCACCAGGTCACGGACGACGACCCGGACCTCGGCGTCGGCGGGCGGTGGCGAGCGGTGCGTGGCGCCGGCGAGGCTCACGTCCTCACCGGTCATCGCGGCCACCAGGGCCGGGCGATCGAGCTCGGCGACCGGGGCGGTCACGATGTGCCGGGCGTCGCGGAAGACGGTCACCACGTCGCAGATCTCGTAGATCTCCTGCAGGTGATGACTGATGAACAGGAACGTGACGCCCTGCGCGCGCAGCGCGTGGATGCGGTCGAAGAGCCGGGTGATGCCGGTGCCGTCGAGCTGGGCGGTCGGTTCGTCCAGGATGATGAAGCGGGCCCCGAACGACAGCGCCCGCGCGATCTCCACGAACTGCCGTTGCTCGACGGTCAGCGCCGACGCCGGCTGGTCGACGTCGACGTCGACCGACCAGGTCGCCAGCAGGTCGCGTGCGGAGCGGCGCAGCGCCCGCCACCGGATGAGGCCGCCGGCGCCGCGATCGTGCCGGTTGAGAAACAGGTTCTCGGCGACGGTGAGAGCTCCGATGATCGTCGATTTTTGGTAGACGCAGGCCACTCGCCGGCGCCACGCGTCCCGGTCGCCGAGCGGCGGAGCGGCCCGGCCGCCGAAGGTGACCCGGCCGGTGTCCGGCGCCTGGAGCCCGGTCAGGATGTCGACCAGCGTCGACTTCCCGGCGCCGTTGCGGCCGACCAGGGCGTGGGTCTCGCCGGTTCGCACCGTGATGCCGGCCCGGTCGAGCGCGACGGTGGACCCGAAGCGCTTGCCGATGTCGACGGCCTCGACGACCGGGGACTGTCCTTCGTACGTCATGAGTTGTTGCCCCACAGCGACGTGTCGTCGTACTTCGCCGTCTTCTCACCGCCGATCGTCGCGCCGTCCGCCGTGACCAGAGGAGCGGAGAGCTGATCCTCGAGCACGCCGTCGCGGACCTGGATGATCGTGCTGTCGTGGTCGGTCGGTCCGGGCTGGAACGTCTTCCCGTCGATGGCGGCCTTGATGTAGGAGAGGCCATATTTCGCGTACAGGTCGGCGGGCTGGCTGACCGTCGCGTCGATGAGGCCGGCCTTGATGTCCTTGAGCTCCTCGGGAATCCCGTCGTTGGAGACGATGAAGACGTGCTTCGGGTCGCTCGGTGGCACCTGCAGGCCCTTCTGCTTGAGCACCTGCAGTGTCCCGGAGAGGGCGAAGGACGACTCCATGTAGACACCCTTGACGTCGGGGTCGGACGCCAGGCGGGTCTGCAGCTTGGACGCCGCGACGTCGCCCTTCCAGTCGGTCACCTCGCCGAAGACCCGGATGCCGGGGAAGTCCTTCTTCATGCAGTCGTTGAAGGCCTCGGTGCGGTCGCGGCCGTTGATGGACGCGAGGTCGCCCTGGAGCATGACGACCTTGCCCTTCCCGCGAAGCTTGGCCCCCAGGAACTGGCATGCCTTGGTGCCGTAGGCGCGGTTGTCGGCCCGCACGACCATGTAGACCGAGCCGGTGTCGGGGCGGGTGTCGATCGTGACGACCGGGACCTTCTTGGTGGCGAGCTGCTCGAGGGTCGGTGCGATGGCGGCGGTGTCCTGCGGGGCCATCACGACGCCCTTGACGTCCTGGCTGACGAACGTCTGCACGTTCGAGATCAGCGTGGCGACGTCGTTCTGCGAGTTCGTCGTCTTGAGCTCGACGCCCAGCTCCCGGGCCGACGGGGGAACGTATTTGATGTAGGAGTTCCAGAAGTCGGTGTCGGACCTCGGATAGTCCACACCGATCAGTGGGGCCGCGGCGCCGGCGTCCGTGGCCGCCGGCGAGTCACGATTGCACGCCGCGAGGGACGACGTGGCGCCGAGCGTCATGACGACCGCCAGACTGACCTTGATCCTGCGGTTCATCGGTGTCCTTCCATGCTGCGGAGAAGGCAGTGATCGGGGAGGTGTGACGGACGGCACTATGGACATCTGACGTTATGCCTCGGTGTAGTGCCGGTCAACGGATGATCTCCGCACAAAATCGAGAAACTCGCGTCGGAGTCATCAGATGAATCGGCAAGGGGTTCGGGCTAGGTGGTGGCCCACTGGGGACCGTCGGGATACCGGTACGCGGCTAGCGTCTCCGGGCGCATCTCGGCACTCATCCCGGCCGTTCGCGGCGCGACGTAACGGCCGTTCTCGATGCGGACCGGGGCGGTGAAGTGGTCGTGCAGATGGTCGACGTACTCGATGGCGCGGTCTTCGGTCGTGCCGCTGACCGCGACGAAATCGAACATGGCCAGGTGCTGCACGAGCTCGCACAGGCCGACGCCGCCCGCGTGCGGGCAGACCGGGACGCCGAACTTCGCCGCCAGCAGCAGGATCGCGAGGTTCTCGTTGACGCCGCCGACGCGGCAGGCGTCGATCTGCACGACATCGACGGCGCCGGCCTGCAGCAGTTGCTTGAACATGACGGCGTTGTGCGCATGCTCTCCGGTGGCCACCTTCACCGGCGCCAGCGCCGCACGGATCGCGGCGTGCCCGAGGATGTCGTCGGGTGACGTCGGTTCTTCGATCCAGTACGGGTCGAACGGCGCGAGTTCCCGCATCCAGCCGATGGCGTCGGGCACGCCCCAGATCTGATTGGCGTCGACCGCGAGGCGTACGTCCGGGCCCACCGCGCGCCGGGCGATGGCCAGCCGCCGTACGTCGTCGGTGAGGTTCGCGCCCACCTTCAGTTTGATGAGCCGGTAGCCGTCGGCGACCGCCTCCGCGCACAGCCGGGCGAGCTTCTCGTCGTCGTAGCCGAGCCAGCCCGGCGTGGTGGTGTAGGCCGGATAGCCTTCGTCCAGCAGGATCCGCTCCCGCTCGGCCCGGCCATCGGCCGCATCTCGCAGCAGGTCCAGCGCCTCGTCCGGGGTGAGCGCGTCGCGCAGGTACCGCCAGTCGATCTGGGCCACGATCTGCTCGGGGGACAGTGCCGCGAGCAGCCTCCACAGGGGCTGGTCCGCTCGCCTGGCCGCCAGATCCCAGACCGCGTTGACCAGGGCGCCCGCGGCCATGTGCACGACCCCCTTGGCCGGGCCGAGCCAGCGGATCTGACTGTCGCCGATGAGCCGCCGGGAGAGCGCCCCGGGGTCGGCGACGAGTTCGTCCACCGGCTGCCCGACGACCATCGTGGCGAGCGACCGCAGGGCGGCGACCTCGATCTCCGTGCCGCGGCCGACGGTGAAGACGAACCCGTGGCCCTCGGCGCCCGCGGTGGTGCGGAGCACGATGTACGCGGCGGAGTAGTCCGGGAAGGGGTTCATCGCGTCGGATCCGTCGCGATGCTCTGACGTCGGGAACCGTACGTCGAAGGTGTCGATGGACAGGATGCGCTCGGTCACGGAGCCTCCGCTTGGTGGGGGCTCTCAGGTTCGGGAGCCGCATACATCAGATGTATCTATACGGCTCGCGCCTCAGTCTGTCCACGGGGCGTGCATTTTGAGAAAATTAATCAGATGTATCTGCCTGGCGATGCAGGAAACGGCGCCTTGCCTCGACCCCGGCCCTGGCGCCACCTCGTCGGGGACTATCTATTGGGGACCTTGGGTCTAGAGTGGACCCGTGCTGGGAGTCGTCGCGGCCGCGCTTGGCGGTCCTGAGGTGTTGCAGGTAACCGAACTGCCCGAGCCTGAGGCGAAGCCCGGGCAGGTTGTGGTCAGGATCCGTGCGGTCTGTGTGCACCCGGCTGACGTGGCCGCCACCACCGGCGAGATTCCTCGCGGGCCGGATCGGCCGCCGTTCTCGCCCGGGTGGGACATCGCCGGCGAGGTGGCCTCGGTGGGCCCCGACACCACTGAGTTCGGGGTGGGCGATCGGGTCGTCGGGATGATTCCGTGGTACCTGACCCGCGGTGTGCCGGGTGGCTACGCCGAGTTCGTGGCGGCCGACACGGACTGGTTGGTGCGGTTGCCCGACGAGCTCGACTTCGTGTCCGCGGCCACGGTGCCGCTCAACGCCCAGACCGCACACCAGGGGCTGTCACTGGTGTCGTTGGCCATGCTCTCGGCCGGCAGCAGCATTCTGGTCACCGGAGCCAGCGGCGGTGTCGGCGGGTTCGCCACCCAGCTCGCCGTTCAGAGCGGCTACCGTGTCCTGGCGCAGGCCGCCCCCGGGGATGAGCAATGGGTGCACGGTCTCGGCGCTCAGGAAGTGGTTCCCCGTTCCGTCGATCTGGCCACGGTCGGGCCGGTGGCCGCGGTGTTCGACGCGGTCCCCGTCGGCGAGGCGGCGGCCGCGGCCGTCGAGGACAGGGGGGTCGTGGTCGCGACCCGGCCCACGCCGGCCCTGGTTCCGGCACGTGGTGTGCGCCAAGAGCTGCAACTGATCTCGCACGATCGCGAGCTGCTGGCGGACTTGGTGGGTCAGGTGGCGGCGGGACGGCTGCGTACGCGCGTGGCGGCCACGATGCCGTTGACCGAGGCGGCCGACGCGCACCGGCGGGTCCTGGCCGGTGGCCTGCGCGGCAAGCTCGTGCTGACGGTGGGCTGAGCCTGCCGCTGTGACGGCTGTCAGCTCGGCGCTCAGCGGTAGGCGGAAGACTTCCGGTCCAGGTACGGATCGGCTTCGGCGCGGATCGTGAGGCAGTTCGTGGGGATCGTGTCGACCATCGTGCCGGCGCCGTTGGGGGAGCGGTAGCGGACCAGGGCCGCCCATTCGCAGGCGCTCTCGACCACTCCCGCACGACGGGCTCCACTGCGGTGCACCCATACCGGGTCGCCCGGCCGGCACGCCTCGGCGACTTCCGAGGCGGTCAGGCCCGCCGGCGGGGACACTGGGGCGCCCCCGTACGTCTCGGTGTGGTCGCCGCTCTCGGTGGCCACGACCCAGGTGATGGCGGCCTTGCCGGCGTTGCCGGCGTGCCGCTTGGCGCTGAACATCGCCCGGTCCGCGCGGCGCAGCAGGTCGGGAAGGTTGGCGGAGCGCCCAGCCGGCACGACGCCGATCGAGGCGGTGACGGACAGGGTGTGGCCCTGCACGTCCATCGGCGGCGCGATCGCAGCGCTCAGTGAGCCGGCCATGTCGTGCCACCACGCCTCCGGGACGCCGGCGCGCGGCGCGCGGGGCAGCGCGGCGAACTCGTCACCGCCGAACCGGGCCACCAGATGGTCGCCGAGGCAGGCCGCCATGCGGCGGGCAACCACGCAGAGGACCTCATCGCCGGCATCGTGCCCGTACGTGTCGTTGATGGGCTTGAATCCGTTGAGGTCGAGAACCAGAACGGCCGACGAGCCGTCGTCGCCGCGCAGCAGGTCCGAGGCGAGCGCGTGGAAGAGCCGGCGGTTGGCGAGCCCGGTGAGCTCGTCGTGGCCGGCCATCCATCGGAGCGAGGCCCGTTCCTGCTCGAGCCGCTGGACGTGCGCCGAGAGCTGATCGATGCGGGCCTGGAGGCGGGCAGTTTCCGGCTGGGTCCGCAGCGGAGCGTCGTCTTGCAGTGAGCCACCCGTGTCGGCGGCGGCAGGATCGAGGATCCGCATCGGCCGTCCTCTCAGAACTGCGGCGGACCAGCGGGAGCTGTCGAGTCGACGGCGAGGCATCGCCGAGCGCCACATGCGAATCATGGCAGCCGTACGGGGGACGTGCAAGATTTCACGGCGACGACTATCACGATGACAAGATGCATCCAAGAAGGGTTTCGGCTACTCTAGGTGCGTGCACTTTCGTGGTGAAAGAGTCGCCGTTGAGCCTGGTGCACTGATTTTGCACGTCAGGCGGGCATTGGGAGGCACGCCAAGCCTCCGAACCAGTGGCAAGTTGATGACCCACAGTGAGCAACTCCAAAAGGAGGGGCACTGATGAGTGGCGAATCCGGCTGGATCATTTCCAGCAGGTCGACAGGCAACGGGGGCAGTTGCGTCGAGGCCCGCCGCCAGGACGGCCTCATCGAGGTCCGCAACAGCAAGGCGCGCGAGGCCGGCACCGTGGTTTTCACGACGGAGGAGTGGGACTCGTTCCTGTTCGGCGCCAAGCGCGGCGAGTTCGACCAGCTCTTGGCCGACTGATCAGTTCGTCAGCGGAACTCTCCGACCGGTACGGAGTCTTTGCTGATGAGATCGAAGATCCGCCGGTATTCGTCCACCTCGACCTGCTCTTCCAGGTAGAGCGCGCCGACGTGCGATTCGAGGTAGACCACGTCGGGATCGTCCGGGTCGTTGAACTCCAGGATCCGGAAGGCGCCGGCCATCGCCGCGTGCGCCCCGATCGAGAACGGCAGCACCCGGATGTCGACGGTATCTTCCCGGGACAGCCGTCGGAGATGCTCGATCTGCCCTTTCATCACTTGTTCGCCGCCGACCGGCCGGGTCAACGCTCCCTCGCCCAGAACCGTCACGAGGTGGATCGGCGGGGTACGAGCGAAAAGCGTCTTCTGCCGCTGCATGCGGAGGTTGATGTGGCGCTCGGCCAGCTCCGAGTCGACCGGCTGCTCGGCGCCGAAGATGGCGCTCGCGTACTCCGGAGTCTGCAGCTCGCCGGGAACGATCTCGCCGTCGTACCCGAACATCCGGGATGCGGACGCCTCGAGCCCGACATACAGCTTGAACCACTCGGGGATGACCGGGCTGGCGTCCCACCACTCCTGCTGTGATGTGCCCAGCGCGAGGTCGGCCAGCGCGTCAGTGATGCTCTGGTCAGCGCCGTAGAGCCAGCACAGCGCGCGTACGTTGGCCCCGGTGACCGGCACCTTGCCCGTCTCGATGCGGTGCAGCGTCGGCTCGGAGATGCCCAGGCGCGCTTCCACCACATCACGCCGGCTCATCCCGGACGCCGTGCGCAGGCGCGTCAATCGCCGCCCCAACGCTCGCCGCACCACGCGTTGGCCTGTGACCGGCACCCTTACCTCCGCCTTGCCAACCCCATGTGGACGGTGACGCCGACCACCGTACCCGCGACGCGGCGTTGTCAACAGGCAACCCGTCGTTGCTAACCGAAAGTGCGAGGGCGACTGGCCCCTGTTCGCGGTGATACGCGCCGGCCCCGGGCGCCCGGGGCCTCGGCGTGGTTCGGGCGCCATGTGCGAGATCGCTGACGTGCTGGGGGTTGCGCCATGGGTGCGGGCCGGTATCGCGGAGGGTGTGAGCCATGCCATGGGCATGTGACCTCAAGCCGATGTTCCGGCGGTCGATGGCTGCGGCGTGATGCTTCTGCGTGGTCGGCCGGTGTGGCACTGGTGGCTTCTGGTCGGCGCCTTGATGGGTGCCGTCTATCTGGCTCTTCCGTCAAACAATCCGTGGGCCTGGGGGCTCTACAACGTGGTCGGGTTCGCCTCGGCCGCGGCCATCGTGATCGGGGTCCGCCGCAACCGGCCGCGCCGGTCCGGACCGTGGTACTGGTTCGCGGCGGCGCTGGCCGTGTGGGCGACCGGCGACGTCGTCTATCAGGTGCAGTTCTTCGTCTGGAACTGGGAGACCTTCCCGGCCCCGGCCGACGGGCTCTACCTGCTGGCCTATCCGATGCTGGCGGCCGGCGCCTTCCAGCTGATCAAGGGTCGCATCTCCGGCCGTGACCGGGCCGGCCTGCTCGACGCGGCCATCGTCTCCACCAGCCTGTCGTTGTTGTGCTGGTCGTTCCTGATGCGGCCGATCGCCGTCGACGAGTCCCTCAGCGTGCTCGAGCGGCTGGCCTCGCTCGCCTATCCGGCGGGAGATCTGTTGCTGCTGATCATGGTGGTGCGCTTGTTCACCACGCCGGGAGCCCGCACCGCCAGCTACCGCCTGGTGATCGCGGGGCTCATCGCCGAGTTGGTCAGCGACATCGGCTACGCGGTGGTGAACATGTTCACCACCTACAGCGACGGCATCCTCGACGCCGGCTGGCTCGGCATGTACGTGCTGTTCGGCGCCGCCGCCCTGCATCCGTCGATGCGGGCACTGTCGGAGATCGCGCCGGACCGGACGGAACGGTTCACCAGGAGCCGCCTCACCCTGCTGGCGGTCGCCTCGCTGCTGGCCCCGGTTGTCCTGACCGTGCAGGGCCTGACCACTCCGGCCGACATCGACTGGCCGGCGATCGCCATCAGCTCGGTCGTGCTCTTCCTCCTGGTGCTCGCCCGGATGGCCGGCCTGATCTCGCGGGTCCAGGACCAGGCCGCCCAGCTGCGGGCGCTGGCCCACAACGACGCGCTCACCGGGGTGCCGAATCGCCGGGCCTGGGACCTCGAGCTCAGCCGGGAGATGGCCAAAGCGGTCCGCAGCGGCGAGCCGGTTGCCGTCGCCCTGATGGACATCGACCACTTCAAGCGGTTCAACGACACCCACGGCCACCCGGCCGGCGACCGGCTGCTCAAGGAGGCCGCGGCCGCCTGGCGCGACCAGCTGCGCGCCGGGGACCTGCTGGCTCGCTACGGCGGCGAAGAGTTCGGCGTGGTACTGGTCGGCCAGTCCCTGGAGACCGCGATCGCCGTACTCGACCGGATGCGCGCGGTCACTCCGAGCGGCCAGAGCTTCTCGGCCGGTGTCGCGCTGTGGGACGGCCGGGAGATCCCGGAGCAGCTCGTGGCCCGGGCGGACGAGGCGCTGTACCGGTCGAAGCACGAGGGCCGCAACCGGGTCACCGCCGCACCGGAAACTACAGCAGGAGCCGGTTCACGCTCGCTATGAGGGAAGCCACCCGGAATCGTTTCGTCACCACGCGTCTGAGGCGGAACGCAGGGTTGCTCGTTGCCGACGGTCATGCCGCGAGCAGCCGGCTGGTCCAGGTTGTCAGTGCTGCGGTGGCGGTCCGGGACAGTGCTGCTTGGGGCATCATGCTGGTGAAGCCGTGGAATCCGCCGGGCCAGACGTGCAGTTCGGCGTCGATGCCGGCCTGCCAGAGCTTGCCGGCGTAGGCCACGGTTTCGTCGCGGAACACCTCGGCGCTCGCGCAGTCGAGGTAGGTGGGTGGCATGCCGGTCAGGTCGGTGGCCCGGGCCGGGGCGGCGTAGGGGGATACGTTGTCACCGCCGCGCCGGTCGCCGAGGTAGGCGGTCCACCCGAAGCGGGTCATGGCGCGGTCAGCAACGCCGACGCCGTCGATCTGGCGGGTCGAGACGGTCGAGTCGGTGTCGTCGAGCATCGGGGAGATCAGGATCTGGCCGAACAGTGGTGGTCCTTGCCGGTCGCGGGCCAGTAGCGCGGTGCCCGCGGCGAGTCCGCCGCCGGCGCTCTGCCCGGTCAGCACGATGCGCGCGGGGTCGATTCCCAGCTCGCCGGCGTGGGCAGCGGTCCACAGCAGACCGGCGTAGCAGTCCTCGACCGGGTAGGGATCGGGATGCTCGGGCGCGAGGCGGTAGTCGACGCTGATGAGAACCACGTCGTCGTGGGAGAGCAGCCATTCGTCGTAGGAGTCGAGGTTGCCGAGGTAGTGGCCGAACATCATGCCGCCGCCGTGCATGGTGTAGAAGCACGTGGCCGGGCCGGTGTGCCCGATGCGGCTGATGACGGCCAGGTTGATGGGGGCGCCCCGGTAGCCGGGAACGGTGACGGTGCGGCGTTGCCGGCCCTGGGCGTGCAGCCGCTCGTCGATGGCCTGTTCGGTGGTGTCCAGCATCCGCATGTGCGGCAGTATCTCGGTGGTCAGGGTGAAGGGGCCGCGTTCGTGCATGGCGCTGAGGAACACGTCGAGTTCGGGGTCGAACGGCGGGTGCGGCAGGACGTCAGACATGGTGGGTCTCCTCGGCGGAAATGGTGGTGTGCGAGCGGATGAGGCCGTAGGTGACGAGCGCGGCCGCGATGGCGGTGAGGGTGAGAGCCGCGATCGTCAGCGCCTGCTGGAATTGCCCGGCTTGTGCGGGGCTCCAGCTCGAGGCGGTGAGGCTGCCGGTGAACAGGACGGCCAGGATGGTGCCGGTGGCGGCGATGCCGACCCCGGTGGCGAGTTCGCTGGAGGTGTCGACGAGTGCCGCGCCGATCGAGGTGCGGTTCTCGGGCAGGCCGCGCAGCACGTTGGTGCCGGCCACCACCCCGACGACGCGCATGCCTGCGGCGACGAGCACGAGCGCGACGAGCACCCCGGGGTAGCCGAACCTGCTCAGCGCGGCGAAGGCGGCGAGACCGGTGACGACCGCTGCGGCGCTGAGCCAGGCCGCCCGCTGAAGGCCGACGCGCCGCACGAAGGGCGCCACGAGGCGGCCGCCGGCGAGCAGCACGACGACCTGCGGCAGCATGCCGACGGCCGCCATCGCGGGGGACCAGCCCCAGGCGAACTGCAGCAGCAGCGTCACCAGGTAGCCGAGGCCGGCGACGGCCAGGCCGGCGGCGGCCTTGTAAGCCAGGCCGCTCGAAACCAGCGGCACTGCCAGCAACCGCAGGTCGAGTAGGGGGTGACGTGCCGTCCGCTCGCGCCGGACGAAGGCCGCAGCCACGGCGATCGCCGCCGCCGCGGTGGTCCAGGGCGCCCACGAGCCGGCGCCCTCGTCCACGAACAAGGTCGGCGTGACCAGGGCCAGGATGATCGTCGCCGTGCCCAGCGCCGCGCCCGGAATGTCGAGCGGGCCGGCATGCAGGCCGCTCGGCTCATCCGCGGCGACGCCGAAGCGGATCCCGGCGAACGCCAGCGCCGCGATCGGCACATTGGCCAGCAGGAGGACCTGCCACGGGGCGACGGCGAGCACGAACCCACCGGCGGTCGGGCCGATCGCCAGGCCCACCAGCCCCGCGGTCGAGATGACCGTGATGGCCCGCACACGCAGGTCGTCGGCCCGGAACAACCGGAAGGCCAGCGCCATCGAGCCCGGGGTGGTCATCGCCGCCGCGACTCCCATGCATGCCCGTACCGCGATGAGCTGCCCGGCAGTCGACACGAACACGGTCGCAAGGCTCGCGGCGCCCAGCAGGACCAAGCCGGCCAGCATGACCCGGCGTCGCCCGAACCGGTCGGCGATCGCCCCGAAGAGCAGCATCAGCCCGCCGAAAACGACCGAGTACGCGCCTGTCACCCACTGCAGTGCGGTCGTCGTCGCCTGCAGCTCACGGCCGATCGTGGGCAGCGCGACGTTGAGGATGGAGTTGTCGAGCATCTCGAACAGGAACACTGCGGACAACCCGGTCAGGGCGATCCATCGGTCACCCAGCGACTCGGATCGAGCCGTGGCGGCGGGGCTCGCCTCAGCAGTAGACATGCCACTATGTTAACTCACTAAGGTTAGTCACACAACTACTATGCTGGCGGCAGCCAGAAGGGGGCCACATGCCACGCACCGATGCTCGCGGGGGCCCGCAGACGCGCGCGCGGATCTCGCAGATCGCCACCCGGCTCTTCCTCGACCACGGGTTCGACGCCGTCACCGTGGCCGACGTCGCCCGCGAGGCCGGAGTCTCCACCGTCACCGTGTTCAAGCACTTCCCGCGCAAGGAAGACCTCCTGCTGGACCGGGCCGAGGACGCCATGCAGATGCTGCGCTCGGCGGTCCGCGACCGTCCTCGAGGAACCGATGTACTGGACTCGCTGGAGGCCATGGTGCTGCGGCTGACCGACGACCAGCACGGGCTGTCGGGCATCGCCGCCGAGTCCGTCCCGTTCTTCCGCACCGTGGCGGGCTCCACCCCCCTCATCGCGCGGGCGCGAGAAATCGCCGCTGACCTGCAGCACCTGCTGGCTGACGAACTCGAACGCGATCCGGACTTCGACGGCGACAGCACACTGCTCGCCGCATTCTTCCTATCCGGCTACACCACCGTGCTGATCGACAACGCGCGCCGCCTCATCGCCGGCGAACCTTCCACCGAGATAGTCCTGCACCATCGTCAGCGCCTGGGACAACTCTTCCGCACACTGCGCAACGCCGTTCGTTGAACTACGAACCACTGCGCTCGCGTCGAACAGCCCGCCACGCGATCAGAGCGGGAACCGCTGAGAGGAGGCGCGCTGCGCGCGCTCCTCGTGCCGCCGCCTCGACGGGTAATAATTGCCGTCGATATCCGGACGGTGCGGGGCGCCGGTCGGTTCGGCTTGCCCGAGGGGGATCAGGGTGCAGGAACCGTTGTCTCCGGGGTGGGCCAAGGTGCACGACGCCGCGCAGTTGCTGGCCTCCCAGCTCAACGCCTCGGTGGCGCATGCCGCCCGGGTCGGCGTCTACACCCCGCCGCCCGGGTCGCCGCCCCCGCGCCGCCGCCGGCAGCCCGGCTCCCTGCGCCATCTGGCGGAGGTCATCCGAAGTCACCGGCTGGCCCCCGGCACCTCGGTCGACAAGGACGACGTGGCCGCGGTCCTCGCCGGCGAACTGCGCCGCATCACCGATCCGATTCTTGTCGTGTCGGTCGCCCGGGCCAGCCACCTCATCGCCGGCGCACCGTTTCTTGATGCCGACGCCGACCGTCTGGTGGTCGCCAGCGCCCACGTGTCGTCGCTCCTCGACGCCGCGCGACTGGCGGACGAACGGAACCCGCTCCCGGCGCCCGCGCCTCCCGCGGCCGGGACCACCCGGTCCATCGGCGGCGACCGGCCGGTCAAGGAACCCGGGTACTTCACCACTCGCCACCCCGGCCGGCGCCGGGCACTGATCGCCGGCGCTCTCGGCGTACTGGTGCTGGCCGGGGTCGCCGTCTTTGCCGTCGTGCGCAGCCAGGACGTCGTTGTTCGCGCTCAGGGGCCGGCCGATCAACCGCCCGCGGTGGCCGGGGTGAGGGTCCTGGACCACGGGGACGCCCACGACGACTACCTCAACCCGCGGCCGCTGCAGGACGCGCTCGACCACGGCTTCACCAGCCTCGGGACAGACGTCGTGCTGCGCGACGGCCGCCTGATGCTCTGCCACCATTTCCAGGGGGCTGTCTGCCAGGGCCCGGGCAACACCCGGATCGCCGCGAACCCGTTCGCGCCGACCTATCTGCAAGGACTCGCCACCCGGGTGACCGCCAACGACGGCCGGGTGTACCCGGGGTTCCACCAGCCGGTCCTGCTCCTCGTCGAGATCACCTGCTCGGCGGGCCCGGACGGCTGCACGCTGCCCGCCGATCGAGCCGCGGCCGCCGCCGACCCCAACAATCCGCTGGTGGTGGCCAGTAAGATCATGGACGCACTCGTCCCGTACCGCAGCATGCTTTACCACGTCGACGGGACGGCACGGCGGTGGGGACCGGTGCAGGTGGTCATCACCGGCGACCACAACGACGACCAGGTTCCGGCCGGCCCCGACGGGCACGACTCGGTGCGCGGACTGCTGGCGAAACAGCTCGACACCTACGCGTTCCTGGACGGCAGTTTCGACGTCGACAAGGATCAGTACAACGCGGACCTCGTCCCCATGATCAGCTTCCGGAATCCGGGCACGGACGAGGATTGCGCTGACCCCGACCGGCAGCCGATCCAGACGGCACGCTGGGACGACATCATCAAGGCGCAGAGCACCGGACATCACGTACGGGTGTGGGGTCTGACGGATTGTCCCGACCGTAGCGATTGGACCGACGCGCTGTATGCCGGCGTTGATTATCTCAGCGGCAATCACCTGGCACCGCTGGGCGACTGGCTCGCCACCACCGCGGCCGGTGGCGGCGGCGGCAACTGTGCTGTTCCCTCCTGGGTGGCCCCGGCCCGGCTGTACGGCCAATATTGCTCGTTGACCGCCGGCGATGTGCCCGTGATGAGCCGGCCGGATTCCCGATCGTCGCGCGTCGGGGGCGTCGCGGGCGGCAGTCGTCAATGGTTCCTCGGTCAGCAGCCGGGCGCGGAGGACAGCAACAACTCGAAGCACAATTTCTGGTGGGCCTACACGCGGTCGGACAACGGTCAATGGGGCTGGGTCTCGCTCGTTCATTTCACGGGCGGCGTCCTGGATCAATCCGCGGACGGCCTCCAGTACGGCTGCTACGACGCGCGCCCCGGCGAGAGCGACGACTGCCACCCGATCTGACCCCGCCCAGCGTACGAGCTGTCTTAGCTGTCGGCCGGGGACAGTTCGACGCGGCCGGGGACAGTTGACCGTTGTCCGTGCCCGCCGGCTGCCATCACGATCTTTTCGTCCCGCCGACAACACTGGGAGGAAAAGTCGATGTCATCGACACGAAAGCTGCTCACCACGTTCCTGACCGCAATTCTGTCCGTGCTCGCCCTGGCACTGGTGACACCCGCATCGGCGCAGGCGGCCAGCTGTCATTACCCGACGTTCAAGTATTTCCCGGGGTCACCGACCAGTAAATTGCGCTATGCGGAAGTGGATTTCTCCTTCGGCGTGTGCACCAATCAGTCGCCCTCGTCGTGGAGCGCTTCGGTCACCAAGACGCAGGTCAATTCCACCGGTAAGAACCTGGGCTTCTTCCTGGACGGCGCCTCGGTGCGGACCACGAGCAGCAACAGTGCCTACCGCTACATGCAGGGTGTGATCAGCGCGAGCACCTGCCTGCCGCGGGTCGGATATCCCTGCTCCCGCTCCTACACGTTCTACGTCCGTTTCCAGATGAACGGCACCTCGGTCAAGGCGTACGACATCCGGGTGCCGAGCGGTCTCGCCCTGTTCACGACCCCGTAGTCCCCGGCTGGGATCCGGACCGGGCTGCTCGGGCAAGGCCCGAGCAGCCCGGCAGAACCATAGCCGTGGCCCAGGTGGATCTGGCGGCGCCTCGGCAAGCTGAAGAGGATTTCAGGGCCGGATCGCCGGAAGCAGGCAGGATGGCCTGGTGCGGCTGCTGATTGTCGAAGACGAGCGTGAGCTGGCTGAATCTCTGCGTCGCGGGCTGACAGCGGAGGGTTACGCCGTCGATGTGGCTCATGACGGGAACATCGGGCTCGAACTGGCGTTGAGCGAGGGCTATCAGGCGGTCATCCTGGATCTGATGCTGCCCAAGATGAACGGCTATCAGGTGTGCGCTCGGCTGCGGGAGTCGCGGGTGAGTACACCGGTGCTGGTCCTGACGGCCAAGGACGGCGAGTACGACGAGGCGGAGGCCCTGGACACCGGGGCGGACGACTATCTGACGAAGCCATTTTCGTACGTCGTCCTGCTTGCTCGCGTACGCGCCCTGCTGCGCCGGGGTGGTGAGCCGAGGCCGGCGCTGCTGAAGGTTGGTGATCTGGTTGTCGACCAGGCGCGGCGGGTCTGTTCGCGCGGGCCGGCGCCGATCACGTTGACGGCCAAGCAGTTCTCGGTGCTGGCCTGCCTGGCCCGCCGGGCCAACACGGTGGTGAGTAAGGCGGAGATCCTGGATGAGGTATGGGATGCGGCCTACGACGGCGATGTGAACATCGTCGAGGTCTATATCCGCGCACTGCGTCGCCGGATCGACGTGCCGTTCGGCCTGCTGAGCATCGAGACGATTCGCGGCGCCGGCTACCGGCTGGTCGACGCCCATGCCTAGGCCACAGCTACCGGTACGGGTCCGGGCGGCGGCGGCCGCGGCGCTGGCGGCCGCATTGTGCCTCGGGGGCGGGGCGTTCTGGCTGCGCCAGGTGATCTACGCGAACAGCGTGGCGGGTTCCCTCGCCACCGCGCAGTCACAGGCCCGCGCCATCGCCTCGACCTACGACACGCCTGCGGCAAGGATCAACGCGGACGGAGGCGCACTGGCCAACAGCCTGGGTGACTGCGATATCGAGAGGGATCCTGCGCTCTGCGCCTACGACAAGTGGTACGAGTTCCCTTATTACGGCATGGGGATCAGCTTCGCGGTGGTCGACGATCGCGGCAAAGTGCTGCTGGCACAGAATCAACTGGCCTATTACGTACGGGAAGGCGGTCTGACCTTCCCGACCATTCCGCCACAGTACGATGATGCCTTCTTCGGCCGCATCGACGTCCACCTGCGAGCCGCCCGCAGCGGCGCACCAGGGCAGCTCGACGATCGCGAGGTCACCCTGGTGACCTACAACGTCAGCCCTTCGGGCGCGACCGTCTACCTGCTCGTCTCTCCGCTCGACGCGGAGGCCGCCGTAGCCCCGGTCGACCGCTGGCTCCGCCTCGGTCTTCCCGCCGCCGTGCTGTTCGTCGCCGCGATCGCCTGGTGGGCCGCCGGACGTGCGCTGCGCCCGGTCGAGCGGATGCGCGACGAACTGGCGCGCATCACTGCCGCGGACATGAGCAGCCGGGTGCCTCAGCCGCGCACCGGCGACGAGATCGCCCGGCTGGCCACCACCATGAACGAAACCCTCGACCGGCTCGCCGACGCGGCCGACCGGCAGCGCCGGTTCGTCGCCGACGCGGCGCACGAGCTGCGCAGCCCGCTCGCCGGCTTGCGCGCCACCGCCGAGGTCGCCGCCACGCACGGCGGCGCTGTCGACCCGGAGGCGCTGCGCACCGGAACCGAGCGGTTGCAACGGCTCACCGACGACCTGCTGCTGCTCGCGCGCCTGGAACGCACGGCACCGGCTCACGGGAAGCCGGTCGACATCGCCGCGATCGCGGAAGAACTGGTCGGCGAGCGGCGCTACCGGGTGCCGCCCGACAAGCGGTTCGTCGTGGTGGCCGATGGGCCCGCACTGGTGATCGGGCGTGAGGAAGAGCTGGCCAGAATGCTGGAGAACCTTCTGGACAATGCCTCCCGATACGCGCTCGACCGCATTACCGTGACCGTTACCGAACCCGAGCCCGGCCTTGTCCGAGTCGAGGTCCACGACGACGGCCCGGGCATCCCGCAAGCCGACCGGGAACGGATTTTCGAGCGGTTCGCGCGTGTCGACGAGGCCCGCGATCGCCGCCACGGCGGCGCCGGCCTGGGCCTGGCGATCGCCCGGGACATCGCCGGACGCTACGGAGGTCGCTTGTCCGCGACCGATGCCACCCGCGGCGCCCGCTTCGTCGCGGAGCTGCCGAAGTCGCCGCATGCCTGAAACTTCTTCAGGTCGTTTCAGCGACGGTTCAGCCGCGACGCTCAAATCTCGCTCGCATGTCCGCAACAGCTGTCCGTTCCCCGGCTGCCACCGCGCCGGCCGCACCCCGCGGTGCCGCGGCACCGTATCTGCTGTCCGCCGCACTGTTCCTCGCCTACGCATGCTGGTCGATACATCGACATATGCGGCTGGAGACCAGCGGATACGACCTTGGCCTCTTCGAACAGGCGGTACGCGGCTACGCGCACCTCGGCGCCCCTGCGGCGACGATCAAGGCACCCGGCTTCAACCTGCTGGGCGACCACTTTCATCCCATCCTGGTCGTGCTCGCCCCGATGTACCGGCTGTTCCCGAGCCCGATCACCCTCCTGGTCGCGCAGGCCGCCCTGATCGCCGCGTCGTCGATACCGATCACCCGGCTCGCCGTCCGCATCGCGGGCCAGGGGGTTGCGGTGAGCGCCGGACTGGCGTACGGGCTGTCCTGGGGTTTGCAATCGGCTGTCGATTTCGACTTCCACGAGGTCGCCTTCGCCGTTCCTTTGCTGGCGTTCGGTCTGACCGCGCTCGTCGAGCGGCGCTTGTTCGCCGCCGTCGCATGGACACTGCCGCTCATCGCGGTGAAGGAGGACCTGCCGGCAACGGTGGCGGTCATCGGCCTGCTGGTGATGCTGCGCGGCCGGCGACGTCTCGGCACGGCGACGATCCTGATCGCGATCTGCTCGGGCCTGGTGATCGTCGGCGCGATCCTGCCGGCGCTGCATCCCGCGCACGTCTACCCGTACGCCGAAAGCGCGACCCTCGACGGCCAGGGCCCGCTGCACCGCCTGTTCCTGCCCGCCGTGAAGCTGCACACTCTGCTGTGGCTCGTCGCGCCGACGCTGTTCCTCGCACTACGCTCACCGCTGCTCCTCGCCGCCGTGCCGACCCTCGCCTGGCGGTTCTGGTCGGCGAACCCGCTCTACTGGGGCACCGGTTTCCAGTACAGCGCCATCTTGATGCCGATCGTGTTCGTCGCGTTCCTCGACACGCTCAACACGACGGGGACCGGACGCGCGGCCCGGGCGGGTGTCCACGCCACCTGCATGGTCGCCGTGGCCGCGACGATGCTGACCCCCTTACCGCTACGCGGCCTGCTGAGCACGACCACCTGGACCACCGATGCCGAGGCCCGGCAGGTACGCCTGGCGTTGGCCCGGATACCGGACAACGCCCAGGTCGCCGCGGACAACCGGCTGGCGCCGCAGCTCACCTCCCGCCGCATCGTCTACTTCTTCCCCGCGTACCCGCAGGCCGGCGTACGACCCCAGTGGGTCGCCGTCAGCAACCCGCCGGACACCACGATGGCGGCGCCCGTGACGATGGCTGCCGCCCTCGACCGCTTACCGGGTTACGGGTACCAGGTCACGCTGCGCACCAGAGGCGTCATCATCTTTCACCGCAGTGACGTCAACGGTTAGCGGATCACCTCGAGGAGGTCGTCGGCGATCGCACGGGCCGGCTCGAGGGAGGCCGTCTCGAGCTCGCGGAACAGCTTCTGGGCGCGGACGGCCGGCCATTGCGGGGGCAGATGCTCGACCGGCAGCCGGGGATCGCGGCGAATGGCGTGCAGCCACTCGGCGATCAGGCTCAGCCGGGCGGCCAGCGGATCGGCCAGCGGCGGCGGGCCGTCCCACCGGGCGAGGAACTCGTCGTAGCGGGCGGCCAGCGCCGGCAGGTCGTACGCGTCCCGGACCATGGTGTCGACGTCGGTGAGCGCGCCCGTGCGGGCGTGGAAGACCCGGGCGTGGGCCTCGAGGCCGAGCGAGCTGACGATCGGGTGGGCGTCGACCTGGCCGGGGGCGATCCAGAGCCCGCCCTGCAGGGGGCCGAAGCCCGCCCAGGCCAGCTGGGAGCGCAGGTCGTGGCGCTGGCGCTGCCACGACCCGGGCAGCGAGAAGCTGAGCAGCGTCCACGTGCCGTCCCACCGGTCGTTGACCGCGCCGGTCTGCCAGATGCGGGTGCGGCCGTCGCGCAGGATCGCCGTCGACCGGTCGGTGAGCCCGAAATACATACGGCGCCCGGCACGCTGCCGGCGGAGCAGGTCGCGGCTCGCCATCCGGGTCAGCGTCGAGCGGGCGGCGTGCTCCGAGATGCCGAGCCGCCCGCACACGTCGATCACGCTGCCCGAGAAGACGCAGACCTCCCGGTCGAGCACGAAGTCGCCGAAAAGCATCAGCAAGAGGGTCTGCGGTTGCGCCATGAGGAAGATGTTAGGCAGATTCTTGACGGCTGCAGAAGACGAGCCTAACTTCATGGCAGTCATCGACGGTTTTCACGCTCCCGAAATCGTTTGGCAACGCTTGGGGAGGCACCCGTGCGCGGCACTGTCCCGATCCTCGTCACGCTGACCCTGGCCCTGACCACTGCTGCCTGCGGCGACGACTCGACGTCCGGGGGCGACGACCCGATCCGGGTCGGCCAGATCGTCTCGCTCACCGGCAACTACTCGCCGCTGGGCACCGAGAACCAGAAGTCCGTGGCCCTGGCGGTCGATCAGATCAACGCGGCCGGGGGCGTCGGCGGCCGCCGGATCGAGCTTGCCGTCCGCGACGACAAGAGCCTGCCCGACCAGGCCGTCCTCGCCTTCAACGAGCTCAAGACCGACTCCGACGCGATCATCGGCTCGCCGTTCTCGAACTCGGCGCTGGCCACCATCCCGCTGGTCGACCGGGAGCAGATCCCGTACCTCTCGCTGACCCCGGCCGACGAGCAGGTCAACCCCGTCCATCCGTACGTCTTCGTGGTGCCCGCCCTCTCCGGCACCTACGCCGAGGCCGCGCTGCAGTACTTCCAGGCGGGCAAGCTGTCCCGGGTCGCCGTCGCCTACGACACCCGGAGCAGCTATGCCACCGCGGGTTTCAAAGGATTACAGGCCAAGGCTCAGCAGTACGGCGTGACCCTGAACCCGATCGAGCAGTTCCAGACCACCGCCACCGAGTTCAGCGCGGTTCTCACCCACGTACGCTCGTCGGACGCGCAGGCGCTGATGGTCTGGGCGACCGGCGCTCCCGCGGTCGCGCTCACCAAGCAGTACGCGGCGAGCGGCCTCGACGTGCCGCTGGTACTCACCGGATCACAAGCCAGCAAACTCTTCCTCGACCCGGCCGGACCCGCCGCCGAGGGCGTCACCGTGATCAGCTCGATCGGCGTGGTCGGCCCGGCTCTGCCCGCCGGCGAGCAGAAGACCGCGATCGAGGAACTGTCGACCACGTTCGCCGCCAAGTACGGCTACCCGCCGCCGCAGTTCGCGCAGGACGGTTACAGCGGCGTCAAACTGCTCGCCGCCGCCATCACCAAGGCCGGCAGCGCCGAACGTGACAAGGTGCGCGACGCCCTCGAAGGCCTCACGCTCACCACGCCGAACGGCGCCTACGCCTACACCGCCGACAACCACAGTGGACTGACCACCGACTTCATCTCGGTCAACACGGTGAAGGGCGGCGCGTTCGAGCCGACCGCCTACTCCAAGGCCAAGCTGGCCACGGTGGGCCGCTGATGGGAGCCGCCCTCACGGTGACCGGCGCGTCCCGGGCGTTCGGCGGGGTCTACGCCGTACGGGAGGTCGACCTCACCGTCGCACCGGGTGAGCTGCGCGCCGTGATCGGCCCGAACGGCGCCGGCAAGTCGACGCTGTTCGCGCTGATCGGTGGCCAGCTCGCCCCGGACGCCGGGACCGTCTCGCTCGACGGCGCCCGCATCGACCGGCTCCCGGCCCACCGCCGGGCCCGGCTCGGAATCGGCGTGGTCTTCCAGGCGGCCCGCGTCTTCACCGGGATGACCGCGCTGGAGAACGTGATGGTCGGCGCGCACAGCCTGACCCGAGACGGATTTCTGGCGGCGGCGCTGCGGCTGCCCGCCCACCGCCGCTCGGAGCGGCTGATCCGGGCGCGGGCCCTGGACTGCCTGGCCCGGGTCGGCCTGGCCGAGTGGGCCTCGCAGCCGGCCGAGACGTTGCCGCTGGGCCGGCAGCGGGCGCTTCAGCTGGCCCGGGCGCTCTGCGGGCAGCCCCGGTTGCTGCTGCTCGACGAGCCCGCCTCCGGGTTGCGCGCCGGGGAACGCGAAGATCTGGCCGCGCTGCTCGGCGACCTGCGCCGCGAGGGTCTGACCATGCTCGTGGTCGAGCACGACGTCGCCTTCGTCATGCGGCTGGCCGACCGGATCACCGTGCTCGACCTGGGCCGGGTCATCGCCGAGGGCACGCCGGCCACGGTCCGCGCCGACCCCCGCGTGATCGGCGCCTACCTGGGCGACCGGCAGGAGTCCCCGGCGTGAACCCGGTCGTCGAGGTCGGGGGCCTGACCGTCCGGTACGGCGGGGCGACCGCGCTCGACGGCGTCGACCTGACCGTCGGCGCGGGCGAGATGGTCGCGCTGATCGGGGCCAACGGCGCGGGCAAGTCCACTCTGGTCAAGGCGCTCTCCGGCCTGGTGGCCGTGGCGAGCGGCCGGATCACCGTACGGGGGCGCCTGGCTCAGGTCCCCGAAGGCCGGGAGGTCTTCGCCGACCTCAGCGTGGACGACAACCTGCGCCTCGGGGGCTGGCGCAACGGCCGCCGGGGCCGCGACACCACAGCCATGTACGAGCTGCTGCCCGAGCTGACCGCCCTGCGCCGCCGCGCCGCCGGAACCCTGTCCGGCGGCCAGCAGCAGATGGTCGCGATCGCTCGCGCGCTCATGGCCCGGCCCGACGTGCTGGTCGTCGACGAGCTCAGCCTCGGCCTGGCCCCGCTGGTGATCGGCTCGCTCGTCGACCACCTGCGCGCGCTGCACCGCGACCGCGGGCTGGCCGTGCTGCTCATCGAGCAGAACGCGAGACTCGCGCTGTCGCTGTGCCGGCGGGCCTACGTGCTGGAGGCCGGCCGCGTCGTGCTGTCCGGGGAGTCGGCCGAGCTGGCCGGCGATCCCCGGGTGGCGGCGGCCTACCTGGGCGGCCACGTCGTCACCGACGGGCCGGCACGATGAGCGACCTGATCGCGTACGTGCTCACCGGTCTCGGCATCGGCGCCGGGTACGCCCTGGTGGCCAGCGGCCTGGTGGCGATCTACCGGGTCACCGGCGTGGTGAACTTCGCACAGGGGGCGTTCGCCGTCCTCGCGGCCATGCTCACCTCGACCCTGCTCGCCTCCGGGCTGCCGCACGGCCTCGCCGAACCGCTGGCGGTGCTGGTCGCGGCGGGCGTCGGGCTGCTGGTCGGCGTCGTCGCGATCGGCCGGCCCGGAACCGAGCCCGGCGCGGCGCTCATCATCACGCTGGGGCTGGGCGTGTTCGCGTACGCGGTCGAAATCGTCCTGTGGGGTGACCAGCCGCGCTCGTTCGCCGGCCTGTCCGGCGTGGCGACCGTCGGCGGGGCCCGCGTCCAGGCCCACTACCTGCTGATCCTCGCGGTCGCCGTGCCGGTCTTCGTGGCCCTGGCCGCGTTCTTCGCCCGCACCGACCTCGGCAAGGCGCTCACCGCCTGCGCCGGCAACCGGTACGCGGCCCGGGTCGTCGGCATCGACGTGCGCCGCATGGGGCTGTTCGCGTTCGCGCTGGGCGGCGCCCTGGGCGGCCTGGCCGGGGTGCTCACCACACCGGTGCAACAGGTCACCTTCGACAGCGACGTGGCCCTGATCGTGAACGGCTTCGCGGCCGCCGTCCTCGGTGGCCTGACCCGGCCGGCCGTGGCGCTCGCCGGGGGTCTGCTGCTCGGGGTCGCGCAGACCCTGATCGCCGGCTACGGCGGCGGCGCCTACCAGCTCGAGGTCGCGCTGCTGCTCATGCTGACCGTGATGATCGCCCAGGCGGCGCGGGCGGGCTCGATCCGGGCGGTGGTCCGATGACCAGGTGGCTCCTCCCGGCGGCCGGCCTCGTCACGCTGGCGATCCCGCCGCTGCTGCCCGAGCGGTATCTCGCGACCTACGTGCTGCTCCTGCTCACCGCGACCGTTACGGCCGGGGTCTCGTTGCTGATGGGGTACGCCGGTCAGGTCTCGCTCGGCCAGGCGGCGTTCTACGCGATCGGGGCGTACGCGGCCGGCCTGCTCGCCGTGCACGGCCTCCCGCCGCTGGTAGGCCTGCTGGCCGCGCCGGTGATCGCGGCGGTGGCCGCGGTTCTGCTGGGCGCCCCGCTGCTGCGGCTGCGCGGGCACCATCTGGCGTTCGCCACGCTGGCCGTGCACCTCATCCTGCTCTCGCTGCTGGGCCAGGGCTCGTGGGCCGGCGGCGCGATCGGCCTGCAGGGCATCCCGCGGTTCTCCCTCGGCGGCGCCGAACTGCGCGAGGACCTCGGCTTCGCGTACGTCGCCTGGGTCGTCCTGGCCGTGGTCCTGCTGGTCTCCCGCAACGTCGTGCGGTCGCGGGCCGGCCGGGGTCTGCGGGCCGCCGCGACGGGGGAGACCGCGGCCGCGGCCAGCGGGGTCCCGGTGAGCGCCTACCGGCTGGCCGTGTTCGCCCTCTCGGCCGGGTTCGCCGGCCTGGCCGGCGGCGTCTACGCGTTCTACCTCGGCTACCTGTCGCCGGGATCGTTCCCGGTGCTGCTGTCCATCGAGGTCGTGGTGATGGCGGTGGTGGGCGGGCTGGGCACCATCGCCGGCCCGGTCGTCGGGGCCACCGTGATCGTGCTGGGCGTGCAGGCCCTCAACACGCTCGGCACCCAGCCCGGCATGCCCGGCTACGCGCCCAGCGTGCTGTCCTACGCCGTCTACGCGCTGCTGCTCGTCGCCGTCGTCCGCTATCTGCCGCGCGGCCTGGTCCCCGCCGCCCGGCGACTCGTCCCCCGGAAGGGCCGCGCATGAGAATCCGGCCCGGCCGGGCGCACGTGCCGGCTCCGTACCCGCCTCCGTCCGATCGGCAGGAGAACCGATGAATCTCAACGGCAAGGTCGCCGTCGTGACCGGCAGCGGACGCGGGCTCGGGCTCGCCTATGCCCGGGCGCTCGCCGCGGCCGGGGCCGCCGTGGTCGTCAACGACGTCGACAAGACGGCCGTGGAAGCGGCGGTCGGCGCGATCACCGCGTCCGGCGGCCGCGCCACCGGGGTCACCGCGGCGGTCGGCGACTCGTCGGCCGCCGACCAGCTCGTGGCGGCCGCGGTGCGGGAGTTCGGCCGGCTCGACGTGCTCGTCACCAACGCCGGCATCCTGCGCGACCGGGTGCTGTGGAAGATGACCGACGACGACTTCGACGCCGTGATCGACGTACATCTGCGGGGCACCTTCACCTGCGCGCGGGCCGCCGCCATCCACCTGCGGCAGCAGGGCGAGGGCGGGCGGCTGATCCTGGTGTCCTCGCCGGCCGGGCAGCGTGGCAACTTCGGTCAGACCAACTACGCGGCGGCCAAGGCCGGCATCGCCGCGATGGCCCGCACCTGGGCGCTCGAGCTGGATCGCGCCGGCATCACGGTCAACGCCGTCGTGCCGGTCGCGGTCACCGAGATGACCAAGACCATCCCGGCCTTCGCGCCCGTGATCGCCGAGGCCGAACGGACCGGCGACCCGTTACCCGGCTGGCTGCGGCGCGACGAGGGCATGGGCACGGCCGACGACGCCGCCGGGCTGATCGTCTTCCTCGCCTCGGACGCGGCCCGCGACATCACCGGCCAGGCCATCGGCATCGGCGGCGACCGGCTCGCCCTCTGGTCGCACCCGAAGGAGAAGACGGTCGCGTTCGCCGAAGGCGGATGGAGCGCCGACGCGATCGCCGCCCAGTGGCCCGGCGGGATCGGCGCCGAGCCCGAGACGTACGGGATCCCGGCCCCGAAAATGCCCGGGGCCTGACGTGAACCTCGACGATCTGGTGGCCATCGACGTCCACACCCACTGCGAGATCGGCCGGGACGGACACGCATCGCTGAGCCCGGAACTGCTCGACGCGTCCGCCGCCTACTTCTCGGCCGGCGGCCCGCGGCAGCCCACGATCGACGAGATGGCCGCCTACTACCGCGAACGCCGGATGGCGGCGGTCGTCTTCACCGTCGACGCCGAGCACGCGACCGGGCATCCCCGCATCGGCAACGAGGACGTCGCCGAGGGCTGCGCCGCCCACCCCGACGTGCTGATCCCGTTCGCGTCGATCGACCCGCACCGCGGCCGGGCCGGCGTTCGCGAGGCCCGCCGGCTGGTCGGCGACCACGGCGTACGGGGATTCAAGTTTCATCCGAGCCTGCAGGGTTTCGCGCCCGACGACCGGATCGCCTACCCGCTCTACGAGGCGATCGAGGAACTCGGCGTGCCCGCGCTGTTCCACAGTGGCCAGACCGGGATCGGCGCCGGCGTGCGCGGCGGAGGCGGTATCCGGCTGCGCTACTCCAACCCGATGCTGGTCGACGACGTGGCCGTGGACTTCCCCGACCTGACGATCGTCCTGGCCCACCCGTCGTTCCCGTGGCAGGACGAGGCCCTCGCCGTGGCCACCCACAAGCCGCTCGTGCACATCGACCTCTCCGGCTGGTCGCCCAAATACTTCCCGCCACAGCTGATCCGGTACGCCAACACCCTGCTGAAGGACAAGGTGCTGTTCGGCTCGGACTACCCCGTGCTGACTCCCGACCGCTGGCTGGCCGACTTCTCCGCCCTGGACATCAAGCCGGAGGTGCGGCCCCGAATCCTCAAGCACAACGCCGCCCGGCTGCTCGGGCTGACCGACGACAAGGAGACCACCACATGATCACCGTGACCGGACTGGATGAGCTCAGGACCCTGGCCGGCCGCGACCTCGGGCACAGCTCGTGGGTCGAGATCACCCAGGATCGGGTGAACGCGTTCGCCGAGGCCACCGGCGACCACCAGTGGATCCACGTCGACGTCGAGCGGGCCGCGGCCGGACCGTTCGGCGGCACGATCGCGCACGGCTATCTCACGCTGTCGCTGGTCATCCCGTTCTTCTCCGAACTGCTGGCGGTCGAGGGCCTCAAGATGGGCGTCAACTACGGGCTGGACAAGGTGCGCTTCCCCAGCCCCGTCCGGGTCGGCTCCAAGATCCGCCTGGCCGCGACCGTCGACACGGTCGAGGAGGTGGCGAAGCGCTGCGTGCAGATGGCCCTGAACTTCACCGTCCAGATCGACGGCGTCGACAAGCCCGCCTGCGTCGCCCGGCCGCTCTACCGCTACTACGCCTGACATGAGCAACGCGGGCCTCGGGGGGTGGCCGGCCCGGCGAGCGGCGATCTCGCCGGACCGCACCGCCCTGATCTTCGAGAACCACCCCATCACGTACGCCGAGGTGCACGAGCGCGTCGGCCGCCGGGCCGGGCACCTGCGTACGGCCGGGGTCGGCCGGGGTGACCGGGTCGCCTACCTCGGGCCCAACCATCCGGCCTTCGTCGAGACGATGTTCGCCACCCACCGGCTCGGCGCCACCTTTGTGCCGCTGAACTTCCGCCTGACCGCGCCCGAGATCGACTACATGCTCGCGCACAGCGGGGCCAAGCTTCTCGTGTACGCCCCCACGTGCGCCGCGACCGTGCGGGAGCTGACCATGCCGCCTCCGCTCGTCCCCCGGGACGAGCCCTTTGCCGGTCAGGCACTGGATGCGGACGTGGAGGTCCCGCTCGACGACCCGGCATTCATCCTCTACACCTCCGGCACCACCGGGCGGCCCAAGGGCGCCGTGCTGACCCACGGCAACGTCGTCTGGAACTGCTTCAACCTGCTGGTCGGCGTCGACGTCGGCGGGGACGAGGTGTGCCTGATCGGGGCGCCCCTGTTTCACGTGGCCGCGCTCGACCAATGTCTGCTGCCCACCTTCCTCAAGGGCGGCGCCGGCCTGATCCTGCCGGCCTGGGACGTCGACGCGGTCCTCGACCAGATCGCCGCCCACCGGGTGACCTGGATGTTCGGCGTGGCCGCCATGTTCGCCGGACTGACCCGGTCCCCGCGCTGGGCGTCGGCCGACCTTTCGTCGGTGCGCAGCGTGATGAGCGGGGGCGCGTCGATCCCGCCCGGCCTGATCACGGCGTACCAGGAACGCGGTCTGGTCTTCTGCCAGGGCTACGGGATGACCGAGACCGCGCCGGGCGCCACCTTCCTCGAGGCCCGCGAGAGCCCGGCCCACGTCGGCTCGGCCGGGGTCCCGGTCTTCTTCGCCGAGGTGCGGTGTGTGCGGCCCGATCTGACGCCGGTCGCGGTGGGGGAGCCGGGCGAGATCCTGGTGCGGGGGCCGAACGTCACGCCCGGCTACTGGGACGACCCCGACGCCACCGCGGCCGCGTTCGCCGACGGCGGCTGGTTCCGGTCCGGGGACATCGCGACGGTCGACACCGACGGCCATTTCCACATTGTCGACCGGCTCAAGGACATGTACATCTCGGGCGGCGAGAACGTCTACCCGGCCGAGGTGGAGGCGGCGTGCTTCGAACATCCGGCGGTGGCCGAGGTGGCCGTGGTCGGCGTGCCCGACCAGAAATGGGGCGAGGTGGGCCGGGCCTTCGTGGTGGTGACGCCGGGCCGGCGCCTCGACCGGGCCGAGTTGCTGGCCTTCCTCGCCGGGCGGCTGGCCCGCTACAAGCTGCCGGTTCACATCGACGTGGTGCCGTCCCTGCCGCGGACCGGGTCGGGCAAGGTGCGCAAGGCGCCGTTGCGCAGGCGCCCCCTCCCCACCTGAGGACAGCGCGGGGCCGGGTCCGCCTGTAGCTTCCCTTTCATGGTGTGGACTCGACGGCTTACGCTGGCCGGGGTTGCCTGGTGTGCCGGGCCGTTGGTGGTTACGACGCTGCCCGGTGGCGAAGGAACCCGCCTGGGCGAAGTCGACCGAGGCGGGTTCCTGAGCTGCTACCGATCCGGGATTGCGTGGCTCTCGAGGAACCTGACCGTCGTGGGGGACAGCGGCCGCCTGCCTGAGCAACGCGGCTCGAAGACCTCGGCGACGATCAGGAAGGCGAGTTCTGGACTGTGCAGACTTTGCCGTCCGGCGCGGTGAGAGAAGTCTGCAGCGCAACCGCCCCACGGCTCGCGTAGTTCGTAATGGAACTGAGCCGGGTAGGACCGAAGGTGTAGGTCGTCGTCCCGCTCCATCTGTCCCACTGGCCCACTCCAGCCTGGTTGATCAAAAGGCTCATGAGCGCGGACCGGACCGTGTAGTGGTGAGCGCCATCGGCCTCCAGCACGTGCACCGCATAGGGCTTGTAGAGATAGATTCCGTTCGAGGTGTGATAGGCCCATTGAACCTTCACGATCGAGTAGTGCAAGTTGGTGCCCGAGTAGAAGCACTTCATCCCCGAGTCCCAACCGAGCGAATCAGCCGCGTACGCCGGCGCCGCCCAGGTCAGGGCGCCCATCAACGTGAACACGGACACGAGTGTGGCGAACAGCTTGCGCATGTGGACCTCCAGAGGAACCGACGCCCCACGACGATCGGCGAATGCCAGTAGGAATCGCCTGCCGATGCGCCGGGTTGTCGTCGCCGACATGGCGTACCCGATCGACACCTAACGCGATCAGGTTGGTTGCCAGGGTGCACTCACCGTGTTGAAGCGATGTCGAAGAAATGTCGAGTGAAGCCCGTCGAGGCAGGCGTCGTGGGGCAGCACGGGATCCCCTTGTTGGAACGCGGAAGCCGGGTGCGCACGTCGTAGATCTCGGCAGGGGGAAGACGGCAGCCTCGGTTCTCAGTCGGTGCTGAGGCTCAGCTGCTCCTCGATATGCCGCTGACGTCGGGAACAAGCGAGACGCCGGGACGTACTCGCTCACGCGCATGGCTTTTAAAGAGCGCAAGTCGTGACTTGCTGCGCCCTCATTTCAGATAGGCGGCGAGCGGAATGTTCTGTGCCCTGAGGGCGGTGGCGATCAGGCCGGCGATCTGCCGGGCTCCGGCGGTCTCGAAGTGCGTGTGGTCGTTGCAGAAGAACGCCCCGACCGCGCCCGTTGAATAGTCGCCGTTGTTGGGGCATAGCTTGAGCGTGTTGTAGAGCGCCACGCTCCTCGCGTGCAGGTCGATCACCGGCACACCGTTCGCGGTTGCCGCCGCGGTTGTCTCCGTGACGAAGCCGCGGTTGCCGACGGCGGTGCTGCCGCTGCACGTGATCGCCGCGACCGGGGTGACGAAGATGGGCTTCACGCCTCTCGCTTTGGCGGCCGTCGCCATGACGCCGAGCAGCTCCTTGAAGCGGGCGGCGCCTACGTGCCTCGGACACGCCGTATCGCCGTCGTTGATGCCGAACTGGATGATCAGGTAGTCGCCGGTCTGGAAGCCGGTGCTGGTGTTCAGCATGGCCGTCCACCGCGAGCTGTAGGCGGTCGAGCTGAGGGTGCACTCGCCGGCGGCGTTCTTGGTGGAGGTCACGTTTCCCTCGTACAGCCACGTCTGGATGCTCCGGCCGCCGACGGCACTGTTCTGCACGGTGGCGTTCGATGTGAGGTAGGAGCCGAATTGGCTGCCCCAGCCGATCGGGCAGGCGGCGGCATTCATCATCGTGGAGTCGCCGGCCATCCAGACCTTGACCTGTGCGGGCGCCGACGTGGGTGGGGTTACCGGTGGGGTGCTCGGGCCGGGGCAAGGCGTCGGCGACGGCGACTGCGGCGCGCCACACGTCACCCCGTTGAACGTGAACGAGGACGGCACCGGGTTGCTGCCGGTCCACGAGCCGGTGAAGCCGAAGCTGACGGACGCCCCGGTGGCGATGGCGCCGTTGTAGCTTGCGTTGGTGGCCGTGGCCGCCGTGCCGGTGACCGTGACGCCCGCGTTCCAGGCCTGCGTCACGCCCTGCCCAGGGGCGAGCGTCCAGCCCAGGGTCCAGCTGGTCACCGCGTCACCGAGATTAGTGATGGCGATGTCGGCGCCGAAGCCGCCGGCCCACTGGCTCGTGACCTTGTAGGTGACGCTGCAGGCCGTGGCGGCCGCTTGCGCGGTGGCTGCCGGCGCGGTGGCGAGGCTGAGCCCGCCGGCCACGACGGCCAGGGCGGTGGCCGCCACGACCGCGACACGCGAGCGTTCGAGCTTCATCGGGTTGCTCCTGCCTCGCTGGGAATGCTCGACATCAGGAAGTGGCGGCGCAGGGGGTCTTGCGGTAGGCGACCGCGCAGGCGGTGGTGGTGGTCAGCCGGGCGCTGAGAATCGGGGCCAGTCTGTCGGTGATGGCCTGATGGCCCGCGTCGTTCGGGTGCACCGAATCGCTGAGACCACCCGCCGGCAGCCAGCCGGTCGTGTCCACGTAGTACACGCCGGCATCGCCCGCGGCGTTGCGCGCCTGCACCGCCGCCTGGGTTTCGGCCGCGTACCGTCCGATGAACGTACGCATGGCGAAGAGTTTGGCGTTCGGGAACTTTGCCCGGATCCTGGTGAGGAAGGTGATGTACTTCGCCTGGAAATCCGTACCGCTCACGCCGTGGCTCTTGTCGTTGGTCCCCAGGTTGATCACTACGCCGTCCGCGGTGTAGCGGGCGAAGTCCCACTGGTCGGAGCCGGCCTGACCGCCGGACGACATCCAATAGCGGGTCTCGTGGGCCCAGCATCCATCGGTGGTGTCCGCCAGGCACATGCCACCGATCGCGATCTGCGTGTGGTCGTAGCCGAGCTTCTCACCGGCCTTGAAGCCGTAGTCGGTCACGGCCAGCTGACTGCTCGTGGTCCCCGCGGTGATCGAGTCGCCGATGAACTCGACCAGCTTGGGGCGGACCGGCGCCCTGAACGTGCTCGCCCCCGAATCCAGGGTCAGTCCCCGGAAGACCGCGTCACCGGTGTAGGAACCGGCCACCTGCCGGTAGCTCACGATCAGCGTGTGGTTGCCGGCCGCCAGCGCGGTCGGGGTCAGGTTGAGGGTGCCGGAGCCGGTGAACGAGGTGAACGCCTTGCCGTCGATGCTTGCCCACAGCTGGATGGTGTTGCGCTGCTTGAGCTTCACGGTTCGGCCGGTGAAGCCGACTCGCAGGTAGGCCCCCGCCCAGTACGGAACGTAGGCCGCGGCGTTCGTCTTGTTCCACCGGCCGACGAAGCTGATGTTCGGGTCGCCCGGGGTGCCGTCACCGGCCGCCGCGTCAGCCCGGGCGGCCGGCAGAGCGGCGATGAGCACCGCCGTGGCGACGGCGAGGAGCGTCCCGGTACGGGTGATTCGCCATGCGATCATGAGGTTCCTCGGGTCAGCGAATGGGGTTCCAGCCGTCCGTACCGGCCAGGTAGGCGGTCGGTGTGTACTGGGTGGCGGTGGAAGCGCTCATCTGGGGCCGGTTGGCGTTGATGACGGCGCCGGCGCCGGTGCTGCTGTACTCGGCGAACCGGGCGTTCTTCCACGAGAAGCCGGACATGTCCGTCCAGGGGTCATCGCGGATGTGCGCGCCCATGGTGACGCCGCGGTAGAGAACCTGACCGCGGGCGTTGACGTCGCCGCTGGGGTGCCAAGGGCGGCCCAGGTAGACAGTCTTGGCGGCAGCGTTGCTGGTGAGTGTGGTTCCCCAGAACAGGAAGCCGAACTTGTTGTTGATGTCGGTGGCCGCAGCGGTGAGGTAGCCGTTGTTCGACGACGAACCGCGGGTCAGCGAGTGCACCGTGCCGTTCTGGAAGACCATGGTGCCCCGGCCGAAGATGAAGTCAACATCCCCTTCCACGTACGAATTACGTACGTAGAGCCGCCGCACCGTGCCGGCGTTGGGCGCGTTGACGAGCAGGGTGTCCTGGTTGCCGAGAATGCGGACGTTGTCGAACTGCACCCGGTCGCCGTAGGTGTTGACCGCGACGGCCTGCTCGGCGTCGAGATTGTTGGCGGCCTCGTTGAAGTCGTTCGACATCGTCAGATTCCGGATCGTGGTGTCGTTCGCGTTGACGAACACCGAGGCGCTGCCGGACGTGCCGTACGTGCCGCCACCGGATTTGGTCTGGCCGGAAGCGTGCCCTTCGACGATCACCACCTGACTGGCAGTGCTACCGGCCCCGGCCAGCGTGAGGTACGGCTTGTTGGCGGGGATGGTGACTACGCCACGGTAGGTGCCGGGCTTGATGGTGATGGTGACCGGGACGCCGTTGTTCGCCGCCACGCTGTCGACCGCCGCCTGGACGGATCTGAAGTTGCCGCTGCCGTCGGCCGCCACCGTGATGGTCACCGCCGCGGAGGCATTCGGAGCCATCACAGCCGTGGCGGCAAGAATGCCGGCCGCGGCCGCCGCGCCCGAACACCAGCGAAAGAGTCTCCTGGATGACGTCATGAGGTGAACGTTAACATTTATGTTCGCCTATATGAAGTGGTCGATGTATGCCACTAGGAGACAGGGCAAGTCGGTTCCGGGTTGATCGGCGTGGACGTACGGGTGGCCACCGTTGGCGATCCCCTCGGATAGCCACTTTCCCCTAGGTACCTAACGTATCGACGCTGTTAGCGTCACCGAGCCGCAGCAAGGCCACCGTGGCCCGTGAACGACCAGAAGACTGACTCAGGAGTTGTTCATGATCGTAGTGACGGGAGCGACCGGCAACGTCGGCCGACCGCTCGTGCAGGCACTGGCCGCGGCCAGCGAGCACGTGACGGCAGTATCCCGAAGAATTCCGGACGCGGCCGTACCGGACGGCGTGTGGCACCGGCAGGCCGACCTGACCGAACCAGAGAGTCTTCGGCCCATCTTTGACGGCGCTGACGCGCTGTTTCTCCACGACGGCGGGGCCGGCGCCCACCGGCTGAGCCCACGGGACATCCTCGACATCGCGAAAGCCGGCGGAGTCGGCCGGATTGTGTTGCTGTCATCCATAGGAGTCGCCACTCGACCGCAGTCGGCATCCCATGGCGGCATGATGCGGACCATGGAGGACGCCGTCCGGCAATCAGGCATGGACTGGACGATTCTGCGGCCTGGCGCCTTCAACTCCAACGCGTACGCCTGGGCGCCGATGGTCCGTGCCCAGCGGACGGTCGCCGCCCCCTTCGGTGACATCGGTCTGCCGACCATCGACCCGGCCGATATCGCCGAAGTCGCCGCCGCGGCCCTGCGCGAGGACGGCCATGCCGGACAGGTCTACGAGCTGACCGGGCCTGCCCTCAACACACCCCGGCAAGGAGCCGAGGCGATCGGCGACGCGTTCGGCGAGCCGGTGCGGTTCGTCGAGCAAACTCGCGAGGAGGCCCGTACGCAGATGTTGCAGTTCATGCCCGAGCCCGTGGTCGAGACCACGCTGGATGCCATCGGCGAGCCCAACCCGGCCGAGCAGCGGATCAGCCGCGACGTCGAACGGGTTCTCGGCCGAGCGCCCCGCACCTTCGCTGATTGGGTACAACGCAACATCGCGGCTTTCAGTTGAGTGTGCAGCTCACCGCCGGGAGTGGGTTGGTGCCGGCCCCGGATGCCAAGAAGCCGAAGGTGGCCGTTGTGCCGGTGGCCAGGCGGCCGTTCCAGCCGGCGTCGCGGGCGGTCGCCACGGAGCCGGACTGCGTGACGGTGGCATTCCAGGCCTGGCTGATCTGCTGTCCATCGGCGAAGGCGAGCGTCGCGGTCCACCCGGAGGAGGTCGAGGCCGAGGCATTGCGGACGGTCACCTCGCCCTGGAAGCCGCCGGTCCACTGGGAAGCGACCGCATAGGTCGCGGTGCAGGCGCCGACCGGCGAGGGAGGGGCGGTGGTCGGCGGGGCGGTCGTCGGCGGGGCGGTGGTCGGTGGGGTGGTCGGGACTGTGCCGCCGAGCACACGGGCGACGGCCGGGTACCAGGCGTCGGCCATCTTCTGGAACCCGGCGTTGTTGGGATGGACGCCGTCCGAGTTGTCGGCCACGGCGTCGTAGCCGGTCCACAGATCGGCGACCGTGATCGGCGACTGTGCCGTGCTCAGGCCGGCCGCCCAGGCGGGAATCGCGTTGTTCAGCGCCACCACGTCGGCCGGGCAGGTCGCGCAGGCGGCGGCGCTCATTGGGATGATTTTGGCGACGACGACCTTCATCGCCGGGTTCGCGGCCCGCATCTGGCCGATCAGCTTGGTGTACGCGGCCAGCTTGTCCGCCAGCGGGATGTAGCCACCCCACATGTCGTTGGTGCCCAAGTGCATCAGGACGACGTCGGGCCGGGCGGCGGCCAGCCACGGTGGCAGCTGGTTGTTGGCGGCGATGCCGGTGGCCGAGTAGCCGCCGTGACCCTCGTGGTCGAAGTCGTACGAGTAGCCCGGGTTGCAGCCTCCCCCGTCCGACTGGGTGCCGACGAAGTCGATGCCGTTGTAGCCCGCGGTCTGCAGGCGGTTCCAGAGCTTGGCGCGCCAGCATCCGGGACCGGCGGTGGTCGAGTCGCCGAGCGGCATGACCCGTACGGCGTCGGCCGCGAAGACGGCGGGCTGGGCCACGGCGACGGCCGGGACAGCCGCGGCGACGCTGAGAACAAAGGCGGACATGAGCGTACGGAATCGGCCTCGGACTTTCACCATGTCAGCCCCAGCGTCGTGAGGTGCCGGGTCAGCGCGCCGGAGAGGATCTGGTGGTCGCGCTGCGACGGGTGCCAGTCGCAGCCGAGGAGATCGAGCCCGAGGGCGTTGTTGTCGTAGTATAGCGAGGACACGCGGGTGTCGCCTCCGGCGCGGCGCGTCTCGACGATCTGCTGCACCGAGCTGGCGAACGCGGTGGTCTGGTACGACAGATCGGGGTAGGTGAGCACGATCTGGGTGCCGGAGCCGTACCGGATCCGCAGTTTGCCGATGAAGGCCAGGTACGCCGTCCGGTAGTCGGCGGCCAGCGCGTCGATGGTCGCCCACCGCTCGCCGGCGTTGAGTGCCGTGGAGAAGTCGTTGATGCCCAGGCCGATCACCACCACCTGCGGCCGCCACGTGGGCGGCACCGGCCAGGTCGTGCTGTTGTAGAGGGCCTGCAGGTCGGTGTCGTAGTAGGTGCGGAAGTCGTACGACGGGTTCCCGCCGTTGTAGTTGCGGACCATGCCGAGACCGGACCAGGCGTTGAGCTGGTAGTCGGCGTTCAGGCCCTTGGCGGTCAGCGCCCCGAAGCTCACGTCGGCGTTCGAATTGCGGGTGACGCCGCCGTTGCTGTTGCAGTCCCGCGTCGCCGACATGTTGCCGTACCCGGCGGTCCATGAGTCGCCGATGAACTCGATCTGCCGGCCCCGCGCCGCCGGTTTGCCGAGGATCGCGCCCCCGTCGGCGGCGACCAGGCCGCCGAACTCACCGACGGCCCACGGGCTTTCCGTACGCTTGGCCAGCCGTACGGTGTGCTCGCCGTTCGCCAGGCCCCGTACCCAGTAGGTGGTCTGTCCCGGAGTCACGAGGGTGCCGGCGATCGTCCCGTCCACCTCGACCACGTAGTCGTTGTTGGAGTCGTTAAGTTTCAGGCCCACGCCGGTGCCGCGGAAACGTCCCTCGAAGTACGTGCCGGGCCAGGTGAACTGCACGCCCGCGGTGACCGCCCGTACCCGGCCCGGCGTGCTGACCTGCCCGAGGACGTCTCCCGCAGGTGTGCCAGGACTCGGTGTCGGGCTGACCGTCGGCGTCGGGCTCACTGTTGCCGGGGGCGTGGGTTCCACCCTCCCCGTGCAGGCGACGCCGTTGAGGGCGAAGTCGGCCGGAACCGGGTTGGACGCGCCGCTGGAGCCGTTGAAGCCGAGCGAGGTGCCCGCCCCGGTGCCGAGGTTGCCGTTCCAGCCGGCGTTGGCGACCGTGACGTTCTTGCCGGACTGTGTCACCGTGCCGTTCCACAGCTGACCGATCGTCTGCCCGGCGGCGAACGACCAGGTCAGCTTCCAGCCGGTCAGCGGATCGCCGAGGTTGGTGACATCGACGCTCGCGCCGAAACCGCCGGGCCATTGGCTGGTCACCCGGTAGGCGACCGTGCAGCCGCCGGCGGCGTGCGCGGCGAGAGCAGGGGAGAGAACGGCGCCGGCGGCGACAGCGCCGGTGGCGACGAGGGCGATCAAGGGCCGGGAGAGCTGTACGGGCATGCGGGGTCCTTCGTAGCGGGGCGCGCGGCGCGCGAACTTCCGCCGGGAAGGCACAAACGAGTGGGTGGCCGAAAACAACCGGCGACGCCGACTCCCCACAAAGCCGTACGCCGCAGACGGGCTCGCCGCCACCCACGCCCGACCGACGGTCACGTCGCTGCAGCGCGTAGTGGCCAAATCATCGGTGAGCCACCACCACGTGTCAAGTGATGACCATCAATGGCCCACCGATGCCCTCAGGCCGTGGCAACGCCCAGCGCCAGGGGGGCCACGGCGACGAGCATGACGACGGCCGGCGTAACGACCCCCTTATTGTCGCCCGCACGGAGATGCGTGATCACGGCGCCCAGGAAGTACAGGACGACCCCGATCGCCGCCGCGATGCCCAGCGGGCGGTAGGCGATGCCGGCGAGCAGCCCCAGCGCGCCCGCGATCTTGACAAGGCCGAGGGGCAGGAACCAGCTGTCACGCACCCCGATCGCCTTGAGCGGCTCGACGATTTTCGGGTCGCGGACGATGTCGCCCCGAGCGGACATGAGCAGCATCAGGGACAGCAGGACAGCGATGACGACATAGGCGATGAACACAGAAGCTCCAAGGAGGCACATAGTGAACTGGCGTAGATAATCTATGCACATCAACGATTGACGTCAAACGACGATATCTCACTTGCTATGGTCGAACCATGGCTCCACGACCCGGCGGTACTGCCCCCACGACCAGCGCCGGCGCCCCCATGCCAGGGGCAGGCGACGCCTGCGGGATCGGCGGGCCGGAGTCCCGCCTCTCTCTGCTCCTCGCGAGGCACGGTGGCACGACCGACACCCGGATCCGTGAAGCACTCACCACTTCCGGCGTCACCCCCCGCCACGCCATCGTGCTGATGCACCTCGACGGCGGTGAGGTCAGCCAGCGCGACCTCGGTGCCCGGCTGGGGGTGGACCCCAGCGTCCTGGTCGCTTTGCTCAACGCGCTGGAGGACCGCGATCTGGTGCGACGGCGCCGCGACCCGGCCGATCGCCGCCGTCACATCGTCGAGATCACCGAAGCGGGCGCGGCCGCCGTCACCAAGCTCGACGCCGCCATCGCCCGCGTCGAGGCCGACCTGTTCGCCGACCTCACCCCGCGCGAGCGCGAGACCCTGCACTCACTGCTGGCCCGTGTCCGGACAGCCCAAGCCGACGCCTGCGCGGCGCCGCCGGACACAGACTGCTGATCCGTGAGGCGATCCGCGGCTTTCGCATCGAGCGAATCACCCGGCTCGAGATCCTCGACGAGGTTCCGCCGCCCCGCGACCCGGCGCTCCTCGAGGCCGACCTCGCGCGCTGGCCGACGCGGCGCCTCGGCTGAACCGCCCGAGGGGCGGGTTCCGGTGACGCCCGACGCTGCCGGCGTGGCCGAGGCACGTCGCGAGGGCAACCGTCATCCCACGAAGAAGGTTCCGGCCGTGAAAATCAGCAGGAACGTCGCGTGAAGCGTGACGCCGACCACCAGGATTGCCCGGTCCATCCAGGGGCGAGCGCCCAGCCGGCCCAGGACGAAGAAGATCGCCAGCACTTCGAGCACGTAGCGAGCGGACGACATCATCGGCCGGAACCATGACGTGGTGGACATCAGCAGGACGAGACTGAGCGCGCCGTGCGCCGTCAGGTACATCTGGTCGCGGCGGAATCTGAGCGGCCCGGCCACGGACAGCGCCAGCAAGGCCACCACGAGCAGAAAAGTGCCGGCGTCGGTGATGGCACCCAGAGTGTCCGCACTCAACAGCCCACCCTGCGCCTGTTCGACAGCGCTCACCCACGCGACTCCCGGCACGGTGTATTGCCGTCCCCACTGATCCTGGGCGGCGCTGAACGCCATCGGGTCCCCCAGCGCGAACAGACAGTACAAGCTGTAGATCGCGGCTCCCAGCGGGATCAGCGCCAGGCTCAGCACATCGGGGCGCAGGCGGCGTGACGGCCGGCCGACCTGGCGGAAGTATTCGACGGCGAGCGGCAGCACCAGCAGGACACCGAACAGCCGGGTGGCCGAGGACAGCGCGCCGAAACAGCCGGCCCACCACCAGCACCCACGCCGTCCGGCATACAGGGCACCGGCCATGAGCAGTATGAACAGCGACTCGTTGTAGCCGATGAACAGGAAGAAGCCGGTCGGAAAGGCGGCCAGGTACCAGGTGGCCCGCTGCGCCACCCGAGGGCCGAACTCAAGGTCAGCCAGCCGGTGCACCACGGCCAGCGCGCCGAACGCCGCGACGTTGGCGACCAGCAGAGCGGCAACGAGCGCGCCGCCGGGGACAATCGCGTCCGTAGCCCGGATCAGCACCGGATACAGCGGGAAGAAGGCGGGAGATCCTGGATCAGTGCCATAACCCGACTCGGCGATCCGCAGGTAGTGTCCGGTGTCCCACCTGTTCAAGCTGGTCAGGAGCTCCACCGCCGCGGGCGCCGGTCCGCCGCCATCGCGGGGCAGCCCGGCCAGCATCTGAACCGCCAGGTGAGCGACGGTGACCACCGACCACACCACCCCGCCCGTCAGCAGAGCCCCGCGCCAGCCGGGGCCTGATCCGTCAGGAGAACGGGACGGTGCGGGGACTGCGACCGGCGGTGCGAGAAGCCCCGTCACGACGGCTTCCGCGGGTTGGCTGGGTGCGGCGGCACCGGAAAACCGCCGGGCCTCCCCGAACCGAGCAGGGACGGGGCCGCAACCCGGCCGATACCGATACGTCTCATACTTTCGTGACGTATGCCTGCTTCCCGCGGTTGCACGCGCGCCGGTGCATCCGACGTCCGCCGCCCCGAGGATCAACCAACGGCAGTGACGGTCAAAATATCCCCGCGCGGGCAGAGCAGATGGCCGGACACACCCTGGCAGGCCTGCTCGGCGAGCCGGTCAACCGTGCCGAGGACGGTCTGCCGGCCATCGGCCAGGTCGAGGCGGTTCACGGCGGTGCGATCATCGGGCGTTCCGGTGGCGCGCAGCAGGATCAGCGAACCGGCCGGGCCGGGCACGAACGCCTGCTGGCCGCCGAGCGGACGGCCGATCGTACGGCCGGTGGCCGCGTCGACCAGGACCGTCGTGGCCGAGGCGAGGTTGGCGGCGGCGGAGAGCAGCAGGCGGTCGGCGCCGAGGTCCCAGACGAAGTTCATGTCGTCGCGCCGCCAGATCTGACGGCCGGTGGCGGGGTCGCGGCCGGCCACACCGCGTACGCCGGCCGTGCAGATCAGCGGACCGCAGGTGGTGACGTAGCCGATCAGCTCGTCGGACCGCCACAGCGGGCGCAGGTCGGCCGCGCGGTAGATGGTGGCAGCGGTCTGGGCCGACGCCGTGCGGATCACCACCAGCTGGGTGCCGACCGGGAAGAACGTCGCGGAGTACACCCCGTTCCAGGGGATGCGGCTGCGGTGGCGTACGGCACCGTCGTCGTAGCCGTAGACGGTGGCATCGCCCGTGGGGGTCACCGTGACCACCGAGGTAGGCCGGCCACCCTCGGTGAGAGTTGTCCACTCCTCGGCCGGGGTGATCGACCGTCGCCACACCTGCTGGCCGTCCCGCAGCCCGACCAGGCGCAGGCCGGTGGTCGAACCGGACTGGCCGGCCTCGGCGAGCAGCACCCCATCACCCACCGACGACGGCGAGGAGGTGCCGGCGGACTGCCAGAGCCGCTCGCCGGTGGCCGCGTCGAGCGCCATCGTGCGGGGGCCCGGCGAGGACGAGGTCAAGCCGATCGACGACGGGCCGGTAGTCACCAGCACGACGCCTTCGACGGACCGGATCCCGTACGCGTCGCCGGTCGGTGTGCTCCATCGCAGGCGGCCGGTGTGCAGGTCGAACGCGACAACCTCGGCCGGCCCGGAAGGACTGCTGCGATTCAGGTAAACGGTGTCATCGTCCACCGCCACGGTGTCGCTGGGCTGCAACGCCGTCGTCCAGAGCGGCCGCACCAGCGACGGCGCCGGCGGCGTGGAGGCGGTCATGGCGGCCAGGCCCACCGCGGTCAGAACGGCCAGCGCCAGCCGGCGCAGCCGCGGCAGGTTGACGGGCGCGGCAGCTGCCTCGGTGGCAGCCCCCGCGTTATCGAG
This sequence comes from Actinoplanes sp. NPDC021490, assembly GCF_055562135.1. NCBI lineage: Bacteria > Bacillati > Actinomycetota > Actinomycetes > Micromonosporales > Micromonosporaceae > Actinoplanes > Actinoplanes sp. NPDC021490. Next base: position 117,026 of record NZ_JBVHFW010000007.1, read on the forward strand.
GTCAATCAGAGTCATCGTCAGCCGACCACCGTCACCGCGCACGCGTGCCGCATCTTGTAGGCAACATAGCTCGTCTTCGTGCCGGTGACCGGAGTGGTCAGGGCAGGTCCTCGGCGGCGTCCTTCAACGAGGTCAGGGCTCGGCGGGTCTGGGGCGTGTCGGGGAGCACCGCGAGAAGCAGGGGAGCGGTCGAGAACGCCGACTGGTGGACCATCATGCGGCGCACCCATTCCATGCCCGCCGCCAGTTCGGCTTCGGGGTCGGTGGCGCCGCCCTGGCGCACCCAGTTGCCGAGGGCCGAGCGGTGGATCGCGTCGATGAGGGCGGCGAGGGCCATCGGCTGGAACGGGGGCGCGTCGGGTGGGAGATGGTCGCGCAGGTAGGAGCGGGTCAGCACCACGTAGCGCTCGTGTTCGACGACCTCCCGTTTGCGCAGCTCGGGCACGATGCGGGTCAGTTTGTAGCGCCGGAGGACGAGTTCGGGCCGGCTGAGGAATTCACGTAGCGACTCCTCGGTGGCCGCGATGACGGCCTCCACCGGATCTGTGCCTTCGGGCGCCGTCGCCAGACACCGCTCGACCAGGCCGAGGCGCTCGGTGTGGTCGGGAAATACCAGTTCGTCCTTGCTTTCGAAGTGCCGGAAGACGGTACGGCGGGACACGTTGGACGCCTCGGCCACGGCTTCGACCGTGACGTTCGCGTACCCCTCCTTCAGGAACAAGGCCATCGCCGTTTCCGAGATCCGGTACTTGGTGTCGAGTATTTTCCGCGAAGTCACCGACAGGTGCCCTCTCCTGTGGCCCGGACTGTGGTCTGGCGAACTGTAACTCTGCACAATGCGGCGGGCGGATCATCGGCGGCGTGCCGACGCACGTCGCTGCCGCCGGGCATTCCACCGGTGGCGGACGGTTCCCCAGATTCCGCGGCGGAACAGCAGCACCACGAGGACGAAGACCGAGCCGGTGATCAGGTCGATGCCGTTGAAGCCGGAGGAGGCGAGGTAGTCGGCGAGCATCACGGTCAGGAACGCGCCCACGATGCCGCCCCACAGCGTGCCGATACCGCCGAGAACCGTCATCAGCACGACGTCACCCGAGGTGGTCCAGTGCAGTTCGGTCAGCGCGACGAACCCGTGGTTGATGGCGAACACCCCACCGGCCAGTCCGGTCAGCCCGGCGGAGAGCACGAAGGCGATCGCCTTGTATCTGTCGGCGTCGTAACCGAGTGCCCGGGCGCGCGGCGTGTTGTCGCGGATCGACACCAGCACTCGCCCGAACGGCGAGTGCACGATCCGCCACGCCGCCCACATGCCGAACAGCAGGATCGGCAGGGCCGCGTAATAGAAGTAGAACGACTCGGTCTCCACCAGTTCGATGCCGAAGAACGACCGGGGTACGCCTTGCAGCCCGTTCTCGCCGCCCGTCAGGTTGCTCCACTGATAGCCGATGAAGTAGACCATCTGCGCGAAGGCGAGGGTGACCATCGCGAAGTAGATCCCGGAGCGGCGCACCGACACGAACCCGATGGGAAGCGCGAGAATCATCGCGAAGACCGCGCCACCGACGACGGCCACGGGAAACGGCACGCCGTAATGCGTGGCGATCAGGCCGGTCACATAGGCCGAACTGCCCCAGAACGCCGCGTGCCCGAAGGAGAGCAGACCGGTGTAGCCGAGCAGGATGTCCAGGGCGATCGCGAACAGCGCCAGCGCCACGATGTCCATCGCCACCGGCGGATAGACGAACCAGGGCAGTGCCAGCGCGGCCACCAGGCCGGCAGCCAGCAGGATCCATCGCAGCCTCGGGTTGCTCGCGGCCACGGGGACGTCGGCCCCGGCGGGCGGGGCCTCGGTGATCACGGAGTGGCTCACGTTGTCGCCTCCTGGCGTCCGAACAACCCGGCCGGCCTGATCAAGATGACCAGGGCCATCAGGACGAAGATGAGGATCTGCGCGAACGTCGGGGCGTACGCCTGGCCGAAGGCCTCGACCAGGCCGACCAGAAAGCCCGCGACCACCGCGCCGACGATCGACCCGAGGCCTCCGATGACCACGACCGCGAACAGGATGATCGCGAAGTTGTTGCCCATGTCGGCGGTGATCGCCCGGAACGGCGCGGCCAGCACACCGGCCAGGCCGGCGAGCGCGACGCCGAACCCGAAGACCGGCGTCACCCACCGGCCCACGTTGATGCCCAGGGCCTGGGCGAGCTCGGGTTTCTCGGTCGCCGCCCGGACGATCATGCCGATCCGGGTCCGCGTCATCAGCAGCCAGACGAGCACGCACACCGCGACCGAGAACAGCAGGACGAACAACTGGTAGCGCGGCAGCACCACGCCGGCCAGGTCGACGCGTCCCTGCAGCCCGCCCGGCAGCTGGTACGGCAGCCCGGAGACGCCGTACCGCTGCTTGACCAGCTCGACCAGCACCAGGGTGAGGCCGAAGGTGAGCAGCAGGTTGTAGAGCGGATCGAGCCGGAGCAGCCACTGGACGAGCAGCCGCTCCACCACGACGCCGAACCCGAACATCAGTACCGGCACCACGAGCAGCGACCACCACAGCGTGAGATCGAGGGTGTCGAGCAGGACCGCCGTGGCGACCGCGCCGAGCATGTAGAACGCGCCGTGCGCGAAGTTCACCACGCCCAGGACCCCGAAGATGACCGCCAGACCCAGCGCCGCCAGCGCGTAGAAGCTGCCCGCTGCCAGCCCCTGGACGACGTACTGAAGGACCGCGCTCATGGCTTGATCGAACAGCCGGACGCCTCGGCCGGCGGGAACCCTTCGGCCGCCGGAATCTTGGTCACGATCTCCTCGTAGTCCCAGGCCTCCTTCACCTCGCCGGGCTTCTTGACGCGGGCCAGGTTGGCGTCGTGGACGACGGAGTGGTCCTGGGCCCGGATCTCGCCGTTGCGCAGGAACACGTCGTTGACCTTCTTGCCCTCGAGGTTCGCGACCACCTCGTCGGCGTCGTCGGTGCCGGCTGCCTGGACCGCCTCGAGATATTGCAGCGCGGCGGAGTAGTTGCCGGCGTGTTCGAAGCTCGGGCGGGACCCGGTCCCGGCCAGGAACCGGTCGGCCCAGCCGCGGGCTTCGGCGTCCATGTTCCAGTACCAGGGGTCGGTGAACAGCGTGCCGGCGAACTGTTCCACGCCCAGCGAGTGGATGTCGTTGATGAGCATCAGCCCGACGGCCAGCTCGACGCCCTTGTCCTTGAGCCCCGACTCGTTGAATTGCTTGACCAGGCTGATCAGGTCACCGCCGGCGTGCATCGTGCCGATCACGTCGGGATTGCTGCTGCCGGCCTTGGTGAGGAAGGTCGCGAAGTTCTCGTTGGGGAACGGCGTCGGGATGGTCTCCTGAACCCGTCCGCCCGCCTTCGTGACCGCGTCGGTGAAGGACTTGGTCATGTTCTGGCCGAACTCGTAGTCGGGGAAGAGGATCGTCCACTTCTTTCCACCGTTGCGGGTGACCGTCGTGCCGGTGCCGTTGGCCAGCAGATAGGTGTTGTACGCCCACTGGAACGTGTACTTGTTGCACTGGGCGCCGGTCAGCGCGGTGGTCGCCGCGCTCACGTCGAGAAACAGCTTCTTGTGGTTCTTCGCCTGGTTGGCGACGGCCAGGGCGGCGGAGGAGGTCGGCACGTCCAGGATGACGTCGGCGCCGCCGCGCTCGTACAGCTCGGAAGCCTTGGTGTTGGCGATGTCGGGCTTGTTCTGGTGGTCGGTCGAGGTCACCTCGATCTTCTTGACGACCGCCTTGTCGCCGTACTTGGCCTGATAGTCGGCCACGGCCATCTTGACCGCCTTGACGGAGTTCGGCCCCGACGCGTCCTTGTAGATCCCGGACTGGTCGTTGAGGACGGCCAGCACCAGCTTGTCCCCGGTGAAATCACCGCCCGAGTTTCCGGGGCCTCCGCCGCCGCAGGCGCTCAGCAGCAGGGTCACCGTCAGGGCCGAGGCGCCGGCCCATTTCCGCTTGCTCTTCATGGTGTTCTCCCCAGTCGGTCAGATGCCGAGGTGTTTGAGCAGGTCGCCCTCGCGGCGCCGGAACTCGTCGTTGTCGAGGGTCTCGACGATGCGGCCCTGGCTGAGCAGGTAGTGCCGGTCGGCCACCGTGGCGGCGAACTTGACGTTCTGCTCGATCAGCAGCACGCCGGCGCCGGTGGCCTTGATCTCGCGGATGATCGCCCCGATCCGGGCCACGACCACCGGGGCCAAGCCTTCCGAGGGTTCGTCCATGAGCAGCAGACGGGCGCCGGTACGCAGCACGCGGGCGATGGCCAGCATCTGCTGCTCGCCACCGGAGAGGGTGGTGCCGGGCGCCTTGCGGCGCTCGGCGAGCACGGGGAAGGCCTCGTAGACCTGCGGCAGCGCCCAGGCACGGTCGCTGACCGTGGGTGGCAGCAACAGGTTCTCCTCCACCGTGAGGCCGGCGTAGATGCCGCGGTCGTCCTGGACCCAGCCCATGCCGGCCCGGGCCCGGCGGTGGGCCGGCAGGCCGGTGAGGTCGCGGCCGTGCAGACGTACGGTGCCGCCGGACTGCCTGTGCAGGCCGATCAGGCAGCGGACCAGGGTGGTCTTGCCGGCGCCGTTGCGGCCGGCCAGCGAGACAACCTCGCCCTCGTTCACGCGGACGTCCACCCCGTGCAGCGCCTGAGCCTGGCCGTACCACGCCGTCAGTCCGGTGACCTCAAGCATGTTCGGCCTCACCCAGGTACGCGGTGATCACCCGTTCGTCGTGACGGACCTCGTCGTAGCCGCCCTCGGCCAGGATCCGGCCCTGCTGCAGCACGGTCACCCGGTCGGCCAGACTGCCGACGACGTGCATGTTGTGGTCGACGAACACCACGGTGCGACCGGAGGCGAGGCGACGGACCAGCTCGATGGTGCGGTTCACGTCTTCGATGCCCATCCCGGCCGTCGGCTCGTCGAGGAGCATCACCGGCGGGTCGAGAGCCAGGACCAGGGCCAGCTCCAGGGCGCGTTTCTGCCCGTACGCCAGAAGTCCGGCCTGCTTGTCCGCCAGCGGCATCAGTCCCACCTGATCGAGCAGTTCGTCCACGCGGGCCCGAGGCCGGCCGAGCAGTTTCTCCGACCGCCAGAACCGGAACCCCTGCCGGCTGTGCCCCTGAAGAGCGAGTTCCACGTGCTCGCGGCTGGTCAGGGTGTCGAAGAGGCTGGTGATCTGGAACGAGCGGGCCACGCCCCGGCGGGCGACCCGTTCGGGCGGCAGGCCCGTGACGTCCTCGTCGAACACCGTGATCGTCCCGGACGTCGGGGCCAGGAACCCGGTCAGCAGGTTGAACAGCGTGGTCTTGCCCGCACCGTTGGGACCGACCAGCGCGTGCACGCTTCCCTCGCGAACCTCCAGGTCGACCGAGTCGACCGCCCGGAAACCCCGGAAGACCTTGGTCAAGGCCCGGGTACGGATCGCCACCCGGCCGCCCGGCGTCACGCGGTCCCCTGGGCACACCCGAAGCTCTGGGCCCGCGCGGGATCCCCCGAGCGGTATCTCGGCCAGCCCGGGTATTCGCAGAGCGGACGGGTCCGCCCGTCCCAGGGGTCCTGCACCACCGGCCGGGCCGGTGGCTGCCCGTCCCGCACCCACCGTTCCAGGGCGGACAGCGAGTCCCAGGTGGCGGCGAACGCGGGTGCGCCGAAGTTGGCGTGATTCGCGCCCGGCGCCACGTAGTACCGCAGGAACGCGTTGGTCTGCCGGGCGCCGACCGTGGCCAGCACGCGCCGGTAGTAGTCGTTGGTGGACCGGTGGGAGACCAGCTCGTCCGCGGAGCCGTGCATCAGGATCAGTCGTCCGCCGGCCCGCGCGAAGGGCCGCAGGTCCGCATTGTTGCGGTCCTGGATGGTGGAGAGGTAGCTGATCCGGGGGAGCCACTTGCCGGGTCGCCGCGGGTCCACATCGAGGGAGTTGTGTCCGGGATCCCGGGTCAGGAAGTACTTCACCCACTGATCCCAGTATTGGAACCCGTACGCGCTGGTGGCCGGCATGGGGTTGGCGGGCGCGGTGGTGCCGAATCCGAGATAGGGCGTCCTCATGTCGGCGCCGGACAGGAACGGGAATCCGGGGTAGTACTGCTCGCCGCTGGCGAGGCGGTACGGCCAGCGGAACGGTGTGGACGCGGCCGTCACCGAGGCGATCTGCGGGTCGGACAGGCAGGTGGGCCCGGTGTCGGCGCCGGCCGGGCAGCGGAGCACCCGGGGGTTGAAGTGGCAGCCGCCGACATTGGAGATGACCTTGTCCTTGACGCCGTCGCGCCCGTCGCAGGCGGCCATGACGCTGTTGTAGAGCAGGGTCTGCTTGGCCGGTCCGGGGAACGCGCCGGGCCGGGACATCACGTGCGCCAGGTATCCGAGGTACAGGGCTTCGGCCGTGTTGTTCCAGGCGGGGTAGGCCGAGATGACGCCGTCGAACGCGTCCGGCCACCGCTGCGCGACGACCAGAGCCTCGCGGCCGCCGGTCGAGCCGCCCGCGAAAAAGGTCCGGCCCGGTCCGGCGCCATAGCCACGACGGATGAGGTACATGGCGGCGTCGTGGGTCTTCTTGAGCGCATCCCCGGCGGCGAAGTTCCGAAGAGCCTCGTCGTTGCGGCCGAACGACCCGTCCAGAGACCCGGCCGGCCCGGCCTGATGCCCGGAATCGCCGGCGTACGTCGCATATCCCCGGGCCAGGGGAGTGGGCGAATCGGGACGGCCGAACGGCACGTTCTGGGCGATGTCGGGGATCGTTCCGTTGTAGCCGCCGCCGCCGAACATCATCGTGTCGCGGTTCCAGCCGACGGGCATCGCGAGCTGCAGCCTGATGTCCGGAGCGGCCGGGTCCCCCGGAAAGAGCGACGCGCCGACACCGCAGTACTCAACGGTCCGGCCGCTCACCACCCGGGTCACCAGGGAGGCGGACTCGACGCGGCCGCCGCGGGTCGGCAGGCTGATCGCCCTCGCCGGAATCGCCGTTCCCGCCAGCTCCGCGCATCTCAGCGCCGTGCTCACCGTGGCCGCGGCCGGGCTCGGCCCGAAGGCCACCGTCGCGCTCACTACCGCGGTCGCTACTAGTGCCAGCATTCGACTCATTTGCGAACCTCCAAAAGAGCACGCTGTGCCGCCAATGCGAGAAAGCACGGCACTGAGTGCCATTGACTGTGCCATGGGTCACATTCGACTGGCAAGGGAATCGGCCGGCCAATGTCCGCAAAGGACTATTGATCTTGGTCGATCCGTTTACGGGCCGGCGAACCGCTGGCGCAGCGTTTGTTTCGACCACTTGCCGGTGGCCGTCTTGGGTATCTCGGTCACCATCTCGACGCGCTCGGGGATCCACCACGACGCGACACGGCCACGCAGATAGGCCCGTACGTCGTCCGGGGTCAGACGCACTCCGTCGGTGGGCACGACGCAGGCCACCGGCCGCTCGCCCCAGCGTGGATCGGTCACGCCGATCACGGCCGCCTCCTTGACCCGCGGATCGGACATGACCGCGTTCTCGAGCGCGACCGACGAGATCCACTCGCCGCCGGACTTCACCAGATCCTTGGAGCGGTCAACGATGCGCAGATACCCCCAGGCGTCGATCGTCGCCACGTCTCCGGTACGCAGCCAGCCGTCCGCGGTGAACGCCTCCGCCCCGGCGTCCGAGCCGAAGTAGGCGCCGGCGATGGTCGGCCCGGCGACCTGGAGCTCGCCCTGGCTCTGCCCGTCCCGCGGCTGCTCCACGCCGTCGTCGGCGACGACGCGGAGCTCGGTCAGCGGCACGGCCGGGCCCGGGCCGCCGAGCACGAGCCGGCGTTCCTCGGTCCCGAGCCCGTCGTGGTGCGTTGCCGCCCGGGAGGTGGTGACGACGGGACTGGTCTCGGTCATCCCCCACGCATTGGTCAGCGGTATCCCCACCGCTTTCTCGTAGGCGCTGGACAGCGCGTCGTCGACCGCGCCACCCCCGCATGCGATGTGGCGAAGGCTGCTGAGGTCGTGGCCTGCGAGCACCGGGACCAGATCGCGCCACACGGTGGCGACGCCCGCGCTGAACGTCACCCGGTGCCGGGACAGAAGCGAGACCAGGTCTTCCGGATCCCGGAGCGGTCCGGGCAGAACCAGGTCGGAACCGCTCTGCATGGCGGCGTACGGAAGTCCCCACGCGTTCACATGGAACATGGGCACGATCGGCGCGACCACGTCCCGTTCGCTCAGCGCGAAGACGTCCGCGCCGAGAAGAAGCAGGCTGTGCAGCACGATCGAACGGTGACTGTAGAGGACGCCCTTGGGATTGCCCGTCGTCCCGGAGGTGTAGCAGAGCGAGGCGGCGAGGTTCTCGTCCTGGATCACCTTGTCGAGGGGGGCGTCGGCCGACGCGGCCAGGAGTTCCTCGTAGTCGAGCACGCGCGGGTCGTCCGGCAGCGGCATGTCGCCGCCGTCGTCCATGACGATGACGTGGCGCACCGAGCCGAACGACGCGACCATCGGCCAGATCACCGGCAGGATCGTCCGGTCGACGAACAGAACGTCGTCGGCGGCGTCGTTGACGATGAACTCGATCTGGTCGCGGTGGAGCCGGTGGTTGACCGTGTGCAGGATCCGTCCCGAGCTGGGGATGGCGAGGTAGAGCTCGACGTGACGCCGGCTGTTCCAGGCGAAGGTGCCGACGCAGGCCCCGGCGGGCACCCGCAGGTTCTCCAGGGCTCGTGCCAGTCGGCGGACGCGCGGGCCTACCTCACGCCAGGTGGCCACGGTCTCGGTCGCGCCGCCGGTGACGAGCCGCTTGTGGCCGAACTGGGTCTCGGCCCGCGACAACAGCGCCGGGATGGTCAACGGGCGATCCTGCATCAGTCCGCGCATCACCGCTCCTCGCCGGTACTCCGCTGGGGCGAACTTTAGGAGGGCGCGAGATCGGCCGGTGAGAGGAGATGTCCACACTGTCCGGCGCAGTACGGTGGAGGACACGTACACCCGCAAGGGAGGGCCGGCGATGAGCGACGTGCCCTATCGGGTCCGCCGGGAGCGCGAGCTCAGCGCGTTGTACGCGACCGCCCGGTCGCTGACCGCCCTCGGCGAACTGGACGAGGTCCTGGACTCGATCGTTCACGAGGCTCACGCCCTGATCGGCACCGACTTCACGTACCTCTCGCTGCGCGGAACGGACGACGAGCTGACGCTGAAGGCGTCGGAGGGCACCATCTCCCCGGCGTTCAAGCACGCCCGCATGCCGTCCGGAACCGGCGTCGGCGGCCGGGTCATCGCCACCGGCGCACCGGCCTGGGTCAGCAACTACCTCGAGGCCGCCGACGTCCCCCACGACCGGACGTTCGACGGCCTCGTCGTTCCGGAAGGCATGGTCGCGCTGCTCGGCGTACCGCTGCTGGTCGGCGAGGAGGTCATCGGCGTCCTGTTCGCCGCCGACCGCACCGAACGGCCCTTCGAACCCGACGAGGTCGCGCTCCTCAGCGCTTTCGCCGACCACGCCGCTGTCGCCTTGAACAACGCCCGGCTGTACGAGGAGAGCCGGGCCGCGCTCAAACAACTTCAGACCGCGTTTCACACCATCGAGCGCCAGGTGGCGATGATGGAGCGGGCCCAGGCCGTACACGAAGCGCTGACCCGGGTGGTGCTGACCGGGGGAGGGGCCGGCGACATCGCCCGGCTTCTGGTCGAACGCCTGCAGGGGTCGGTCACGGTCTTCGACCGGGCCGGCGCCGTCACCGCCCGATGCTCACCCGGCCCGCAGAACGGGCCCACCGCGCAGCGGCCGTCACCGGACGCGGTCGAGCAGGCCCGGCAGTCCGGCCGGTGGGCGACAACCACCGACGGCGCCGGCCTCTGGCACAGCGCGGCGGCGATCCAAGCCGGGGACACCAACCTCGGCGCGCTGCTGCTCACCCGGCGCCAAGAGCCCAGCCCGGTCGACATACGCACCCTCGAGCGCGCGGCTCAGATCATGGGCCTGCTGATCCTCAAGGAGACCGCCGTCGCGGAAGCCGAGGAACGGGTCAGCGGCGAACTGCTGACCGAACTGCTCGTCTCCGCGCCCCCGCTGACGCCGGCCCAGCACGCCCGGGCCCACGTACGCGGCATCGATCTCACCGCTTTGAACGTGGTCGTCGTCGCGCAGTCCGACACGAAGACCGTGCCCGAGGTGAGCCGCCGCCTGTACGCACTGTCCTCGGAATGCAACGGGCTCGCCGGCGAACATCTCGGCCGCGCCACGCTTCTCGCCCCGGCTCCGGATCCCGCCCGGCTCGCCGAAACGGTCCATGCTCGCCTTCGCCGGGAACTCGGATCGCCGGTGCGAGTCGTCGCCGAGGCGGTCGCCGGTCACACCTGGGGACCGGCGTTCGACATCGCCGGCAAATGCTGCGACCTCATGCGGACCCTGGGCGTGACCGATCAGGGGTCCACGACCGAGCCGTACGCGATGTTCGCTCTGTTGTTCGACACCGGGCGCGCCAAGGACCTGCACCGGTTCCTCGACAACGCGCTGAAACCGCTGCTGGCCCACGACGAACGACGGTCGACGCATCTGGTGGCCACCCTGTCCACCTACTTCGGCCACGGCGGCAACGTCGCCCGGACCGCCGCCGCGCTGCACGTACACGTGAACACTCTGCTCAAGAGACTCGACCGGGTCGACAGCATTCTCGGTAAGGGCTGGCGCGCTCCCGATCGGGCCCTGGAACTGCAGGTGGCACTGCGGCTCTACGACCTGGGCGCGCAAGGGGATCAGAGGCCTTCCGCGTAGGCGGCGAACTGGTCGAGCAGGCTGTGCGGGGCGCGTTCGTCGAAGCAGAGCTCGAGGTTGCGGGCCGCTTCCCCGGCGGCTTCGGCGCTGCGGGGGAACAGATCCCTTTCGTACGCGGCCAGGGCGGCCTCTATGTCGCCGGGGTGCGCGGCGATGGCCTGGCCGAGTTCGGCGCCGTCGAGCATGGCCAGGTTGGCGCCCTCACCGGCGAACGGCGACATGAGGTGGGCGGCGTCGCCGAGCAGGGTGACGCCGGGGATCCGGTCCCAACGATGCCGGACGGGCAGGGCGTTGATCGTACGGGGGACCAGGGCGCCGTCCGCCTCGGTGATCAGGGCGTGGAACTGCGGCGCCCAGTCGGCGAACTCGTCGAGCAGAACGGCTTTGCCCCTGTCGGTGTCGGTCCAGTCGACGGTGCCGGCCCAGCCCGCGGGTTTGGTCAGGGCGACGTAGATGTGCAGGCTGCCATCGGTCTCGGCGTGGGCGAGGAAGCCCTGACCGGCACCGAGCGCGAACAGCATGCCGGCGCCCACCGTCTTGGCCGGGCCGGGGTGGCGCCTCACGGCGTCGTGGTGGTCGAGCTCGATGAAGGACACGCCGGCGTAGGCGGGCCGGGCGTCCGACAAGAGTGGCCGTACCCGTGACCAGGCGCCGTCCGCGCCGACGAGAAGGCCGGTGGTGACGGCCGACCCGTCGGCGAACGTCAGCTCGTGCTGACCGTCGCCCAGCTTTGTCACCGCGGTGACCTTGGCGCCCCAGCGGATGGTGCCTTCGGGCAGCGAGCCGAGCAGCATCCTGCGTAGATCACCGCGGTCGACCTCGGGGCGGGCGCCGGGCTCGTCGCCGGGCTCGTCGTTCTCATCGGTGTACACGGTGCCGTGCTTGTCGAGGATCCGGGTTGCCTCCCCACCCGGGTGGATGATCTTCCGGAACTCGTCGGTCAGGTCGGCGGCCTTGACCGCGACCTGGCCGTTGTAGTCGTGGATGTCGAGCATTCCGCCCTGGGTGCGAGCTTCCGGTGAAGCGTCCGACTCGTAGATGGCCGACTCGATGCCGTGGACGTGCAGCACCCGGGCAAGCGTCAGGCCGCCCAGGCCGGCTCCGATGATGGTGACCGGTGTGGTCATGTCTTCCTCCAAGATGTTGTATTACGAATTCGTTCCTGACGAACATGTTCGTGACGGGCGTGCGACCCTCTCGCCGTTCAAGGCAAGAGGGGCCCGTTAGTCGCCGGCGCCTTGCGCGGGCACCGCGACGGTGGAGATGCCGGTGATCAGGACGTCGAACATCCAGGTCAGCCGCTGCGCTCCGGTGCCGGAGAAAAGCTCGTCGCGGGCGCGGGCGATGTTCGGGCAGTTCCCGTCCGCGGCGTCGGTCAACGCCTCGACGAAGGCGTCCTGCTCGGCTTCCGCGTCGACAGCCTCGCCGCGGACGCCGTGTTCGGCCGCGGTGGCCGTGCCGTGTTGCAGGAGCAGGTCGACGCCCCACGCCGCCTGCGCCACCGGCACCCCACCGACGTGCAGCAGCCCGAGCAGCGCGTCGACAAGGCGCACATAGTTCGGGCCGGACGGGCGCAGCGTCAGCACCGATCGCGCCAGGCCGGGCTGACCGAGGAGCAGTTGCGTGTACCCGGTCAGCAGCCCGATCAGCTCCGCACGCCACCGCTCGCCCACGTCGGCCGGGTCGGCCACGTGGAGGCCGGTAAGCAGCTCGTCGAGGATCGCGCCGTGCAGCTCCGCCACGTTCTGCACGTAGACGTACAGCGAGGCCGGGCCGGTGTCGAGCTCGGAAGCCAGCCGGCGCATCGTCACCCGCTCCAGACCCTCCTCCCGCATGATCCGCAACGCCACGGCGACCGCGCCGGCCCGGCTCAGCGGGGGCTTGGCCGGCCGATCGCGGCGGCTGACGGGAACTCGGCGAGGACTCATAACACGATCGTAGCGAACATGTTCGTGATTGGCGACCCTGCTCTGCCAATACTGACGGCGACCTATGTTTCCTCCTTGTGAGCGAGTTCACCCATCGCTATGGTCTGTCTAGCGGTTCAGGCAGTCCATCTAGCGGACCGGTGACCGTCAGTCTTCGACGACGGGACTCCGCCTCCGGAGGGAGTTCTGGGTATGAACAACCACTGGCTCAAAACGGTGGTGCCCATCGCGGCACTCGCGATCCTCGCGCCGGTGTCGGCGCTGGCGATCACGGGTTCGTCGAACGGGCAGCACACGAAGCCGACCGGCATCGATCCCGTGTACGGGGTGTGCCGGGGGGTCGACCCGGCTTGCTACAGCGACTGGGGCACCCAGCGCGACAACAAGGTGCTGGTGTACTCCCGTACGGCGGGACCGCGGCACGCGAATCTCGGGCAGAACCTCGACCCGGACAACGCGAGCCTGCAGGGACTCGCTCTTCCCCGCCCGTACGTGATCACCCACGATCACAGTGATCCGGCGGCCTGGCCGCGTCCCCTGAACAGCTCCAACGTGGCGCAGCTGGGGTTGGTCAGGATGCTCGAGGCCGACGGCATCGAGGTCCACGTCACCGAGGACGTGCAGGCCATCGAGCGGCTGAACTCCAGCTACAAGGCCGTCATCTTCATGAGCCCGACCCGTGACACGTTGTGGAACCACGCGCGCGGCGCCCAGGGCGGCACCCGCCTCGACTGGGCCCGGGAGTCACTGCGCAAGTACATCCAGGGCGGCGGCGGGTTCGTCGGGGTCCACAACGCCTTCGGGACCGAGTACGGCTGGCAGTGGTACGAGGGGCTGCTGGGCAACGCGAACTACTACAACCACGGGCGCAGCCAGCCCGGCGACGTCGTCGTCGTCAACGACCGCGACGTGTCGACCAAGGGTCTTCCGCGACGCTGGGGATTCTCCGACGAGTGGTACAACCTGGTCCCGTTCCCGACCGGCGTGAACTTCCTGGCCACCGTCGACGAGCGGACGTTGCCGGACGGCGCGGGCGGGGAGGGGTCGCATCCCGGCCACGGTGACTTCCACCCGGTCACCTGGTGCCAGTTCTATGACGGCGGCCGCTCCTGGGTCACGACTCTGGGCCACGACGCGGCTGCTTTCCAGGAGAACTCCGCCTTTCCCGGCGCGGCCCAGTTCCAGGCCCACCTCGAGCACGGCATCAAGTCGGCCATGGGCCTCGAGCCGTTCTGCACCCCGGCCAAGCGCAAGTAACCACAGCGGAAGGTGATCGATGAAATCACGAATTCTCCTGGCGGCCGGGCTCACCGTGGCTGTCGCCGTCGGGCCGTCGGCCGCTTTCGCCCGGGACGCCCGGGTGGGCGTCGAGCGGGCGGAGCCGCCGGGCCTGGAGCCGACCGGCGCCGACATGCCGGCCGTCGGCGGCAACCTCGCCAATCAGCACTACTCGGGACTGAAGCAGGTCACCAAGCGGAACCTCGGCAAGCTCGGCCCGGCCTGGCGTACGCACGTGTCGGCGGTCGCTCCGGCCAGTGACGACGTCGGCCAGCAGACGACCCCCATCGTCGCCGACGGGGTCATCTATCTCGACACGCCCCGCGGGGAGGTGATCGCTGTCGACGGCGTGACCGGTGCGCCCAAGTGGAAGTGGGCGCCGGAGGGGTTCGGCACCGTCGACACCCGGCGCGGGGTCTCGCTCGGCGAGGGCAAGGTCTTCACGCTCGCCGAGGGCGATCGCATCGTCGCCCTCGACAAGGACACCGGCGCCCAGGTGTGGGTCTCGCAGCCGGCGGTTCAGGCCGGCGTCGACCTCGGCAACATCGATCGGGTCGCGACCGTCTACAACGACGGCATCGTCTACGCCCACGCGGCCAACGGCAACCGCGCCGCGGTCGTGGCGGTGCGGGCCCGCGACGGCGCCTACCTGTGGCACTTCTTCGGCGGGCCGGAACGCGGGACGATCTACACCGACGTCAACGGCCGATCCGTCGACGCCGGCGCCACGTGGGGCCCGGTGCTGCCCGACGGCACCGAGTGCAACCTCGAAGGCGGCGCCACGCCGTGGATCCACGGTGCCGTCGATCCGGGTCTCGGCCTCTATTACATGACCTTCGGTAATCCGCGCAGCTGCCGCAGTTCCCAGGACGGCTCGCTGCGACCCGGTGACAACCTGTTCTCCACCACGATGGTCGCGGTCGACATGAAGACCGGCGCCTACAAGTGGCATTACCAGTCGATCCGCCACGATGTGTGGGACATGGACAACGTCCACCCGCCGACGCTGGCCGACATCAGGGTCAAAGGTCAGTTGCGCAAGGTGGTTTTCTACGGCAGCAAGTCGGGGCACCAGTTCGTGCTCGACCGCACCAACGGCAAGCCGGTGCTTCCGGTCGCCGACAAGCCGATGATCCAGGACTCGCGGCAGAACAACGCCGGCACCCAGCCGTTCCCGGCCGAGCGCCTGCTGCCCGAGTGCGTCGTCTGGCAGAAGCTGGATCCGCGCAACGTCCCCGGTGATCCCTGGCGCGCCGTGCCCAATTACAACGGCTACCAACCGGACGCGGACGGCGACCTGGTGTTCAACCCGGACAGCTACGTCAAGGCGGACGAGCCGTTCCTGACCTATCCCAAGAGTTCTGCCCCGGACCACCGCCGGGGTTGCATGTACGACCCGCAGTGGGATCTGCCGATCCTCTCGACCACCAGCCCGAACGGCGGTGGTGACTGGTCGAACGACTCCTACAGCCACAGCACGAACATGGTCTACTTCCCGTACGGCACCAACCCGGTGGCGCATTGGAACGGCGCCGCGTCCAACGGGCAACGGGCGATCGGTCAGTACCAGACCGGCGGCATCCTGGCCTACGACGCCTCGACCGGCAAGGTGAAGTGGCGCAACCACCTCGGCACCGACATGGCCCACGGTCAGGGCCCTCTGACCACCGCGAGCGACCTGGTGTTCGTCGGTCAGATCGACGGCCGTCTGCTGGCGATGGACGCCCGTGGCGGCGACGTGCTCTGGCAGTTCCAGACCGGATCGGGCATAGCCGGGGCCCCGATCACCTACATGGCCGGCGGTCAGCAGTACGTCGCCGTTCTGGCCGCCGGGTCGACGAACCCGTACGGCGGCTCGGTGACGCAGGGCGACTCGCTGTGGGCCTTCAAGCTCGGGGGCACGTACGCCACCGAGTCGGGCAGCCAGGAGGGCCCCGACACGGCTCCGCTGACGATCCGCCGTCCCGTCCAGGGCGATCCGGTCGAGGGCGCGACCGTGAACAACACCGTGTACCTGGGTCGCCAGGACCGCACCACCGACACGGCCGCGGCGCGGGACAGCACCTCGCAGCGCGGGATGGCGCCGACTCACCTGCGGGTGCCGGTGGGAACCACGGTGACCTTCCTGAATCCGGGGGCGGAGACCTTCCCGGCCTTCCCGAATCAGAAGCCGCACTGCGCCACCCAGTATTTCGAGGGGCTGTTCAATCCTCGGCTGGAGCCCGGGCAGCGTTCCGAGTTCACGTTCGACCGCGCGGGGGAGTACTACTTCAACGACTGCACCGATCCGCGGCCGGCCGGCAAGATCGAGGTCTACCTGACACCGCAGGAGCTGCCGGGCGCGCTGCGGTTGCCGCCGACCGTCGACCTCGGATCGAGGACCGGCACCTTCACCGGAGTAAAGGGTCTCGTCACGGCGGCGCTGCAGCTTCCGGCCGGCTATCGGCTCGACGGCGACGTCGTCCTGCGGACCCCGTTGTCAGCGACCCCCGTCGAGGCCCGGCAGGCCAGGGTGGTCGGTCGCACCCTGGTCGTGCTGTTCGACAAGGCCCGCCTCGACAACAACGTGCCGGAGGGCGATGCGGTGCCGTTGACCCTGGTCGGCAACTTCCTCCACGACGGCGTCCAGAAACAGCTCACGTCGACGGCGACGGTGCGGATCGTCAAGTAGGACCGGCCCCGCCCGCGGTCAGCCGAGGAAGGTCGGCCGGACCGCGGGCGGGATCGGGCCCTTGTTGCGCCGGCCCTGGCCGGTCTCCTCCCAGGCGTGGGCGAGGATGCCGACGCTGCGGCTGAGCACGAACAGGCCCCGCGCCAGCGGGGCGGGGAAACCCAGCTCGGCGTAGATGACAGCGGTGGCGCCGTCGATGTTCATCGGCACCGGCCTGCTGCGGCCCCGGTTGAGGGCTTCTTCGACGGCGCGGGCGGCGCGCAGATGCTCGCCCTCGATGATCCCCTCGGTGACGGCCTCGTCGACCAGCGCCAGCAGCGGGTCGCGGCGAGGGTCGTGAGTGTGGAAGCGGTGGCCGAAGCCGGGCAGGTAGCGGATTCCGCGGGCGCGCCGGTCGGCGATGACCTCCTCGGTGGCGGTCGGCAGCGCCTGGCCGCCGGCTACCCGCGCGCGGATGTCGTCCAGCAGCATCACGCATTCCTGCCCGGCGCCGCCGTGCGAGTCGCCCAGCGTGTTGATGGCACTGGCCATCGCGTTGTTCAGTCCGACGCCGCAGGTGGCCGCCATCCGGGCTATGGCAATGGAGGGCGCGTGGGGTCCGTGGTCGACGCCGGCGACGAGGGCGGCATCGAGCAGGCGGCCCTGCCCGGGGCTGGGCCGACCGCCCCGCAGCATCAGCCAGATCATCGAGCCGAAGCCGACCGTGCCGATGAGGTCTTGTATGGGGAATCCGCGCAGCTCGATCCGGTTGGGCTCGACGCGCGAGACCGATGTGCCCCACCAGTCGGAGACGTCCTGAGTCGTCATGAACCCGACCCTACCTATGGTCCGATCAGCGGTCCATAAGGTCCGCCTAGCAGTCTGTGGCGAGCGCGTGAACAAGGGGCTTGACATCGATACGCATGCGGGCCCATAACTAACGTACTGGTTCGTACAGTGGGCGGGAGGTCGGCGATGACCGATCGAGCGTTCCGCTCCGTCGCCATCGGTGCGGACGTGATGTGATGCGGCGATCAGCGCGTCGCGTCCGCCGCCGGTATCGCGGGCCGTGCGGTGCGCCAGCGGTCCAGCAGCTCCGGCAGTTCGGCGTTGTGCTCGCCGAGGGTGGGCGGGGCCGACGTGGGCGACAGTGGCCGGCCGTCGAAGAGCACCCCGCTTCCGGTGACCCGCACGGCGTCGCCCGCCGCGCCGGCCGGTGGCGCCAGCTCGGTGACGAAGTCCCGGCTCGCGAGCTGCTCGGACTCCGACGCCTGGGCGACGGTGAGGATGCGCGCGGCCGGAACGCCCGCCGTCGACAACACCTGTTCCCAGTCGGCGGCCGGGCGCCGGCGCAGCGCCTCGTTCAGCAGGTCGTTGAGCTCCGCGCGATGGCGTTTGCGGGCCTCCCGGTCGGCGAAGCGGGGATCGGTGATGAGGGCGGGCCGGTCGACGAGCCGGCACAGGGTCTCGAACTGCTCCTGACGGTTCGCCGCGATGTTCAACGGCCCGTCCGCGGCCTGGAACGTTCCGGAAGGGGCGGCGGTCGCGTTCTGGTCACCCATCGGCTGAGGCTCGACGCCGCTGATCAGATAGTTCGAAAGCGGCCAGCCCATCGCCGACAGCGACGCCTCGAGCATGGACACGTCGAGGTATCGGCCCCGGCCGTCCCGGCTGCGCCCGGCCAGGGCGGCGGTGACCGCCAGCGCGGCGCTGAGGCCGCCGACGGTGTCGGCCACCGGGAAGCCGACCCGCTGGGGGGCGGTCTCCGCGGTGCCGGTGATGCTCATCATCCCCGACAGGCCCTGGATGATCTGGTCGTAGGCGGGGGCCTGGCTCATCGGCCCGTGCTGGCCGAACCCGCTGATCGCGCAGTAGACGAGCCCGGCATTGAGTTCCTGCAGCCGGGACCAGGGGAAGCCGATCCGGGCCAGGACGCCGGCCCGGTAGTTCTCGACGAGCACGTCGGCGTGGGCCACGAGCTCTTCGAACGTCGCACAGTCGGCGGTCTGCTTGAGGTCCAGCTCGATCGATTTCTTGCCGGCGTTCTGGGCCAGGAAGGACACGCCCATGCCGGCCCGGTTCAGCTCGGGGTCCGCACCGAGCCGGCGGGCCAGGTCACCGCGGCCCGGTATCTCGATCTTGACCACCTCGGCGCCCAGCAGGGCCAGGTGGT
Organism: Actinoplanes sp. NPDC021490; assembly: GCF_055562135.1. NCBI lineage: Bacteria > Bacillati > Actinomycetota > Actinomycetes > Micromonosporales > Micromonosporaceae > Actinoplanes > Actinoplanes sp. NPDC021490. The sequence goes on from NZ_JBVHFW010000007.1 coordinate 135,792, forward strand.
AGGTGCAGTAGGGCCCGGCCAGCACATTGGTCAGGTCGAGAACGCGGACACCGTCGAGCGGACGGTCCTGCATGGGCGATGCTCCTTCCGGTGTCCCCGGCCCGGCCGCTGCCGGGCCGGCCGGGGGCTAGAACGACGAACCCAGGGGATGATCGAAACCGCGCTCGTTCATCTGCGCGGCCGCGGCGAGCAGCGCCTCGGTGAACGCGGCGACGCGTTCCTCGGTGAATCGCACGGTGGGCCCGCTGAGGGTCAGGGCCGCGACGACGGTGCCCGCGCGCCCGACGATCGGCACGGCGACCGCCGACAGGCCCTCATCGCGCTCACCGTGGCTGACGGCGAATCCGCGATGCTCGGCCTCGTCGATCCATTCGCGCATGCGCCGCACGTGCTTCTCGCCGTACGGCGACGATCGGGCCACCCGCTCCAGCAGCGCCGGGGTGGCGTTGCGCAGCAGCACCTTGGCCGAGGCGCCGGCCCACAGCGGCAGCTCGTCGCCGACGTGCACCACGTGGCGCAACGGCTGCGGGCTTTCCTGCTGGGCGATGCACACCCGGACGACGTCGCGGACGACGTAGACGTTGACGGTCTCGCGCTCCCGTGCCGCCAGTTCGCGCATCATGCGCTGCGTCTCCGGCGGGAGTTCCCAGCTGCGGCGGGCCAGGTGAGCCCACCGCCAGAGCCCGGGCCCGGCCATGTAGCCCGAGTTGGTGGCCCACAGCAGTCCGCTCTGTTCCAGGGTCTGCACGAGGCGGATCACGGTGGTCTTGGCCAGCCCGGTGGCCGCGACGATGTCGCGTACGGCGATCAGGGGCCGCTCCTCGGTCAGCAGCGCCAGGATGTCCAGCGCGCGCTGGACGCTGCGTACGCCCTGGTTGTCGCCGGACTCGTCAGTGGCCGGGCGCCGGGTCGCGGATGTCACGGTGACTCACTCCCTTTCGTCGCGCCCCGGGCGGCCGGGATGCGATGCGGCCGCGCGATGCGGCCGGTGCTGGTGCGGACACCCCGATTGTGCCGTCAGCGCCGCCGTGTCATCGGTACGTAACTTTTCCGGCTCGGCCCCTTGCCTTCGGCGCTCGGCCAACCGTACGTTACACCGTAGTCCGTACAGCGGTCCATAACTGCCATTACGGTCCGCCCAATGGACCTTTGGAGGTGTGATGCTGAAGTCCATCCTCGAATCGGCCGACGGCGCGGTGGTGCCCGCGCCTTCCCTGCTCGCTGGTGAATGGCTGCTCGACGGCCCGTCGGCCGAGCGTGTCGGGCCCTTCACCGGCACCGTGGTCAGCCAGGCCCGGGTGGCCGCGCCGGAGGACGTCGACGTCGCGTCCCGGTTCGCGCGCTCCGGCGCCCGCACCGTCGCCCGTCTGGCCCCGGCCACCCGCGCGGGCATCCTGGAACGCGCCGCCGCCCTGGCCGGGGAGCACCGCGACGCCTTCGCCCGGCTGATCGCGCTGGAGCTCGGCAAGCCGGTCAAGGACGGACGCGGCGAACTCGACCGGGTCGCCGACACGTTCTCGGTCTGCGCGGCCGAAGCGCGGGGGATCGGGGGCGAGGTGCTGCCGGTGGCCGGCTGGGACCGGGGCGTCGGCAACACCGCCCTGACCTACCGGGCGCCGGCCGGGGTGGCCCTGGCGATCACACCGTTCAACGCGCCCGCGAACCTGCTCGCGCACAAGCTCGGCGCGTCGTTCGCGGCCGGCAACAGCACCATCGTCAAGGCGCCGCCCCAGGCGCCGGCCGTCTCCGCGGCCCTGGTCGCCCTGCTCGTCGAGGCGGGCGCCCCGCTCGAGTCGGTGCAACTGCTGCACGGCGGGGGCGAGGTGGGCGCACAGCTGTGCGCGGCGCCGGAGGTCGCGGTCATCAGTTTCACCGGCAGTGCGGAGACCGGCGCGGCCGTGGCCCGGGCCGCCGGCGCCAAACGGCTCGTGCTCGAGCTCGGCGGGAACGCCGCGACGATTGTCTGTTCCGACGCCGATCTGGCCGAAGCGGCCAAGGTGTGCGCCCGCACCGGGTACAGCAACTCCGGCCAGAGCTGCATCTCCGTCCAGCGTGTCTATGTGGACCGCGGGCGTTTCCACGAGTTCGTCGACCTGCTGACCGCGGAGGTGGCGCGACTGCGCGTCGGTGACCCGCTGGACCCGGCGACCGACGTCGGCTCGATGGTCGACGAGCAGGCCGCCGAACGGGTCCTGACCTGGGCCACCGAGGCGGCCGGCGCCGGTGCGCGGATCACCGTCGGCGGCACGCGCGACGGCGCCACTCTCGCGCCGACCGTCGTCGCCGACCCTCCGGCGGACGCGTCCGTGGTCGTCCGCGAGGTCTTCGGCGCACTGGTCACCGTCCTGCCCTTCGACGACTTCGACGAGGTGCTGGCCACCTGCAACACCAGCCGGTTCGGGCTGCAGGCCGGGCTGTTCACCCACGACATCGGGCGGATCCTCACCGCCTGGCGCGAGCTCGAGGTCGGCGGCCTGGTGGTCAACGGCTCGTCGAACTTCCGTCTGGACCATGTGCCCTTCGGCGGTGTGAAGGACTCCGGCTTCGGCCGTGAGGCGCCGCGGCAGATGGTCGAGGACTACACGGTCATCAAGACGCTGCTGTTGCGCGGCCTGTCGATCTGGGGGGAGAACTGATGGACCCACGCACCGCCGCTCAGGCGCTCGTCACCCAGCTCACCGGCTACGGCGTCGAGTACGTCTTCGGGACCTGCGGCCACACCAACATCGCGCTGCTCGACGCCCTCGGGCGCAGCGACATCAAGTTCGTCATCGCCCGCCACGAACAGACCGCGGCGCACGCCGCCGACGGTTACGCCCGCGCGACCGGCAAGCCCGGCGTCCTGCTGATGCACGTCGGCCCCGGGATGATGAACGCCGTGACCGGCGTGGCCACCGCCGCGCTCGACTCGGTGCCTCTGGTCGCCATCTCCGGCGACATCCCGTCGTACATGCACGGCCGGCATCCGCATCAGGAGGTCAACCTGCATGCCGACGCCGACCAGACGGCGATCTACCGGCCCTTCGTCAAGCGGGCCTGGACCGTGCACCGCACGGAGGACCTGCCTCGCTTCACCGAGCGGGCGTTCTGGACGGCGACCAGCGGCCGGCCCGGCGCGGTGCTGCTCAACGTCCCGATGGACATGTTCTCCCGGCCGCTGCCACCGACGGTGCCCGGCTATCCGCTGCCGCGCACCACGACCCGTCCCGACCTGCCCCCGGCCGACGCCGACCGGATCGCCGCGGCGCTCATCGAGGCCGATCGGCCCCTGATCTACATCGGGGGCGGGCTCGGCGGCGCCGCCGGCCGGCAGGCGCTGCGCGAGCTGGCCGAGCACCTCGACATCCCGATCGCGCATTCGCTGATGGCCAAGGGGGCGTTGCCCGACGACCACCCGCTGGTGCTCGGCATGACCGGCTTCTGGGGCCTGGAGGTCACCAACGCCTACGCCCGCGAAGCCGACGTCGTGCTGGCCCTGGCCACCCGCTTCGCCGAAACCGACTCGAGCTCGTGGAATCCGGACCACACGTGGGCCTTTCCGCCCGGCCGGTTGATCCAGATCGACATCGACCCGGCCGAGATCGGCCGCAACTATCCGGTCGAGATCGGCGCGGTCGCCGACGCCGGCCTCGCCGCCCAGCAGATCCTGGCCGCCGTCCGCCGCCGGCTGCCCGCGGGCGCCGGCCGCCCCGAACTGCGGGAGCGCATCCTGACCGCGCGCACCGAGCTGTTCGCCGGCAGCGCCGAGCGCGGCCGCAGCGACCAGTTCCCGCTGCGGCCCGAACGCATCCTGGCCGACCTGCGGGCCGCCCTGCCCGACGACGCGGTGCTGGTCACCGACGTCGGCTGGAACAAGAACGGCGTCGCCCAGTGCTATCCGCTGCCCGCCACCGGCCGCTTCATCACCCCCGGCGGGGCCTCCACGATGGGCTTCGGGCCCGCCGCGGCGCTCGGTGTGCAGATCGCCCAGCCGGAACGGGTCGTGGTCGCGCTGATCGGCGACGGCGGCATGAGCGCGCAGCTGCCCGCCCTGCCGATGGCGGTCGAGCAAGGCCTGCCGGTCATCTTCCTGGTGATGAACAACCGTGCCCACGGCACGATCTCAGACCTGCAGTCGAACTTCTTCGGCCGCAGCTACGGGTGCGACTTCGTCGATCCGGACGGCAACCCGTACAGCCCCGATTTCGCAGCTCTCGGCCGCGCCTGCGGCGCCGACGGCTACCTGGTCGCGGAACCGGGCGAGCTCACCGCCGCCCTCAAGTCGGCAATCGATCGCCGCCGTCCCGCGGTGATCGATGTGCCGATGGTCAACGAGCCGGTGCCCACCCCGGGCCACTGGAACATCAAGGACATCTATCAGGGCCTTTTCGAGTAACGCCCAACCTAAAAGAGGTGAGACGCCCATGGCCCGACGCCGTGCCGCCGCTGCCATATCCACCGTCGCCGTGCTCGCCACCGTCCTGGCCACCGGCTGCAGCGCTCCCGGTTCGGACGAGGAGGAGTCGGGAAGCGGCTCCGGACCCATCAAGATCGCCGTGGTCGACGCGCAGAGCGGGCAGTTGAGCTCGCTGGGCGCCTGGGAGCTCAAGGGCGCCCGGCTGGCCGTCGACGAATGGAACGCCCAGGGCGGTGTCAACGGCCGTCAGATCCAGCTTGACGTCTTCGACGACCAGGGCGACCCGACGATCGGCACCAACCTGGCCCGCAAGATCGACAGCGAGGGCTACATCGCGATGATCGGCACCGCGGAGAGCGCGGTCACCATCGCCATGGCGCCCCTGCTCAAGCAGGCGGCGATCCCGAACATCACCTCCGGGCAGTCGCCGGGTCTGGTCGGCGCCGGCAGCGAGTTCCTGTTCCTCAACGGGCCGACCAGCACCACTTACGACGAGACCCTGGCCAAGCACATCGTGGACGGCGAGGGCATCAAGAGCATCGCGATGATCACCAACAACGGCGGGTACGGCAAGGGTGAGCACGACGCCTTCCTGAAGGCGCTGCAGAGCCGCGGCGTCACGCCGGTCGTCGACCAGGTGGTCACGACCGAGCAGAAGGACTTCAGCGCCGTACTCACCTCGATCCGCCAGAAGAACCCCAAGGTGATCTTCCTCGGCGCCGAGGAGGTGGAGTCCGGCCTGATCGTCAAGCAGGCGCGGGATCTGGGCATCACCGCCACCTTCGCCGGCGCGGCGCCGCAGGGCACGCCGGTCTTCGTGGACACGGCGGGCGCCAAGAACGCCGAGGGCACCATCGTCAGTTCCCCGTACCTGAGCAACGAGATCAACGAGGCCTCGAAGAAGTTCGCCGCCGCGTACAAGGCGAAGTTCAACGAGGAGGCCGAACTGCACGGTGCCAAGGCCTACGACGGCACCCAGATCCTGCTGACCGCGCTCAAGACCAGCAACGTGGCCACCGGCAAGGACCTGGCCGAGGCCATCCGGGGCACCAAGTACCCGGGCCTGCTGGGCGACTTCGCCTACGACCGGACCGGCGTCGGCATCTTCGAGACCTCGATCGGCATCATCCGCTCCGGCAAGCTCGTCGCCGCCGGCGCCTGACGCCTTTCCCGCCGAGGCCCGGCGCCGAACTCCCGCGGCGCCGGGCACCGCCATCAGAAGGAGAACCATGCAGGTCTTCCTGCAGACCGTCATCGGCGGGGTCAGTCTCGGTGCCGTCTATGCCCTGGTGGCTCTGGGGTTCTCCCTGGTCTACCGCACCATGGGCCTGGTCAACTTCGCCCATGGCAATGTGGTGACCGTCGGCGCCTACCTCGCCTCCACCTTCTACCTGTCCACCCGGCTGCCGTTCGCCCTGGCCATGGTGGTCGCGATCGGTCTGACCGGAGCCATCGGCCTGGTCATCGAGCGGGTGCTGCGACCGCTGGAGAACCGCGACTTCGACCTCATGCTGATCGGCACCATCGGCTTCGGGATCGTGCTGGACGCGCTGATCATCATGATCTGGGGCGCCACCGGCCGCGCGGTGCCCTCGCCGGTGCCGTCCGCGCCGATCGAGCTGTTCGGACTGCGCATCCGCACCTACGACCTCGTGGTCCTGGCCATCGCGGCCGCGGCGACGGTCCTGCTCGTCCTGTTCCTCTCGCGCACCAAGCGCGGCGCCGCGATGCAGGCGGTCGCCATGGACCACGAGGCGGCCACCGCGGTCGGCATCCACGTCGGGCGCAGCAACGCGATCGCCTTCATGATCGGCGCCGGTCTGGCCGCGCTGGCCGGCGGACTGGTCGGCCCGCTGCTGTACGTCAGTCCCGCGCTGGGCGGCGCCCTCGGCATCAAGGGCTTCGCCGCGGCCATCCTCGGCGGTTTCGGCAGCATCCCCGGGGCCATCGTCGGTGGTCTCGCGATCGGCATTCTCGACTCCTTCACCGCCGGGCACTTCCAGGGCTACTCCGAGCTGGTCACCTTCCTCGTGTTCACGGTGATCATCATGGTGCGGCCGACCGGCGTCTTCGGCGAGCGGACGGTGAACCGGGCATGAAACAGCGCATCGCGGTCGCGGGCCTCATCGGACTGGCTCTGTGGTTCCTGCCGTACGGCCTGGACTCGTACGCGATCCACGTCGTCAACGTCATTTTGATCTTCGCCATCCTGGCCATCGGCCTCGGCCTGGTGATGGGCGTCGCCGGTCAGGTGAACCTCTCCCAGGTCGCGTTCTTCGGCGTCGGCGCCTACGTCACCGCCATCCTGACCACACACCAAGGCCTCGGCTTCTGGGTCTCCGCCGTGCTGGCTGTGCTGGCCACTGTGGTCATCGGCGTGGTCGTCGGCACGCCGGCGCTGCGGGTCCAATCCCACTATCTCGGCATCGTGACCCTCGGCCTGGCCCTCGCCTTCACCAACTGGGTGACCAACGCCGAGATCGCCGGCGGCGCCGAGGGCATCTCGGCGATCCCCGCCCCGGCACTGCCCGGGATCGACCTGTCCAGCGAATACCTCTACTACTACCTGGAACTGGCCGTCTTCGCGGTGGTGCTGGCGTTCGGGCTCTTCATCGTCCGCACGAGCCTGGGCCGGCGCATGCGGGCCATGCGCGACGACGCCCTCGCCGCGGGCGCCCTCGGCGCCGAGGTGCCGGTCCTGCGGATGACCGCCTTCATGCTCGCGAGCGTCTACGGCGGAGTGGCCGGGGTGCTCTACGCCGGGCTCATCCGGTACGTCGCCCCCGAATCCTTCAACATCGCCAACATGTTCCTGCTGCTCGGCATGGTGATCATCGGCGGACGGCAGAGTCTGATCGGCTGCGTGGTCGGCGCGGTGAGCCTCGCCCTGGTGCGCGAGGCCCTGGTCGACCATCCGACGATCGCCCAGGTCGCGTACGGCTCGGTGGTCGTTCTGGTCGTCGTCTTCGCCCCCACCGGCCTGGCCGGGCTGCCGGTGCGGATCAGGGCGTTGCTGGCCCGGCGTCGCGGCGGCCCGGGCACGGCGGCACAGCTTCAACCCTTCCAGCCGTACGAGACCCGACCGGCCGGCGACACCGCCCGGCGTACCACCCCGATCCTTGAGATTGACCACGTGAGCAAGCAGTTCCGTGGACTCAAAGCCCTCGACGACGTGTCCCTCACGGTCGCCGACCGGGAGATCCGCGGCATCGTCGGGCCCAACGGCTCGGGCAAGACCACGCTGTTCAACGTGATCAGCGGCCTCTACCGCCCGACCGGCGGCAAGGTGCGGTTCCTGGGGCGGGACATGACCGGCCAGGCACCCTACCGGCTGTCCCGCGCCGGCATGTCCCGCACGTTCCAGAACCTGCGGCTGTTCGGCGACCTCACCGTCGAGGAGAACCTGCTCGTCTCTCTCGACCGCAGCCGCACCCGGCAGAGCTGGCGGTACGTCCTGCGACCGCTCAGCGTGCTGCGCCGCGACCGCGACCTGCACCGGCAGGCCCGCGAGGTGCTGACACGCTACGGGCTGGCCGAGTTCGCCCGGCTGGCCCCGAAGGCGCTGCCCTACGGCATCCAGCGCCGCGTGGAGATCGCGCGGGCCGTGGCCGCCGCACCCACCCTGCTGCTGCTCGACGAGCCGGCCGCCGGCCTCAACGGTGAAGAGGTCCGGCAGCTCAGCGAGATCGTCCGATCCGTCCGGGACAGCGGCATCACCGTGATCATCATCGAGCACAACATGGGACTGGTCATGTCGCTGTGCGAGCAGATCACCGTGCTGGCCAGCGGGCGGATCATCGCCGAGGGGCGGCCGGACGAGGTGGCGCGCGACGCGGCCGTCATCGAGGCCTACCTGGGGGACTCCATGACGGCCGACGACCTGCCCAGCGTTCCGGAGGCGACGAGATGACCACGACGGCCCGCACCGGCATCGCCACGCTCACCGTCGAGGGCCTCACCGTGCACTACGGAGGCGTCTGCGCGGTCCGGGACCTGAGCTTCTCGGTGCCCGGTGGCGAGGCGATCGGCGTCATCGGGGCGAACGGCGCCGGCAAGACCTCCACCCTCAAAGCGGTGATGGGCCTGGTGCCGCGCAAGGTGGGCACGTTGAGCTTCGGCGACATCGACCTGAGTACGGTCAGCGCCCGCAACATGGTGCGCCACGGCATCGGCTACGTCCCGGAGGGCCGGCACGTGTTCGCCGGGCTGCCGGTCGAAAAGAATCTGCTGCTCGGCGCGTACGCCCGTAAGTGGAACACGGCGACCCGGCAGACCCTGACCGAGGTGTACGACCTGTTCCCCGTACTCGGCGAGATGCGCGGCCGGCTGGCCGGCGCGCTCTCCGGCGGCCAGCAGCAGATGCTCGCCATCGGCCGCGCGCTGATGTCGCGTCCGCGGCTGCTGCTGCTCGACGAACCGTCGATGGGACTGTCCCCGAAGCTTGTCGAGGACATCCTCGCGGTCCTGCTCCGGCTGCGGGCCGAGGGCCTTTCCCTCCTGCTCGTCGAGCAGAACGCCAAGCTCACCTTCGAGGCGACCAGCAGCTGCCTCGTGGTCGAGAACGGCGAGGTGGCGATGACCGGCACCTCGGCGCAGCTGCGACACGATCCCCGCGTACGACAGATTTATCTGGGGCTGTGAGCCGTGCTCGGCGAGCCGTTCCCCCTCGGACGGACCGTGCTGCGCAACCGGGTGGTCAGCCCGCCGATGGAGCGCAACTACGGCACGGTGGACGGCCGGGTGACCGGCCGCTACGTCGCGTACCTGCGGGCCCGCGCGGCGGGCGGCGCCGCGCTGGTCTTCACCGAGGCGACCTACGTGCGGGCCGACGGGCGCGGCCGGGCCCGGCAACTCGGCGCGCACGCCGACCATGCCGGGCCGGGCCTGCGTGCTGTCGCCGACGCGGTGCACGCCGAGGGAGCCCTGGCCGGGGTGGAGCTCAACCACGGCGGCCGGGTCACCGATCCGGCGGTCTCCGGCTTCCAGGCGGTCGCACCGTCGCCTGTCGCGTTCCGCGGGCGCACCCCGCGCGAACTCGGCACGGACGAGGTCGCACAGATCGTGGTGGCCTTCGGCGCGGCCGCCCGACGGTGCGCGGACGCCGGAATCGACGTCCTCGAGGTGCACGCCGCGCACGGCTACCTGATCCACCAGTTCCTGTCGCCGCGCACGAACCGGCGCGACGACCGGTACGCCGATCCGACCGCCTTCCTCGACGAGGTGCTGGCCGAGATCCGGCGCCAGGCGCCCGGACCGGCCTTGTTCCTGCGCCTGTCCGCCTTCGAGGGCGTTTCCGGCGGGCTCGACGCGGAGGCGACGCTGGCCCTGGTCCGCCGCGTCTGTCTGGACCCGGTCGACGTCCTCGACATCTCGGCCGGCTCGTACGAGGCGGGGGAGTGGATGGTGCAGCCCGGCGAGGTCGCCCGGGCGGTGCTCGCGCCGTCCGCGGCCCGGTTCCGCGAGTTCGGCAAGCCGATCTGTGTCGCCGGCCGGATCCCCACCGGCGAGGTGGCCGAGCAGGTGCTCGAATCGGGGGCGGCCGATCTGGTGGCGGTGGGCCGGGCCCAGCACACCGACCCGTCCTGGACCAGGACGGTTGTGGCCGGCCGTCTGCCCCGGCCGTGCATCGGCTGCAATCAGGGCTGCATCGACGAGCTGCACACGCAACAGCCGATCTGGTGCCTGGTCAACCCGGCCACCTCGCACGAGGACGCGCCCGCGGCCGAGCCGGCGTCCGCCCGGCGCCGGGTGCTGATCGTCGGTGCGGGCGTCGCCGGGCTGGAGGCCGCCCGCTGCGCCGCCGAGCAGGGACACGACGTCACCGTTCTGGAGGCCGAGCCGTGGCCCGGCGGGCGGTTCCGGCTTGCCGCCGGTCTGCCCAGCCGGCCCGAGTTCGGCCGTCTGCTGCAGTGGTACGACGCCGAGTTGTCCCGTCTCGGCGTCGAGGTGCGCCTCGCCGCCGCCGCAACCCCGGAGCTGATCGCTTCCCAGGGCCCCGAGGTGGTCGTCGTGGCCGTCGGCGAGGACGGCCACCTGCCCCCGGTGCCGGGGGCCGGCCGGCCCCGGGTGATCGGCCTGGACGACTGGCTGCGGTCGCCGCCGGCCGTCGGCGGCGACGACGTCGTGACGGTGTGGGGCGCCGACCGGGCCGGACTGGCCGTGGCCGATGCGGCGGTGCGGTTCTGAGGCTCCGCGCCCATCTCATCCACCGCTGATCAAGGAGGCAGGTCCCGTGGGCGCCATCGACTCGCGTGTTCGCCCGGCCGCTGGGGTGCAGCGTCTGACCATCTCGACCGAGAGCCTGTCGGGCACCCTGGCCGACAAGATGGCCGCGGCCGCGGCAGCGTCGTTCGACGGCATCGAACTCGGCCGCACCGACCTCATTGCGTCGCCGTGGACGGCGTCGCGGCTGCGTCAGGAGTGCGCGGACCGCGGCCTCACCGCCGACGTCTACCGGTCGTCGTGGGACTTCGAACCCGCTGACGCCGACACCTTCACCACGGTGCTGCGGCGGGCCGGTCGCGAGTTCGCCCAGCTCGAGCAGTTCGGCGTACGGACCGTGCTGATTCGCTCGTCCGGCTCCGGTGTGCTCGACGACGACGATGAGGCCGCGGCGCAACTGTCACGTCTGGCCTCGCTGGCCGGCGAGCACGGCCTGCGACTGGCCTACGCGGCGGTGCCGTGGGGCCGATTCGTGCGCACCACCGGTCACGCGTGGCAGATCGTGCGCCGGACCGGCCACCCCGCACTCGGCCTGGGTCTGGACAGCTTCCACGTCCTCACCGGGCCCGACGATGCGAGCGTGGTCGCGACCGTTCCCGGCGACCGTCTCGTCCACGTGCGGGTCGCCGACGCCCACCGTGGCGCGAGCACGGCCGAGGACAGCCGGCACCACCGGCTCTTCCCCGGTCTTGGCGTCCTGGACCTCGAAGGGTTCCTGTCGCGGGTCGACGACGCCGGATACGGTGGCCCGCTGTCGCTGGCCGTGGGCAACGACATCTACCGCCAGATGGACCCGTGGCAGATCGCCGTCGATGGCATGCGCGCCCTGCGCACACTGACGGCCGGCCTGCCACCCACGGCCGAGCTCGGCGGATACGCCTTCGTCGAACTGGGCGTGGACGACGACTCGGGCCCGGCAGTCGGCCGGCTCCTCGCCGACCTGGGCTTCACCCGGACCGGACGGCACCGCTCCAAACCCGTGGACCTCTGGCAACAGGGCGACGCCCGGATCCTGCTCAACGCGGCGCCGCACCAGGCCATCGCGCCGGGCACCGCGGCCATCTGCGCGCTCGGCGTCGCCGGCAGCGATCCCGCCGGCTCCGCCCGCCGCGCCGACCGGTTGCTGGCCCCGCTGCTGCCGCGCAGTCGCCGGCCCGGCGAAGCCGAACTCAACTCGGTAGCCGCCCCGGACGGCACCGCCGTCTTCTTCTGCCACGGCGACACCTGGACGGCGGACTTCGCGGCCACCGGCGAGCCGCCGAGCGGCGTCGCGTGGACTGCCGGCATCGACCACGTGGCGCTCACCGAGACCGTTGACGACTTCGACCAGGCCTCGCTGTTCTACCGGTGTGTCTTCGGTCTGCGGCCCGGGGAGCCGCAGGAACTCGCCGCGCCGTTCGGCATGGTGCGCAGCCGGGCGTTCACCGACCCGTCCGGGCAGGTGCGGATCGCGCTCAACGCCGCGCTCATGCGGCGCGGTGACTGGGCGCCGGGCGTCCACAGCCCTCAGCACATCGCGTTCGCGACGACCGACGCCATCGCCGCGGCGAAACAGCTGCGCGCGACCGTCCTGCCGATCCCCGGCAACTACTACGACTACCTCGACACGCACTGGGAACTGCCGGCCGGTCTGCTGGCCGAGATGCGTGCCTGCTCGGTGCTCTTCGACCGCGACGAGCACGGCGACTACCTGCACTTCTATACCGCGGTGGTCGGCTCGCGCGTGTTCTTCGAAGTGGTGCAGCGAATCGGGAACTACCGGGGATTCGGCGACCCGAACAGCGTGCCGGTGCGGATGGCGGGCCACCGCGAGCGCCGGATAGCGGCCATGCGGCACAGCCGGCGGGACTACTCCCTGGCCCATCTCACCGCGCTGAGCCTGTCCCCGCCCGATCTGGTCGATGCGGCGGCCGAGGCCGGGTACCGCTACGTCGGGCTGCGCCTGACCCGGGTGACACCCCAGGAGCCGAACCACCCGCTCACCACCGATCCCGCGCTCATGCGGACCACCAAGGCGCGGCTGGCCGCCACCGGCATCGAAGTCCTCGACATCGAACTGGCCCGCATCGGCCCCGACGACGACCCGCGAACCTTCCGGCGCGTCCTGGAAGCGGGAGCCGAACTCGGCGCCCGGCATGTCATCAGCCAGCTTCCCGACCCGGATCCCCAGCGCAAGGTCGACAACTTCGCGCGGCTCTGCGAGATGGCCCGTCCGCTCGGGCTGATCATCGACCTCGAGTTCCCGTCCTGGACCCAGACCAGCGACCTGCACGAGGCGGCCCGGGTGCTGCGCGCCGCCGGCCAGCCGAACGCGGGCATCCTCGTCGACCTGCTGCACTTCGCCCGGTCACAGTCCGACGTGCGGGAACTGCGGCGCCTTCCCGCCGAGTGGTTCCACTTCGTGCACGTCTGCGACGCCCTCGCCGCCATCCCGGCCACCGACGAGGGCCTGATCCGGACGGCCCGCTTCGAGCGGCTCTTCCCCGGCGACGGCGGCATCGACGTGCACGGCATCCTCGACGCCTTGCCCTCCGGCATCCCGTACGCCCTGGAGATTCCGCGAGCCGACTCCGTCGCCTCCGTAGGGCCCAAGGAACACGCACGCCTGTCCCTGGCCGCGGCCCGCCGCTACCTCGACGCATCCTAGACGCGGAACCGGGCGATGGTCGCCTGAAGGGTGTTCGACACCTGGGCCAGGTCGCCGGCCGACTGTTTCGTGTCCTCCACGCCCCGTACGGTGTCCCGTGCGGCTGAGGCAACCCGACCGATGTTCGCGGCGATGTCCGCCGAAGCGTTGGCCGCCGCACTCACGTTCCGACTCATCTCGCCGGTGGTCGCCGTCTGCTCATCGACCGCGGACGCGATGGTGGCCTGGAAGTCGCTGATCTGCTCGATCACCCCGGTGATCTCGGTGATCGCGTGGGCGGCGGCGTTGGCGTCGCCCTGGATCGTCTGAACCCGTCGGCCGATGTCCTCGGTCGCCTTGGCGGTTTCCTGCGCGAGATCCTTGACCTCGGTGGCGACGACCGCGAATCCCTTGCCCGCTTCCCCGGCCCGGGCGGCCTCGATGGTGGCGTTGAGCGCGAGCAGATTCGTCTGTTCGGCGATCGAGGTGATCACACTGATCACATTGCCGATCTCCGAGGAACTGGTGCCCAGCTTGGAGACGGTGGCGGTGGCCGACTCGGCGCTTTGCACGGCCGAACGGGCGACGTTGGCCGCTTGGGCGGCGTTGTGGGCGACTTCCCTGATCGAAGCGCCCATCTGCTCCGACCCGGCCGCGACCGTCTGCACGTTTTCCGAGACGGTGCCGGCCGCGGAGGACACGCCGTCAGCTCGGGTGGAGGTCTCCTCGGCCGCGGTCGAGATCTGGCTGCTGACGGTGAGCAGATGGTTCGCCGAGTTGTTCAGCGAACTGGAACTGGCGATGAGGGTGCCGACCATGTCGCCGAACCCGTCCAGGGCCTGATCGAGTTCCGCCGCCATCTGCCCGATCTCGTCGCGTTGCCGTACGGCGGCTCGGGGCCGGAGATCGCCGGAAGAGAGCGCCCGCACCACCTCGGAGACCCGGGCCAGCGGACGGCCGATGAGCCGGGTCACGAGCACGGAGAGCGCAACGGCCAGCGCGATGCCGATCACCAGCGCCAGGCCGATTCCCCGGATGGCCGCCGCTGATGCCTCACGAGCCTGTTTCTGCACCGCCTGGCTGCGTGTGTCGACGGAGTCCGCGAGCCCGTTCGTCACCTCGACGATCTTGAAGTACAGCGTCCAGGACGGGCCCATGATCATTTTGCGGGCCTGGTCGACGGCTTGCCGGGTGTTCTTCTGGTACGTCGCCGCCACCTTGTCGTCCTCGGCGAAGAGCTGAGTGAAAAGGTCCCGCAAGGTGGTGAGTTGAGCCTTTTCGGAGGCAGTGAGGTGATCGGTGTGGATGGCGGCGAGATTCGCCTTGATCGCGGCGACGATGTCGAGGAAGCCTTTGCGGTTCTCGGCCTGCGGATCTACCGCCTTGGCGCCTCCGATGAAACTCGCGTCCCAGGCGTAACTGATCTGGTAGCCACTGAAATCCGCATTGTTGGTCTTCAGCGTGTCGAGCTCGTGGGTCACGACGCGCAGGTCGCCGAGCTGCTCGACCAGGCTTCGCTGCGAAACCGTCGATCGATAGCCGGTGACCGCGACCACCAGGGCGACCGCGAGCAGAACCGTGGACAGGACGGCCAGCTTGGTGGTGACCTTGCGATCCGCGAACCACCCCAGCAAGCCGCCACGCGCGTCCATCGCCATCTTCGTTGTCTCCTCTTGCGCCGCTGACCGGCCGGCCGGACGCCCTACGGCTTTACTGCCCGGTGCCCCACAACGTCACGGTAAAAGCAGACCGTTCGACGCGGGTCGCATTCGCCCAAATCGTCGGCGTCGAACCTCTCCCGCGGCGTTCCCCAAGGTCTTGGCCCCGGCGAGGCGCTTCGGGCATCCCGGTCCCTAGACCCCGAACGGGTTACTTTCCGGTGGGTGATTCGGGCGTAGGCTCGTGGCGGTTCTGCCATAGATGCGGACGATGCTGTCGCGGTGAGACGGCCGGCGGTCGTGATGCCTGGTCGGCCGCGCGGTGGCTCCGGGCCGGGTTGGGGGTTTGCTGAGATGGTCGGCGACCGGCGTATGCGGTATAGCGAGGCCCGCCGTGGTTGTGGTGACTAGCTCTTCGCGGCGGCCCCGGGTGGATCGGCTGATCTCGGCGTACGGCCCGGATGTAAGCACGTTGTGTCAGGCGTGCGTGGCTCATTTCCCCGGCATCCGGGGTGTGGGGGTGGCGGTGATGACGGCCACGGCGCCGCAGCAGGTGCGCTATGCCAGCGACGCGGTCAGTGCGCGGGTGGAGCAGCTGCAACTCCTGCTCGGTGAAGGGCCGGGCCGGGATGCCTTCGACACCGGCAGCCCGGTGCTGGCCGGTGATTTGCAGGCTTCGGAGTGGCGCGGCCGATGGCCGGCGTTCGCCGGGGCGGCCCTGCAGGCGGGAGCGCGGGCGGTGTTCGCGCTCCCGCTGCGGGCCGGCCCGCTGAGTGTCGGGGTGCTCGATCTGTACAGCGGCGATGCGGGCACCGTGGAGGGTCAGCTGCTGGCAGACGCGTGGGATTTCGCCGATGCGGTCACCGACCTGCTGCTGGCCGAGGTCCTGGCCGGTGACGGGACAACCGGCGGTGGGGGAGCCGGAAGCTATCTGGCGCAGCGGGCGGTGGTGCATCAGGCCACCGGCATGGTCAGTGTGCAGCTGGACGTGCCGGCCGACGAGGCGTTCACCCGTCTGCGTGCTTATGCGTTCGCGGCCGAGCGCGAGTTGGACGAGGTGGCCGACGAAGTGGTGGCTCGCAGGCTGCGCTTCGACGAGCTCGACGGCCCGCAGCATCGCGATGTCGATGATGGGAATGGGACGAGGTGAGCATGTCGCGGGAACAAGCGGTTGCCGAGGCGTTCATGGAGCTGTCCGACACGCTGGTCACCGACATCGATGTGGTCGAGTTTCTGCATCTGCTCACCGGCAGGTGCGTGCAACTTCTGGACGTGCAGGCGGCCGGTGTGCTGGTGGCCGACCAGGGCGGAGCGTTACGGCTGACGGCGGCTTCGGCGGAGTACGGGCGGCTGCTGGAGCTGTTCGAGATCCAAGCGGCACCGTGCGCGGCGAGCTTCACTACCGGCGAGCCGGTGGCTGTTCTCGGTCTCGCGCCCGGTGACGGGCGGTGGCCGCGATTCGCCCGGCAAGCCTGCGCCGCCGGGTTCCGGTCGGTGTACGCGCTGCCGATGCGCCTGCGCGGCGAGGTCATCGGGGTGCTTGCCCTCCTGCGTACGCAGCCCGGGGCGCTCGGCGGCGACGAGGTCCGGCTGGGGCAGGCACTGGCGAACGTGAGCACGGTCGGCCTGTTGCAGCACCGCTCGCTCGCTCAGCGGCAGGTGCTGGGGGAGCAGTTGCGCCACGTGCTGAACAGCAGGGTGCTCATCGAGCGGGCCAAGGGGGTGGTCGCCGAGCGTCTGGGCATCGGTATCGACGCCGCTCAGGGGGAGCTCCTGCGGTACAGCAAGCGTGTCGGCCGGCCGTTGGTGGAGGCCGCCCGGATGGTCTTGGAAGCAGATCATGCCGTCGCCGGGGCCGGCCCGGGCGCGATTCTCGATCCGGCTCCCCTGGTCCGTCGCTTCGACTCTCATACGCTGACAGCACTTCGGGCCGTGGTGCGTCAACGCTTGTCGGCCGCCGGCCTGCATGACCCTTCACGCTTCGAGCTTGTGCTGGCCATCCATGAGGCGATGGCCAACGCGGTACGTCATGGCGGCGGTTGCGGCCGGCTGTGGCTGTGGTCACACGCCGGCAGCCTGTGGTGCGAGATCAGCGACGACGGGCCCGGTTTCCCGGCCGAGGTGACCATGCCGGTCAGCCTGCCCGGCGGTACGAGCGGTGGCCGGGGCCTCTGGGTGATCAGTCACGTCTTCGGCAGCCCCGACATCACCGCCTCCCCCACGGGAGGCACCCGCATGCTGTTGCACTACCGGCTGCCGGCGTCGCTCGAGCACGGATGAGCGAGCTGGTGGGCATCCTGGTGGCTCTGGCCGGGACGCCGGACGATGCGTCCATTGTTGACGTGCATCTCACGACGGCCGCTCGGTTGACGGCCGATACGGTGTCGGGCGTCCACTATGCGTCGATTACGGCGTGGCGCGGGGGCGGCTATACCACCGTCGCCGCGAGCAGTGAGCTGGCTCGGGCGGTGGACCAGGCCCAGTACTCCGGGCAAGCCGGACCGTGTGTGCAGGCCGCCGAGACGGGTGCGCCGGTGCCCGTGCCCGACGTCGCGGCGACGATGTCGTGGCCACGGTTCTACCAGGCAGCCCACGTTCTGGGCCTGCAGGCCTCGCTGTCAGTGCCGTTGTTCGCCGGCAGCGGGACGCCGATCGCCGTGCTCAACCTCTACAGCCGGGATACCGCGGCGATGCTCCCACTCATCGAGGGTGCCCGCCTGGTCTACGCCGAAGGTCAGATGTCCGATGACAGCCGGCCGGCGGGCATCGACGCCGGCGGACAGCAGCTACTGACCGGACTCGCCCGGGCCTTGGCGGTCCGGGCAACTGTTCAGCGTGCCGTCGGTGTGATCATGGCCCGCGAACAGCTCGATGCCGATGAGGCTTACCTGCGGTTACGGGTCTGGGCCGCCGCGGCCGAGGTCTCACTGGCCGACGCCGCGGAAGCGCTGTCGGGGTAGTCGTGCCGCCCTCACCGGTGATTACTCGAAAGACCGGCCTTTAAGGATCGCACGGGCGGGTATGCCGCCTCGCTGATGCGAGCCGTCGCATGCCTCCCGGCAGTCCCCGCGTACGGGCAACGGCATCGTAGATGCAGGTCACTGTGGGTTTGCCGCCGACTGTGCGCAGAGGAGGCCAAGATGACATCGTTTTCGGATCCGGCCGCAGCGGTATGGGTGGTCGCGGACACCGCAGCCGTTCAAAGCATCACCCTTGCGGTTACCGGTGAACTGACCTTCTCCACCGCTGATGCCGCCCGCACCCAGCTGAGCGTTTTGATCGACCGCTCCCGGGCGCCGGAAATCCGGATGGATCTGCGCGGGCTGGGTTTTTGCGACGCCGCCGGTCTGCGCGTGCTGCTGCAGGTGGCCGCGCGAGCGTCGGCGGCGGGCCGGTCGGTGCGTGTGGTCGCCGCATCGGTCGAGGCGGACTGGCTGATCAAGCTCACCGCGGCGGCAACCTCCTTGAACTATCGGCCGGCCGACGACCCGCCGGCCGGCGTCGTGTAACACTCCGGCGGGTTCTCACCCCATACCCGCCCGATCAGCGGCGCGGACCTCAGGCGGCGCTGCGGGTGACCGCCTTCCGTACGGCGTCCAAGCCCTCGACCTGCGACACGATGGCCCGATATCCGAGTTCGGCGATGGCCTTGTCGGTGCGCAGCGTGCAGGTCTGCTCCAGGAACCAGCGCGCCGGAACCGGAATTACGCGGGCAGCGGTCGCGGCGTCCAGGTCGGGGATCGTGGCGTCAAGCCCGTAGATCGCGAAGTTGTCCTCGAGGAACTCGCGGAGGATCACACGGTGCTGGTCGGTGATGAAGTACGCCTGACCCGGCCGGCCACGCAGCCATCCCCGGACCAGACCTTCGACCGCGTTGTCGACGAAGGTGACGTCGGTGGTGTGCCGGCCGCCCTCGATCCAGGCGAACTCGCCGTTGCGGGCCGCGTGCACGAGACCTTCGACCAGAGAACTCTCGGGGCCCCACACGAACCGCGGCCGGATCGACACGGTGGCGAACCCCGGCGCGTTCGCGGCCAGGACCAACGCCTCGGCCTCCGCCTTCGTTGCGCAGTACGCGGCTTCCGAGTCGGGTCGCAATGGCGCGCTCTCGTCGACGTCGACGAGCGGCTCCCCGGCCAGGAGGGCGGATTCGCTGCCACAGTGGACGAAACGGGCCACCCCGGCCAGCCGGGCCGCTTCCACGGCGGCCCGGGTGCCGCCCACCGTCACCAGCTCCTGCCGCTCCCGCTCAGCCGTGATGTCCGTCTCCGCCGCCAGGTGAAACAGCACCTCGCTGCCCTCGACGCCGGCGCGCCAGGTATCAGGATCGGTCAGCTCGCCGCGCACCGGCTCAGCGCCCAGCGCAGCCACGACGCCGGCCGACACCTCACTGCGGACGAGAACCTTGACCGCGTGCCCCTCGGCCACGAGCCGCCGGATCAGGCTCCGGCCGATGAAGCCGGAACCGCCGGTGATGAACGTCTGTGCCATGTCGCTCTCCTCGCTGGTCATGATCTCTGCCTGGTTCCAGCAACGCGTGACCGGCATTGCTTCCCTCAGCTGCATTTATGTTCCGGCTGTCTCCGATAAGATTTCTGAATGGCTACCCTGCGTGCGCTCGAATGTCTGGTCGCGGTCGCCGACACCGGATCCATCACCGAGGCGGCCCGGCTGCTCCACTCGTCGCAACCCGCGGTGTCCCAGCAGATCGCCGCGCTGGAACGCGAGACCCGCACACCCCTGCTGCGCCGGGAAGCCCGAGGGGTCTCGCTCACCCCGGCCGGTCGCTCCGCCGTCGCGGACGCCCGACGAGCCCTCGACGCGGCCGCATCAGCGGTGCGCTCGGCCCGGGCCGCAGGCGAGGCGAAGGGCGGATCGCTGCGCCTGGTCTGCGCGCAGAGCCTGACCGTGCCGTTGCTCGCCCCGGTGATCCGCGCCTGGCATCGCCACCATCCGCATGTGGCGATCGGCATCCGGGAGGCGGTCACGCCGGACGGCCTGTTCGGCTCCGCCGACGGCGAGGATGTCGATGTATGGGTGCTGCCCGGCCCGGCGGACGGCCGTTTCCCCTCCACGGTCATCGCTGAGGAGGAGATCGTGCTGACGGCGCCGAAGGACCATCGGCTGGCCGAGCGGCAGTCGGTGCAGCTGCCCGAGCTCGACGGTGAGGACTTGGTGCACTTCGCTCCGGACAACGGCTTGAGCAGGTGGCTCGACCGGTCGCTCAGCGCCGCCGGAATCCGCCTCAATCCGGTGCTGAGAACGTCGGTCACCTCCGCGGCGCCGCAGCTCGCGGCGGCCGGCCTCGGCATCGCGATAAGTCCGGTCAGTGCCGTCAGCGCGGGCTTCCCGGGCGTGGTCCGCTCCTTCTCACCCCGGTGGAGCCGCCAGGTGGTCGCGGTGACGCCGGGAGAGCCCGACCCGCTCGCGGCCCGCTTCATCGCCGATCTGCGGACCCGCGGGGTCCGGGTGCCCCGGGATGTGCAAAACCAGCTCGACGGTCACCAGAGGCCCCGGCCCACATCTCCACTCCCTTGACCGTGTGGCGAGGACAGGGTTTCCACTGAGTGCGTCCACCCGTCCGGACAGCCTCGAGTGGGGAAAGCCAGATGCGAAAAACCTTGTCGGTGCTGCTCGCCTCCGTGGTCGCGGCGACCTCGGTGCTGCCCGTGCTCGGAGTGTCCGAGGCGACGACGGTCAGCAGCCCGCAGTGGGGGTCGTGCCCGGCCGACAGCGCGTTGCCCGGACTGGAATGCACGACAGTCCAGGTCCCGCTCGACTATCGGAAGCCGCGGGGCCGGCAGATCGACGTCGCGGTCTCCCGCCTGAAGAGCAAAGACCTGTCGCAGCGCCGGGGTGTCCTGCTGACCAACCCGGGCGGCCCCGGCGCGGGCGGACTGAGTTACCCCGGCCTGCTCGCGAGTGACTTGTCGCCGCAGCCTCTGCCCACAAGCGTCCAGGACCGGTACGACGTGATCGGGTTCGACCCCCGCGGTGTCGGCCACAGCACGCCGGTGACTTGCGACGTGACGCCGGAGCAGATCGCGCGGCGAAACCTCCCGTACCCCAGCGATGCGGCCGAAGTGCTGAAGGACGCCACGATTGCGAAGGCGATCGCCCGGCAGTGCACGACGGCGGAGACGGCCGCGTTGCTGCCCCACATCACCACCGCGAACACCGCCCGGGACATGGACCGGATCCGCGAAGCGCTGGGCGAGCCCAAAATTTCTTACCTCGGGACCTCGTACGGCACCTATCTCGGTTCGGTTTATACGACGTTGTTCCCTCAGCGCAGCGACCGGTTCGTGCTCGACAGCAACCTGGGGCCCGGTGGTTACGACCGCACCGCCCAGCAGAGGTTCGGCCGGGGCCTGGAGGATCGGTTCCCGGACTTCGCGAAGTTCGCGGCCGCCCATCCGCAGTACGGGCTGGGCGCCACGCCGAAGCAGGTACGCGCCAAGTTCTTCGACCTCGCCGGGCGGCTGGAAAGGACGCCGGTGCAAGGAATCGACGGCTCCTTGTTCCGCGGAATCACGTTCGACCACCTCTACTCCGACGCGAGCATGCCTGCGCTGGCCGCCATGTGGAAGGCGCTCGACACGAACCAGCCGATGCCTCCGGAGCCGCCGCCGGCGAACGTCGACAACCTGATTTCGAGTCGCCTTCACGTCATCTGCGGTGATTCCCGCTGGCCGAGGTCGACGCGCGCCTACCAGCGTGACGTAGCGGTCCAGCGGGTCACGCACCCGCTGATCGGTGCGGCCGCGGCCAACATCGGGCCGTGCGCGTTCTGGCCGTCCCCGGTCGAGCAGCCGGTGCGCATCGGTGACCGGGGACCGTCGAACGTGCTTCTGGTGCAGAACCTTCGCGATCCCGGGACCCCGCTGGTGGGAGCCCGCGAACTCAGAAAGGCCTTCGGCGCCCGGGCCCGAATGGTCACGGCCGACCAGGGTGGCCACGGGGCGTACCTGCTTTTCGCTACGAACAAGTGCGCCAACAACACGGTGACCGCCTTTCTCACCACCGGGCATCGGCCGCGCCACGACGTCACGTGTGCGGCCGAACCCAACGCTTGACTGTGTTGCGAGGACACAGTTTTGAATGGGCGGATGTTCGACGAATGGCGGCGGCGCCGAGCCATCCAGCGCATCAAGCCCGGGGACGGACGTGCGCTCAGACGATTCCGTTGGTGGCAGACACTGTCCCGGTCCCTGTTCTATCTTCCGGCGGACAGCGGCGCGGGCCGGGCGGTGGAGTACGCGGTCGAGGTGAACCACATGAAGAGCGACGACAACGGCGACACCGAAGCCCACCTGTACCGCGATGGACGGCGCTTCGAGCGGGCGAGGCTCCCCGCCGTCTTCCCGGTCGAGGGCGGCGCCATCGAGGTGGAGACGTCGGCTTTCGGCCTCCGGCGGTGCCATTTCGTCGCCGGCAACGGGACCGAACGGCAACTCGTGCCGGACCCGCGCTCGGCCGAGGGGCGCCGCGCCCGGCTCGACCGCGAGCGTCCCGTGCTCAGCCGCTGGATCGGCGTGGCCGCCCTGGTCCTGATCCTCGTGCCGCTGATCCTCGGCCTCCCGCAGACCGTCGAATCGATCTCCCGGTTCCCGCCGCTGGCCGAGCAGTTCGGTGTTTTCGATTCGCCGATCGACGCGTCGGCCTGGTTCAACACAGCACTCGGGATCAGCGCGACGGTGGGCAGCACCGAGCGCGCCCTGCGCCTGCGGTACAACCGGTGGCTGGACACGGTGGCCGGCTGACGGCGGTCAACCCTCGGAGCGTAGTTGCTCGCGGGCCAGGTTTTTCGCGCGGCGAAGAACGTCGAGCTGGGCCTCGTTGTGGAGTTCCCGCATCGCTTCGGCCAACGTCTGCCACGTGACGGACTTGTCCTTCGACGCATGGGCCATCGGGTCGTTGTCCATCCAGGGAAAGTCGCGGAGGGTACGGGCCAGGGCCGGCGCGTACTTCTCGGCCAGGTTCTGCCGGGTCGCCTCGTCGGCATCGGCGGGCAGCGCCTCGAAGTCGTCGTTGACGGAGTCGTCGTTCTCCACCGCCTGCCGCACGTCGGCCAGCGCCTGGTCGTCCAAGACCTGCGTGTACATATGGATGAGCGAGCGGTCGGCCTCGGACAGGCGGCCGGCGACGGACTCGAACCCCGCCGGCGTGTCGGGCGGCGCGTTCTCGCTCAGGATGGCCGCGATGCCCTCCCGGGCCTTCTCCAGCCTTTCGATGGCGGCCGCGTGGTCGACGTCGACCTGGCGCAGCGCCTCGGGCGAGCCCGCGCTCAGCTCGTCGATCCGGGACAGGGGCACGCCCAGCTCGACCAGCCGCCGGATGCGCAGAAGGCGTACGAGGTCGGCTGTCTCGTACTGCTTGTAGCCGTTGTGGTGGCGATCGGGTTCCTTGAGCAGGCCCAGACGGTGGTAGTGCCGGATGGTGTTCACCGTGGTGCCGGCGAGTCTCGCGAGCTCGCTCGTGCTCCAAGCCACGTCGATTCCCTCCCCGGCCCATCGGGTACGGACCCGGCCGCAGGCGATCAACCCCGAGCCTAACAGCCCTCCACCGGCCGGCCCGAGCGTTCTCCGTCACTGTCGCCTGCGTGAGGTGACACTAGCCTCGAGGCCGTGACCCTCCTCCGGAGCTTCGAGAACGCCGACTACCCGGTCATGGACGGCCTGCTTCTGATCCTCGACCCCGGGTTTCGTGACGCGCCCCGGGTCAGGGGCAGCTTCGCGTGCTCGGGTGCGGGCTGGGCCGCGGTGACGGCGGCACCCGGCTACCTCCGCGTCCGGTTGGAGTCACACGACACCGAGCCCACCGCGATCGTGGGGGAGCGGCTCGACGAGATGACCCTGCCTTTTGTCAGCGTCACCGGCAAAGTACATCTGGCCTGGCCGGATCACGGGCCGATCGGGGAGGCCCTGTCCTTGTCCCGGCCGGGCGCGGGCCGGATGCGGGTCGTGCGCCGACCGGCCGACGAGGTACTTGTGCAGTTCTGGTCCGTCGGCGGCCCGACCGAGCCGCCTCGCTGGACCGTCCGGTCGCCGGCCGCGGCGCGGGATCTCGCCGAAGACCTCGTCCACATCGTGCGCTGGACCGCGCCACTCGTCATCGGCACCGCGGATCTGGCGGCGCTGCTGGCCGTACCGGAATCGGCCGTCACCCAGGCGCTGGCCGACGCCACGCAGGCCGGTCAGATCGTCGCGCGCGGCTACGACGCGCAATGGACCCTGACGAGCATCGAGCCGGTTCCGCGTCGACCGATCAACCGGCCGGGCGCGATGCCGGTCAGTGGGCCGGTCGGGCCGCACGACCACCCGGTTCGCCGCGGGGCGCCGGTCGGGGTCGCCGTCGTGTCACAGGATGGCCGCCGGGCGGCCATTCACCGTCCGGGCGGCGCGTCCACGGCGATCCTGCTGCCGGACGACAGACCGGTGCAGAACGCCTGGGAGACAGCCCACGGGATGGTTCTCCGTACCACCGCGGCGGTTCTGCACGTCACAGCCGACGGGACCGTGGCCGTACTGGGGGAACAAGTCACGCCGAATGTGCTGCTCAGCGCCGACGGCCGCCACCTGGTCATCACGGAGAAGCACACCGGGCGGGACGCCTCCATGCGACTGCGGCTGATCGACCTCGTGGACGCCATTGTGCACACCATGCCGTGGCCGGCCGGGGACCTGACCGTACGAGCCGCCGGGTTGCACGGCCGGACCGTTTACTTCGCGGCGGGCGGCCGGCCAGGGCTGACGATGCGATGGACGCCGGGCACGCCACCGCAACCACTGGAGGACACGATCTGGGCCGTGGACTCGCGCACCGGCGCGGCGCTGACCGGCGATCCGGCGGCGCAGTTGCGGCTGGCCCTTCCCGGCGGTGCCACAAGGCCGACAGCCGCGGAACCGCACTTCGCTTTCACACCAGGGGGCAGCCTGTTCGCACTGCAGTCCGCGCCGCCGGCCGTACGCATCGCGGGCGCGACTCAGCGCTTCATCACCCTGCCGGCATCGGCCCGGGACGGCACGATCAACAACCGCATGGTCTGGGAAAGCGACCGGCATCTGCTGCTGACGTCGGCCGGCATGTCCGACGCCGTACGGGTGGACACGGAGACGGGAAGGTGCGAGATCGCCGCGATGCCGGACGGCATCCTCGCCCAACCCCTGATTTGACGTACGCGAATGGCCGGCGGGCGCGATCATGCGCCTCGGCGCACCGCGATGGCATAGGCCAACGCCTTACGGAGTCCCGGCAGTTCCTGGTCGATCCGATCGGCCAGGGCGCGGATGGCGCGCTTGTGCGTTCTCAGTTCGCGCCACCGGAACATGGCGCCCACCAGTCGTCGACCGCCAGGGCCGACCGTCGGCCTCATGCGGAAATCCTCACGTGAGGTGGGCGGAACGTCGGCGGCGTCTCAGTCGAGGACGGCGGTGGCTTCGATCTCCACGACGAAATCCGGGGTGAAGAGAGCCTGTACGCCGATGATGGTGATGGGCGGAGCCGGGGCGGGCAGACCGTCGTCCTTCTGCGCCCGGGTGATGCCGGCGAGAACCTCGTCCCACTTCTGCGGCGCCCAGTCCACGATGTAGAAGGTCAGCCGGGCCAGATCGCCGACGTCGGCTCCGGCGCCGCGGACGCCGATGATGATGTTGCGCAACGCGGCGTGGACCTGGCCGGTCAGATCCGGTGCGGCGGGCTTGAAGTCCGGGGTGACGCCGGCCTGTCCGGCCAGCAGGATCAGCCGGGATCCGGTCGCGACGGCGACCGGCGAATAGTCGGTCTGCTGGAGCAGTCCGTCCGGGTGCAGAAATCTGACCGTCATTCGATGTTCCCGTCGTGGGGGCGCTGCGTTGGCAGAGTTCCCGGCCAGTACAAACCCTGTTCCAGGAACACAGTCAAGGAGAGCCGGCAGGTGTGCTCCGTGGCCGGGGATGGAGGGATCAGAAAACGCCGAGGTGCTCCACGAGGATGCGGGTGCCGATCAGGATCAGGATGACGCCGCCGGCGATCTCGGCGGGCCGGCCGAAGCGGCCGCCGGCTCGGTGGCCGATGACGACCCCGGCCAGGGTTACGGCCGCGGTGAGGATCCCGATGAGTGCGACGGCGGGCAGAATGGCCACATCGAGGAAGGCGAAGCTGATACCCACGGCCAGAGCGTCGATGCTCGTGGCTACGGAAAGGACCAGCAATTCGCGCAAGCTGATCTTTTGAAAGCCGTCTTCGTCGTCGTGCTGGGTGAGGGCTTCGCGGATCATCTTGGCGCCGATGAGAACCATCAGGCCGAAGGCGATCCAGTGGTCGACTTCGGTGATGTAGGCGCGGAAACTGCGGCCCAGCAACCAGCCCGCCAAGGGCATGAGCGCCTGAAAGAGCCCGAAGCTGATCGTCAGCGCGCCGGCGTCACGTACGGTGACCCGACGCATGTGCAGGCCTTTGGCGATCGCGACGGCGAAGGCGTCGGCGGAGACGCCTACCGCGATGACCAGCAGCGGAAAGAACGACATGGGAGTGCTTGAAGGCCTTCCGGACGAGCTGCCGAAGTCTACCGACGGTTACCTCTCACGATGCGTGAGCGCCCGCGTGAGCCTATCGCCTCGGCCCTCGTTCCCGGACATCCCGACACCGCCGTGAACACCTGCTTGTACCGTCGCCGAGCATGCCTCTCGACCGCGCGCAGCCGCCGTGATGGCGTGGGTGGCGGCTGGGACTACCGTGCGACTTGTCGATTGTGTAGCCCGCAGGACAGGAGCCCCCGTCATGCCGAGCCCTCTCATCACCACAGCAGCCCGACACGACGTCGCCACCACCGTCCAGCGGGTGACCGCGGCGCTGCAGCGCCGCAACGTCACCCTGTTTGCCGCGATCGACCATGCGGCCGGCGCTCGCGACGCCGGCCTGACGTTGCCCGACGAGGTGCTGCTCATCTTCGGCAACCCTGCCGTCGGCACCGCTCTCATGCTGGCCGACCCGCGCAGCGGCATCGACCTTCCGCTGCGGCTCCTGATCTGGTCGGAGGCGGGCCAGACCCGGATCGGCTTCCGAGACCCCAACGACCTTCCCGACGAGTACGCCCTGGGCGGCGAGCGACCAGTATTGACCAAGTTGCGGGCCCTGCTCGACCAACTCGTGGCTGAAGCCGTGGGATAGACGTCCTCGCGGTCATGGCCTCGGTTGCCGGGCGGGCCGGTGCGGTGGCGGGTAGGTGGTCAGCCGTTGAGGCCGGCGCGGTGGGCGAGGCTCGGACCATCCACTCGTCGCTGACGACCAGCACCCGGATCATCGCCCTGGGTCAGCTGTGCCACCTGGTGCCGGCGCTCGATCTGGTCAACCCCTCACCCGAGCAGGCGACCGAATCATGGGTGCGGATCCTGACCGACGGCATCCGCCACTACTGAGGCGACGGAGCCGTTTACCGGCCCCCGGTGAGCGCGCCGGCGTAGTCCTCGGTGGCGAGGTAGCCGTTGAGAAGCGGGTGACGGCTGCCCACCGCCACGTCGCGCCACAACCGCTGCAACGGATTGTCCACGGTGAAGCCGCTCGCCCCGTGCAGATCGAGCATCAGCTCGAGCGCCGCGCGGCAGTCGCGCGCCGATTCGGCCAGGTTCAGGCGTAGGCGGCTGAGGTCCGTGGCGCTCATCTCGGCGTGCGCGTCGGTTTCCGCGGCCACCGCCAGCATGGTCCGTTCCGCGCGCCCGGTCAGGGCGGTCGCTTCAACGAGCCAGTGCCGCGCGCCCGGCGAGTCGGCCATCCGGGCGTACTCGGTCATGTACGGCTTGCGGTCCGAGGCGAACATCGCATTGATCACGTCGAGCGCGCCGAGGGCCGCCCCGACCACCGGGGCCAGCACGGCGAGGCGGAAGATCAGCATGGCGGCGGGACCGGGCGGGCCGGAGAACGTGCCGACCTGGTCGGCCGGAACGAGGACATCGTCGGCGACCACCGTGTGGCTGCCGGTGCCGCGCATGCCAGCGGTGTCCCAGCTGTGGTCGATACCGAGTTCGGTCATCGGGATCATGACGAACGAGGGCGTGCCGTCGACCACGACGGCCAGGCCCGCCCACTGCGCGTCCTCGCAGCCCGAGACGATCGGCCAGCGGCCGGTGAGGCGTATGCCGTCCGTGCCTCGCGTTCCGGTGCCGCCGGGCCGGCCGGAGCCGCAGAACAGTGCGTCCGGGTCGGCGAAGATCCGGCTCGCACCCGCCTCGTCGAGGTGCGCGACGCCGGCGGCCATGAACTTGCTGGTCAGGCAGGTGCCCGCGATCCACGCGGTGGACGGGCAGCCCCGTCCCAGCGTGGCCAGCGCGACGGCGATCTCGGTGGCGCGGGTGGCGGTGGCCGGATCACCCAGGGCGAAGGCACCCGTACGGCGTACGGCCTGCAAGCTCTCGGCGGTGGGGTGGCCCTGCTCTTCGGTCTTCGCCGCGTTCGCGACCAGGATGCGGACGCTGTCGGTCAGAATTTCGTTCACGGTGCAAGGCAAGCACCGGCTCGGTCGCGCGGCCATACGCGAGCGGACCGCCCGCATGCGCGTATGGCTACCATCGGAGCGGTGGATCTGATCTCCGAGACGATCGGCAGCGTCCGGGTGGGCCGGGTCAACGGGCGCCGGATCACCGAGACAGGCCCGTACGGGCTGCGGCTCCCGTCGATGCCGCTGGTCGGCTTTCACGTGATGGTTTCCGGCGAGGGCTGGTTGATCAGCGCGGAGGCGGCGCCGGTGGCGTTACGGCCCGGCGACGTCGTGTTCGTGGCCGGCGGGGCCGAGCACGGCGTGGCCCGTGTGCCGTGCACGCTCGCCGAACTGCCGCCGGTGGCGAAGGTGCCGCCGCCGCCGGCGCCGACCGACTTCGAATTCCTGTGCGGCATGTATCCGCTACTCGACGGCCGCAAGCCCGCGGCGTTGCGGCATCTGCCGGACGTGGTGGCCTTCACACCCCACTACGAGCGTCACCCCGAGCTGCGAGCGGTCGTGGACATGCTCAGCGACGACTACACCAACGCCGGCCCCGGCAGCGGCGTGGCCCGGGCGGCGCTGATCGACCTCATGATCGTGCATATTCTGCGTCACTTGCAGGACCGCTGGCCGCTGACGAGGGAACCGGGCATCGCCGAGGCGCTGCGGGCCATCCACGAACAGCCGGCCCGGCCGTGGACCGTGCAGCAGCTCGGCGACCTGGCGGGAATGTCGCGCAGCGCCTTCACCCGGCGTTTCACGGCGGTCACCGGGACCCCGCCGATGGGCTATCTGACTGATTGGCGGCTCGACTCGGGCGCCCGGCTGCTGCGCGAGACGACGGAGCCGCTGACGGCGATCGCCCGCCGGACCGGGTACGCGACGCCGTTCGCCTTCACCGCCGCGTTCCGCCGGCGCTACGGCGTCCCGCCGGGCCGCTATCGTGCCTCCGTTTCGCCCGGCTCACCCTCAGTGACGAACTGATCATGGAGCGGGTCTTTCACCATAATAAAAAGCGGTTACTGAAAAACGGTTACGACCGATCCGATGCCGCATTGGCCGGTCATTTCCCCTTTCAAGACAGTCATATTGTTGAATGTATGGGAGCGCTCCCGTAACATCGCCGACACGCTGTTGTGAGCGTTAACTGAACGGCGTCAGCGCTGGAGTAATGCGCCTTCCGGGCAGCTCGATCCCCCTGCCCGAAAGGGTTCGACATCATCCCCTCAGGAGTTCGCATGCCCGACCAGAGAAGACCCCGCAGTTCCCGGCTCGTCCGCATGGCCCTCGCCGCCGGTGTCCTGCTCGCCGGCGTGAGCGGCGTCGCCGTCGCGAACGTCGCCTCGGCCCAGGACCGCCCCGCCACCCTGGCCGCCACCGGCGGCTGCGGCAAGGCGCCGACCCTGCGCAACGGCACCTACACGATTCAGAGCGGTGGACAGAACCGCAGCTACATCCTGCGGATCCCGGACAACTACAACTCCAACCTGCAATACCGGCTCTTCGTCGGCCTGCATTGGCTCAACGGATCGGCCTCCGCGGTCGCCGGCAACAGTTTCTACGGACAACAGCGGGCCTCGAACAACGGGGCAATCTTCATCGCGCCGCAGGGCCTCGACGCCGGATGGGCGAACACCGGCGGCCGGGACATCACGCTGGTCGACGACATCCTGCGGGTCGTCGAGAACGACCTCTGCGTGGACACCACCCAGCGCTTCGCCCTCGGCTGGAGCTACGGCGGCTCGATGAGCTACGCGCTGGCCTGTGCCCGGCCGAACGTCTTCCGGGCGGTCGCCGTCTATTCCGGGGCGAACCTCAGTGGCTGCTCGGGCGGCAACCAGCCCGTTGCCTACTTCGGTATCCACGGCATCTACGACAGCGTCCTGAACATCTCGATGGGCCGGGCGATCCGGGACACCTTCGTGCGGACCAACGGCTGCACCGCCCAGAACCCGCCCGAGCCGGCGCGGGGTAGCGGGCGGCACATCACCACCGCGTACGCGGGCTGCCGGGCCGGCTATCCGGTCCAGTGGGCCGCTTTCGACGGTGACCACACCCCGGAGCCGGTGGACGGTGGATCGCCGAACGCCTCGTCGACCTGGACCACCAACGAGGTCTGGCGATTCCTCACCCAGTTCGGCCCGGCCACCACGCCGGTCACCGGACCCACGCCGGGCACCCCGACGCCGAGCGACCCCACGTCGCCGCCGCCCAGCTCGCCCCCGCCCACGACGGCCGCCTGCCGGGTGACCACCACGGTGAACGCCTGGAACAACGGCCTGACCGTCAGCCTGACGGTGGCCAACACCGGTTCCGCCGCGGTCGACGGCTGGTCGCTGGCCTTCGACCTGCCCGCCGGCCAGACCATCACCGGCGGCTGGAACGCCAGTTACTCGCCGGCGTCGGGCCGGGTGACCGCCCGCAACGTCGCCTACAACAACGTCATCGCATCGGGCGCCTCGGTCAGCTTCGGCTACCAGGCCACCCACAGCGGCAACAGCGGCGCGCCGACCACTCCCACGCTGAACGGCAACGCCTGCACCACCGCCTAGATCGAGCGCCCTGATCCGCCCGGCCACAGCGCGGCCATCGCTGCCGCCTCCGGTACGAACCCCGGAGGCGGCAGGAGCGTCTATGGGCGGCGCCGATCGGCCGCGGCGAGGATGAGGTAGACGGCGGCGGTCCAGGTGTATGCGCGGTCGCGCAGGCCGGCTCCGGTCGCGGCGTCGAAGTTCTCGGCGAAGCCTGATGTCTCGCACAGTTCGCGGAAGCGGCGGCTGATGTCGTCGGCGAGTTCCTCGTGGCCGCCCCGCCGCAGGCCGTCCTCGATCAGGAGAGTGGCGGGGGCCCAGATCGGGCCGCGCCAGTAGCCGTCCGCGGCGTACAGGGGCGAGTCCAGGGGCTCGGTGGCCAACCCGTACGGGGTCAGATGGGCCTTGAGGTTCTCGGTCAGGGTCGTACGGATGTCGTCGGGCAGGTCGGTGCCGAGGGCGAGTGGCATGAGCGTGAGCAGGCCGGCGCTGCTCGACGTTTCGCCGGTGTGGGGGTTGCGGGCCACGAATCGGCGGCCGTCCCACAGGGTCGACAGCAGGGCCGTCTTCAGATGCCCGGCGGTCGCCGTCCACTGCTCCGCGGCGGCGGTGTCACCGAGTTCGGCAGCCAGAGTGCTCAGCTCTCGCACCTGCATGATGAGGAAGGCGGCCAGGTCGGCGGTTTCCAGTACGCGACCGGCGTCGAAGGTGGTGGCGTTGTCCCACCCGCTGTCGTTCCCATGCTGGTAGTGCGGCAGTGGATGGCCGGGGGCGCGGCGCTGGGTGAGCCAGAACGTGGTCCAGTCGCTCAGCCGCCGATAGGTCTCGCTCAGCTGGTCACGGTCGAGCGGCTTCGGCAGCAGCCGGCGCAGGTGGCCGAAGGCCCAGCCGTGAATGGGTGGCTTGACGAAGTTGTAGAGCACCTCGGAATGGGCCACGGAGTCCGGAAGGGCGCCGGTCGGGTCCTGGTGGTCGAAGGGAAGGTGGAACTGGTCCCAGGCCAGGCCGGGGTCGCCCCCGGCGAGCGCCAGCGCGTTGAAGCAGTGGTCCCAGCTCCAGACCTTGTCCATCCAGTGTTTCGACATCAGGACGGCGGGGCGGCGGAAGAACCCGCCGGGCGCCACGGTGGCGGACCACAGCACGTACGTGGCCAGTTCGGCAGCCGGTGTGCGGGCGTCGCGCCACGGGGCCACGGCGTCGAGATACCGGGCGAACGCGTCGGCCGTCGTGCGGGCCGCCTCGTCGAAGGTCGCGGTGCCGCCGTACGGGTCGCGGCTGGTTGCGTACTCCTCGATGACCACCTCCCAGGCCGAGCCGCCGGGCAGCTCGACATGCCGCTCGGCGGGGCCGAGTGATTCGATCCCGGCCGCGGTGTGCGAACTGTCGCCGAGCACGGTCAGCCGGTAACGCCTTCCGGTCTCGTAGGCGGTGAACACGTACGACGAAGCCTGCGGATCGCGGTAGAGGTAGGTGCCGGAGAACGGCGTCAGCGTCCCGGCCGCCGCCGCGATGCGCAGGCCGAGGCCGGCGCCTCGCAGGCGTACCGTGTCGGCGGTCTCGTAGACCGCTTCGATGTCACCGGCCGGATGTTCCCACCGCAGCCGGGCCGGGCCGGCGACGACCCGGGCCTCGACGCGGCCGCCGTCGTCACGGGGTTCGAAGCGCAGGACCGGGTGCATGCCGGTCTGGTGTGAGACCAGATGCAGGTCGGCGGCGTAGGTCTTCTCCGCGATGACCGGGGAGATGTCGAACCAGGAACCCGGGTAGCTGAACGGGATCTCCTGGACGGAGAAGGTCGTGGTCACGGACCGGAGGCCTTTCGTCAGGGGTGGTTCGGTCGTTGGATTCGATCACACGGTTCGCGCAGGCCGAGGGTGGCGGTGCTGCCGGTCCTCCGTCAGGCATCCGGCTGATGCTGTCGTCACGGTCGCGCAGGTCGGGAGCCATCAACGGGCCCACGACCAGGCAGCCTGCCGCGTGTCCCTCGCGAGCCGCGGCGGCCTCCTCCTCGAGGAGAAGTACAGAACCATGCTTCTAAACCACAAAATACAAATTGGTTCTCGGTCGAAGTGCACTATCTGTCCATTGACGCCGAGACCCGATGCTGTGGCCGGTTCCGCGCTCTCGGGAGGCGATGTAACGTGCCAGAGGCGGGGGCCTTCGCCGATGCTATCGACATCGAGTGGCGACAATTATGCGCCGCCCTTTCTGGCGTCACGCACTTCTTTTTTGCGTACGGGAAACCGCTGTTACGAATTTTGAGGAGCCTCGATGGCCAGCGCCACCACGACGTCCCCCGCGGCCGGGAACGAGCGGGCCGGGCGGGAACCGCTGATCGGCCGCGGCATGGTCGTTCTGTTCATCGCCCTGATCGGCTGCTTCACCGCCTGGGGCGTGGCGGCGGACCTGACCACCCCGATGGTGGCCGGCTTCAAGCGCATCTTCGACATGAGCACACTGCAGGCGTCCCTGGTCCAGCTGGCTTACTTCGGGGCGTACTTCCTGCTGGCACTGCCGGCCGCCTTCATCAACCAGCGCTTCGGCTACAAGGTAGGAATTCTCACCGGTCTTGTCCTCGCGGCGGCCGGCGCGTTCGCGTTCTACCCGGCCAGCAAGATCATGACTTACGAAGCTTTTCTGGTGGCATTGTTCGCCATCGCGGCCGGCTGCTCGATCCTCGAGACCTCGGCGAATCCGTACGTGCTCTCCCTGGGGCCGGAGGAAACCGGCACCCGGCGCTTGAATCTCGCTCAAGCATTCAACCCGGTCGGCACGAACATCGGGGTCCTGCTCGCCTCGACGCTCATTCTTCCCAAACTGGCCGACCCGGTGGACGTCGGATCTCTGTCACCGGCCCAGCTGCATACGATCCGCGCCGGCGAACTCGGCGCGGTGATGGGCCCGTACCTCGGTCTCGGTTTCGTTTTGCTGATGATCGCCGTTGCCATCGCCGCGCAGAAGGCGCCGCCGATAGTCGAGGAATTCCCGGATGCTGGTCCGGGCGACGACACCAGTACCCGCCACATGGCCCGGGTGCTGTGGCGCAACAAGCGTTATCGCTATGGCGTCATTGCCCAGTTCTTCAATGTCGCGGCCCAGGTCTGCACCTGGACATATCTGATCCAGTACGTTCAGCAGGCGCTCGGCGGCAGTCTGCAGAAAGGCGGCCTTTACCTGCAGATCAGCTTGCTGGTCTTCCTGGCCGCCCGCTTCGTGATGACGTGGGTCATCGGCCGGGTACGGGCCACCAAGGTCCTCACGATTCTGTCCTTCCTGGCCGTGCTGCTGTGCGTCTTCGCCATGGCCAGCCCGAATCTGGCTGGTGTCTACGCGCTCGTGGCCGTCTCCTTCTGCCTGTCGCTGATGTTTCCGACGATTTATGGCGTCGCCCTCAAGGGCCTCGGCCCGGCCACCAAGTTCGGCGCCGCCGGTCTGGTGATGGCCATTGTGGGAGGTGCCGTCATGCCGGTGATTCAGGGCAAGCTCGTCGATGCGACGAGTGCGGCGATCTCGTTCGTCGTGCCCGCCGTCTGCTTCACCGTCGTCGGTCTCTACGCGGTTTTCGACCTCGTTGCCCGTACGGGGCCCCACCCCGCCGCCCCGGCCGGCGCGACCACCGGGAGCGCGGCATGAGCGCCCGGCGCTACGTAGCCGCGACGGTCGTGGTCGCCATGGCTCTTGCCGCGACCGGCTGTGGCAGCGACGAGCCGACCAGCGCGACGAAGGACAGCAAGCAGCTCGAGGTCCTGTCCTGGTGGACCTCCGGCTCGGAGGCGGCCGCCCTGAACCTCCTGCTGAACGCGTACCGGCAGGCCAACCCGGGTGTCGAACCGGTCAACGCGGCAGTCGCGGGCGGCGCCGGCTCGCAGGCGATCGTGACCCTGGCCCAACGACTGCAGGCCGGCGACCCACCGGACGTCTGGCAGACCTTCACCGGCAAGTCGGTTCAGGGCTACGCCGCGCGCGGGACGATCCGTGACGTCTCCTCCGTGCTGACCGGCGCCGGGAGCTCCCAGATGCAGCCGGCGATCCGGCAATCACTCAACCGCGACGGCAAGCCGTACGGGGTGCCGACGGGGGCCCATCGCAGCAACGTGTTGTGGTTCAACACGGGCCTGCTCGAGAAGGCGGGCGTTACACCGCCGGCCGCCGGATACACCCTCGCCACGTTCGTGAGCGACCTGCGCAAGGTCAAGGAGTCAGGCGCGACGGCGTTGTGCCTGGGCGGCCAGGACCCGTTCACGACGGCCGAGCTGTTCGAGAACACGTTGCTCAGCACCATCGGCACCACCGGGTGGCAGGACATGGCCGGCGACCGGCTCGACTGGCGCGGCGCCAAGGTGCGGACGGCGTTGCAGACCTTCGGCGACATCCTCACCTACGCCGACCCCGACGCCGGTGCGCTGACCTGGGACGCCGCGACCAAGAAACTCGCAACCGGCGGCTGTGCCTTCGAGTCCGTCAACGACTCGGCGTACGGGGAACTGCTCGCCGCCGGGGCGAAGGAGGGCACGGACTTCGGCGCCACGGCCTTCCCCGGCACCGACGCCAGTTTCCTCGCCGTGGTCGACGTCTTCGTGGCCGCCACCAAGGCGAAGAACGCGAAGAACGCGCTCGGCTTCCTGCAGAGCATCGGCACGCCGGAGACCCAGATCGCCTTCAGCAAGGCCAAGGGGTCCGTTCCGGTCCTGCGAGATGTCGACATCGCCACGCTCCCGGCCTATCAGCAGCAGAGCTCGAAAGCTCTCTGGTCCTCCACGGTGCTGTTGTCCGTGGCCCACGGCGAGGCGATGAGCCCCACCTTCCAGGAGGGCTTCTACGATGCCGTTTCGACCTACGTACGCACCCGAAGCCCGGACTCCTTCGCCGACGACCTGCAAAACGCCGTCTCGAACGACCGGATCCCGCAACGCTGAGCCCGGGTCCTTCGGCCCTGCCGCCGATCCGGCCGCGGCGCGAGGCTGAAGGTACGAACGAAGGCGGGAGGACAGCGATGACTTACCGCATCGCCGCGGTCAACATCATCCCGACCGGCACCGGCGCGGCGAAGGCGGCGGCCGCCGGGCAGCCGATGCACGGCATCCGTCGACTTGACCCTGCAAATGGCCGAGAGGTGACGTCATGCGCGCCAAGGACATCATGTCCAGCCCGGTGCACACCGTCGTGCAGACCGCCTCGGTGGAAAGCGCGGCCCAGCTGACGGCGGCCAAGGCCGTCACCACGCTGCCTGTGGTCGACGACGACGGGCAAGTGGTCGGCATGGTCAGCGAGAGCGACCTGCTGTGGCATCGGGTTCCGATGGACCCGACGGCCCACTTGCGCCGCATCTCGGAAACCGACCCGGCCGAGCGGCCCGGGATGGTGTCCGAGGTGATGTCGCCGTGCACCGGAGCTCCGGTGTCGTGACCGGCGGAACATCCCGATCAGGGCCGCCCGGTCGCGGGTGGCCCTGATCAGGCTCGACTGCCGGCGCCGCGGCGCCGCCCACCTGGCTTCACCTCTTGCCGTGGATCACGGCCACGGTGCAGCCGGAGTGGCGCAGCAAGTGCTGGCTGACGGACCCGAGCAGCATGCCGAGTGTGGCCCCGCGACCTCGCGTCCCAACGATCAGCAGTTGGGCGCTCCTGCTGGCCTCGACCAGTGCCGCCGCCGGGTGGGCGACCACCGCGTCGGCCGAGATGTCCAGCTCCGGATACTTCTCGCGCCAGCCGGCGACGAGCTCGTCGAACGGGCGACGTTCGTCCGTGGTCACGGTCCGGGTCACCAACGGCGTCTCTTCCCACAGGCCGGTCACCGGCGCCCACGCACGGATCACGCGCAGGCCGACGTTGCGGGCGGCGGACTGCTCGACGGCGAAGCCGAGCGCGAGTTGCGCCGACGCGGAGTCGTCCACGCCGACCACAACCGGGGCGTCCGCGGCAGCCGTGCCGCGTACCACGATGACGGGGCACTCAGCATGTGCGCTCACCGCGACACTGACCGAGCCCAGCAGGCCGGTGACGGCGCTGTGCCCGCGGCAGCCCAGCACGATCAGGCTCGCGCCGGCGGAGCGGCCGATGAGCTCGAGCGCGGCGCTGTTGCTGACGATCGCGATGTGCGCCCGTACGGACGGATGGGTCTGCTTGGCCGAGGCGACGGCCTCGTGCAGGGTGCCCTTGATGGCGCGGTCGGTCTCGCCGTCCGGCCAGACGGACGGGGCGGGAACTGTGGAGGTCGCGGGCAACCAGGTGGGCCATTCGTAGGCGTACAGGAACTCCACCACTGCTCCGGTACGGGCGGCTTCGTCGAGTGCCCACTGAGCGGCTGCCTTGGCGTCGGGGGAACGGTCGTAGCCGACGATGATTCTTCGGGCGGTCATGATGGCTTCTCCTCTCGGGAGATGTCTGGTTCTCAGACCGGTTGCGGGCGGGTGACGAAGACCGGGCAGGCGGCGTGGTGCAGCAGCTGCAGGGTCGTCGAACCCAGGAACGCGCCGGCGATCAGACCGTGTCCGCGATTACCGACGATGACCAGCCGGGACCGCCGGGATTCCCGCTCGAGGGCGAAGGCGGCGCTCTCGTGGGTCACCACCGTCTCGACCGGCACATCCGGGTACTTCGCCCGCCAAGGAGCGAGCTGTTCCTCCAGTCGTTCACTTTCGGCGGCGTCCTGCTGGGGCGTATCGACCGTGGGCGGTGCCACATCGGACAGCCAGAGCGGAATCGCCGGGAGGTACGCGCGGACGACGGTCAGCGGGCAGTCGTGCTCGGCCGCCGAGGTGAAGGCAGTCTCCAGCACGAGGCCGGCGGTGGAGGAATCGTCGACGCCGGCGGCGATCGGTCCGTTCGCACTGGTGGCCTTCCCCCGAACCACAACGACCGGGCTGGACGCGTGCGTGGCGACGCGCTGGCTGACCGAACCGAGCAGCAGGCCGGTGAAGCCGCCGCGGCCCCGGCTGCCGAGCACCAGCAGCCCGGCGCCGCCGGCTGCTTCGAGCAATCGTGGGGCGGCGAGCCCGATGAGGGTCTCTGTCTCGATGCTGATGTCCGGTGCGATGTCGCGGGCCCGGTCCCACGCCGCGGCCACGACGGCCTCGGCGACCCTTCGCGCGATGTCGATGAACTCGCATCCGACGTTGTATCGGGCGCCCTCCCACTCGAAGTCGAAGGCGTGCACGATGCGTAGCGGCAGATGGCGGCGGCGGGCTTCGTGAGCCGCCCAGTCGACGGCGATGGTGCTC
Source organism: Actinoplanes sp. NPDC021490 (assembly GCF_055562135.1). Lineage (NCBI taxonomy): Bacteria > Bacillati > Actinomycetota > Actinomycetes > Micromonosporales > Micromonosporaceae > Actinoplanes > Actinoplanes sp. NPDC021490. The sequence continues at coordinate 173,900 of NZ_JBVHFW010000007.1, forward strand.
GAGTCGGTGCCGTCGGTGCCGACGACGATGGCCTTGGTGTTCATGGCCGTTCCCCTCTCGGTCTCTCCTTCCATCGTCGGCCTCATCCATGCGCCCGGGCAGGGTGGCAGGTCCTCTCCCGAGGGGCCGGAGGTCCCGACGGCCGGCGGTGAACCAGGCGCAGGGCAAGCCCAGGAAGCACCGCGACGGCGGCACACGCCAGCAGAACAGGAACGCTCAACGCCTCGGTGCCGAGCAGCGCCTGCAGCGGTGGCAGCAGGACGCCCGCGACCTGCAGAAGCCCGGATATCGCGACGGCGGCGACCAGCGACCAGTTGCGCGACACGCCGGGCGCCGCCTTGGCGCGGACCGCGAGGGCGACACCGAGCTGGGCGAAAGACCTCCCGAGGGTGTGCCTTCGCCTCTGCCGGCGGTGGTGCTGGAAGCGGTCTCCTGGAGGTGTCAGGAAAGGCCCGGCACCGAAGAAGGAGGGCCATCATGTTGAAGCGCAATCTGATCGCGGCGGGATACGCCATCCTGTTGCCCGTGTCGAGCACGGTCCTCGTCGTTCTGGTCGCCGCCGGCGTCGGCGGAGCTGTTTCCGGCGCGCGCCGTCTCGCCCATCGATGACCACACGTGAGATCGGCCGAGCGCGTCCCGCCGGGCCGATCAGGGGGCAGTCACGTCGCCAACTTGCCGGCGAGCCTCGGTGCTCCGGGCCCTGTCAGATCGGCCAGGCCGGCCGGTCGGCCCGACACCAGCAGGAGCAGCGCGGCGATCGGTCCTTCCACCCGGACGCCGGAACCGACGCGCCACGGCGCGTCCGTGGCCGACAGTTCGAAGCCACGCAGCCGGCGTTGCGCCCGGAACGGAAACGGCTGGGCCCAGATGCGGTCCGCGGCGGCAACGGCTGCGGCAACCGGCATCGGATGGGAGCGTCCGAGTGGGCGGGCGATGTCCTGGCCGTGGCACAGGACGTCGATCAGGGGCTCGAGCGGGGTGACGAACGGCGCGGTGCGGCGCGAGCCGACCATGGCGCGCAACCGTCGCGGGTACTCCTCGACCGGCAGGCGCGCCTGTCTGATGGCGGTGTCCCGGATCATCCGGTTGAAGCCGCCGCCGGCACGGACCAGCGAGATCGTCGCGGAGAGCGGTCCGGTGTGGGCCAGCGTCAGATGCGCGGCGACGTCGCGCACCGTCCAGTCCCGGCAGAGTGACGGCGTACGCCACTGAGTGTCCTCGAGCTCGTCCAGCAGGCCGGCCAGTCCGGTGCGTTCGTCGTCGATCGCACGCCACACCGCATCCTCGTCCACGGCGCTCCCCTTTGGTTCGAATATGGTACTAGAATGATTCGAAACTCTGACTACTGTCAAGGAGTGGTGCGTGCCGGAACACTCTGATCATGAGGGGACCGGGGCCGACGGCGGACCGCTCAACATCGGGCTGTTGTGCTTCATCGTCCAGCGATCCATGGAGGACCGCGTCCTGGCCGATCTCGCCGCGGCCGGGTTCGACGACATCACCGTGGCTCAGGCGCGCGTGCTGGCCCGGGTCGGCGCCGAGGGCACCCGGCTAACCGATCTCGCCGAGCAGGCCCGGGTCACCAAGCAGACCGCCACCTTCATGGTCGATCAGCTGGAACGCGCCGGATATGTGCGCCGCCTTCCCGACCCGGCCGACGCGCGGGCACGGCTGGTGACCTTCGCCGACCGGGGACTCGCCGCGCAAGAGGTGGCGCGGCAGACCGAAGTAGTGGTGCAGCAGGAGTGGACCCGTCATCTCGGCCGGCGAGCCACCGTACGCTTGCACCAGCTCTTGACTCAGCTCCGCGAGATCACCGACCCGTATCAGTGACGCCACGAGGCATGAAGACAATTAGGGTCCGGGCAACAACATGCGTGAGCTGCGAGGAGGGCAGGACGTGGCCGGTGGAGTGCCGGGCCGGACTTCCCGGACCCTGTTGTTGAGCATCCTTGCGGCGGGTTGCGGTGCTGAGCTCTTCGACAACGTGGAGGATCCATGGCTGACCGTGGTGCCTTTTGTTCTGGTGGTGCTGGCGACGTCCGCTCTGACGGCCGAACTTACGAGGCAAGCGCAACGCGGCCCGGGAAGTGCGGTGAAAGGGTGGACCCGCAGCGACACCGGCATAGTCCTGACGCTGGCGGTCCTCGCGGTTCTGCTCACATGTAGTGCTGCATTTGCCCGTACGCCACCAAGCGAGCACACCGCCGCCGCATGTTTCGCCGCTCTCTATCTCCTGCTCGCCGGGTACTTCTGGTATGCGCGTCGAAAGAACCTAGCTGGGTAAGCGTGCGGCCGGCCTGCCGCGACGATGTCGGGGCAGACCGGCCGGGATGGATCAGGGCCGTACGGTGAGCAGGTGGGCCTTGTAGCCCTCGCCGTACGTCTTGGTCGGGGTGCCGTTCCAGTCTTCGATGAGGACGTTGCCGCCGCTGGCGCAGCCGCCCCACGGGTTCCAGGTCCAGGCGGTGTACCCGACGCCGTGCGTGTCGGCCCACGCCATCACCTGGTCGATGTAGTCGTGCGCGCAGGTGTCCTGGCCGATCTCGCCCGCCTGCACCGGCACCTGGGCGGCCACCGTGCCGACCTGGGTGTCCCAGCAGGAGGTGGTGACGCAGGCGTTGAAGTTGTACGTGTGCCACGACGCCATCAGGTTGCCGGTGGGGTCGACCGGCTTGTAGGCGAGCCACTGACTCAGGTCGTTGGTCCAGGTCAGCCCGGCGCTCATGACCACGTTGGTGGCGCCGGTGGCCCGGACCGCGTCGAGCAGATCCTGCATGCCGGCCACCTCGTACGCGATGCCGGTGCAGGTCCCGCCGTCCCGCAGGCACTTCCACGCCGCGGCCGCGTCCGACCAGTTGTTGGAGGCGTCCGGGTAGGGCTCGTTGAACAGGTCGAAGACGACCGCGTTGTTGCCCTTGAACATGGTTGCCACGCCGGTCCAGAACTGCGGCGTGTACTGCATGCTGGGCATCGGCTTCTGGCAGGTCGCGTTGACGTCGGCGCAGGCCGAGATGTTGCCGGTGTACTGGCCGTGCGTCCAGTGCAGGTCCAGGATCGGCGTGATGCCGTTGGCCACCAGCGCGTCAGCGAACTTCTTGACCTCCTGCTGGTACTCCGGGCCGCTCGGCGAGCCGGACAGGCCGAGCCAGCAGTCCTCGTTCAGCGGGATCCGTACGGCGTGGATGTTCCAGGCCTTCATCGCGTCGATGCCGGCCTGGTCGGCCGGGGCGCCGTCCCACATGCCCTTGCCCTGCACGCAGGCGAACTCCCCGCTGGAGCGGTTGACGCCGAGCAGCCGGTAGGTCGCCCCGGTCGCGGTAACCAGCTTGTTGCCGGACACGTGCAGCGCGGGTGCGGCACCTCCGGCGGGCGGGGTGGACGGTGGAGTGCTGGGCGGCGTGGACGGCGGCGTGCTGGGCGGGGTGGTCGGCGGGGTGGTGGAGCCGGTGCACCGGACGCCGTTGACGCTGAAGGAGGTGGGCGCCGGGTTGGCGCCGGTGATCGCGCCGATGAAGCCGAGTGTGACGGACCCGCCGGTGGCGACGGTGCCGTTCCAGCCGGCGTTCGAGGCGGTGACGTGACCGCCGGACTGCGACCAGGTGGCGTTCCAGCCCTGGGTGACGGCCTGACCGGCGGCGGGGAAGTCGAACTCCAGCTTCCAGGTGGTCAGCGGGTCGCCGAGGTTGGTGAAGGAGACACCACCCTGGAACCCGCCCTGCCATTGACTGGCGACCGTATAGGTTGCTGAGCAGCCGGCGGTGGCGGCCGATGCGGTGGATACCGCCGCCCATCCACTGGCGACGATCAGGCTGGCCGCCGCCGCTGCCACCAGGGCAACGCGGTTGTTCATCGCAGCTCTCCTTTCATGGACACATCTCTATGGGAGCGCTCCCACAACGTCGACGACTTAAGCCCTTAAGTCAAGAAGGTTGGCAGCACGGAAATCCTGCGCGGGTGCGTGCTTAAGCGCTTAAGCTGGTGGTGGGAGGGCAGCGCATGAAACGGCCGACCATCGCCGAGATAGCGGCACGGGCCGGTGTCTCGACCGGCGCCGTGTCGTACGCGCTCAACGGCCGCCCCGGGGTCTCCGCCGCGACCCGCAAGCGCATCCTGCAGATCGCCGACGAGATCGGCTGGCGGCCGAGCGTGGCGGCCCGGTCGCTGTCCGGGTCCCGGGCCCACAGCGTCGGCCTGATCATCGCCCGTCCGCCCGACACCCTGGGCGTCGAGCCGTTCTTCATGCGGTTCATCGCCGGGCTCGAGGGCCGGCTCTCCGGCCACGACATCGCCCTGCTGCTGCAGTTCGTCGACGACCACCAGGCCGCCATCGACGCGATGCGGTTGTGCTGGGCCGAGCGACGCGTCGACGGCATGGTCATCACCGACCTGTGGACCGACGACTCCCGCATTCCGGTCCTCGACAACCTGGGCATCCCCGCCGTCCTGGTCGGCCGGCAGCGGGACGACACCGCGCTGCCGGCCGTCTGGACCGATGACGCCGCGGCCGTCACCGCGGGCGTGGACTATCTCGTCGCCCTCGGCCACCGCGAGATCATCCGGGTCGCCGGGCTGGCCGCGCTCGACCATACCCAGGTCCGCATCGCGGCGTTCCGGGCCGCGATGCTCGCCCACGGGCTCGGCCACCCCCGGGTCGTCGCCACCGACTACACCTGGGAGGAGGGCGCGCGGGTGACCCGGACCCTGCTGTCCCAGCGCGACCGGCCCACCGCGATCATGTTCGACAACGACGTCATGGCCGCCGCCGCGCTCAATGTCGCCCAGGAGATGAACCTCGCCGTACCCCAGGACCTGTCGATCCTGGCCGGTGACGACTCGCAGCTCTGCGTGCTGGTCCGGCCCGCGCTCACCGCGCTGACCCGCGACATCCAGGGGTACGGCCGGCACACCGCTCAAGTGATGCTCGATGTGATCGACGGCCGTAGCCCCGGATCCGAGCCGGAGAGCCCGACCCGCCTGACCGTTCGCGCCAGCACCGGTCCACCACCACCCTGATCCGCGACGGCACGCCGGAGCGGGTGCCCCGGAGTCGCCCCGGTCGGCGGTCAGGACAGGAAGGTGCCGTACCGGCCGTTGAGGATTCCGTTCTTCTGGGTCTGGTTGAAGGTGCAGTTCGGGTAGCCGTAGAACGAGGCGGACATGCACGTGCCGTCGGTGGAACTGGCATCCGGCAGTCCGAAGGCGTGGCCCAGTTCGTGGACCATTCCCCCGTACCAGCGTGGCATCGGCTCGGTCTTGCCGGCCGCGCCGTCGGCGTCGTGGCCACTGAGCAGCACCCAGCCGGGCTGACCCCCGCCGCCGGACTTGCCGGCCTCCTCGGCGCTGACCTCGGCGACCATCAGCCATCGGCTGTCGGGGTTGTTGAGGCCGAAGCGTTGCTGCAGTTCGCCCTGCATGTTGAAGATGACGCAGGCGTACCGGTCGCCGCCGGGGGTGCAGTTGTTGTTGATGTACCAATTCGTGTCGTGCAGACCGTTGACCACCTCGACGGCCGGGCTGTTGAGAGTGAACGTCTTGCCCAGTTGCTGCTTGAAGAAGCGCTGCGCCTCGACCATGACGTCGGTGATCCCGCTGGGGTAGCGCTGGTCGAACGCCACGTCCGTCGGCTTGAGCCAGAAGACGCGCACCGTCCGCGCCGGCGGGTTGCCCGGCACCGTGGGTGAGGGTGTCGCGGAAGCCGGAGGGGACGTGGGGGTCACGCCGCCGGTGCAGGCCACGCCGTTGAGGGTGAAGCCGGCCGGCACCGGGTTGGAGGCGCCCGCCGTGCCGTTGAACCCGAACGAGGTGCTGCCGTTGGTGGCGAGGGAGCCGTTCCAGCTCGCGTTGCTGACGCTGACGGCGCTGCCGCTCTGGGCCGCCGTGGCGCTCCACGCCTGGGCGATCGTCTGCCCGCCGCCGAAACTCCAGCGCAAAGTCCAATTCGGGACCGGGTCGCCGAGGTTGGTCAGCGTCACGTTCGCGGTGAAGCCGCCGGCCCACTGGGCGCCGATGGCGTAGGAGACCCGGCATCCGGCCGCCGCGGCCTGGGCGGTGGCCGCGGTCGTCACTCCCGCCGCAGCCAGGCACGCGGCCGAGGCGAGCACGGCCACGGCCGTACGTCGTGTCGGCATTTCACACCTCTCCTCGATAGTGGTCGGCGATGTCCGCAGCGGCCAGCGCCGTGCTGTAGACCCGGAAGTCGTCCACCGCGGCGGCCAGGTAGGGATCGGCGTATTGCGAGCGGCCGATCCAGTTGCCGGTGGTCGAGCCGAGGGCGGCCGGGCCCAGCGTCATGGCGGAGTTGCGGGCGACCTCGGCACCGTCGACGTACAGGATGCCGAGATTCGCGGTTTTGGTGACCGCGACGTGCACCCAGCTGCCGGTCGGGAGGGCGGCGGGGGCGTCGATGCGTTGTTCGCCGCCGGCGCCGGTGGCAGTGATGGCGAACCGGGCGGTGCCGGAGCCCGAGCGTGGGGTGAGGAACATGTTCGCGCCGGCCCCGGTGCCGAAGTCGAACACCCGGGTCCAGGCGGTCGCGCTGTCGAGCCGCACCCAGCAGACGACGCTGAAGGCCGTCGCACCGGCCAGGATGCCGGCCGGCAGGGTGACGTGGTCCCCGCTGCCGTTCAATCGGACCGCGTTTCCCGTACGCCCGGAGGTCCACGTTCCCCCGGTGAGCGTGGCGGTCCGGCCGTTGCCGGTGGCGTCGGCGGCGCTGGCGCCGGTCGACTCGTCGAACCGGTAGTGGGCGACGAAGGCCGGGAGCGGAGGCCCGCCGGTCACCGTCCAGTAGACGGTGTACCGCTGACCGTGCATCCGGTAGAACGGCACCAAGGACACACTCCCGGTGCTCGCGGTCGCGGTGTACTGCAACGGATCCGCCGTCGGCGTGAGGGTTGCCGGCTGCAGGGCCGGCAGGGCGGACAGGTTCGTGGTGCCGTACGCGCCGGCGAGCACGATCGGACCGACCTCGACCGCCTGCACCGCGGCGTTGTCCGGGGCCGCCGAACGGCGCAGGGCCATCGGCAGGCTGACGTCGACCACGTCCCCGGAGGCGAAGCTGCGATCGAGGACCGCGTACGTGCCGGGGGCGGCGGGGATGGCCTGGACGGCGCCGTTGAGCCGGATCTGGGCGCCGGCCGCCCAGGCGGGGATGCGCACGCGCAGGTCGATCCGGCCCGCCCCGGTGATGGTGAGCCGGGTGCTGCCCTGCTGGGGGAACGCGGTCTCCTGCCGTACGCTGATGGCCCGGCCCGGCCAGGTCAGCACCGACGGGATGAACAGGTTGACCCACAGCCGCTCGGCGCCGTCGTGGAAGTACACGCTGTCGCCGTACTTGGTGTTGCTCTCCATCCCGGTGCCGTGACAGCAGACGAAGCTCTGGTAGTCGTTGCTGTAGGCCTTGATCCCACCGGCCCGCAGCGGCACGTAGTAGCACTGGAAGCCGTGGGCCGACGACGGGTCCTGCGAGGCCAGCACGTGGTTGTAGAGCACGCGTTCGTAGTAGTCGAAGTAGCCTGCGCGGGACGGGTCGGTGCGGAACAACTCCCGGGTCAGCTTGGCCATGTTGTACGAGTTGCAGCACTCGGCCGTGGTGTCCGACAGCTCGGTCGCGATCCGCCCGGGCGCCTTGAAGTACTCGCCGTTGGAGTTCCCGCCGATCACGTACGTGTGGTCGCGGATCACGATGTCCCAGAAGTTCGCCGCGATCGTCCGGTACCGGGTGGTGCCGGTGGCGTGGTACTCGCGGATCGCCCCGAGCGCCTTGGGGATCTGGGTATTGGCGTGGTAGTTGTTCAGGCTGTCGACGCCGGCGGCCAGCGGATCGAAGATTTCGGCGTGGTCGAAGTGCTGGCCCGCGGCCAGGTGCGCCGGATCCCCGGTCACCTGGTAAAGGTTGGTCAGCACCTCGTTCATGCCGCCGAACTCGGTGTCGAGCATGTTCTGCCGCTGCGCCTGGGTCAGCCGGTCGTTGCGGGCCTTCACCCAGCCGGCCATGCCGAGCAGCACGGTCAGCGCCTGGGCGTTGCCGGCCAGCAGATGCATGTCGAGCAGCCCGGCCATGATCTTGTGCAGGGTGTAATAGGGCGCCCAGACCGCCTGCCGGGCCTCCACCCGATCGATGAAGCTCTCCGGGAAAGCGCTGAGGTACCCGGGGTTGAACCCGGCGGTCGCGGCGCGGGCCTGGCATTGGGCGAGCACGGCGACGATGCTGTCGCCCTTGGTCTTGAACGCGGCGGTGCCGGTGGACGCGTACGCCTGGGCGAGCGCGGTCAGCAGATGGCCGGTGGTGTGGCCGCGCAACTCGGTGGTGGGGGATTCCCAGCCGCCGCAGGGGGTGGCCGGGGACGGCAGTCCGACGTTGAGCCGGAACGTGTGCAGCAGCCGGTCCGGGTCGAGGAAGGTCAGGTACGCGTGAGTCCGGGCCTGGTTGGCGGCGAACGGGCTGCCCGCGGCCAATCGGACCGCAGTGAGCGGGAACGGGTGTGCGGAGACGCCGGTATCGGGACGCGCGCCGGCCGCGCCGCCGAGGGTCAGCGCACCGGTGGCCGTGCCGGTGAGGATGGCCGTGCCGGCGGCGCCGGCACGCAGCAGGGTCCGGCGGGACACCGGGCCGGAGAGGGACATGGGGATCCTTTCGCGCAGTCATCGCGCCCCGCGGACGGCCTGCTGTCTTTCCCGGCCTCGGCGGGTGAACTATCGCGATCTCCGAAATGGACGAAAACCTTTTCGGCATCGTGGCAGTGACAAAATCCGTTGTCAACGGTCTGCAGCGCTCGTCCATATTGACAAGCCCAAATGCGATGCTACGGTCCTGAAAAGGTTTTCGTTAACGTTAACCCCAGCGCCAGCCGTCCACGGGTCGGTGCGCCCAGCGCCCGGTGGTACCTGCCCCCGGCCCGCCGCGGTGGCGCGCGACCGAAAGGACGGCTCTATGACCGCAGAGATGGGCCGGTTGCCCGAGCCACCGACGGCAACCGCCCGCAAGAAACATCCCCGGCTCGCCGCGGCGTCGCTCGCCGGGGTCCGCCGCCGAACCAGGGGTCCGGTCACGACGGCGCGTGCCGCTCATCCGCGGTGGCGCCGGGCGGTCAGCATGGCCGCGGTCACGGCGCTGGCGAGCGTGGCCGCCGTGACGGTTGTCGCCGATCCGGCGCGGGCCGCGCAGACCATCGGTTACCCGGTCTTCACCGGGGCGGCCATACCCCAGCCCCCGGTGGGCTATACGACCGGCAACATGATGCAGTCCATCTACGACTCCGAGAAGAACGGCACCGACTTCTGGATGGACCGGCTGCTCTCCCGCTCCGGTGGCAACGATCCGTCCGACGCCGACGGCGGCATCCTGATGACCAGGGGCCGGGCCGTGTTCATGAAGCAGCACAACCCGGCGGTCCTCGGCTTCGGCGGCAAGGTCGCCTATTGGGAGAGCATCAGCGACGCCAACGCGTACGCGATCACGCTGAGCCCCGGCACCTTCAGCGAGCAGCCCGCCCAGCGCCGGCAGACGCCCAGCCATTGGCGCAGCGTCTATGCCGGCGGATCGCTGCAGGCCACCGAGACCAAATTCATCACGGACAACAACGTGCTGGTCACCAACCTCGCGATCAAGAACAACGGATCAGCCTCGAGCACGTTGACGCTGCGGGCCACCTCGCCGTACGCGTCGGCCGGCAGTGGCAACGAGCTGACCGGCTCGACCGGCGTCAAGAACGGCTTGACCACGCTGACCACCAAGCTCTCCGGCGACGGCTTCAGCGTGTCCGGCGGCGGCCTGAGCCGGTCGATCACCGTCGGGGCCGGGCAGACGGTGCAGACCAAGATAGTCATGGGCTTCATCGCCAAGGAGATCCCGGAATCGGCCACCGACTACGCGACCTACCGGGACGCCACGCCCGACACCGCGTTCGCCACCCACGTACGTCTGTACAACAAATGGTGGGCCGACAACGTGCCCTACATCGACGTGCCGGAGCCCGCGATCAAGAAGGAGATCTACTACCGCTGGTGGCTGATGCGGTTCAACAACCTCGACGCCGACATCCCCGGCCAGACCTACCAGTTCCCGACCTCGGTCGAGGGCGTGCTCGGCTACAACAACGCGATCGCGCTCACCCAGCCGATGCACATCGACGACCTGAAGTACCTGCGCGACCCGAAATACTCCTACGGTGACTGGCTTTCGGCCGGCCAGATCTCCAAGGGCGGCCGCTTCCTCGACAACCCGGGCGACCCGGAGAACTGGTCGAACAGCTACACCCAGTACATCGCCGAGGCGGCGTGGCGCAGCTATCAGCTGCACGGTGGCCAGCCCTCGATCGCGGCCAACCTCGCCTACTACGCCGAGGGCGACGCGAAGGGGCAGCTGAACACGTACGACGGCAACAAGAACGGCATCATCGAGTACAACTGGGGCGCGCTGACCGGCAACGACGCGGATGCCGTGTCGTTCGACTACGCGCCGGGGAGCAACCTTGACCGGGCCGAGGGCGCCTACCAGTACAGCGGCGCCATGGCGGCCGCGCAGGCCTATGACGCGGCCGGCAACAGCGCCAAGGCGGCCGAGATGCGCACCCTGGCCGACCGGATCAAGAACGCGATCGTCGGCACCCTCTGGAACCCGAGCCGCAACCTGCTCGAGCACAAGGTCGTGCCGACCAACCAGTTCAACCCGTGGAAAGAGATCAACAACTATTACCCGTACGCCGTCGGCCTGATGCCGGGCACCGACCAGTACAAGCAGGCTCTGCGCCTGTTCGCCGACCCGGCGGAATACCCGGTCTTCCCGTTCTACACGGCGAACCAGAAGGACAAGGCCGCCGCGGCCGCTCAGGGCAACCCGGGCAGCAACAACTTCTCGACGATCAACTCGACGGTGCAGTTCCGGCTCTTCTCCTCGGTGCTGCGCAACTACCCGAACCAGTGGATCAGCACCGAGGACTACAAGAAGCTGCTCTACTGGAACGCCTGGGCGCAGTACGTGGACGGCAACACCGCCTGGCCGGACGCCAATGAGTTCTGGGCCAACTGGAACCCTGCGACCAAGCACATCGACTACCGCTCCTGGATCCACCACAACATCCTCGGCAGCAGCAACTGGACGATCATCGAGGACGTGGCGGGGCTGCGGCAGCGTAACGACAACAAGGTCGAGCTGTCGCCGATCAACATCGGCTGGCCCAACTTCGCGGTCAACAACGTCCGCTACCGCAATGCCGACCTGTCGATCGTCTGGGACGACCCGTCCGACGGCGTGAGCCGTTACCCGGGCGTGCCGGAGGGCTACTCGATCTTCATCAACGGCAGCCGGGTCGCCACGATCAACAAGCTGGCGCCGCTGGTCTGGGACCCGGCCACCGGCGCGGTGACCACGACCGCCACCGTCGGCTTCTCGACCGCGGTCGCCGGGCTGCGGGCGCCGAACCAGGTCGCCTTCAGCGAGGCCGGCACGGTCGACCTGCTGGCCAAGGCCGGCGTCGACCTGACTCCGGGCACCGTCAACCTGGCCTCCGGCGCGGCCGTGTCGACCTCGTTCACCGCCGGCGGCACGACCGCCGCGGCGGCCGTCAACGGCTACCCGACCAACGAGCCGTTCTGGGGCGCCGCCGGATCACCCAGCGGCCAGGACTGGTACGAGCTCAATTTCGGGCAGACGAAGACGGTCGACGAGATGCGGCTGTACTTCAAGGACAGCCGACCGGCCAGCACGACGTACCGGGCGCCCGCGTCGTACACGGTGCAGTACTACAACGGCAGCGCGTGGGCCGACGTAGCCGGTCAGGTCAAGACGCCCGGCACTCCGCAGGGCAACCTCAACAAGGTGCGGTTCACCCCGGTCAGCACGCAGCGGCTGCGGGTGCTCGTGACCCATGCGAGCGGCTCGAAGGCGGGCCTGACCGAGGTGCAGGCCTTCAACCGCGGCGGCGGCACAACTCCGCCGACCGGCACCTCGTTCGAGGCCGAGGCCGGCGGTAACACGCTGGCCGGGCAGGCCGCGGTCCGTTCCTCACCGAGCGCCTCGGGCGGGTCCGTGGTCGGCTACATCGGTGACGGACCGGCCAACTACCTGCAGATCAACAATGTCAGCAGCACCGCCGGCAGCCACTCCATCACCGTCTACTACGCCTCCGCCGACGACCGATCCACTCAGGTCAGCGTCAACGGGGGCAGCCCGGTCAGCCTGGCCACGCCGGGAACCGGTGACTTCGACACGATCGGCGCGGTCAGCCTGACGGTCACCCTGGCCGCGGGCGCGAACACCATCCGCTTCAGCAACACCACCGGCTGGTCGCCGGACTTCGACCGGATCGTCGTGAACTGACATGACCCGGACTCCGGAAGGACGGACTCGATGAGAAAGAGCCCACACACAGCGGCATTGTCGAGCGCGGTCGTGCTGGCAGCGGTGATCGTGCCGGTCACGATGGCGGGCACAGCGGGTGCGGCGGCGGCCGGTTGCCGGGTCGACTACACCGTCTCCTCGCAGTGGCAGGGCGGCTTCGGCGCCGGGGTGGCCATCACCAACCTGGGTGAGCCGATCACCGGGTGGACGCTCACCTGGAGCTTCGGCGCCGGGCAGACGGTCGGCCAGGCGTGGAACGCCACCGTGACGCAGCGCGGCAGCGAGGTGAGCGCGGTCAACGCGTCCTACAACGGCGCCATCGCCACGAACGGGACCGTCTCGTTCGGCTTCAACGGCACCCGGACCGGCAGCAACCCGGCGCCGGCGAGTTTCGCGCTCAACGGCACGACCTGCACCGGCGCCGTGACACCGACGCCGCCGCCGGCCTCGCCGCCCACTTCGCCGCCCACTTCGCCGCCCACGAGCCCGCCGCCGACCGGCGGCACCACGCACACCTTCACGAACCCCCTCAAGGCGCAGGGCCCGGACCCGTGGCTCACGTACTACAACGGCTACTACTACCTGGCCACGACGACCTGGACCAACAAGATCACCATGCGTCGCTCGGCCACCCTCGGCGGCCTGGCGTCCGCGGCCGAGCAGACCGTCTTCACGCTCAGCCGCCCGAACGGCGCCGGCACCATGTGGGCGCCGGAGTTCCACCTGCTCGACGGGCCGAGCGGCAAGCGCTGGTACCTGTACTACGTGGCCGGGCGAGAGCCTTACGATCTGGGCACCCAGCGCATCCATGTGCTGGAGTCGGCCGGCACCGACCCGATGGGCCCGTACAGCTTCAAGGCGGACCTGCTCGACCCCACCCAGAACAACACCTGGGAACTGGATCCGGGCATCCTGCAGCTCAACGGCAAGCTCTATCTGCTCGGAACCTACTACAACGGCTCGCAGCCCAACTTCATCCGCGAACTGGCCAACCCGTGGACCGCGGCCGGCTCCCGGCACCTGCTGTCCTCGCCCACCGCCAGTTGGGAGACGGCCGGGGGAGCGGTCAACGAGGGCGCGGAGGCGATCCAGCACGGCGGCAAGACCTTCATCGTCTTCTCCGCCTCACACTGCTCCACGCCCGACTACAAGCTGGGTCTGCTCACCTACAACGGCGGTGACCCGCTCAACGCGTCGTCCTGGGTGAAGTCGAGCAGCCCGGTGTTCCAGCGCAACGACGCCGCCGGTGTCTACGGCCCGGGTCACAACGGGTTCTTCAAGTCGCCCGACGGCACCGAGGACTGGATCGTCTACCACGCCACCACCAGTCCGGGCGGCAACTGCGATCTCAACCGCTCCACCCGCGCCCAGAAATTCACCTGGAACGCCGACGGAACGCCCAACTTCGGCAAACCGGTCGGGCTCGGCGTCACCCTGACGGCACCGTCCGGCGAGTAGGACCACAGCTTGGGCCGGCCCGCGGCTGAATCCCCGGGCCGGCCCAAGCTTGTACCCAGCCGGTCAGTCGTCGACGGGTATCCAGACGCGCATCGCCGACGGGCCGCGCCGGGCCCACCGGTGATAGGGCAGCAACGGCACCGGCAGGGAAGCGCCCGGCTCAGTCGTCACGGCTTCCCCGTACGGCCAGTCGCCGTCGTCAGCGGGCTTCGCGTGGAAGGTCGCGAAGACCGTACCGTCGCGTTCGATGAGATCGGTGGCCACGTCCATGCGGAGCGAGTCGAGCGGAACTCCGCCGGGCAGGTCGGTCGACTCCAGGCAGAACACGATCGGGCCGCGTTCGACGGCCGCACAGCCACGGATGGCGTCGATTCGTGGATCCGGCATGGTGAGCCGGGCCCGGACCGGCAGGTGGAGACGGATCACCTCACCGGCGGTGAAGCGGCGCCGGATCGCCACCGAACCCGCGGAAGCCGGGCTGAGCTGACCGTCGACCTCGATGGTGGCGTTCGTGGCCCAGGGCGGGATTCGGAGGGTGAGCGTCCACGGCGCCGCCGGCGTGCGGACGATCCGGATCGCGATGTGCCCGTCCACCGGGTACCCGGTGTCGACCTCGAGGCCGATGCCACGCCCGTCGGGCAGCGTCGTCTCCAGGGACGCGGCGGCGTACTGGTGGAGCTGGATGCCTTCGTCGTCGGTGGTGGCCAGGTAGGCGGCCAGCCCGGCGAAGGTGCGGGCGAGGTTGGTCGGGCAGCAGGAGACCGCGAACCATGGCGCCCGCAAGCTGGAGGCCGCGCGGGGCACCAGAGCGTCGGCCGGCGGGTCGATGCCGGGGACCCGCTGATGCAGGGTGTTGGTGTAGAAGAACCGGGTGCCGTCGTCGGACGGTGACGTGGCGATGACGTTGAACAGGGTGCGCTCGATCAGGTCGGCGTAGCGCGGATCGCCCTGGGCGAGCAGCAGCCGCCAGCTGAACATGATCGAGCCGACAGCGGCGCAGGTCTCGGAATAGGCGCGGTCGGCCGGCAGCGAGAAGTCCTCGCCGAACGCCTCGTCCTGGTGGCGCGAGCCCACCCCGCCGGTGAGATAGATGCGCCGGGCCACGGTGGTGCGCCATTGCCGGGCGAGCGCGTCCAGCAGATCGGTGTCGCCGGTCTCGACGGCCACATCCACCGCCCCGGCCGCCAGATAGCCGGCGCGGACGGCGTGACCGCGCAGCACGCCGGCCTCGCGTACGGGCATGTCGTCCTGAAAGTAGGCCCGGCCGAACTCGATGTCGTCGAGGGTCTGATGGCCGCGCCGCTCCACGAAAAGCCGTGCCTGGTCCAGGTATCGGCGCTGTCCGGTGACGCGGTACAGCTCGACGAGCGCCGGCTCGATCTCCGGGTGGCCGCACACCGAGGCCACCCCGTCCGGACCGAAGACGTCGCACACGTGGTCGGCGGCGCGCAGGGCGACCTGGACGAGTTCGTCGTGGCCGAACGTGCGGGCCCGGGCGACCCCGGCCTGAAGGAGATGGCCGTAGCAGTAGAGCTCGTGGCCCCACTCCAGGTCGCTGTAACGCGGTTGCTGCCCGGGCCGGCCGAAGTTGGTGTTGAGATATCCATCCGGTTCCTGCGCCGCGGCGACACGGGCGACGATCGCCCGGAGGCGGGCGTCCAGCCTCTGGTCGCCGGTGCGCCCGTACTCCCAGGCCATCGCCTCGAGCAGTTTGTAGACCTCGCTGTCGGCGAACTCGCGACCACGCCGGGCCGCGGGCAGCCGGTCCTGCACGGCGGCGTCGAAGTTGCCCAGCCAGCCGGCGCGTTCCAGCCAGTGCTCGATGTGGGCCAGCGACGCCGACTGATTGGTCTGCTGGCGTTGCTGCCAGAAGCCGGGCCGCAGGGTCACCTCGCGCAGGCCCAGTGGCCGCAGCCGGCCGGTGCTGGGCGCCGCCGGAGTGCCACCGCGCTCGATCCAGGAGGTCCCGGGGACGGTTTGGGCGGGGACTACTTCATTGATGGTCACTGAGTCATCCCTTGAGTGCGCCGGACATGAAGCCCCGGACGTAGTGCCGCTGGAGGGCGAGGAACAGCACGATGCAGGGCAACGCGAGGACGACCACACCCGCTTCGGTGGCGCCGTAGTCGACGATGCCCATGACCTGCTGACGCATGTTGGCCACGGCCAGCGGCAGGGGCGTCTTGCTGGAGTCGCTGATCAGCACCAGCGGGGCGATGAAGTCGTTCCAGGCGGCCAGGAAGGCGAACAGTCCCACGGTGACCAGGCCGGGCCGGACCGCCGGGATCAGGACGTGCAGCAGCGCGCGGACGTTTCCGCACCCGTCGATCTGGGCCGACTCCCGCAGCTCGCCGGGCACCGCCTCGAACGAGATGCGCATCATGAACGTGGCGAACGGCAACTGGAACATGGTCAGGACCAGGGCCAGGCCGACCAGCGAGTTCTGCAGTCCCAGCCGGTTGAGCAGAACGTAGAGCGGGATCAGCAAGGTGGCGTACGGGACCATGAGGATGGCCAGGGTCGTGAGGAAGAGCAGGTTGCGCCCGGGGAACCGGAACATCGCGAAGGCGTACCCGCCGAGCAGGGACACGACGAGGGTCAGGGCCACGGTCATGAGCGACACCAGGGTCGAGTTGAGCAGATACTGCGCGATGCCGTCCTGGTAGTTGGCCAGGGTGTGGTAGTTGCCGAGGCCCCAGCCGGACGTCTGCGCGGTGCCGGCCTGCGGACTGACCGACGCGATGACGGCCCAGGCCAGCGGGAACAGGAAGAGCACGGCCAGCCCGCCGGTGAGGACGTGTTGCGGGGTGCGCGTCATCCGGAACACAGGTCAGTTCTCCTTGCCGCGCAGGCCGCGGAACTGCAGGGCGTTGACGGCCAGCAGGGCGACGAGCACCAGGATCGACAGGGCGGCGGCGCGACCGAGGTCGTTCTGCCCGCCGAAGGCCATGTTGTAGACGAGCTGGACGATGGTGATGGTGCTGTTGTCCGGGCCGCCCTTGGTCAGGATGTAGAACTGGTCGAAGGCGAGCAGCGAGCCGGTGACGCAGAGGATCGTGCACAGCGCCAACGACGAGCGCAGCAACGGCAAGGTGACGTGCCGGAAGGTCTGCAGCCGGCCGGCGCCGTCGAGGTGGGCCGCTTCGTAGACCTCGCCCGGGATGCTCTGCAGCCCGACGAGCAGCAACAGCATGTAGAACCCCGCGAACCGCCAGACGATCAGCGCCACGGTCGACCACAGGGCCGACATCGGTGTGCCGAGGAACGAGATGGGCTGGTCGGTGACTCCGAGCAGGCGCAGCGGGGTGTTGACCGGGCTGCTCTGCGGCGAGTAGAGGGCGTAGAAGAGCAGCGAGGCGGAGGCGAGGCCGAGGGCCGACGGCACCAGGAACGAGGTTCGCAGGAACCCGGTCCACCGGCTCGACTCCTGCACCAGCAGAGCCAGCAGGAGCGCCAGTCCGAGCAGGATCACGGTGGTGACGACGGTGTACTTGACGGTGAACCAGACCGCCGGCCACAGCAGCCGGTCGTCGAGGGCCTTCTGGTAGTTCGCCGGCGTGTTCCAGCCGCGGTCACCGGCGAACAGGGTCCAGTCGGACGCGGACATCCGGGCGACGATGCCGATCGGCACGACGAAGAAGATCAGAACGAACACGGCGGTGGGCGCCGCATAGGCCCAGCCGGCGAGCTTGTCCCCGCGGCGCCGCCGCCTGCGCCGTTGCCGCGTCGCCGGTGCGGCGCGCGGGGTGCCCCGGTCGGTGACGGGGGTGAAGGATATGGCCACGGTCCTCAGTCCTTCTCGTCGAAGGCGACGCCCGGAACTCGCCCGGGCGCCGCCACGCCGTCACTGGCCGAGGACTCCGGTCAGAGCCTGGTTGTCCTTGGTCAGGCTCGACGGATCACCGAAGACCTGGTTGCGCAGCAGGGTGACCCAGGGACTGCCGGGTGCGTTGAACGCCTGCTGGAAGTTCACCGCCACGGGGGTTTTGCTCTGCGGCGATGCGGCGGCCTGGTTGATGGTCACGATTCGAGGGTCCTTGGCCGAATACTGATTGTCGGCCAGGTCGGTGCGGGCGACGCTGCTGTCGTTCTTGGCCAGCACGTCGACCTGAGCCTTCTCGGAGGTCAGCCAGGCCAGGAAGTTCCACGCCTGCTGGGTGGTCTTGGTGTCCTTCGAGATGCCGATGCCGTCGCCGCCCAGGAAGGTGGACGTGCCGCCGGCGACTCCCGGGATGGCGGCGACGCCGACGTCGACCGTCTTGGCCGCCGTCTGCAGCAGCGTGGCCGGGTACGGCATCACGCCGATCTTGCCCTGCTGGAAGGCGGCAACCCAGGTGGCGCCGGTGTCGTCCTTGGAACCGGGTGCGACGGCGCCCGCGTTCTGCAGTTCCCGGTAGGTGCCGTAGACCTTCTGGGCGGCGCTGCCGGCCAGCAGTGAGGTCTTGCCGTCGGCGCCCATGACCTCTTCGCCGCTGGCCCAGATCATCGGGAACCAGGTGAAGACATCGCAGCCGCCGCAATTGCCCCCGAAATAGGTGCCATAAGTGCCGGGTTTCCGGAGTTTCTGGACGGCGAGCGCCTGGCTCTTGAACTCGTCGAGGGTCGTCGGGCCCTTCTCCGGGTCCAGGCCGGCCTCCTTGTAGAGCTTCTTGTTCCAGAACATCACCGACAGATCCAGTACGAACGGGAGCACGTACTTCTTGCCTTCGTAGGTGCCGGCCTGCACATGCCCCTGGATGATCTTTTCGGCGTACGGGAGCTTGGCGATGCTGTCGGTCAGGTCGGTGAACAGGCCGGCCTTGGTCCAGTTGGGAACGTAGACGATGTCGGCGGCGAACAGGTCGGGCAGATCGCCGCTGCCGGCGGCCGCGCCCACCTTGGCTACGTAGTCGTCGTTCGGGATGATGGTCAGCGCGACCTGGTTCTTGTGGCCCGCGTTGTAGGCCTGGACGAGTGCCTTCGCCTGCAGTTCCAGCGGCGCCCGGGTCCACAGGGTCAGTTTCGTGCCGTCGTCGATGCCGTCGATGCCCGCGCCGGCGGGCGCCGCGGCCTCGCTCTTGCCGCCGTCGCCGCAGGCGGCCAGGGCGGTGGCCGCCAGGCTCGCGATGGCGGCGACCGCGACAGCATCGCGGAGCTTCCTCAGTGTTATTTCCAGTCGCAATTCGTACCTCCGGTAGATACCGGATGCCGATAACAGCATTCCGAGAGGATTTTCGAACGAGTTTCGGTCCGGCCGGAGCAGGGAGGTAGCATCGACAGAGTGAGAGCAGGTAGGCGCCGCTCAAAACTGCTAGTGGTGTATCCAGCAGTGCCGAAAACGTTTTCAGAAACGTAGTACGGAGGAAAAACCGTTGTCAAGTGCTTCGATGCCGTCGCCGCAAGGGACCCGAGGGCGGCGGACCCGGGCAGAAGTCGCCAATGGCACGGTCACCCTTCGTGACGTGGCCAAGCTGGCGGGCGTGTCGGTGGCTACCGCGTCGAAAGCGCTCAACGGTCAGCCCCAGGTCCGGGCCGAAACCAGGGAGCGGGTCGTCCGCGCGGCCGAGCAACTGTCCTTCTCGCCGAACACCCTCGCCCAGGGTCTGATCACGCAACGAAGCGGGACCGTCGGCCTGCTGACCTCCGACCTGGAGGGCCGGTTCTCGATCCCGATCCTGATGGGCGCCGAGGACGCGTTCGGAATAGACGAGATCTCGGTGTTCCTCTGCGACGCCCGCGGTGACAACATGCGCGAACGCCACCATCTGCGGGCGCTGCTGTCGCGCCGGGTGGACGGGCTCATCGTGGTCGGCGCACGCCCCGACGCGCGGCCGTCACTCGGCCGCGATCTGCCCGTGCCGGTCGTCTACGCGTACTCGCCCTCGGAGGACCCCGAGGATCTCTCCCTGGTGACCGACAACGTGGGCGGCGGGCGGCTGGCGGTCGACCATCTCCTGCAATACGGCAGGCGGCGGATCGCCCACATCACCGGCGACGCCACCTACGGCGCGGCCCAGGACAGGGCGAGCGGAGCACTGGCCCGGCTGGCCGAGGAAGGACTCGAGCTCGCCGGCGATCACGTCTGGTTCGGCTCGTGGTCGGAGGCCTGGGGGCGCGGGGCCACCCGGATGCTGTTGCAGCGCTGCCCGGACGTCGACGCGATCTTCGCCGGCTCGGACGAGATCGCGCGGGGCGTCCTGGACGTGTTGCACCAGGAGAAGCTGGCTGTCCCGGCCCAGGTGGCCGTGATCGGCTTCGACAACTGGAATATCCTGGCCGCGAACGCGCGCCCGCCGCTGTCGACGGTGGACATGAACCTCGAGCAGCTGGGACGCCTGGCCGCGCAGCGGCTCTTCACGGCCATAGACGGCAACCTGGGCTCCGGCGTGGAGACCCTGCCCTGCCGCCTGGTCACCCGGGAGTCGACCGCGCCGCTGGAGTGAGAGCGGACCGGCCATGCCGATTCGTCATCGACCGGCGCCGATTCGGTAGTACGCTCCCTTCGTTCGCCCGCCCCCGGATGAGAGAAGCCACGGATGCGCAGGCTCGTCGGCGTCGCCCTGATCGCCCTGATCGCCGCCATCGTGCCCGGGGCCGCGGCCCAGGCCGCTCCCTCCTGGAACCTGAAGCTGGCCAGCGTCAGCGTCGAGCCCGGCGGCGCCGCCAAGCCGATGCGGCTGGAATATTCGGTGCTTCCGTACTCCGAAGCGACACGGGGCCGGCTGGTGGTCGACATCGCCGCGGTGAGCGCGATCGCCACGGTCGCGCCGTGGACCGATCCCGGCTGCGTCACCACCACAGCCACGATCACCTGCCCCGGCTCGGCCAGCAACGTCGCGGTCTCGGTGACCGCCAAGCCCGGCGCCCCGCTGGGCGCGACCGCGCGGCTGACCGTGCGAGCGGTCGTCGACGGCCGCACCCGGGCCACCGCGACCGGCCGGATCACCATCGCCGAGCAGGTCTCGCTCACCGCGGTCGACACCCAGGGCGACGTCTCGCTCGCCACCGGAACGTCCACCGGCCTGGCCGCCGGCGTGCGCAACAGCGGCGACGACCCGGTGACCGGCGGCGTGGTCGTCGAGCTGAGCACAGTCCGCGGGTTCACCACCGGCCGTCACAGCAACTGCGCCCCCACCGAGTTCGGCGCCGCCTGCGTGTTCGACAGCGAACTGGCCCCGGGTCAGGCCTACCGGCTGGCCACGCCCTGGCAGCTCACCGCGGCCGACGCCGTGTGGGCGCCGAGCCAGTGGTCGGCCAACCTCACGTGGTACACCGCGCAGGACTACGCCGATCTGGGCCGCCCGCGGCCGGCCGGCTCCGGCCCTGAGCTCGCGCTGGCCCCGGTGCCCTCGACGCTGGCCGACCCGCAGACCGAGACCGAACCCAACGACAACGCGGACAGCTTCGCCATCACCGTCACCGGCGTCAATCAGTCCAACTTCACGGCGAAGGGCGCCACGGCAAAGGGCAAGGTCGGCCAGACCATTCCCGTACGCCTCGGCGTCCGCAACAACGGCCCGGCGCGCATCGAGGGTTACGGGCTGGAGGGCGGCTCCCACCTGCAGGTCACGGTGACCCCGCCCGCGGGCACCACGGTGGTCAAGCACTCCCGCCTGTGCGAGCCGTTCAACTTCGACCGCCCGCCGCCCGGCGCGCCGTTCCCGGCCGGCGCCCACGCCGGCGACGGCAACTTCTACTGCTTCACCGAGCCGACCGCGGGCGTGCCCTACCTGCCCGGCAAGACGGTCGACTTCGACTTCACGCTCCGTCTCGACAAGCCCGGCACCCTGCGCGGCATCATCAAGACCGAGCGCCTCGGCCCGCCTCCGGCCGGCGACCCCAACCCCTCCGACAACAGCGCGGCCATCGTGATCACCTCCGCGGTCGCAAACCCCGGAGGCGGCAGCGGGAACGGCGGAGGCAACGGCGGCGGAGGCGGAGGTGGCGGCCTTCCGATCACGGGCACCGACACGCCCACGGTGGCCCTGGTCGGCTTGGCCTTGTTGCTCGCCGGCACTGTCGCCCGGGTGGCCACCCGCCGGCACTGACATCTTTCCGAAACCTGGCCGGGCCCGGAACCAGCAACATGTCGTGATAGCACCCATCGGCGCGGTGACATGAATGTCAGTGCATGCAATTATGGGGACATCGAGGGTGCTGGAGGTGCGGCATGGGTTTCGACCGACCGCGCGAGTACAACGACGACCCGGACGATGATTCCTCAGAGGGCGATGACTTCCCGCAAGGCTTCGGCTACTCGAGCTCCGGGGAGTCGCGCGGGTTCTACGGCGACTATGACGACTCCCCGGACCTGCCGGATCAGTTGCCGTCGGAGTTCAGCGACGTCGAGGCCGAGCCCGACCGGGTGTCCACGGAGCCGGCTGAGTTCGGCGAAACACCGCGGGCAGAGCCGGTCCGTGGGAATCAGCGCCTGCTGGTCACGGCGCGAGGCGGTGGCGAGGTGGAGGTCAGCGGCTGGCTGGCGCCCGCACGGCTGTTCCACGCGACCGGAACGGACACAGTGATCATCGGCAACGACTGCACGCTCCGGCAGAACGAACACCACCACTTCGAGCGCATCGGCGTGGCGACCCAGGACATGTTCGGCGACGCCGCGGTGATGCGCAGTTTGCAGGGCCTGCTGGACGAGCCGGGCTCCGCCGGCCGCGACCGCGCGTTCCGCGATGCCCTGGTCGATCTGCTCGCCCGTCAGCGGGGGGTGTCGCGCGAGGAGTACGAGGCTCCACTGGCCGACTCGTTCGCCAGTGTCGTCACCCGCTCCGGGGTGGTGCAGCTCGGCGACGGGTCGGATCTGGAGCACGATGTTCCGATCTTCGTCCGCGAGCTGGAGCTCCCGCTGGCCGAGCTCCTGGTCCGAAGCACGGACCTGCGCCGGGCCTTTGCCGCCGCGATCCTCGAGCCCGTTCCCGGCGACGCCGCCGCCGCGTTTCTCGGCGCCATGCTCAGGGCCGCTCCCGGCGCCGGCCACGAGACGTTGCTGGCTGACGCGGCCGCGAGCGGGGTGTACGACGCCGCGCTCCGCGGCCTCTTCGGTTTCGTCTCGGTGGCCGGCGCCGGCGTGGTGCTCGCCGGGGCGGGCAATACCTTGATTCGTGGTGCCGAGGTCGACCCGGGGACGTTCTTCGACCAGGACGTCGCCCACGTACTCGCGAACCTGCGGACCAGGTTCGATCTGCCGATTGAAGCGGTCGCCGAGGACGTCGAACGACCGAAGCTGATCCGTCCCGATTCAGCGCCGATTCCGCGGCCCGTTGATGCCGATGAGATTCTGGCTCAGTACCGGGCACGGACCGAGCTGGACGCCGACGTCGAATCGGCTCGCGCGCAGTGGTGGCTGGACGAGGAAGAGGAACGGCGCAAACGGCGGGAGATCGACGGCCCGGAGATCGAAGGGCCTGAGATCGGATGGCCGGGCCTGTGAGAAGCCGAGCCTCGGTCTGGGCCGCGGCCACGGCCGGCATCGCCCTGGTCGCCGGTGTGGTGGTGTTCCTGGCCGTGCACAGCCTGTCCGACGCTGACAGCTGGTCGAGCATCGGGGGCTTCCTGACCGCCCTCGTCACCGTCGTGGTCGGCGCCGTCGCCTGGGTGGCGCGCCGACCGGACCAGGCCGGCGGGTCCGAAGCCCCTCAGGGGCCTCGGAGTTTGTTCAACCTCTTCCTGAGGAACGGCAACGTGTTCTACGGCAACAACCAGCACAACAAAGTGGGGAACCCGGACAAGGGATCGAAGGAGCCGGACTAGGGGAGTCTCACAACTCCTCGATCAGGCGGGCCACCAGGGGGCGCAACGTCTCCGATCGCGCCCGGCGCCAGGCGGAGATGTTCGGCATGACCGTGTCCGGGACCGTCGCGGCGCGGATGCACCACATGCCGGCCAACCCCACGACGAAACGCGAGGCCTCGGACGGCAGCGTCCGCAGCAGCCGATACGCCCGGTCTGTCGCCACCCGCGGGCCGAGAACGTGTCCGGTGGCGACCACGTCCGCAGCCAGTTGGGCCAGGTCGATCCAGGAGGCTCCGGCCGCGGCGTAGGCCCAGTCGAGCAGCACCGCCGAACCGGCGTCCGCGTCGACTGTCGTGTTGTCGAGTCGTATGTCGCGGTGGACCAGGGCGTCGCCGGCCGTCCAGCGTTCCCACCCGGCCACCACCGCGGCCGCCGGCTCGGCGTGAGCCGCCTCCCAGCCGTCGCCCGCGCCGTTGGTGAGCATGCGGGTCCAGCCGTCGAAGTCGAAGATGCGCTCGGCGACCGGCGGCAGAGTGTCCGGGGCCCGGTGTCCGCTCGCTGTCCGGCATGCCCGCGCGACAGCCGTGATCGATGCGTCGGTCCAGGCCGTTCCGGTTGCGCCGGGCGCCCAGGTCGTGGCCAAGGCGACCCACGGCCCGTGTTCGACGGTGACGAGGCGCCGAGGGGCCGGCACCGACACCGGCAGGGCGTCCAGGATCGTCGACTCCTGCAGGATCATCGTGTGGTTGTGCACGCGAATCTCGGCGGACACCGCCTTGACGAAGACCTGTCGTCCGTCGGCCAGCCGCAAGCCCGCGGCCGGACCGGGCGACATGCCCCCGTGCAGATCCTGGTGACCGACGACCGGGGCGCCGAGCGCTCTTTCGACGGCCGTTCGCACCGGTTCCGGTGTTTCGGCCCACGCGGCTCGAGGCGTGAAGGTCACGCGGCATCATAAACCCGGACTGAGTGAGCACCTTGGATACCGACGACCGTTACACTCGCCGCCGCCATGTAAACGGCGGCGGAGTTGCATTCGCTTGTCACCACATCGACGCCCGGTGCGTGAAGGAGTCAAGTGAGGCAAGTCCGCAAACGCCTGGCCTGCGGTCGCGCCGTCCGTGCCGATGCGGTGCGCCCAGGTCTGAGCGGATACCCGACATGTCCAGAATCATTGCTGCCCGCACCGCCCTGCCGGGGCACGTGTACCGGCAGGAGGAGATAACAGAGGAGCTGGCCGATGTCATCCTCGGCGATGACCCGGGGGTATCGTCCCGGCGCGAGCTCATGCGGCGGCTGCACGCCGCGGCCGGTGTCCGTACGCGGCACTTCGCTCTTCCGCTGGACCGCTACCGCGACCTCGGCGGTTTCGGAGCCGCCAACGACGTGTGGATCGACGTGGGCCGCCGCCTCGGTGCGGAGGCCGTCTCGGCTGCCCTCGAGGCCGCCGGACTGACGCCGTCCGACGTCGACCTGCTCATGACGACCTCCGTGACCGGGCTGGCCACCCCCAGCCTGGACGTACGGATCGCCGGTCGGCTCGGCCTGCGCGGCGACGTCAAACGCATGCCGTTGTTCGGCCTGGGATGCGTCGCGGGAGCCGCCGGGATCGCCCGGATGCACGACTACCTCCAAGGCCACCCCGACGACGTGGCGGTGCTGCTGTCGGTCGAGCTGTGCTCGCTCACCTTCCAGCGCGACGACACCTCGACCGCCAATCTCGTCGGTTCCGGGCTGTTCGGCGACGGCGCCGCAGCCGTCGTGCTGATGGGGGAGCGCCGCGCGGCCGCTGCCGGGCACGAGCGTTCGCCCCGGGTGATGGCGACAAGCAGCCGGCTCTATCCGGACTCCGAACAAGTCATGGGCTGGGATGTCGGCGCTTCCGGGTTCCGGCTCGTGCTCGCGCCTACGGTCCCCGACATCGTGGAAACGTATCTGCGGGACGACGTCGAGGCGTTCCTCGCCTGCCATGGCTCGACCGTGACCGACATCGACACGTGGATCGCTCATCCCGGCGGTCCCAAGGTCATCGAGGCGATCATCCGTACGCTGGGATTGAAACCCGATGCTCTGGACGTGACCCGACGCAGCCTCGCGTCGGTCGGGAATCTGTCGTCGTCGTCCGTCCTGCACGTGCTGCAGGAAACGCTGGAAACCCGGGACCCGTACGCGTCGAAACAACCAGCCGTGCTGCTGGCCATGGGACCCGGATTCTGCTCCGAATTGGTACTCCTGGACTGGTGAGCGCGTCAGCCGCCATTCCCGGATTTTCTCGCGTTTGACAACTGTGCGCAGCCGGCTTGGTCGTTTCCTCGGGCCGGCGGAATGCAGGCACCTAGTTTGGGCGGCTGCCTCCGGGTATCCGGGCCACGGAGGTTCGGCGCTGTTCGACGGTAAGCGGTAGGAGCGCCGCAGCATCCCGCTGACCGTCGGTTAAGCAGCCAGCCGACGGTAAGTGCGGCAACTCTGCACCCGGTTCTGCTTCCTCACCGAGTGGGCCGAAGCGACGGTCGGCCATAGATGAAGGTAGCTGATAACAAACTGAAAACACTCTAGTCCACGCTGATTGACGACTGAATGGCTGGGAATCCGATGTCTGCCGTCGCAAGACGGTCCCCATTCGATACCCCGGGAGATAAACATGGCTACGAGCACCCACGCCCACACCGACAACCTCACCGTCAAGGGCGCGCGATTCCGCGGCGAGGAGACGAAGCCCTCTTACAAGACCACTGAGCTCATTGTTTATGTGCTCGCGGTCATCGGCGTACTCATCGCCTCGTACACCGTTGGAGACGGGTCGGCCAACAATGGCGCCGACTACTTCGCCGCCGACAAGGCGTGGTGGTACATCACCCTGCTCACCATCGGCTACATGATCAGCCGTGGCTTGGCCAAGGCCGGCAGCCGCAGCAGTGACGCCGACCCGCGTACGCACTGATCGGCGTGTACGCCTCTGCGGGCGCGGCCGCGTTGGGATACTCGGCTGCGCCCGCCTCGCACGGCGGGTGTGTCATGCGGTGGAGCTGGGCTGATGTGACGTGCTTGGGGCTCGGCCGGGTGACTCCCCGGCCCGGCGGAGGACTGTGCTGATGCGGTCGAGCAACTCATGGCTGGTGAAGGGCTTCTCGACGATGGTGAAGCCGTCGGGCAGGGTGCCGTTCTCGCTGAGGACCGGTTCGGCGTAACCGGACATGTAAAGCACGGGAATACCGGGCCGCAGTTTGCTGACCCGGGCCGCGACCTCGTTGCCCAGCATCTTGGGCATGATGACGTCGGTCAGGAGCAGCTGGATCGGGCCGGGATGGGTCTGGGCGATGTGGATGGCCTCGGCGCCGCCGGTGGCCGCCAGCACGTGGTAGCCGTTGCGCGTCAGGATGCGGGCGGTGATCTGACGAAGGTCGTCCTCGTCTTCGACCATGAGGATGGTGCCGCGCGGTGATTGCTCATCGGCTGGTTCGCTGGCGGGCATGACTTCCGGGCGGTCCGAAGCAGTATCGGGCACGGCATCGACGGCGGGCAGGATGACGGTGACCGTGGTGCCGATGCCTGCTTCGGAGTACAGGCGTACGTCGCCGCGGGCGGCGGTGGCGATGCCGTAGACCGTGGCGAGCCCGAGGCCGGTTCCGGAGCCCTTGGGTTTGGTGGTGTAGAAGGGCTCGAAGGCTCGTTCGATGACTTCGGGTGGCATCCCGCTGCCGGTGTCACTGACCCGGAGGCGGACGTAGCGGCCAGGCGGCAGGGCCGCGCCGCCGGTGTCGTCGTCGCTGATTTCGGCATTGCTGGTGTCGACGGACAGAGTGCCACCGCCGGGCATCGCGTCGCGGGCGTTGAAGGCCAGGTTGAGCAGGATCTGTTCGATCTGGCTGGGGTCGGCGTGGACCGGCCGGAGCTGCGCGTCGAGGGTGGTGACGAGGTGGATGTGTTCGCCGAGGGACCGGCGCAGCATCTGTTCGACGTCACCGACGACGTGGTTGAGGCTCAGGACGGTGGCCTGGGTGATGTCGCGCCGGCCGAAGGCCAGCAGTTGTTTCGTGAGCCGGGCGGCGCGGTCGGCGGCCCGGGTGACATGGCCCAGGTCGTTGCGGACCTCGGTCAGCTCGGCCGGCTCGAGAACCGGCTGTTCCAGGGTTTCCAGGACCATGGCGGTGTAGTTGCTGATCACCGCGAGGATGTTGTTGAAGTCGTGAGCCACGCCGCCGGCCAGCTCGCCGAGGCTTTCCAACCGGCGGGCGTGCTGCAGCCGGCGTTCGGCGGCGTCGCGTTCGGCCTGCGCGATCAGTCGTTCCCGTTCCGCCTGGGCGATCAGGCGTCCGGTGACGTCCCGGATGGCGGTGGTCACGATCATGCCTTTGTCGGTGTCGACCGAGGACAGGCTGATCTCGGCGGGGAACTCGGTGCCGTCCTTGCGCAGGGCGGTCAGCGCCGCGCCGGCGCCCATCGGACGGTTGCGGGGGTGGGCGAAGTAGCCGTCGCGGTGGTGGACGTGGCCACCACGCAGGCGTTCCGGCACCAGGGTGTCGACCGTGCGGCCGATCAGTTCCTCGCGGCGGTAGCCGAAGAGGCGCTCGGCCTGGGCGTTGATCAGCGTGATGGCGCCGTCGCGGGTGACGCCGATGATGGCGTCCGGTGCGGCCTCCAGCAGTCCTTCGAACATCGCTTCGGCGCGTTGCCGTTCGCTGATGTCGCGCGAGATAGACGCCACCCCGGTGACGCGGCCGGTGGGGTCGGTGATCGGGGACAGGGTCAGCGACACGGTGATCGTGGTGTTGTCCTTGCGCCGGCGCGTCACCTGGTGCTGATGGACGTTCTCGCCGTGGGTGATCCGCTCAATGAGCTTCGCCTCGGTGTCCTGCTGGGCAGCGGGGTACAGCAGTGAGGCGTGCCGGCCGAGAACCTCGTCGCGCCGGTGGCCGTAGAGCTGCTCGGCGCCGGTGTTCCAGCTGGTGATCACTCCGTCGAGGGTCTTACCGATGATCGCGTCGTGCGAGGATTCGACGATCGCGGCGAGGTTTTCGCGTTCGGCCGAGGTCTGCGCCCGGCGGGCCAGGGCCGCGGCGTGACCGCCCAGCTCGGTCAAGGCGTTGACGTCGTCTTCGGCGAACAGGCTGCGGTAGCGATTGAGCACGAGTAGTGCCCCCGGCCCGCTGGGGGCGTCGATCGGGGCCGCGGTCACGAACCGGGTGCCGGTCGCTCGGGCGAAGACCGCCGCCGGTGCATCGGTCCATCCGGTCAGTGCGTCGATCGGGCCGTCCGCCGCCAGCAACTCCTCCAGCTCGCTGACTGTGCATCCGGTCGTGCCCGTCAGCGCGGCGTGGCATCCGAGTACCTGCACCGAGCCGTCGGATGCCGGCATCAGCACGACCACCGCGTCGGCTCCCAGCATCGCCGTGGCGTCCCGGCAGTAGCCGGCCCAGGTCGCGTCCGGTTCGTTGGCCGGGACGGCCAGCAACCGGCGTACCGCCGCCCCCGTGGCGACGCCGGCCCACATCCGCCGCAGCTGGCTCGGCGGTACGAACGCCGCGAGGTAGAGCAGGCCCGAGACGACGGCGAGTGAACGGGCCGGGAGGGCGGCGCCGGTCGCCGAGATCGCGAAGGCGGCACCGAACACGCCGGTTCCGGCGGCGGCACACCACAACCGGACCCGCGCCGCGCCGCCGCGCCGTTGAGCGTCGGCTCCCAGCAGCCACGCCGCGGCGACCTCCCCGGCGAAGAACACGACCACCGCCGGCCATACCACCGGGCGTGGCACCGGATGGGTCACTGTCGTCAGCACCGGCAGCGCACTGACCGCCCAGGCCACCGCCGCCACCGGCCACACCCAGCTCCGGAGCGGGCGTAAACGGCCGACCACCCGCAACGTGAGCAGCGGCTTGGCCAGCAGCAAACCGATGGCGAAGACCATCAGCGCGCGCGGGGGCGCACCGGCGAACACGCGAATCAAGCCGACCACGAACAGCATCGCGACCGACGCGAACATCCACATCACGTCACGCTGCAGCGGATCACGATGCCGCACGTACTGCCACGCCACCCAGAGAAGGATGATCGCGAACAGTGAGGTGACCAGGATCAGCGCCATCACAAACCTCGGTCCCGCCGCAGGGCGTAACGGATCTATGGTGATCTCGTCCAGGCTAGGACAAAACGACACGACGACGGCCGGGAACCGTGAGAGAGCCGGGTGTAGTGCTGTGCGTCGTGGGTGAACGTCAGGGGCTTACGAGACCGGTCTGGAAAGCGACCATCACCAGCTGAGCCCCGGTCGCGGGCGCCCAGCTTGGCCATCGTCCGGTTGATGTGGGTCTCCCGCTCCACGCTGACCGCGGTGCCCCGCCGCCTGCCCGTCCTGGCCGCGAAGGCGGTCGTGTTCGCGGCGGTGTCCTACCCGGTGATGCTGGTCGCCGCGGTGGTCGCGTTCGCCGCCGGCCAGGCGATCATCGGTGACCTCGGGGCGTCGTTCTCCGACGAGGGCGTGACCCGCGCTCTGGTTGGCGGCGCCGCGTACATCACCGGGGCGGGCCTTCTGGGCCTGCTGCTGGGGGCGGCGCTGCGCTCCACCGCGGGCGCGCTCAGCACCTACTTCGGGCTGATGTTCCTGGCGACCGTTGTCAGCCAGCTCGTTCTGTCCCTGACCTGGCGCGAGAACGCCGGCAAGTTCCTGCCGTCGGCGGCGGGTGAGGCGATGGGCGCGGTCGTCCAGCCCGCCGACGCGCTCACGCCCGGTCAGGGTGCGCTGGTGTACGCGGGCTATCTCGTGCTGGCCGGCGGTCTGGGCGCGTGGCGTCTCACGCGCTGGGACGCCTGACGAAGGTCGAGGCGACCGGGCGTAGTCAGCTCATGTGACGGTCGAGCCAACTGAGGATGCGTTCCGGGTGCCGGGCGAAGTAGCGGTAGCCGTCCCAGCGGCGGGTGCTGCCTTCGATCCAGAAGAGGTCCTTCTCCACCGGGATGTTGTCGTAGACGGCCTGTACGTCGTCCGGCCGGGTGAGCACGTCATCGTGCACCTGATACAGCAGCGTCGGGACGTTGACGTGGCGAGCCGGTTCGACCGGTGACATGTCATCGAGCCGGAACCCGTTCTGGAGCCGGATCCGCTGCTCCAGCTCGTCGATGTAGCGCGCCGGAATGCCGGCTCCGGCCAGCGTCTGCTCCATGGTCACCCTCGGCGACAACGGCTGCGGTGCCACCAGCGCCCGTACGCCGTCGAACGCGGCCGGTTCGGCCCGCATCGCGAACATGGTGGCGTTGGCGCCCATGCACCGGCTGAACAGGCCGATGGTCATGCCCGTCAGGTCCTCACGGCCGCGGACGTACGCCAGTGAACCGAGCACGTCGCGGGCCTCATAGACGCCGGCGGAGATGACGCCGCCGTTGGCCGCGCCGCTCTGGCCGAGGTTACGCAGGTCGTACGCGAGCACGTGATACCCGGCATCGTGCAGGATCTTGTAGTCCGGGATGAAGTCGACCTCGTTGTCGTTCCCGCTCGACGCCCACATCGACTTCCAGGGCTCGAGGTGGGCCGGCAGGCCGGAACGGCTGAACCACAGCGGGTGGTTGGCGATGATCAGCTTGTCCGACCCCGGGGCCGGGATGTACCAGCCCTCCAGCGGCACCCCGTCCGCGGACGGGAACGTGACCTCCTCGAAGTCGAGTCCGGCCTCGGACGGGCTGTGCCAGACCGGCGAACGCAGCGTGGCGCCGAAGCCCGCCGCGTAGCCGCCGATGAACTGCTCGATCTGCTCCGCCGTCGGGGCGGCGGCCACATGGGTGTCTGTCATGGCTTCGACTGTCCGCCCCGGCGCCGGGAGCGGGAAGGCCGAGCTATTCATGGCCGGGCTATTCATGGTTGCCGCGACCATAGGAGTTCCGCACCTACCCTTCCCATGATCACCGTACGTAACATGGGCGGGTGGATAAGAACAATCCGCTCGGGGACTTCCTGCGCGCCCGTCGGGAGCAGACCAAGCCCGGCGGCCTGGGCCTGGCCGTCGGTGGCCGCCGCCGCGTGCCGGGTCTGCGCCGCGACGAGGTGGCGGTTCTGGCCGGGATGAGCACCGACTACTACGTACGCCTGGAGCAGGGCCGCGAACGGCACCCGTCGGCCGAGGTGATCAATGCCCTGGGCCGGGTCTTCGGCCTGGACGGCGACGCCCTGGCGCACCTGCACCGGCTGGCCCGGCCGCAACCGGAGGCGGCCGAGTCCGACCACGTCGGTCCGGGCCTGATCGCGCTGCTGGAGCGGTGGCACGACACCCCGGCGATCGTGCACAACCAGTACGGCGATGTGCTGGCTTGCACCCGTCTGGCGATGGCGATTCATCCGAGCCTGGCCCGGGACCGCAATCTCGGACGTCTGATCTTCCTCGACCCCGACGAGCGGGCGCTTTTCCCCGACTGGGAGGAGCAGGCGAGTCAGGCTGTCGCGTGGTTGCGGGCCGACGCCGACCCCGGCAGTTCCCGGCTCGCGGCCCTGGTCGGCGAGCTGACCCTGAAGAGCCCAGATTTCGTACGGCTCTGGGCCCGGCACGACGTCAGTGTCAAGTCCACCGGCCGCAAGAGGTTCGCGCACCCGGTCGTGGGCGAGTTCGCCGTGAACTTCGAAACCTTCCAGGTCAACGGCACGGCCGGGCAGGTATTGAGCGTTTACCACACAACTCCGGGAACGAGCGATGCCGACGCGATGGCCTTGCTCGCCAGCCACGCGGCCACCTTGGCGGCCGATCTGATCGACACGCCGCGCGGCGTCATAGTCGTCGACCATTCGTCCTGATTCGTGCGGCAAGGCCGTCCGGGCGCCGTCACCGCAGCCGGGAGGCGCCCAGCTGGAACAGCATTCCCGCTTCGTCGAGCCGGCGTTGGTCCACCGCCCTCGGGAAAACTTTTTGAGGTGGCTGACAACGTCTTCGCCGGCCGGAGGGTCTTACCGGTTGTGACGACCGTTATGAGCCACCGAGCGTCCGGGACGCACGGCGCGGAGCAGGAGTTCCGCGTCTTCGTCCAGGACATCGCCGATTCGCTGCACCGCACCGCCTACCTGCTGTGCGGGGACTGGTATCTGGCCGACGACCTGGTCCAGGAGGCTCTGGCCAAGGCCTACAGCCACTGGCGCAAGGTTCAGCGGGCCGACAGCCCATCCGCGTACGTGCGTCGCATCCTGATCAACGAGTCGCGGCGCGGCTGGCGCCGCTATCGCAAGCACCCCGTGGAGTCCGGCGCCCCGGTGCCGGATCCGGCGGTCGCCGACATGGCCGACAGCGTGGTGAACCGGGCCGAGCTGCTGCGCGCGTTGCAGTCGCTCCCGGCCCGTCAGCGAGCCACCGTCGTCCTGCGGTTTCTCGAGGGTCTGAGCGAACGGGAGACCGCCGCGACCCTCGGGTGCAGCGAGGGCACCGTCAAGAGCCAGACGAGCCGCGCCCTGATCAAGCTGAAGTCCGTCCTGAAGGAAGAGTACTGATATGTCTCACGACACCGAGGAACGCCTCACCGCGGCGCTGCAGAGCTTCCGCTCCGGCTCGTCGTACTCGCCGGAAGTCGACGAGATCCTGGCTCGCGGCACCACGATGAGCCGTCGCCGGATCGCCTGGCGCGCCGCGGCCGGTGGCACCTTCGCCGTCGCCGCGGTCACGGCCGTGGCCCTCGCCGCCGGTGGCTCCGGCGTCCCGGCTCAGGCCCCGGCGCCCAACCTGGCCGCCCCGGGCTCGTCCGCGACCGCCGAGCAGCCCCCGGTGGTACGCCTGGTCGGCCACCTCACCACCCTCAAGCAGACCGAAGGCGACGCCACGCTGATCTCGCGCAGCCAGGCCTACACCGACGGCAAGAAGATCGACGTCTGGGACCTGCACGCCGACAACGGCGACTACTTCTTCGCCAAGACCCGAGCCGGACTCCCGGCCCGGGTCGAGAAGGGCCGCTCGCAGATGGACAAGGCCGACGAGGCCGGCCGCAAACGGGCGGTCGCCGCGGCGAAACTGGCGGCCAAGGGCGACCTGAACGAGGCCCGCAAGCGGATGGCCCGCGCTTTCTACACCGGCGACAACCCCGTGCCGATCGAGGCCCCGGGCGCCGTCAAGCCGCTCTCGGAGGGGGCCAAGATCAAGGCGAAGGCCACAGGCACCAAGGCCGTCGCGGGCAACTACACCGACAACTGGGTGTGGAACACCTCGATCGACGCGCTGCGCGACGGCGCCGGCGACCCGGCCGTCCGCGCCGGTGTGCTGCGGCTGCTCGACCAGATGCCCGAGATCGCCATCGCGGAGGGCACCCTAGGCGGCCGGAAGGTGCTCACCCTGACCGCCGGCGCCCCGGCCGTCGACAGCGCCGAGAGCGTGGTCGTCGACGCCGAGACCGGCATGCCCGTCAAGTACAAGAACACCTTCGTCACCGTCACCTACACGGTGACCCGGGTGACGCTCGCCGACGTCGCCGCCGGCAAGTTCTGACCACCGTCAAGGTCAGGAGGCCGCATCCGGGGAGTAACCCGGATGCGGCCCTGCCCGTTCGGGTGGTCAGCGCTTGGCGCCGTAGTTCATGGTGTCCGGGTTCGCTCCCGTACGCCCCTTGTCGCCACGGT
This sequence comes from Actinoplanes sp. NPDC021490, assembly GCF_055562135.1. Lineage (NCBI taxonomy): Bacteria > Bacillati > Actinomycetota > Actinomycetes > Micromonosporales > Micromonosporaceae > Actinoplanes > Actinoplanes sp. NPDC021490. Next base: position 207,997 of record NZ_JBVHFW010000007.1, read on the forward strand.
CCAGCGCGGTGATGCTGCCCATCGCGCCACCGTCGAGCTCGAAGTCGAAGATCTCGAAGTTCTCGCGGACCCGCTCGGCCGTCTTCGACTTCGGGAAGATGATGTCGCCGCGCTGGATGTGCCAGCGCAGCACGACCTGCGCCGGGCTCTTGCCCACCTGGCGGGCGATCTCGGTGATCACCGGGTCGGTGAGGACCTCGCCCTGAGCGATCGGGGAGTACGCCTCCGTCGCGATCTCGTTGTCGGCGTTGTACGCCCGCAGGGCGTCGTTCGTCAGGTAGGGGTGCACCTCGATCTGGTTGACCGCCGGGCGGACCTGCGTCTCGGCGCGCAGCCGGCCCAGGTGGTGCTGGGTGAAGTTCGAGACGCCGATCGAGCGGGCCCGGCCCTCGCGGTAGAACTCCTCGAGGGTGTTCCAGGTCTGCACGAAGTCACCGCCGTAGCTGCCCGGCATCGGCCAGTGGATCAGGAACAGATCGACGTAGTCGGTACCGAGCGCCTTGAGGGTGTCGTCGAACGCGCTGCGGGCGTCGTCGGGCTCGTGGAAGCCGTTGTTGAGCTTGCTGGTGATGAAGAACTCGCTGCGGTCCAGGCCGGAGTTGTTGACGGCCTCACCGACGCCGGCCTCGTTGCCGTACATCTGCGCGGTGTCGATGTGCCGATAACCGATCTCGATGGCCGTCTCGACCGCCGCGCGGGTCTCCTCCGGCGGCACCTGAAAGACGCCGAAGCCCAGCTGCGGGATCGTACGGCCGTCGTTGAGCGAGATGGTCGGGACTGCGGAACTCATAGTTTTCCTCGTGTTCGTCGGAAGTGCCTCACCGCGGCTATACCCGCTGAGCAGGCCAATCCACCGGTCGGTTACGTGCGCCGCTGTGATTGGCGAGACTCCGCGTCGCGTGCCGCTCAGTTGCCCTGCCGCAGGGCCAGCATCGCGGCCTCGGCCTTGGTCAGAAGCCCCGCCAGTGCCTGGGCGTTCTCTTGAACGTCGGTCAGGGCGTGCCGGGCGGCCGCGACGGCCCCGGCGTTCTCCTCGGTCGAGCCGGGCGCCGGGCTGAGGTGCCCCATCGCGAACTCGTCATCGAGATAGCGCGTGAGCTGAATGGCGGTCTGCTCGAGGTCCCCGGCCATCCGGTTCAGCGCGGCGAGCACGTCCTCGACGTCGCCGGTGCCGGTCAGACCCGGATAGCCGACCTCTGGCCCGGTGGCGTCACTCAGCAACCCGACCGATTTCGCTGCTACGGTCGCCAACGCGGGCGCGTCCTCATCGATCGGTGAACTCATAGCCGCCCCATACCCAGCCCCGCCGCCGCGCAAGCCCCGGTGATCGTCGACGGTGCCCTCGCCAGAGCGCCGTGCCCCCGGATTCCCAACAGCATCGGACCAAAGCATCACCGCCTCGCGGCGGCCCGCGACCGAGAGCCGTTCTCGTGCCTGCACTGAAGCGGCAAGAACTGCCATGCCGATGAGCGATCATCCGATCTTGCGCCACTATGCTCGCTCATGCCGAGGACAGGGCGTCGTCTCCTTGACGAGGTTGTACGCTCCATCTACTTTGCTGGCGAGGTGACCAATTGAGAAAACACCCAGCGCAAAATGCAAAAATGCTCCTTTCTGTAATCGTCGTAGCGGCCTTCGCGTGGCAGCCTCGCCATTATGGGCTGAATATCGTCTTAGCTCGTGACCGATCTTGCTGGCAATTCGCATCGACTCCACGGACAACGAAAATCGGAAAGGTTCTTACACCTCTCTCGATTGCTGCGTAAATCCGACAATTTCCGGTGTGCGCGCCGCGGTCCGGCGCCGCTTCATCTTCTCCGCAGGCAGCTTCGTAGCTCTGGACGCTGACGAAATCGGAGCAGCCGTGGTGTTCGCGACCTCGGCGAGGCCTCCAACGAGGCGGAGATTCGATCCCTAGTCGACACCGCGGTCTTCATTGCGGGACGGGAGCGGCTCCGACCGAGATTGGGCGCTGGATGCCACCACGGTCACGACGTCATGGTCGAGCGGGGCGCCCTCGTCGGACTCGATGCGGGTGACCAGCCAGGCGGTAAGTTCGTTCGGAGTGATGTTGCTGGCTGTCGCCTCATGGAGATAATCCAGGAGTCCGGCCGCCGACGAAGGTGAGTACTCACCACCTCTCCACACCAGCCCTCGGGTGTACAGGACCACCGACCAGGGCCGTTGACCCGTTGACACCCGGTTCACGGTGGCAGCCGCCGGTCGGCCGAGCCCTAATGGAGTTCCGGAATTCACGGCGAGCGGAGTAGCTCCATCGCAGTTGAGGAGCACAGGGGGCGGGTTCCCAGCCATGATGAGCTCTCCATCATGCGTTTTCAGGTCGATGGAGAGGATCGTGGCGGTAGCCAGAACATCAGGGGCGCGCCGTTCGCTCAGCAGTACCTGCTCCATCGACCGGACGGCGCCCGTCATTTCGCATCCACCGAAGATCAGGCCCCGCCAGGCGGCTCTGAGCTGGATCGCCAGGGCGCTGCCGTCCGGCCCTTCGTCAGTGATGCTGCCGACGATCAGGTGCACCCTGCCTGACACCTCCACAACGTCGCCGAAGGCCCCTCCGATCAGTCTCATTGGCCGCGCAGATCGCTGGAAGGTGTCTATCTGAATCGAGGTGTCGGCCACCAGCGGTTGGGGCAGCAAGCCCCGCTCCACCCGCTGCTGTTCCGCTTGAGCCTGTTCCATCATTTCTCGCTGCTTCAGCTCCGTGGCTTTCTGCCGCTCGATCTCGTCGAACAACTGTTCCGACTCGGCAACGAAGGATTCGGCTTGGGCGGTCGGCAACCACCCACGGGATCGGTCGAACAACGCCGCTTGCAGACGCAGGCCGGTGATCAGATAGTCGGGCTGCCGCCCGGACCGCTCCCATGCCGCCGCGAGCAGCGACAGCTCCGACATCCGATAGATGCGCTCGACGTTGTGAGCGATATGGTTTGCAAGAGGCGTCCACCGGCGCAGCAGCGCCTCGTGGGCGACACCGTACCAATGTGCTCCGGCCCGGTCGGTATAACTCGTCAGCAGCCTCTCTTCCACGAATCTTTCCACCACCGTTCTCTGGGCTATCGACAGAGCGTCCGCAGCGACGGCGCGGCGCAGCGCGATGTCGTTCTCGACCGTCACGAATCCAAGCAGTGTGTCGAGCACCTCGGCTTGCGACCGGCCATCGGCCATGAGATCCGCCAGTGCGGCGTCAGCGCGCCTGGAGATAGCCCGCGACACGCCGCCCGCGGCCATATACGCCTCTCGCGAGATTCGGGCTTCCCGACCGCGATGGTCGTACAGGTCTTCCATTAGGTAGCTCAGCATCGGCAACGCGTCTCCCTCGCCGGCATTGCGAACGATCTCCGCGGACAGCCCTTCGTCGAACCCCGTGTCAGTTGCCTCCGCCGGTCGCACGATGACTTCCCGCAGCCGGTCTTCGTCGAGTACGTTCACCAGCAACGGATTACGGAAGAGATCCCGTCCAGCGCCCTGCTGGAAAACACCCAGCCATTCCGATCGTACTGTCGCCACGATCCACAGCTTCTTGTCATGGATCAGTAGCCGTCGCAGCGTCGCCATAAACGCTTCCCGAGCCTCCACAGGCTGATGCGTCGCGGCTTCCTCCAGTTGGTCGATCGGGATGACAAGATGGCGCTTGCCGCCTCGCAGCGTGGCTATCGCAGGCAGCAATCGTTGCCCGTTAGCGGGTGTCTCATCTGCCAGTCCTACCGATCGAGCTAGTTCGGCAAGAGCATCATCACCGGGCATCACCACCGGCGAGACGGCGTAATCGGTCAAGCGTTGGAGTCGCGGTAGCACTCCGGCAAGTAAGAGTGAGGACTTCCCGCTGCCGGATGGGCCGACAAGCGGGATAAAGCGCCTCGTCCAGGGCGAACGCGTGTCGCGGAACCGACGAAGGGCTTCCTTCACCTCCTCGTCTCGACCGAAGAACACTGCCTCTCGGTCGCGGCCGTATGCGAGCAAGCCGGGATACGGGTTGACTCCAGTCCACTGCGGATGCGGCGAACGCCACTTCCACCAGTTCCATGCTGCTCGTAGGCCCAAGACAGCGACGAGTGCCACTGCCAGGATTGGGGCGTACGGGACGACCCCCTGTGCTGGCCCAGGCCAGCCTGCCGGATCGTCCGTGATCAGATTCGTCAGCAGGCCCATTGCGGCGCCGATCAGGAAAGCGGCGTAGCCCGTTTCTCGCGCCTGCCGGCCGGACGGCATGAGGCCTCCTCATCGGCACCGTGCGTTTCGCTGCGCCGACCTTACCGTGGGCGACAGTGTTCGGGCCGCCGACCGTGGGTGCCAGAAGACGCTGCTGCCGAGACACCAAGTCAGCAGCGCCCCCATCCCGCGCGGGCATTGCATGGTGAGTTTCCCCGCTTTAATGGAGCGGTTGACGGCCGTCGGCGTGGCTCCTGATCAAATCGAATGGAGATGCACGCCGCGGGTTCGGTTGGCCGAGGTGACTCGACGGGGCGATACCAGTCACGCGATCGTGTAATGGCACCCCGAAGATCGCGCATACGCTGATCTACTGACATGGCTGATTACTCGGGCACGCCGCTGCACCGCAAGCTCGGCATCAAAGCCGGCCACCGGGTAGCACTGCTCGACGCGCCGGATGGCTTCCAGGACACCCTCGACGGCCTGCCCGGCGAGGTCGTCATCCGGTACGGCCTGACCGTCGGCGCGCCGACCGACGTGATTGTGCTGTTCGTGACCGAACGCCACGAGTTGCAGGCCCGCCTCGACGAGGTCAGGCGCGGCATGGCTCAGGACGGCGGCTTCTGCGTGGCCTGGCCGAAACGAGCGTCGAAGGTTCCGACGGACATCACCGAGGACGTTGTCCGTGAAGTCGCGCTGCCGACCGGGCTGGTCGACAACAAGGTGTGTGCGATCGACGAGACATGGTCGGGCCTGCGGCTGGTCATTCGCCGCGTTCATCGCAAGCCGGTTGAGTAACACGGGGTCGAGCGGGAAGGCGCTATCCTGCCGCCCGTGACCAATCCCATGATGCCGAACGATCCGCGGTGGCTCGGTGACTATGAGCTGCTCGGTCGTCTTGGCGAGGGCGGCATGGGCACCGTCTTTCTTGGACGCGCGCCGGACGGCCGGCTGGTGGCGGTCAAGATGTTGCGGGCCGAGCACGCCTGGGACACCGAGTTCCGGGGGCGCTTCCGCAGCGAGGTCAACCGGGCCCGCGAGGTGCCGGGCTTCTGCACGGCGGCGGTGCTCGACGCCGACCCCGACCACGCGACGCCCTATCTGGTGGTCGAGTATGTCGACGGGCCGAGTCTGTCCGAAGTGATCCGGGAGCGGGGGCCGCTGGACGGCGGCACGCTGCACAGCGTGGCGGTCGGGGTGGCCACGGCGCTGGCGGCGATCCACGGCGTGGGGGTCATCCACCGGGACCTGAAGCCGCAGAACGTGCTGTTCTCGCTGGGCACGCCCAAGGTGATCGACTTCGGGATCGCGCGGGCGCTCGAGGTGACCAGCCGGCACACCAGGACCGACCAGATGGTCGGCACGGTGGCGTACATGGCGCCGGAGCGGTTCGACAACGACTCGGATCGTACGGTCGGGCCGGCGGCGGACGTGTTCGCGTGGGGTGTGGTGGTCGCGTACGCGGCGACCGGGCGCACCCCGTTCTGGGCGGACTCGCCGGCCGCCACGGCGGCTCGCATCCTGACCCAGCCGCCCGACCTGACCGGGCTCGGCGGGTCGCTGCGTGACCTGGTGGGCCGCACGCTGGCCAAGGATCCGGCCGAGCGGCCGACCGCCCATCAGCTGCTCGATCTGCTGCTGGAGGCCGAGACCGGGGGAGCGCTCGCCCAGCGGCCGGAGCTGCTCAAGGCGGCCGAGGCGGCCCAGCACACCGGCCGGGTGCGGCCTTCCGCCGTACGGGAACCGGCCGCTCCCGCTCGTCGGCGGGTGAGCCGCCTGGTGGCTGTGGCCGTGGCCGCGACCGTCGTGTGTGCCGGTGTCGGATTCGCGTTGTCGCGCAACGGGACCGATGAGACGCTGGCGTCGTTCGTGCCCAGCACGTCACCGTCGGTGGTGCCGCGCGGGGCGTCGGCCGCGCCCCAGCCGGCGGTGGCCAAGGTCCAGGGGCCGGGGGTGTCCGACCGTCTCGACCGGCGCGGCCTGTGGAAGGCCGACCGGGCTACCAGTAACGCCGACGGGTGGTGCGCCTTCGACCGGCGGATGCTGGCGACGACCCACATGTCCACCCTCTATCGGTGCAAGGGGCCGCAGGATTCGTTCGCCGGCGACCAGACGATCGCGGCCGACGTCGGCATCGTCACCAAGGGCGCCTGCGCGGTGATCTGGTTCCGGTGGGTCGACCAGCGGGGTTACGTGGCCTCGTTCTGCGAGAACGAGATCCGGCTGGGGATCGACGAGAGCTCGGGCAACGGGTTCAACTCGGAGCAGCGGGTCGCCTCGAGGGCGTTCCAGGTCGGGCAGACACACCGGACCGCCATCACCGTGCACAACGGCACGGCCCAGCTGGCCGTCGACGGCACGCCCGTTCTGAGCATGCCGGTGACCGACCCGCAGCTGGTGGCGGGCCGGGTGGTGCTCGGGGCGCTCAACGAAATGTCCCCGGAAGACGCCACAGTGGCCTTCGCGAACGTCGATCTCCGGTCGCCGGCGGTGGGTCAGCCGGCGCAGTTCACCGACCCGACGACCGGCTCGAGCCAGTCGATGGTGCGGCTTTACTCGTACGATCCGGTCGCGCACTCCGTGGTGGCGCAGCCGGTGCTCGTGATGGACAGTGCGGACTACTGCAAGCGTTTCAAGATCGACCCGAGCGACATCCGGTGCAGCGACCCGTTCCAGGTCGTCGAGAGCCGCCGGAAGGTGACGATCCCGGTCCGGTCCGCGCCGAAGCTGACGTCGTGGAGGAACGCCGGCGGGGGAGACGGCATCGTCTCGGTGCGCGCCGGCGCCGGTCAGTCGATCTCCGCGTCCCGGTTCAGCAAGTGGCTGACCGGGAAGAAGGATGGCCTGGTCGCGGTCACCACCACCGACGGCAAGGTCACCACGCTGACCACGATCGACAACTTCTGAGGTCGCTCAGCCTTTGTCGGCGCCCGCGGTCAGGCCCTCGGTCAGCAGCCGTTCGGCCGCGAAAAAGATGATGACGATCGGCAGGGTGAGCACCACCGAGCCGGCCATCAGCACGGTCTTGCTCACCTCGATGCCGCCGGAGAGCTGGGCCAGCCCGAGCGACACCGTCCAGTCCGCCCGCTCCTCGACGAGGAACAGCAGCGCGAACAGGAACTCGTTCCACGCGATCATGAACACGTAGAGAGCGTTGGCCATGACGGCGGGAGCGGCCAGCGGCAGAATCACCTTGCGGATGGTCTGCAGGCGGCTGTAGCCGTCGACGGCGGCCGCCTCCTCCAGGCTGATCGGGATCGTCGTCAGGTAGTTGCGCAGCATGTAGATCGACACAGGCAGGGTCTGCGCGATGTAGACAATGGTCAGGCCGACCAGCGAGCCGCGCAGCCCGAGCCGGGTGAACAGCACGAACAGCGGAATGGCTAGCAGGATCGACGGGAACAGGTAGACCGACAGGAACAAAAAGTGCACCTGACGGCGGCCGGTGAACCGCAACCGGCTGACCGCGTACGCCCCGGGGATGGACACCAGCAGGGTCATGACCGTGGCGGCGACCGACACCAGCGCGGAGTTGGCCAGGAACTTGAGGAAGCCCTGCCCGCCGCGGCCACTGGGGGTAAGCACCTCGCGGTAGGTGTCGATGGTCCACTCGCTGACTCCGGCCCAGATGCGGCCGGGGTTTTGCAGCACCTCGTCGATGGGCCGCACCGACAGCAGCAACATGTAGTAGAACGGGAACAGCGTCACCACGACGAGCCCGGCGATGACGATCCAGCGCAGGACCCGCAGCACCCGGGTCTCGACGGCGGCGCGATCCATCAGTCCTCGCCCCCCTCGACCCGGGGCGCCATGAATTTCAGATAGATGATCAGCAGCACGACCAGGCCGGCCGCGAGAACCAGGGCCTGGGCGGAGGCGGCGCCGATGTCGAAGCGGGCGGTGAGGAACTCGTACACTCGTACGCTGACCACCTCGGTGCCGGCGCCGCCGCCGGTGAGCAGATAGACGTCGTCGAACTTGTTGAACGTCATGATGAAGCGCAGCACGGTGAGCAGCGCGATGACCGGGCCGAGCTGCGGCAGCAGAATGTGCCGGAAGATCTGGGTGGGCGCGGCCCCGTCGACCCGGGCGGCTTCCTCCAGGTCGGCCGGGACAGCCTGCAGCCGGGCCAGCAGGAACAGGAACGCGAACGGGAAATAGCGCCACCCCTCGAAGGCGATGACGGTGAGCAGCGCGAGCGGAACGTCGACGTGCCAGCCGAACAGCGACATCGTGTACTCGCGCTGGCTCAGGAAAGCCACCGGCCGGTCCCAGCCGAAGAACCGGGTGCCCCAGTTGTTGACCAGGCCGAACTGCGGGCTGAGCAGGATGTTCCAGACGAACGTCACGGCAACCACGGGGGCCACGTACGGCAGCAGCACCGAGGCCCGGACCAGGGTGCGCCCGCGGAACCGGCCGCGCAGTGCCAGCGCGGCGATGAGCCCGAAGAAGATCGAGAGGAACGTGGCGCCGACGGTGTAGAGCAGGGTGGTCCACAGCGAGGACCAGAAGCCCGGCGAGCTGAGCACCAGTTCCAGGTTGGCCAGGGTGAAGTTGTCGAACAGCCCGGCGCGGCGCAGGTTGACCAGCCGGATCCGCTGGAAGGCCAGCACGATCGTCCAGATGATCGGCAGGACGACGACCACCAGCACCACAACCAGCGTGGGTGAGAGGTAGGCCAGGCCGGCCCGGTTTTCCAGCTGGCTGCGGGTCGGCAGCTTGCGGCCGGCCGGCGGCCCCACTGTGGGCTCGGTGGCCGGTTCGTGGACGACAGCCATTACTCGAGGGACTTCTGGATCGTCTCGACGTCCTCGGTGGCCCGTTTCGCCGCACCGGCCGGGTCGAGTTCGCCGCCGGTCATGGCGTTGATCGCCTTGGGCACCGGCAGCTCGCCGAGCGTGGCGCCGACCAGCGCGCCCTGCTTCTGCGGGAAGCCCCAGCGCTGGAAGGTGTCGGGGCTCTTGGCCAGGGCGTCGATCACCGCCGCCGGGTACACCTCGCCCAGCGGCTTCTTGGTGTCCACGCCGGCCGGCAGGTCGTTCCAGGCGGTGGTGAACTTGGTCGCGTCCTCCTGGGTGCCCTTGCGGACCGGGAACTTGCCCTCGGGGGCGATGCCCAGCCAGCCGGGGTAGCCCTCGTTCATCATGTACGCCACGAAACGCCGGGCGGCGTCGGTCTGCTCGCCGTCCTTGGTGATCGTCCAGCTGGTGATCTCGCCGAACTGCGCCGGCTTGCCGCCCGGGCCGGCGATGGCCGTGACGATGCCGCTGTTCTTGGCCAGGAACGTCTTGTCGGTCTTGCACTGCGGGCAGGTCGGCACCGCGTCGTTGCGCAGCCCGGCCATCTCGTCGAGCAGGAACGACGACCAGACCACCATGGCGGCCTTGCCGGAGAAGTACGTGGCGCGGGTGGTGTCGACGTCCTGGGCGCCCGGCACCGAGTAGTTCTTCACCAGGTCGTCGTACAGCTGGAAGGTCTCCACGCATTGCGGCGAGTCGAGGGTGATCTTCTTGGCCTCGTCGACGAGCTGGCAGTTGGCCCCGAGGGCGAAGTTCTCGAAGCTCTGCGAGGTGAAGGCGTCGTTCGCCACGGTGGCCGTGGTGATGCCGGCGATGGCCTTGCTGTTGAGCTTCTGGGCCGCCTGGCGGATCTTGTCATGGGTGTCCGGGGCGGGCAGGCCCGCGGCGTCGAACAGGTCCTTGCGATAGAACAGCAGCTGGGCCCAGCCGTCGGAGGGCACCGCCAGCTGAGCACCGTCCTGGCTGGTCAGCTCGAGCGCCCGCGGTGAGAAGGTGCCGGTGCCGAGCTGGTCGACGACCGTCTTGGCGGCCTCGGTGTCCAGCAGGTCGTTGGTGGACATCTGCGCGACCGCGGCCAGCGGCAGCGCACCCACCACATCGGGCAGGGTGCCGGCCGCCGCGGCGTTGGTGATCAAGCTGCTGAACTGGTTCTCGTCGGTCGCCACGATCTTGACCTTGATCCCGGTCGCCGTGGTGAACCGGTCGGCGATCGCCTGCGTGGCCGTCACCCGGTCGGTCTGGTTCTCCAAGCTCCACACGGTCAGGGTGCCCTCGGCCGCGCCCTCGTCGTCGCCGCCGCAACCGGCCAGTGCAGCCGTCGCCGCCAACCCCAGCAGGCCGACGAGCGCGACCCCTTTGCGAGATGTCCGGATGTCGACCCTCATGAGATGCCCTCTCCGAGATATCGATCAATTTAACGGTCGTTTGCATCACACCAAGGAAATGACCACCTGACAAGCGGCTTACGGCTGGTGACGCTGAGTGCCGATAGATCAGCAGAGCACACGACGGGCCGGGGCCGCTCAAACGGCCCCGGCCCGTCCGGGTGGGTCAGCTGCAGGTGGTGCCGTTGAGCCGGAAACCGGTAGGCGCGGCGGCGTTGCCGCCGTGGTTGGCCTGGTATCCGATGGTGGTCGAGCCGCCCGCCGCGAGAGCGCCGTTGTAGCTCGCGTTGGTCGCGGTGACCGTGCTGCCGGTCGAGGCGTAACCGGCGCTCCAGCCGGAGACGATGGTCTGTCCGGCGGCCAGCGTGAAGACCAGGGTCCAGCCGTTGATGGCGGCGGTTCCGGTGTTGGTGATGGTGACGGTGTTGGTCAGGCCGGTGTTCCAGGCGTTGACCGCGCTGCTGACCCGGCAGGTTCCGGCGCCGCCCGGGCTGGTGGTCGGCGGCGTGGTGGGCGGGGTGGTCGGGGCCGTCGTCGGCGGGGTGGTCGGCGGCGTGGTGGGGGGCGTCGTGGTCGGACTGCCGCCGACGGCGCTCATGATGGCGTCGATGATGCCTTGCTGGGTCACCGTGGCGGAGTTGCGGTCGAACAGGCCGAAGCCGTGCTGCCCGTTCCAGCCGTTGTCCCAGTAGGCGGTGGCTGCGCCATATTTCTTGGCCGTGGCCACCACGGCTCGCGCGTAGTCGGCGCGGTAGCGGTTGCTCGCGGAGTCGTAGGTCGTCTTGTCGATGGAGCCGTACTCGCCGACGAAGACCGGATAGCCTCGCGTGACGAACTTGTCGTACATCTTCTTCATTTGCCCGTCGAGGAAGTCTTCCTGTCCCCACACCGACTTCTTCGCCGGGTTGGTTGCGCCCGCGCCCCACTGCGTGATGGTGCCGTCTTCCTGTCCGGCGAAGTCCCAGGGGTCGTAGTAGTGGACGGAAATCATGAGGCGCTGCTCAGTGGCCGGGATGGACGGCGACCGGTTCTGGTCCGAGGGAAGCACGAAGCCGCTGCCCACGGTGTGGTCGATATTCGTGTTCCAGCCGGGCACCAACAGCCATCGGGACGCGTTGTTGCCGCCGGTCCGGCGTACGGTGTCGACGAAAACCTGGTTGTACGCGTTGATGTTCGAGTAGCAAGGCTCCGTCGGGTTGCCGTACTGCCCGTCGAAGTTCTCGTTCATGGACTCGAAGATCAGGTGGTCGTTGTAGCTCTGGAACTTGGTCGCGACCTGCTGCCAGACCTTCTGGTACTTGTCTTTGATCGTCGTCTGGTCGGCCGCGTCGCAGATCAGCCAGGACCCGGAGACACTCTTGTAACCGTCGCCGTGCATGTTGATCAGCACATAGAGGCCCCGGCTGTGGGCGTAGTCGACGACCTCCTTGATCCGGTTGAGCCAGGTCGCGTTGACTGTGTAGCCGGGGCCGGCTCCGATGTTTCCCAGATAGGAGACCGGGATCCGGATCGTCTTGAATCCCGAGGCTCGGACCCGGTCGATGAGGGCCTGGGTCACGACCGGGTTTCCCCAGGCTGTCTCGCTGGGAATGCCGTTGCTGTTCGCCTCGAGGCTGTTGCCCAGGTTCCAGCCGGCACCCATGTCGGCGACCAGCTGCGACGCGCTCAGCGGGGCCACGACGTCGGCCGAGGCCGGTCTCGTGACGCCGTACGCGGTCCCGGCGAAGACTAGGCCGGCGGTGAGGAACGCGAGCCCAGCCTTTCTCACTTTCCAACTCATGGACGTTGCCTCTCATCGATCTGAAAGCTTTCAAGTCGGCCGAGCGGGAGCTCGCGTGCAGGCGGGCCAGCAGAGCCGTCTTGTGTTTTGGGAGCGCTCCCATCATCGCAAGTCATCGATCTCTTGTCACTTTTTACCGGCTCTTATTCGCGAGGCAAGATGCCGACCGGCCCCGGCCACCAACCGATCCCCGCCCACCGACACCGCCATCACCGTCAACGTCGGCATCGGCCCCAAGACCGACGGCACCCCCGGGGACGCCCCGGTCGAGGCGCCCCGGCGAGGTTGGGCGCCGAGACCGACACCCGCTACAACGCCCGCCAGATGGTCGACGTGCTCATCGCCGGCCCGGCGGCTAACGGGTCGGTCGTAGCGGCTTGCGAGTCGGTTGTGGCGGCTTACGAGTTAGTTGTGGCGGCTTACGAGTCGCCGGAGGGGCCGGCGATCGAGGCGCCTGTCCGTACCGGCGTCCCCGGGTTGGGCGTGCCGTCGGAGTTCCAGCCGATCTTCTGTGCCCTCGTGGTGCGGGTGGTGCCGCAGCCCTGACCAGTGGACGAGTTCGCGTGATAGATGATCCACGTCTCCGAGCCGTCGGGCGATCGGGCGAAGGAGGCATGGCCCGGGCCGTACACGCCGTTGGCGTCACTGCGCTGGAAGATGGGCGTGGATCTCTTCGTCCACGAGCCGGCCGACATCGGGTCGCCGCCGGTCCAGGTCAGCGTGCCGAGCTTGTAGTCGGGCGTGTTGCAGGAGCTGGCCGAATAGGTCAGAAACGTCTTTCCGCCGTTGTAGACCGCGTACGGCCCTTCGTTGACCGCTCCGCCCTGGCGCTCCCACGACAGTGTCGGAGAAGAGATGCGTACGCCGTTGCGTGACACCTGGGTCGGTGACGACATGGGGGCGATGAACAGCCCTTGCTCCCCGCCGCGGAAGGCCGAATAGACGAAGTGGTCGGGCCGGCCGTTGAACCGCACCACGCTGCCGTCGATCGCCCACCCGCCGTTGGGCTCGAGATTGAGAATGCCCCGGTACGTGTACGGCCCGAGCGGGTCGGTGCCGTTGCTTTCCAGTACGCCCGTCCGGCGCTGACCTTGGCCCGGCGAGGGCTCGGCCGAGAAGTAGATGTACCACCGGTTGTTGATCCACTGGAGGTCCGGTGCCCACATGGTGCAGCAGCCGGGCCCGGCGGCCAGCGTGTAGACCGTTCGCTCCGGTGCGTTCTTCAGGCCGGCCATGGTGGAGGCCGTACGCATGACGATCCTCGAGGACCAGGTCGTGGCCAGGTAGTACCAGTTGCCGTTGGTGTACACGATCGACGGGTCCGCGCTGTTGGGGGCGCCGACAAGGGGATTGGTGAACGAGGGTCCGGGTGCCGCGAGCGCCGGGGAGGCCGGGATGGTTGTGCCCAGGACGGCTAAGAGCAGTGCGGCGCCGCCCGCAATTTTCCCTCTGTAGTTCACGACTATCGGGTTCCTTCCTCGGGGGGAGTCGTCGCAGGCCTGCCGGCGTAGCGAGCCGTGTCCGCGCGACTGCCCCACCGTGAGCGTTAACATCCATGTTGTCAAGGCTGGTATATCGAAGCACTTGACGTTTGGCTGTCCGGGCGAGAACGTTAACAACACCGCATTCGAAGAGGTCATGGATGATTCTCCCCGCCCGGGCCGGTCACCGGTTCATGGTCGTCGCGGCCCTCGTGGTCGCGTTGCTGGTCTCCTTCGCGCCGCCGGCGTCCGCGCTGTTCGTCAGCATTCGCAATCCGGTCATCTCCCAGCGCGCCGACACCGCGATCTACAAGCACACCGACGGCTACTACTACATGACCGCCTCGGTGCCCGACTACAAGCGCGTCGAGCTGCGCCGCGCGACCACCCTGCAGGGACTGGGCTCCGCCGCGACGGCCAATGCGTTCGTCGCGCCGTCCAGTGGAGCGCTCAGCGGCTGGATCTGGGCGCCCGACATCCAGTACATCGACGGCGCCTGGTACATGTACTTCTCGGCGTCGCCCGGAACCGCGCGGTTCGATCAGCGGCTGTACTGGATCCGCAACACCTGCGCCAATCCGATGACCTGTGCGTGGAGCGCGCCGCAGCGGTTCCAGACCGGCTGGGAGTCGTTCCAGCTCGACGCGGCGTCGTTCGTCAACCGCGGTGTCCGCTACTTCGTCTGGGCGCAGGACAGCCCGTCGACCAACTTCAACAGCCACATGTACATCGCCCGGATGAACGGCGCCACCGGCATCACCGGATCCGCGGTGGAGATCGCCCGGCCGACCCTCAACTGGGAGAAGGAGGGCGTCGCCGGTGTTGTAGAAGGCCCGTCACCGCTGGTGAAGAACGGCCGTGTCTACATCGCCTACTCCGCCTCCGCGACGGATTCACGCTACAAGCTGGGCCTGTTGTCCTCGTGGGACAACGTGAATCTGCTCGACACGGCCTCCTGGTACAAGCATCCGGATCCGGTCTTCCAGACGGCCAACGGCGTCTACGGCCCGGGCCACGGCAGCTTCACGGTCGCCGAGGACAACACCACCGACATGCTCGTGTACCACGCCCGCGACTACGCGACCCCCACGCCGGACGCGCTGACCGATCCGAACCGGCACACCCGCATGCAGCAGCTTCTCTGGCGCGAGAACGGTGACCCGTTCTTCGGACAGCCGATCCCGAGCACCGTCACCAATCCCGGCATCCGGGGCCGGCACAGCAACCGGTGCGTCGACAACTACAACCGCGACACCACACCCGGCGCCCTGGTCCGCCTCTATGACTGCAACGGCGGCACCGCCCAGCAATGGGAACTCACCTACCGTACGGGCGGCTACTACGAGATCCGGAACCGCAACACCGGCACGTGCCTGAGCAACGTGAACGGTGGCACCGCCCTGAACGCCGACGTCGGCCTGAACGCCTGCAACGGGTCCACGGCCCAGCAGTGGACCGTCCAGGACCGCGGCAGCGGCTGGTTCTCGCTGCGCAATATCGCCGGCAACATGTGCCTGGACAACTACGAGTGGAACGCGGCCAACGGAGCGCGCCTGTCCCTCTACACCTGCAACGGCGAGGCCGCCCAGCAGTGGCGGCTCGGCTGATCCTCCGCGACGAAGACCGCCCGGACGAGTGGGGGGCGGCCACCGGAACCGGTGGCCGCCCCGGGTTCAGCACCGCACGTCGTCCGGCGGGGGGCCGGCGTCGAAGCGGCACGTGTCGCTGCCGCCGTTTCCGGCGATGACGTCGTTGCCGCCGATGCCGTCAACGCTGTTGATGGCGTCGTCGCTGCGGCCGCCGTCCAGCCGGTTGGCGCCGCCGTCTCCCGCGATGATGTTCCGGCCGGTTCCGCCGCGGATGTTCTCGGCGGTCATGGTGTCGCCCTCGCCGGGCTCGCCGTCGTTGCCGGCCGCCCCCGCGGCGCTGAGCGACAGGACGGTGGACCGGCTCAGGTTGTCGCGCTTCTGGTAATCGGTGGTGTCCCGGCCGTCGCCGCCGTCGAAGGTGTCGGCGCCGTCGAGACCGGCGCCGGCGAGGTACCGGTCGTCGCCGGCCCCGCCCGAGACGGTGTCGTTGCCGGCTCCGCCGGTGAGCAGGTCGTTGCCGTCGTCGCCGTTGATGAAGTCGCGGTCGGGCCCGCCGGTCATGGTGTCGTTGCCGGCGCGTCCGGTCATGAACGCGCCGAACCCGCCGCCCCCGGCGATCAGCACATCGTTGCCGGAGCCCCCGTCCATGGCGGCCCCGCCGGTGCCGTTGTCGACCAGCCGGTCGCCGCCGTCGCCGCCCTCCATCTCGACGCGTACGGGGCCGGTGTGGGTGAGCACGTCGTTCCCGGCCTCGCCGAAGAGGTGGCGGCCGCTGGTCAGGCGGTCGTCGCCCGGCCCGCCGTGCAGGCTCGCGGAAGCGGCCGTGAGAACGTCGGAACCGGACCCGCCCTCGACGATGACGGCTTCCCGGCCGGCGTTGTCGCCCTCACCGCTCTGGCCGTCGTTGGCCACGCCGTCGAGGCTGACCGTCACCGCCGCCGTCCGGGCCGCGTACGAGATGGTGTCGCCCCCGTCGCCTTCGACCACGTCCCGGCCGTCGGGGACGCTTTCGGCTATGAAGGCGTCGAATCCCGGGCCGCCGACGAACCGGTCGTCGCCCTGCCCGAGGCACACGGTGTCCTGGCGGCCGAGCCCGAACACCGTGTCGTCGCCGTCCCCGGTGGCGATCACGTCGCTGTCGTCGGTGCCGATGATGGTGTCGTTGCCGTCGGTGCCGAAAATCGTCACCGGCAGGCGGTCGCAGGTGGCCGGCACGCTCGCCGACGTCCTCGCCGACGCGGCCGCGGCCGGCGCCGCACCTGTTCCCACGGTCGCCACGACCATCCCGGCCATCAGCACCGCTGTTGTCCATTGCTTGTGCACTTGATCTCCCCGATGGTCATTCAGCGATAGAGATGTCATTCAGAGATAGAGATGGAAGGGTTCGTTGATGTTGTTCGTCCGGAACGGGCGGGTCTGGCCGGTGCTGGGGATGCGAAGCCGGACCCGGGCGAAGATCTCGTCGGTGGGGTCGTCCCAGTCCTCATCGAGGAGTTCGGCGCTGGCCGGGGTGTCGAACTCGGCGCTCAGCCCGCCGCTCCAAGCCCAGCTCGAGGTGATCCGGATGGTCTTGAGGGTGTCGTCGAAGACCGGGTCCTCGCCGTAGAGCGTGGCCGAGAACTCCTCACCGGGGGCGTCGATGATGTTCTGGGCGTCTCGCTGGCTCATGGTCACGTCGATGCCGACGTGGACGGTGAAGTTCGGGCCCACGCCCACCTGGGAGATGGTGAAGCAGACGATGTAGCTGTTGGTCGCGCTTCGGCACCGGGGCGCGAAGACCACGCCCAGGGCTTTGCTGGGTTCTGCCGCGGCGATCGGTGCGGCCGAGACCGGTGCGGCCCCGGCAAGCTGCAGGGACGCAGCGACAAGCATCGCTGCCATCAGCCGTACGTGCGGAATTTTCATGATGTCCTCTGAGTGGTCGGCGACAGATGCACCCTCACCATCGCGGTGGCCGCCCCCGGGGACGAGGCACCGAGGAGGAACGGAACCGGCACTTTCCGCCGGCTCGCAGGCCGGACAGTCGGGTATTCGCTAGTCCGCCGGCGGCCTGGCTGGCAGATTGACCGGCACGGCACCATTGCGGTGCGGGGGCGGGGGCGGCCGGAATGCTGGGCGATGTCGTGCGCGCCAACCGGCGACGGCTGGGGATGTCGCAGGAGGACCTGGCGCACCGGTCCGGCATCAGCGTGCGCGGCATCCGCAAGATCGAGAACCAGCGAACCGGCACGCCGCGCCCGTCCACAGTCCTGTTGCTGGCCGAGGCGTTCGGGCTGAGCGGCGCCGCGCGCGACCGCTTCTGCGACGCTGCGCTCGACGACCCGCCGCCGGCCGCCCCCGGGCTGATCGGCCGGGAGGGGGAACTCGCCGCTCTGCTCGCCACCGCCGCCGACTCCCGCCACGGCCGGTTCCGCCTGGCCTGGATCGGCGGCGAGGCCGGGGCCGGGAAGTCGGCGCTGGCCCGGGCCCTCACCGCCGCCCTGGACCAGCGGGGCTGGCACACCGCCTGGGGCCGCAGCCCCGAGGTGGACGGGGCGCCGTCCGCATGGGCCTGGTCGGAGGTGGTGCGGGCACTGCCGCACGACGGCGAGCTGACGGACCCCGTACCCGGTGACGCCTTCCGGACAGCCCGAGCCGTGGTGGATCACCTGCGCCGCTGCGCCGGGCCGCTGCTGGTGGTTCTGGACGACGTGCATCGCGCCGGCGAGGAGACGCTTCAGATCCTCCGGTACGTCGCCACCGAGCTGACCGACCGGCCCGTGCTGGTCGCGGCGACGTTGCGTCCGACCGAGGCGGGCTCGGCCCTCAACGCGACCCAGGCGGCACTGGCCGGCCCCCGTACGGTCCGGGTCGGGCTCGGCGGGCTGGCCGAACAGGACGTCGCTCAGTTGCTGCACGACCGGCTGGGTACGGTGGCCGCCCCCGCACTGGTCCGGCTGATCGCCGCCCGGACCGGCGGGAACCCGCTGTTTGTGGGGGAGACCGCCCGGCTGATCGCCGACCAGGGCTTCGCCGCGGCGGCCGAACTGGTGCCGGCCGGGGTGGGCGACGTGCTGCGGCGCCGGCTGGCCGATCTGCCGCCGGCGGCCCGGGCGGCGCTGCGTACGGCGGCGGTCTTCGGCATCGAGGTCGAGGTGGAGGTGCTGCTCGCGGCGGGCGCGGTGCTCGACGGTCTCGAGTCGGCCGTGCGGGCCGGACTGCTCACCGAGCCGGCGCCGGGAACGGTCCGTTTCTCCCACGTGCTCGTCCGCGACACCATCTACCAGGATCTGCCGCACCTGCGCCGCGTCGGTCTGCACGCCCAGGTGCTGACCATCCTCGAGCGGATCCGTCCCGGTGATACCCGGGCGCTGGCCCATCACGCGCTGGCCGGCGCGGTCCCGGGCACCGCCCGTGCGGCGGCGGCCCGCGGCGCCGAAGCCGGCCGGGCCGCGCTTGCGACCGGCGCGTACGCGGACGCCACCAGGCTGCTGGCCGGCGCCCTCGAGGTGCTCGGACGCTCCTCGGATCCGGCCGCCGACACCGGTCTCCGCCTCGACCTGCTCTGTCTGCTGACCTCCGCCCGGGCCCACGGCGGGGATGTGCGTGGCGCCCGGCGTACCCGGGCCCGGGCCGTCGGGCTCGCCGCTGAGCTCGGTGAGTTCGGTGAGTTCGGTGAGCTCGGTGACCAGCACGCTCTGGCCTGTGCGTACGCGTCCTACGACGCACCCACGTTGTGGACCAACCGGGAGTTTCAGGAGCCCGATCACGCGCTGATCGGCGGGCTGGAGGCCGTGCTGGCCCGGCCGTCCGGCGATCCCGCGGCCCGGTGCCGGCTGCTGGCCACCCTCGCGCTGGAGGTCGAGGCCACCGATCCGGACCGCACCGACCAGGCCGGCCGGGAGGCGCTCGCGATCGCCGATCGTCTCGACGATCCGGTGCTGATCTGCCGGGCGCTCAACGCCCGCTACCGCTTCCTGGCCACCCTCGGCCCGGACCGGTGGGACGAGCTGACCGACGTCGGCAAGCGGCAGCTGGACGTCGCCGTCGCGCACGGGCTCACCGTGTACCGGACCCAGGCCCACCACATCCTGTGCATGGCGCACCTGGCCCGCAACGACCTGGACCGGGCGCAGTGGCACCTGGACCGCGCGGCCGAATACGCGGACAGCGGCCAGCTCGCCCTGGCGCTCGGCATCATCGCCATGTTCAGGGGGCTGCGCGAACTGGTCGCGGGCCGCTTCGATCAGGCCGAGCTCGCGTACGCGCCGGTCATCGCCCAGCTCCGGCACGTCGGCAGCCCGAACATCGACGAGGTCGAGCTGCTCATCCGGTTCTGCGTGGAGCACGCGCGGCCGGCTGCGGGCCGGCGGCAGCGGATGGCCGCCCTGGCCGGGCTGGCCGAGCCGGTCCACCGGCGGTACGGCGATGCGGTGGCCGAGCCGTACGTCAATCTGCTGATCGCCGCCGGACGGACGGAGCAGGCCCGTGCCCTCTGGCGCCCCGCCCGCCCGATTCCGCGCGACCACTACTGGTTCCGCTGGATGGCCCTGCGCGCCGAGAATGCCGTCCACCTGGGTGACCGCCCGACCGCGGCCGAGTGTTACCGCGAGCTGCTGCCGTGGCGTGGGCACCTGCCCGGCCTGCTGCACGCCCACGTCGCCCTCGGGCCGATCGACCAGACCTTGGGCGACCTCGCCGGGGCGCTCGGCCGGCCCGAGGCGGCCGCCGAGCACTACGCGGACGCCGTCACCGTCGCCGAGCGGGTGGGCGCCACCCACTGGGCCGACCGGGCCCGAGCCGCCATTGAAGTTCGTACGATATAAGAACTTCTTGCGTCGGACGTTCTTGGCTCGTACGATCTTGCCATGCCCCCTCTTCCGAAGCCGCCCGCCTGGACCGCACCCCTGCCGGAGGCCCACCCGCCCGCGGACATGGCCGTCTATCACCTGCCCACCGGCACGTACGAGACGCGGGCCGCCTTCGCCGTGCAGGGCGGCTCGTTCGGCGACAAGCGGGCCTTCGCCGCCTCCGCGGTCCTGATCAAGCATCCCCAGGGCGACCTGCTGATCGATGCCGGCTTCGGCGCCGGCGTGGCCGCGCACATCCGCCTGCTTCCCGTTTTCGTGCGTGCCCCCTACCGGGCGGGCCGGACGGTCAGCGAGCAGCTCGAGGCGGCCGGCTACGACCGCGGCCGGTTGCTCGGGGTGCTGCTGACGCACTCCCACTGGGACCACACGAGTGGGCTCGACAGCCTGCGGGGCACGCCGCTCTGGATGAATGCCGAGGAGCGCCGGTACGCCGCCGAGGATCCGGACGGCAAAGTGTTCCGCCAGGTGTCCCAGGGCTACGAGATCCACGAATACGCGTTCGCGGACGGGCCGTACCTGGGGTTCCCGTCGAGCTACGACGTGCACGGCGACGGCTCGGTGGTCGTCGTTCCGGCCGCGGGCCACACTTCCGGCTCCGTCATCGTCTTCGTGACCACGCCCACCGGCGACCGGTACGCGTTCATCGGCGACCTGACCTGGCAGATCGACGGCATCCGCTGGCGGGTCGAACGGCCGTGGCTGCTGAGCAAGCTCGCCGACAGCGACCGCGGGCAGTTGCGCCAGGACCTCGGCCGCATGATCGCCCTGGACGGCCTGGTGCGCATCGTCCCCGCGCACGACCTCGGCTCCTACGACGGCCTTCCGCTGCTGACACCGTGACACCAGGAGAGAAAATGCCGACCCTTCCCCCGTACGACCTGAGCGAGCGCGCAACCGCCGGCCGCGAGGTCTACGCCCGCAACTTCGGGGTGTCTGCCGACGAGGCGGAACGGCTCATGACTCTGCGCGTCGGCCCGGTCTTCACCCGCGAGGCGTACGAGGCGGCCGGCGGCCCCGGCTGGCAGGGCACCGCGCTGACCGACCGCGACCGGAGCATCGCCGTGATCGCCGCGCTCGTGAGTCAGGGCGTCACCGATGAGCGGCTGACGACCTACCTGTCGGTGGCCCGCCGCAACGGGGTCGACACCGAGGGGCTCACCGAGCTGATGGTGCTGCTCATCGCGTACGTCGGGCAGCCGTACGCTTCGCTGGCGGCCGAGGCCGTGCAGCGCTCGACCGGCGCGGAGCAGTGACTTCCCCGGCAACCTCTGTGTGGCATCTGGGCCCGCTGCCGATCCGGGCCTACGCCCTCTGCATCCTGGCCGGAATCGTCGTGGCGACGCTCATCATGGAACGGCGACTGCGGGCGCGCGGCGTCGGGGCCGGGGCCTCCCTGGACATCGCCGTGTGGGCGGTGCCGTCCGGCATTCTCGGCGCGCGCGTCTATCACCTGATCACCTCGCCGCAGGACTACTTCGGCGCCGGCGGTGACCCGCTGCGCGCCTTGGCGATCTGGGAAGGCGGCTTGAGCATCTGGGGCGGCATCGCCGGCGGCGCGCTCGGCGCCTGGATCGCCGTACGGCGCCTCGGCCTGTCGCTGGGTCTCGTCGCCGACGCGCTCGCTCCCGGACTGCCGGTGGCGCAGGCGATCGGCCGAATCGGCAACTGGTTCAACAACGAGGTCTACGGCCGGCTCACCACGCTGCCGTGGGGGCTGCAAGTGCACGACATGCGCACGGGGGAGCTGCTGCCCGGGCTCTATCACCCCACCTTCGCGTACGAGGCGCTCTGGAACCTGGGTGTGGCCGCGCTGGTCTGGGGAGCCGACCGCCGGTTCGTGTTCCGGCGCGGGCGGGCGTTCGCCCTCTACGTGATGGGCTACACCGCCGGTCGGGTCTGGATAGAGACGCTGCGCATCGACGAGGCCAACACCTTTTTCGGCGTACGGATCAACGTGTTCACGGCGACTGCGGTGTTCCTGGGCGCAGCGTTCTACTTCTTCACCACCCAGCCCGTACGGGTCCCCGCCCCGGCTGGTGGCGCCTGAGACTCATGGAGAAACTCCAGGAGAAAGCGTCGGTAAGCTTCGTCCATGGCAGTGAATGAAATCGCGGCGTCGCTGCTCTACCAGGTGACGGCCATCGCCGGTCAGGTCACCGGTCGCATGCAGGAGGGCCTCGAGCGGCTGGAGCTCACCGGGCCGACCGCAAACCTGCTGTGGGTCCTGAATCCCGAGGACGAGCCACAGTCGCTGCGCAAGCTGGCCGCCCTCCTGCACTGCGACCCTTCCAACATCACCCTGCTCAGCGCGCAGCTGGAGGAACGCGGCTTCGCCGAGCGGCGCCCACATCCACGCGACGGACGCGTACGGACGCTGGTGTTGACGCCCGGGGGCCGGAAGATCCGCCGGCGCCTGCTCACCATCGTCGCGAAGCGCTCACCCTTCGCTGATCTCGACGATGAGGAACAGCAGATCCTGCAACGCTTGCTGGCCAAGGCGCTCGACGGGCCCTCATAATTTTGCTTGAGAAACTCATGTATATTCTCAGGCATGAGCAGTGACGCAGGTCCAAGACATGTACGGCTGACCGCCACCGGCGGCCCCGAAGTGCTTCAGGTCGAGCCCATGTCGGTGCCCGAGCCCGGCCCCGGGCAGATCCTCATCAGGGTGGAGGCGGCCGGGGTGGCCTTCAACGACATCTCCACCCGTGAAGGGCTCAACCCCGGGCCTTTGCCGGACGTGCTGGGTTTCGACGTCGTCGGCCACGTCGAGAAGGTGGGAGCCGGTGTCGACGATGTCGCCGTCGGCCAGCGGGTCGGCGCCCTGGTCGGCGCGGGCGGCTATGCCACCCACGTGGTGGTGGCCGCGCGACGGGCCGCGCCGATGGCCGAGGGGCATCCCGCCGAAGAACTCGACGCGCTCGTGCTCAACTACCTCACCGCCTGGCAGATGTTTCACCACGTGGCCAAGCCGGCCCCCGGCCAGGCGGTGCTGGTGCTCGGCGCGGCCGGCGGTGTCGGGTCGGCGTTCTGCCAGATCGCCCGCGCCGCCGGAGTCGAGGTCTACGGCACCTCCAGCCGGGCCCGGCGAGCCCGGGTCGAGGCCAACGGCGCCACCTGGGTAGCGGACGCGGCCGCGGTGCCGGCCCCCGTCGCCGCCACCTTCGACCCGGTGGGCGGTCCGTCGCTGGCCCGTTCGCGCCGCGCCACGAAACGGTCGGGCGTGGTCGTGTCGTACGGCTTCAGCTTCGCCGCCGGCGCCGGATACTCCAAGCTCGGCGCGATGACGCGCACCGTCGGCGCCCTCCTGCGAGCGAAACTCACGCCCGGCGCCCGCGTGGCGGTGCACATGGTGGAACGAGCGGTGGACAAGAACCCGGCCGGCTTCCGGGCCGACATGACCGCCCTGGTCGAACAGCTGCAGGCCGGAACTCTCAAGCCGGAGGTCACCACCCTGCCGCTCGACCAGGCCGCCGAGGCGCACCGTCGCCTGGAGAACCGCGAGGTCGAAGGCAAACTCGTCCTCATCCCGTGACTCCGCCGGGCTGGCCGGCCCGCGCCTACGAGGATCACGCGTTCGACAGATGCAGAAACAGGGCGGACCACCTGGCGACGACCATGGTGGATACCAGTCGTTCACCGGTGGGCGGGCAGGAACATGCGGGTGGTGGCGCCGGTACGCCAGGCGGGGCGCATGGTCATTTCGCTGAGCCGCCAGCCGTCCGGGGTCAGCTGGGCGTCGGCTCGGAGGACACCGCCGGCCACGAAGTGGGTCTGCAGCTCGGCGGAGTTGCCGGCGTCGTTCCACAGGTGCATGGCCTGCATGTTGGCCCTTACCCGGGCGGTGTCGCCGGTGATTGGCGTGCCGACCTCGCTGCCGTGGCCCGCAACCGGCGCGCCATGCTCACAGCCCACCCGTGGCTGGGCACGGAACTGGCTGGACGCCCCGCGATCGGGCCGCATGCCTTGCTCCATCACGAGCGTGCCCTGGAAGCGGTGGCCGGCTACGCGGATGACCCGGTCACCGCCGGCAGTGCCGTGGAAACCGTCTTGGCGTACGTACTGGGCGCAGCCGCCCGAGAGCTGGCCGAGGTGCGGACCCGGCAGCGAACCGGGCTGAGCGAAGAGCAATGGCGCGCCGCCGTGGCCCCATACCTGCAACAGGCTCTCGACAGCGGCAGCTACCCGCGGCTGAGGCGAATGGTGCACGAGGCCGTCGACCCGGATGCCGATGAACGGTTCGAACGGGGCCTGGCCTGCATATTGGCCGGGCTCGCCACGTGCCCTGCCTGACCCCGCCGCCGTCTCCCGTATGCGGTCCTCAGCGGAAGTCGGCGGCGTGGTCGCGCGCCCACTCGGCGAAGGTCAGGGCGGGGCGCCCCAGGATCTCCGGCACGACGTCCGTGGCCACCTCCGCCGGCAACTGATGCACGCTGCCGCCGGCCCGGATCAAGAGGTCGACCAGCGGCTCCGGGAGCTGGGTCAGCAGGTCGGCGCGGTAGGTGTCGACGTCCACCTCCTGCAGCCGTACGGGCTCACCGACCGCCTCGGCGATCGCGGCGACCTGGGCCCGAATGGTCACCGGGCCCGGTCCCAGCACCGGATAGGCGGCGTCCTTCGCGTCGTCCAGCAACGCTCGAGCAGCCACCGCGGCGATGTCGCGTTCGTGGACCGGCGCGGTCGTCGCGTCCGGGAAGGCGGTCCGCAGCACGCGGTCAGTGCGGATCGACTGCCAGCGCAACGAGTTCGTGGCGAAGTAGCCCGGCCGTACGAAGGTCCGGGCGAAACCGGCGTCGGTCAGCGCCCGCTCCGCCGCGATGTGCCGCAGCGCGATCGGATTGGAGGCGGCGTCCGGAGCCATCACTGTGTAGGACGACAGCAGGACCACATGCTCAACGCCGGCACTGCGGGCCGCCGCCGCGAACTCCGCCGCCGTCTCCGGGTGGGCATAGAGAAAGATTTTGCGTACGCCGGTCAGAGCATCCCGCCACGTCGTCGGATCGGTCAGGTCCGCCCGCACCACGTCGACATCCCGCGGGAACTCGCCCGGACGTGGGGCACGGCTGGACGCGCGGACCGGCGCCCCGGCGGCCACCAACTCGTCCAGTACCGCAGCTCCTACATGCCCGCGGGCGCCGGTCACCAAAATGGTCACGCTGGTCTCTTTCCGTCAGGGGCCGCTCGTACGGGCGGCTCGTGGTTACAGACTACATAAACTGAAACTTGTAAGGACGTCGGAGGGGCTCCGCTGCGAACCGGTACGCTCAGACGATGCTCGCCTCGCCGAACCGCACCGTCTGATGCGGGCAAGCGGCCCGCTGGATGCGGAGTCGATCCTGTCCGCCACCGAGGACGTCTTGCGCCGTTACGGGCCGGACAAGGCGACGGTCGTCGATGTGGGCAAGGAGCTCGGCGTCAGCCATGCCGCCGTCTACAAACACTTCCCCTCCAAGGCCGCGCTGCGCGAAGCCGTCTCCCGGCGCTGGCTGAACCGCGACCGTGATGCCCTGGCGGCCATCGCGAACGACACGAAGATCCCGCCACCGCGGCGGCTGCGCACCTGGCTGGCTGCCCTGCTGGCCTCGAAGCAGGCGAAGGCTCACGACGATCCGGAGCTCTTCGCCGCCTACAAGTCCCTGGTCACCGAAAACAGCGTCGCGGCGATCGACCACGTGGCCGACCTCCTGGGTCAGTTGGAAGTCATCCTCACCCACGGCATGGCCGACGGCTCGTTCCGGCGGGCCGACCCGGCCGAGACCGCCCATGCCGTTTTCACCGCCACTACCCGCTTCCACCACCCCGGCCTGGCCGCCGCCTGGACGGAGCCGGGCATCGAGCACGAGCTCGACGTCATCTGCGCTCTCCTGCTCGACGGCCTGAGATAGCCCCCCGACGGTGCCGTCGTCCACCACCCCTGCGGACCGCATCGGCCCGCACGTGCCGGACATGCGGCAAGCCGGGTGTGGTCGTCGGTCGGGTATTGCTCGCGTCCTGACTCTTCAAGAAGAACGATGGTGTCAGCTTGGCTCGTCGGCGTCGGTGGGTTGTGCGTAGAGATCACGGGCTCGGGTCCGGGTCCGCGGAGAATTCGGCGGGAGCATCGAGAGTGACCAGACACCCGGCCGAAGCAGACGGGGTGTGCCTCAGGGCCGTCGAAGTCAGCGATCTTGACGTCCTTTATCAGCACCAGGCAGATCCGCAGGCAGCCGCGATGGCTGCGTTTCCCTCACGTGACCGAGCCCGGTTCGACGCCCATTGGGCGAAGATCCTGCTTGATGATGCCGTTGTCGCGCGGACGATTATGGCCGACGGCGTCGTCGCCGGCGGTGTCAACAGCTGGCAGGTCGACGACCGGAGGCTGGTTGGCTACTGGATCGGACGTGAGTATTGGGGGCGTGGCGTCGCCACACGAGCACTGGACCAGTTCGTTGACACTGTTCAGGACCGGCCGCTGTACGCGCACGTCGCCGCCCACAACGCCGGCTCGATCCGCGTGCTCCAAAAATGCGGCTTCCATCGGGACCATGCGCAGGAGGCCCGGACTCCCAAACCTGAGGACGAGGTCGAGGAGTTCATCTTCGTTCTCCTCGAGTAGGCCTTGACAACTGCCAACCTCCATTCCCACTTTGCGCCAGGGCCCCGTTCCGGCGTCCGAAGCCACTCGGCATCTATCGTCACAGAGCGACACGTCATGGTGACATCGCGGCGAGCGGAGGCAGCGTGCCCGAGGACAACACTTACGTACGGGACCACAATGCCCGGGTGGATCCGATGCTCACCCTCGGGACGATCACTGTCGCGGAATTACGCACCATTCTGGACGACCTTCCCGGCGAAGCCGTCGTTGTCGTTGGGCAAGACGAAACCGGAGGGGATGGGTGTTCACCGCTGGCCGATGTGGAGGAGGTCTGGTATTTGCCATCGGCCGGGGAGTGGGTTCCGCTCGGACGCGATGCCGACGGAAACGTCCACGAGC
The DNA here is from genome assembly GCF_055562135.1 of Actinoplanes sp. NPDC021490. Taxonomy (NCBI): domain Bacteria; kingdom Bacillati; phylum Actinomycetota; class Actinomycetes; order Micromonosporales; family Micromonosporaceae; genus Actinoplanes; species Actinoplanes sp. NPDC021490. The sequence continues at coordinate 235,030 of NZ_JBVHFW010000007.1, forward strand.
CCGGTTCCCGTGATCTGTATGCGGTGCTGCTGCGTCCCACCGATCGCCGGTGAAGCGGCTTCGGTCGTCTTCTCGGCTCGCACCGGTGCCCGGGCCTGCGGGCGTATGCTGCCGCAGTGTCGCGGGCGACATGTGCCCACCGCAGCCGTAGACGCGGAAGGACAACCGATGCCCGACCGAGAAGGCCGCCTGGTCGGCGCCTACCGGCGTGGTGTCATCCGATACGCCTTGGCTGTGCTGGTCTTCGGCCTGCTGGCCTTGTACGGGGTGAACGGGTTGCGCCAGGACGCGCCGGCAGTCGGGGTGCCCCTGCTGATGACCGGCCTTGCCGGCGCGCTGGGCGCCGCCGTGACTGCCGCCGCCGTGTGCCGGTGGCCGGAGTCCCGCGTTCAGCGGTTGGCCTGCCTGGCCATGCTGCTCGCCTCGGCCGCCGTAGTCGTCACCGGCGTGGCCTTGGCCCCCGACGGGGAGGAGCGCGGCTTCGTCATCGGGGTGGCGGCCTTCCTCGCCGTTCTGCTGGCGGGCTTCGCGTTGGCCGCCTTCCCGCCGCGGGCATCGAGCCGGATCTGACCGGCGGCATGGAGGCGCTTGAGTGCCCACGACAGGTCTGGATGGGCGGCCGGACGGATCAGCGCAGCGTGGAGATGACGGCCCTGGTTGCCTCGGCGAGCAGGGCGTCGTCCGAGGGGGCCTCGGGCACGCCGCGGTCCGACTGGATGGCGATGATGAGGGGCTTGCCGGCCGGCGGCCAGACAATCGCGATGTCGTTGCGGGTGCCGTAGCCGCCGCTTCCGGTTTTGTCGCCGGCCTTCCAGCCGGCGGGGACCCCCGCCCGGATGTACGGGCCACCGGTGGTGTTGCCCACCAGCAGGCCGGTCAGCTTCTGACGGCGGGCCGGAGACAAAACCTTGCCGAGAGCGTACGTACGCAGGTCCCGGCCCAACTGACGCGGCGTGCTGGTGTCGCGTACGTCGCCGGGTGTGGCTTCGTTCAAGGTCGGTTCCGTGCGGCTGGTGTTGGCGACCCGGTCGCCGACCTTCCGGAGTTCCCGTTGCAGGCCCCTCGGTCCACCGGCCTCCTCGAGCAGCAAGTTGGCCGCGGTGTTGTCGCTGTACTGCACGGCCGCGGCGATGAGCGCGTCGACGGTCATTCCCGTGGCCACGTGCTTCGACGTGACCGGCGCCCATTCCAGCAGGTCGGCCTCGGTGTATCGGACGACGCGCCGCAGGTCGGCATCGGTCAGGCGGTCGAGCAGCACGCCGGCCAGCAGCGCCTTGAACGTCGACGCGTGCGCGAAACGCTCGTCCGCGCGGTGGGTGACCGTACGCCCGGTTCCGGTGTCGATCGCGTAGACGCCCAGCCGGGCAGCGAAGCGGGCTTCAAGGTCGCTGAACCGGCGGTGGTCGGCGACCGGAACCGCGGCCGGCGACATCGACGCGGCGCCGGACGGGCCGGGTGACCCTTGGGGTTCCCCGCATCCTCCCAGCAGGGCAGCGACGAGGACGAAGAGCATGGCCGGCACGGCAGAGCGCCGCGGGGTAGCGGGAATCATGGGTTCGAGCTTGCTGGCCTGCTCTCATGCGGTCAAAGACGCTCACGGTGGTTCCCATGCGATTACGGCATAGCATGAGGTCGTGGACCTGATCGGAGCGTGCCAGGTGTTCGTGCAGGTCGGTCAGCGGGGGAGTTTCACGCTCGGCGCCGCGGCCGCCGGCGTACCGCAGCCCGTGGCCAGCCGGCGCATCGCCGCGCTGGAGAAGCGGTTCGGCGCGAGGCTTTTCGACCGTGCGGCGCGCGGGGCTGTGCTGACCGCGTTCGGACGGGACATGTTGCCGTCGGCGAAACGGCTGGTGCAGCTGGCGGAAGCGCTGGAGGACGACGTCGAGAAGGCGAAGCTCCGGCCGCTGACGCTTGCGGTGCCCGAGAGCTGCGGCGTACGGCCGCTCGCGCTGCTGGACGCGGCCGCGCGCGAGCAGGGCACGATCCTGGATTTCCGGCCGGCCGGCCGTCGGGCCGCCTGGACCTGCTGAGGTCCGGCCGGGTGCGGGCCGCGCTGGTCGCCGTCCCACCCGACGAGGCGACCTGGGTGACTCCGCTCGGGGTGGCCTCGGCCCGTGATGAGGGCCCGCGGGCGCTGCACATCTCGACCCTCAGGCCGGGGCGGGCGCAACGGTCGTCGCGGCGGATCTGGATCGAGCCCGAGGACGATGTTGCGCACGTCAGGGATCGGCTGATCCAGATCGGGCACCGCGCCGCGCTGGCGCCCGCGCAGACAACGGTCGCGGTGACCCTGACCGCGGCAGTGTCCGATCTGGTCCGTACGGGAAATTTGTTGTTGTGCTCCGCGGCCCAGGCCGACGAGCTGGAGCTCCACTGGCGTCCGATCGCCGGGGACCCGGTCGCCCGCGGCTACGAGGTCTCCGCCGGGGCCGGCAGCGACTCCGACCAGCTCCGGGGCCCGCTCCGCGCCGAGGTCGGACGCTGCCTGGCGTGCGGCCCGGGGGAGCCGCGATGACCACCGCCGAGCGGGTCGTCAAGACCCTGCGTCATCGTCTGGCCGCCGCCGGTCTGACCGGATCGTTCCTCGTGCGGGACCTGGCGAGCGGGACCGAGATCGGCATCGAACCCGACCTGGTGTATCCGATCGCCTCGCTGGTCAAGATTCCGCTTGCGACGGCCGTGCTGGCCCGCGTGGAGGACGGCCGCCTCGACGGCACGATGATGCTCGAGGTCGAGCCGGGCCGCATCGCCACGCCCGGCCCGACGGGGCTGAGCAAGTTCCGTCATCCCGTCCGGATCGCCGTGGACGACCTGCTGTATCTGAGCACGTCGGTCAGCGACAACACCGCCGCCGACGCGCTGTTCGGCCTGGTGTCGCCGGGCGAGGTGAACGACGAACTGCGCAGGGCGGGGATCTCCGGGATCGCCGTCCGGCACGTGCTGCGCGATCTCGAAGAGACGCCGGCGGAACTGTTCGAGCCGCACGAGGTGCACCTCGCGCATGCGCTCGCGATCGGCTCACGTACGCCGGGCCGCGGGCACGCCGTGCCTCAGCTAGACGTGAGCCGGGCCAACACCGGCACCGCCCGGGCGTTCGTCGACCTGCTGCAGGCGCTGTGGATTCCCTCGCGGATCGCGGCCGGCGCCGCCGCGCGGACCCGGTCGCTGATGGGTGACAACGTCGTCCGCCACCGCCTGACGCCCGACTTCAGCGCCGACGCCGCCAGATGGTCGTCCAAGACCGGCACCCTGCTCAACCTGCGGCATGAGGTCGGTGTGGTCGAGCACGAGGACGGCGGAGTGTTCGCCGTGGCGGCGCTCACCGAGTCGGCCGTGCCGGCCGCGATCCAGCCGGCCGCTGAGGCGGTGATGGGGGAGGTGGCCCGGGCCCTGCACGACCACCTCCGCGCATCGGCCTGAGTCAGAACTTGATCTCGCCCTGGTTGTAGACCCGGGGCTGGAAGTACGACGCCTGGATCTCGGCGTTGGTGTTGCTGCCCTTCAGCTGCTCCGACCAGAGCATGAACCAGGCCCACTTGGGCTGGCTGTCGAGCAGGGCCGCGGTGGGCACCTTGCCCATCTCGGCGATCGCGATCGGCTTGCTGCCGGCGATGGACTGGATCTGCGAGTAGTCACCGCTCGACGGGTAGTTCTTGTACCACGCGTCGAGGGTGACGACGTCGACGTAGTTGCTGCCGGGGTAGTAGGCGGCCCAGCCTCCGGCCGGGTTGTCCTGCACGTTCCACACCCAGATGAGGTTGTCCAGGCCCTGGCTGTCGAAGTAGTCGCGCATCTGCTGATAGAGCTTCGCCCCGCCGTTGACGCCGGGCCGGTTCCCCCACCAGTTCCAGCTCTCGTTCATCTCGTGGAAGGGCCGCCACAGTACGGGGATGCCGGCGTCCTTGAGCTGCTTGAGATAGGGGACGACGGCGGCCATCCGGCTGCGCCAGGTGTTGTTGAGCGCCGTGCCGCCGGTGACGATCTGCTGGAACTGGGTGGCGCTGATGCCGGTCTTGACGCCGCCGTCGAAGTTGCAGGTGGCGCCGACCGTGGGGGAGCAGGCGTGCCAGGTGAGCGCGACCAGCGAGCCGTTGGCCCACTCGGTCTTGGCCTGGTTGATGACGCTCTGCCGGTTGGCGATGTCGTTGGACGTGAACATCATGTCGCCGCCCCACAGCCCCGGCCACTGTCCGGTGATGTCGTGGACCTGCTGGGTGTACTGGCCGGGGGAGGTGGCCGGTTCCTTGTTGTGCTGGCCGCTGACGACGTGGTTACCGGTGATCGACTTCAGGTAGTTGATCACCGTGGTCTTCGGCGTGGCGGCGAACGCGCTCGCGGTGCCGGTCATCGAGATCGAGGCGACCACCGCGGCCGAGGCGACGAGCGTCGCCGTGAGCACGGCGGCGGGCAGACGGGGAACTTTCATGGGGGGTCGATCTCCTTCACGGAGGGGGATGAGGCTCCATGGTCGGGCCCGCGTTCTCAGGATGTCAAGACTTACATTAGTAATTTAAGAAACCCTGCATGCGTCGCGACCAGGTCAAACTTGCCGACCGGTCAAAATAAATTAGTAATCTAATATTGACACCGTCGTAACGGCCGTCCCATGCTGGGCCCCCACCAACCCCCACCGGACGGATCCCAGCATGATCAATAGACGGCGCTTTCTCGGTACCGGCGCGGTCGCCGCGCTCGCCCTGGTCACGGGTTGCACCGGCGGGGCCGGCAGCGACGACACCGGCTCGAGCGGCGACTTCTCCGGCGACATCAAGGGCACCATTACGGTCCTGACCAACCGGACCGACCTGGTCGACACGGCGCTTCCGGCGTACGCGAAGAAGTTCGAGGCCAAGTACCCGGGCACCAAGGTGACCTTCCAGGGCGTCACGAACTACGACAACGACGTCACCACCCAGCTCAGCGGCGGCGACTACGGCGACGTGCTGCTGATCCCGAACACCGTCGCGATCGACCAGTACAGCCAGTTCTTCGAGCCGCTCGGCGCCGGCCCCGAGCTCGAGGCCAAATACCGGTTCACCACCCCGGCGACGTACGAGGGCCAGGTGTACGGGCTGTCTCTGGGCGGCATCGCCAAGGGCTTCGTCATCAACAAGCGCATCTGGGCGCAGGCCGGGATCACCGCGCCGCCGAAGACGCCGGAGGAGTTCCTGGCCGGGCTCAAGGCCGTCGCCGGCAAGACGGACGCCACGCCGTACTACACCAACTACAAGGACGGCTGGCCGGTGGGCGAGTGGAACAACCACCGGTCCGTCTTCGCCGACCCGCAGATCAACGACAAGTTCCCCACCGATCCGAGCCCGTGGCAGCCCGGCAAGATCCAGTACCTCACCGACGGGCTGCTCTACGACATCGTGCACGCCAAGCTCAGCGAGAAGGACCCGCTGACGACCAACTGGGAAAGCTCCAAGCCGGCCCTGGCCACCGGCAAGATCGCCTCGATGCTGCTCGGCTCGTGGGCCGTCCCGCAGATGCAGGACGCGGCCAAGGCCGCGGGCGCCAACCCGGACGACATCGGCTTCTGGCCGTTCCCGTACCAGACCGGCGGCAAGTTCCACGCCACCATCGACGGCGACAAGATGGGCGCGGTCAGCAAGAACTCCGGAAACAAGGCCACCGCCAAGGCCTGGCTGGACTGGTTCGTCAACGAGTCCACCTGGGCGGCCGACCAGCAGGCCATCCCGCCGGCCATCGACCAGCCGCTGCCCGCCGGCCTGCAGCAGTTCACCAGCACCGGCGTCGAACTGCTGGAGATCCCCGCCGCGACCACCAACGCCGGCCGGGAAGACGAGATCATCAAGCAGTCGGAGATCGACCTGAAGGGTGAGATCTACCGCCAGAAGCTGATCGACATCGCGCGCGGCGCGGGCAAGGGTGACAAGGACTCGTACTTCGCCGGCCTGAACAAGCGGTGGGACGCCGCCCAGTCACAGGTGATGAAGTGACCACCACCATGGAGCGGCCGCGGGTCACCGCGGCCGCACCGCCCCGGCGCCGCCGCCGGTTGTGGTCGAGCCCGTGGCTGTACCTTGCGCCCGCGCTGATCCTGCTCATCACGTTCACGTACGTCCCGGTCGGCAACATGATCTGGTACAGCTTCCACACCTGGGACGGCCTGGACGTCACGATGGAGCCGGCCGGGCTGGACAACTACGTGCGGGTCCTCACCGACGAACAGTACTGGCGGGTCTTCCTGATCAGCCTTTACTACCTCGTCGCCTCGTTCGCCCAGATCGCCGTCGCGCTCTACTTCGCCACCGTGCTGTCGTTCAGCGCCCGGTTCCGCAACCTGTTCAAGGGCATCCTGTTTTTCCCGTACCTGCTCAACGGGGTGGCCGTCGGGTTCGTCTTCCTCTATCTGTTCCAGCCCGACGGCACCCTGGACACGTTGATGCGGTTCCTCGGGCTGGGTGATCAGACGCAGCTCTGGCTCGGCAACCCGGACATCGCCAACTTCTCCCTCGCCGGCACGTCGGTGTGGCGGTTCACCGGCCTGAACTTCGTGCTGTTCCTCGGGGCGATCCAGTCGATCCCGGGCGAGATCTACGAGGCCGCGGAGATCGACGGCGCGAACCGGTGGCACCAGTTCCGGCACATCATCGCGCCCGGAATCCGCCGCATCATCAGCCTGTCCTTCATCCTGGCGGTCTCGGGCAGCCTGGCCGCCTTCGAGATCCCGTTCATCATGACCGGCGGCGCCAACGGCACCCGCACGTTCGTCGTGCAGGCCTACCAGACCGCGTTCCAGTTCCGGCAGATCGGCCTGGCCTCGGCCATGGCGGTCGTGCTGCTGCTCGCTGTCCTGCTCCTCACCTGGATCCAGCGCCGGGTGCTGCCCGACGAGGAGGTGACCCTCTCGTGAGAAGACTTGCCACCGGCGGAAAGTACGCCTCTCTCGTGCTCGCCTCCGCGGTGGTCCTCGTACCCCTGGTGGTGGTGCTCTTCGCGTCGTTCAAGACGCACTCGGAGTACAACACCACCGGACCGCTGACCCCGCCGCGGGACTGGCTCAACTTCGACAACTTCGCCATCGCCTGGACCGGCGGGAAGATGCTGCAGGGATTCGTGAACACCACGATCATCCTGGTGATCTCGCTGGCCGGAACCATCGCCGTGGGCACCCTGGCGGCGTACGCGATCAGTCGTTTCACCTTCCGTTTCAAGCGCCTCGTACTGGGGCTCTTCCTGGTCGCCGCGCTCGTGCCCGGCGTCACCACCCAGGTCGCCACCTATCAGATCGTCAAGTCGATGGATCTGGTCAACACACTCGGGTCGGCGATCGTGCTGTTCCTGGGCACCGACATCGTGTCGATCTACATCTTCATCCAGTTCATGCAGTCGATTCCGAAGAGCCTGGACGAGGCCGCGGTGATCGACGGCGCCAACCGGTTCACCGTCTACCGCAGAGTGATCCTGCCGCTGATGAAACCGGCGATCGCCACTGTGGTGATCATCAAGGGCATTGCCATCTACAACGAGTTCTACATCCCCTTCCTGTACCTGCGCTCGCCCGACCTGAATGTCATCTCGACCGCGCTGTTCCGCTTCAAGGGCCCGTACGGCGCGCAATGGGAGACGATCGCCGCCTGCACGATGATCGTCATCCTCCCGACCGTCGTGATCTTCCTGCTGCTGCAGCGCTTCATTTACAACGGCGTGACCGCCGGAGCTACCAAATGAGAAAGGACGTGCGCATGCTGCACGCACAGGACCTCGGCGGCGCCTGGACTCTGGAGGGTGACTCCCATTCGCTGACCGCGTCGGTGCCCGGATGCGTCCACACCGACCTGATGGCCGGCGGCCGGCTGCCCGACCCGTTCCTCGACGACAACGAGAAGGCGGTCGCCTGGGTCGGGCGTGCCGACTGGCAGTACAGCCGGGACCTGGCGTGGGACGGGCCCGGACACGAGCGCGTCGACCTGGTGTTCGAGGGCCTGGACACGGTGGCGACGGTCGAGCTCGGCGGCGTCCCGCTCGGCTCGTCGCGCAACATGCACCGCAGCTACCGGTACGACGTCACGGCGCTGCTCGCCGGCGGCCCGCAGCGGCTGGTCGTGGACTTCGCATCGGCGTACCGGGAGGCCGAACGGGTCGCCGATCTGCTCGGGCCGCGCGACAACGCCTACCCGGAGCCGTTCAACTTCATCCGCAAGATGGCCTGCTCGTTCGGCTGGGACTGGGGTCCGACGCTGGTCACCGCGGGCATCTGGCGTCCCGTACGGCTCGAGGGCTGGAGCACCGCCCGGCTCGCCGCGGTCCGGCCGCTGGCGACCTTCGACGGCGCGGGCCGGCTCGACCTGAGCATCGACGTGGAGCGCACCCGGTCACGGGATCTGCGGGCCCGCGTGCTGCTGGACGAGCGGGAGATCGCCACGCTGGAGCTGCCGGGCTCGGTCTCCTCCACCTCCTCTTCGAGCGACAAGATCGACGTCGGCCCGGTGCTGCCGTGGAACCCCCGCGGCTACGGCGAAGCCACGCTCTACGAGCTGACCGTCGAGCTGCTCGACGGCGACGAGGTGCTCGACCGCTGGCAGCGCCGCACCGGCTTCCGGACCGTCACGCTCGACCGGACCGGCGGCGGATTCGTCTTCCAGATCAACGGATCGCCGGTGCAGATGCGCGGCGTCAACTGGATCCCGGACGACATCTTCCCGTCCCGGATGAACCGGCAGCGCTACGAACGCCGGCTGCGCGAGGCGGCCGACGCCGGCCTCAACCTGATCCGGATCTGGGGCGGCGGCATCTACGAGGACCGGGCCTTCTACGAGGTCTGCGACGAGCTCGGCCTGATGGTGTGGCAGGACTTCCTGTTCGCCTGCGCCGACTACCCCGAGGAGGAGCCGCTGTTCTCGGAGGTGGCGGCCGAGGCCCGCGAGAACGTCGCCCGCCTGGCGCCGCACCCGAGCCTGATCACGTGGAGCGGCAACAACGAGAACCTGTGGCTGCACAAGGCGATGGGCTGGAACGACGACCACAGCTGGGGTGCGAAGTACTACCTGGAGACCTTGCCGGGCATCGTCGCCGAACTGGACCCGAGCCGGCCCTATCAGGCGGGCAGCCCGTGGTCGGGCAGCTGGGAGCACCAGCCCAACGACCCCGACCATGGAACGTTCCACTCCTGGGAGGTGTGGAACCGGGAGGACTACCTCAACTACCGCGACTCGGCGCCCCGGTTCGTCGCCGAATTCGGCTGGCAGGCGCCCCCGGCGTGGACCACCCTGCGCGAGGCGGTCTCCGACGACCCGCTGCTTCCCGATTCGCCCGGCGTGCTGCACCACCAGAAGGCCGAGGACGGCAACGGCAAGCTGGCCCGCGGGCTGGCGCCGCACTTCGGCCCGGCCCAGCCCGAATCCACCGAGGCGTGGCATTACCTGACCCAGCTCAACCAGGTGCGGGCGATCCGCACCGGCGTGGAGCACTGGCGCTCGTACTGGCCGCACACCGGCGGCTCGATCCTGTGGCAGCTCAACGACTTGTGGCCGGTCACGTCGTGGTCGGCGATCGACGGCGCCGGCCGCTACAAGCCGCTGTACTTCGCCCTGCCGGAGATCTACGCCGACCGCGCGCTGACCGTGCAACCGCGCGACGGCGGACTCGTGGTGGCCGTGCTCAACGACCACCCCACCGAGTGGACCGGGCCGCTGCTCCTCGAACGTCAGGACACCGGCGGCGCGGTACTCGCTACGGTCACCCGGTGGGTCAGCGTGGCCCCGCGGTCGGTGATGCTCGTCGACATTCCGGAGGCGGTGGCCGGGTTCGGCGACCCGGCCGGCGAACTGCTGGTCAGCCGGTTCGGCGACGTTCGCGCGCTGTGGTTCGCGGTCGAGGACACCGGGTTCCGGCACGACGATCCGGGTCTGACCATCGACGTCCGCACCGTTTCCGGCGGGCTCGACGTACGGGTGCAGGCGGTCGGCCTGGCCCGCGACGTCCTGCTCCAGCCCGACCGCATCCACCCGCAGGCCGTGACCGACAAGGGGTTCGTCACGTTGCTGGCCGGCGAGTCGGTCGTCTTCCACGTCCGCGCGCCCGTCGACCTCGACCCCGCGTCGGTCAAGGCCCCGTGGGTGCTGACCAGCCTCTCGGCGGTGCTCTGAGACGGTTGATCGGGGCGGCCCACGCCGTCGCGGTCGTGATGCAGTAGCCCGGCCATGTCCAGCAGGAAAACGGCCAGGTCCCGGGCGCTGCCGGGACCGACGGCTACCTGGTCGATCGCCGTCTGAAGAACGGCGGCCGGCGCACACCGGGCCACTGGCCGGGCCCGCGTGAAACGGCAGTGCCGCCGACCGCCACGAGCGACCACCGACGACGCGTCGGGCCGGTCCGTACGGCGGTCGGTGATGCCTGGTGCCGGGCCGGCCCGATAACCGACGGCCGGGCCGGCGTGCCGTACGAGCCGCGGTTCGCCGCCAGCTTGATCATCGAGGCGGCATAGTTCCTGGTCAGACTGACTTCCTATCTTCCTAGGATGCTCTACGCGCTGTGGTTCCGCTGACAGGTGTCGGTCGCCCCGCTGCCACTCACCACGGATGTCACCGGTGTCATCGGGCCGCAGTCGTTCACCTTGACGCAGTCGGCTGCTACACGCTGACCATCGCGCGACCGCAACGTCATGAAGCGAAGGCGTACCGGAACGTCGGGACAGCAAGCCCGGCCGAGCGGTCCGAGTCAGTGGACGCCGGCGGTGTGGCCGGGAGCGATGGAGGCCTGCACGACCAGGGCCGCGGCCCCGATGGCGGCGGCGTCGCGCGGCTGTGCCGACAGGTCGACGACGACTTCGTGGCGGTAGCGGGCGTGCGCGACCCGGGCCAGCTCGGTGCGCAGCCGGCGGGCGTAGATCGAGCCGGCGATCGCGACGCCCGGGCCGGTCAGCACGATGCGGCCCAGGTCGAGCAGGTTGACCATCGAGGTCACGGCCGTGCTGAGCCGGGCCGCGGCCTCGTCGACGACCGCGAACGCGTCGTCGTCCCCGCTGACCGCGGCGCGGGCGATCGCGTCGTACGCGGCGACGACCGTTCCGTCCAGCTCCAGCCGTCCGGCCAGACCGGGGCGGGCCCGGGCGGCGTCGACGATGGCCGCCATCGAGGCGTACCGCTCCACACAGCCCCGGTTGCCGCACGGGCAGGGCCGGCCGTCGTAGTCGATGGACACGTGCCCGAGCTCGCCCGCGTCGAAGCTCGCCCCGCGGAACAGGGAACCGGCGAAGACCAGCCCGGCGCCGATGCCGGAACCCAGATAGACGCAGCCGAACGACTGGTCGCGGGTGACCCGGCGGCTCCAGAACTCGCCCAGCCCGGCCGCCGCGGCGTCGTTCTCGACCAGCACCGGAACCCTCAGCCGCTCGCCCAGCACGGCGGGGATCCCGCTCAGGTCGCGCCCGGCCGACTCGAGACCCGGCCGGGCGGTCGGGGCCACCACGGCCAGCCCTTCGACGCGGTCGCGGGGCAGGTCGAGGCCGTCGATGAAGTCGTCGAACCGGGCGGCGAGCTGATCGGGCAGGCCGGCGTCACTCAGCGGGACCACCTCGCGGCCGATCACCCCGCCGGTGAGGTCGATGGCGACACAGGTGATCGAGTCGGGGCCGAGCTGGAAGCCGAGCCCGAACCGGGTGGCCGGGTTGATCGCGAGCAACCGGCGCGGCTTGCCCCGGGCCGAGCCGGCCGACCCGGTCTCGTGGATGACTCCGTCGGCGATCAGGTCACGCACGATGTTGGAGATCGACGGCTGGGTCAGGCCGGTCAGCTCGGCCAGCTCCACCCGGCTGATGGTGGTGGCCGAGCGGACCACGTCCACGATCAGGGCGCGACTTCCCGGTCCGGCTGCTGGCGTTTCTCGACGAGCCATGGCGGTACGGTATCGCCTGGGGACGAAACCGGAGGAAATCCTTGACACAGGTGCAGCGGCGGGTCGGCCTCGTGCTGGCGCGGGCCTCCCGAGTGCTGGGTGAGGAACCGTACTACCACGAGTTCCTCGAGGGGCTGGAGCGCGTGCTCACCCCGGCCGGTGTGTCGGTGCTGGTCAAGGTGGTCACCGACCGCGCGGCCGAGAAGGCGACGTACGAACGCTGGGCGGCCGGCGAGCAGGTCGACGGGGTCGTGCTGGTCGACCTGTCACCCGATGACGACCGGGTTGATGTGGTGCATCGGCTGGGCCTGCCCGCGGTCGTGCTGGGCGCCCCGTCGACGGCGTCGGGCCTGCCCACGGTGTGGACCGACGACGCCGGTTTCGCCCGCGAGGCGATCCGGTTCCTGGCCGGCGGGGGCCACGAGGTGATCGGCCACATCAGCGGCCCGATGTCGTTCGCGCACACGCAGCTGCGCCGGGAGGGCGCGGCGGCCGAGGCGGAGACGCGGGGCGTGCGGCTGCTGCATGCCGAGGGCGATTACTCGTACGAGTCGGGCCGCGCGGCCACCGCGAAGATCCTGACCGGCGCCCCGACCGCCATCGTGTGCGACAACGACCTGATGGCCCTGGGTGTCCTGGACGATCTGCGCGAGCAGGGTGTGGCGGTGCCGGCCGGCGTCTCGGTCATTGCGTGGGACGACTCCGCGCTGTGCCAGCTGGCCGTGCCGCCGCTGTCGGCGATGAGCCACGATGTGAGCCGCGTCGGCGAGCTGGCGGCCCGCGCCCTGCTGGACGCGATGGCCGGCGTGGAGCCGGCGGTCTACCAGGCCCCGGCGGCCCACCTCGTGGTCCGCGAAAGCACCCGCTGAACCGTCCGTAGTGGACTGGTAACGTGCCGGGCATGCGTCGTCGAGAAGTGCTCGTGTTCGCCGCGGGCCTGCCGCTCGCGGCCGCCGGACTGGGTGCGGCGTCGGCTGCGGCGTCGGCCGTCGTGGGGCCGCCGCGGGGGCGGGTGGCCGGGCTGCTGGCGCGCGAGGATCATCTGGTGCGCCCGGGCAACCAGAAGCGGTTGCACGGGCTGGTGCTGCGGCTGCCCTGGAACGTCGCGCAGCCCACGTCGGGCACGGAGTTCAGCGAAGAGGCGAAGGCCCTGTTGGACCGGGCGGAAGGCGTCGCCCCCGAGGAGCGCTATCCGTTCCTGAAGCTTCGCCTGGTCGCCGGGGAGAGTCGCCGGCCTGGGCGCTGGGGCTCGGTGACGGTCCGCTGACCAAGTGGATGGATCCGGAGGACGACAGCGAGCACACCGTCCCGCAGTGGTGGCACGACGACTTCCTCGCCGCCTACGAGCAGTTGCTGACCGCGCTGGCCGGCGTGCTCGAGGAGCGGCCGCGCTGGGCCGAGGTGACCGTCTCGGCCACCTGCACGCTGTACGCGGAGCCGTGCGTCAAGCAGTTCGGGGTGGCGGCCAACCGGGGCAAGGCGCTCGCTGTCGGCTACACCGACACCGCCGATCAGGACGCCTTGAAGTGGGCGATGGCTGCCCACGACCGGATTCTCACCCCGCTGGGCATCACGTCGTCGGTGGCGTACAACCCCTGGCAGACCATCGAAGGCGGCGCGGTGAAGGTCAGCCCGGCCACCACCATCGCCCTGATGGAACACCAGAAGGACACCATGGGCCCGTACGGCGTCTGGGCCAACAACTCCCTGAGCGCCCGCTGGGACGGCGACGAGCCGGTGCAGACCCGGCCCGAATACGAGGCGATGTACCAGCACATGACCGCGGCCGCCGAAGCCGGGCATCCGGTGCAGTTCCAGACCGCGACGCTCGCCAAGATCCAGGCGGCGGACGGGTCGGCCTACGCCACCGCGTCCTGGGCGGCCCGCCACGCCGTCTCGGTCGAGCTTCCGCGCGGCTGGGAGCAGGACGCCGGCGACCTGATCGACCGCAACCGCGCCGACGAGCTCAACGGCCGGTTCGAGGAGAACGCCGCAGCCACGTTGTGAGCTCGGAGCGCCGGTTCCGGATCACCGAACGGGGCAGGCGTCTTGCTTCAGCGACGGACGGACGGCCGCCAGGATCAGCAAGATCCACATCAGCCGGGCGTCGTAGTAGTCGCCGGAGAACATGCCGGCGACGCCCACGAAGATGCCGCAGTAGGCGACCGTACGGCATTCCAGCGAACGGTCCGCCCGGGGCGTCCGGGCATACGTACGGCGTAGTTGGTAGAAGACGGCGAGCAGGAGGAGTACGCCGATCACTCCACCTTCGGAGGCCACCGCCAGCAGCAGGTTGTGCGCATATTTCTCGCCGATGCCCAGGTTGGCCAGCACGGAGAAGCTGGTGATGCCGCCGCCGGTGAAGGGCCGTTGCAGGAACATGTTGAGGGCCGCCCGGAAGAGGATGTCCCGGTTGGAGGTGTAACCCTGCTGGAAGGTCGACGCGACGAAGCGTTCCTCGACGAAGGCGATGATCGTGTCACCGGCGAGCAGCCAGCCTGTTCCCAGCAGACCGGCCACCAGCAGAACCGGCTTGAGGCCGCCGTGCGACCGTATGCCCGGCAGCAGGGCCGGGGAGGCCAGCAGCACGGTGATGACCAGCGCCGCGAGGCCGCCGCGGGACCCGGAGGCGACCGCGCCGGTGAGGAACGCCGGGATGCCGAGCAGCCAGACGAGCCGGCGTCCGCTGCGGATGTAGAAGTAGGCGGCGGCCAGCATCCCGAGCACCATGATCCGGACGAAGACGTTGGGTCCGCCGCCGGGGGCGGCCCACCGTTCGGTGGAGGAGGCGCTGAGGCCGGACGCCGCCGCGAGGAAGTAGATGCTCGCGGTGGCGTAGAAGCAGCCGAGCGTCACGGTGACCACCCGGTCGCGGTCCCATTCGGCCAGCGAGACGTAGACGAACACCAGCACGGCGATCGCCGCCAGGTCGCCGAGCGCGGCGCCCTTCGCCGCGGACGGTGGGGCCCAGGCCGCCGAGAGCGCCTGATAACCGAGGAAGGCCAGGAAGGTCAGCAGGCACCGGCTGCCGGTGTGCCGGCGAGCGGGAGCCTGCCCGAATTCCAGGGCGAAGCTCATCAGCAGCGCGGCGAAGAGCGGAACCCGCAGATCGTCGAACAGCGGGACGTCGAGGCCTACCCTGCTCAGGGTGAAGTGGCCGGCCAGCACCCCGATGAAGGCGACGGTGACGACGAGACCAGGTTGGCGCACCTTCGCGCCGGCGGCAACTGTCACGGCGTCCGCTTCGAAGTCTCCTGCCGCACCGCGAACCAGGAGACGAGGCCGAGTGTTCCGGCGGCCGCCGCGAAAGCCAGCATTGCGGCGACGGCAACGTCGAGCGCGGACGCGAGCATGAGGGTCAGCAACACCTGGACGGCGAGGCAGCCGACCGGCAGTCCGGCCGTCACGGGTGCCTCCTGCAGCGCGTCCAAGGTCGGCCGGATCGCATAGAACATGGCCAGCGGCGGCGCGGCCAGCAGACCCAGGCGAAGGACCGTGACGGCCGGCGCGAACTCGGCGCCCAGGAACCGGTCCACCAGCATCGGCGCGAGCAGGGCGATCAGCACGGCGAACAGCGCGGCGAGACCGGCCGCGGCGACCGGCAGGGCCACCAGGGCCCGGCGCAGATCGGGTCCACCGTCGCCGCGGTGGAAGTGCGCGCTCAGGCGGGGCAGCAGGACGGGCGACAGCATGCCGAAGAACACGCAGACCATGGTCACGGCCGAGGTCGCGAAGCCGGCGTAGCCCGCTTCCGGTCCGCCGGGCCGTGCGTGGGCGACGGCGACGGCGGGAAACGCGAACAGCGCGGGCAGGGCCAGGTCGCCGGGCAGGCGCCGCAGGCCGTACCGCAGCAGCGTGGGCAGCGTGGGCTGCGGTTCGTTGCGTACGGCCGGTGACGACCGGGCCAAGGCGGCGGCGCACAGTCCCACCGCGGCCATGCCGCAGCCGTACCGGACAACGAAGGTGTCCACCCCCGACGGGGGCAGGAAGGCGGCCACCGGCACGACGGCGAACCCGGTGAGCGAGGTGACGTTGGCCGACCGGGCCTGGCCGGTGCCGCGGAGCACGGCCACCGCCATGGTGCACAGGCAGTTGCCGGCCAGCAGGACCACGATGGCGGCCACCGCGGCGACGCCGCCGCTGAGCCCGAGCAGCTTCGCCACCGAGCCGGCCGGCGCGAGCACGGCCGACGCGACGGCCGCCAGCAGGATCAGCTGGGCGCCGAAGGCCCGCCGGGCCAGCGCGGTCCCGGCAAGGCCGGCGCAGGGCAGGTGGCGTTGCACGGCGGTGCCGAGGCCGGCCAGCGCCAGCGGCTGCAGGCCGGCCACGACACTGCGCGCGATCTGGTAATACGCGAAGCCTGCCGCGCCGCTCCGCTGGGCCACCAGATGGAAGAGCATCAGGTGGATGGCGAGCGTGGACCACTGCACGGCGGCCGTCTCGGCGTAGTCACGCCGTACCGCCGCCGGCACGGCTCGCAACAGCAGGCGCAGCCGGCCGGCTGTCTCAGACATGGGCCCCGGCGGTGCGGACCATGCGGTCCAGCATTTCGTCGGTGCGGGGGTGGCCCAGCACGGCGAGCGCGGTCAGCTTGAGGATCCGCAGGTCCACGGCCATGCTCCGGTGCCGCACGTACGCGAGCCCGAGTTCGATCTTCCCGGGCCGGATGAGTTCGTCGTACGCGAGGTCCGGGTCCGGCCGGCTCGCCAGGATCTCTCCCTCGTTGCGATAGCGGATCGACGCCCAGTCGGTGATGCCGGGCCGGACGTCGAGCAGGTGTCGTTCCTGTTCGGTGTACCGCTCCACGTCCCACAGCACCTGCGGCCGGGGGCCCACCAAACTCATGTCGCCGCGCAGCACGTTGAGGAACTGCGGCAACTCGTCCAGCTTCCACCGGCGCAGGAACCGTCCGGTGCCGTTCACCCGGGGGTCGGCGTTGGACGTCGAGTCCCCGCCCAGCCGGGCCGCGTCGACGACCATGGTGCGGAACTTGAGCACGTTGAACGTCGCGCCGCCCCGGCCGGCCCGCGGCCCCCGATAGAGCGCCGGCCCGCCGTCCCGCCGGATCCGCCAGGCGATGACGGCGGCCGCCGGCGCCGCCGCCGCGAGCACGGCCGCCGAGACGCCGATGTCCATCGCCCGCTTCGCCAGCTCGTACCCGACGCCCGGCCGGCTCATGATCGCTCCTTGACCGGCGGGGCCACCGGGACGGCGACCGAGTAGAGGTAGACCCGCGAGCCCACGCCCCGGTGCAGCGAGGTGCGGCCGTGCAGCCGGGCGCCGGACTTCTCGTAGAAGCGGTGCGCCCGCTCCAGCTGGTCGCCGCTGATCGCCTTGACCGAGGTCTCGCCCTGCTCGCCGAACCACTGCAGGAGCCGCGCCAGCAGGAGGTCGGCGACGCCCCGGCCGCGCCAGTCCGGCTCCACCACGAGGTTGATGATCTCGGCTTTGGGCAGCCCCGGGTCCGCAGTGGCGGGGTAGCGCAACGTTTCGATCGCGCGGCGGATCCGGGATGGGCTCAGCAGCCGGGGCACCATCACCCGCAGCGCCACCGGCCAGCGGGCGCGCAGGAACTCCCGGAACAGCGCCGAGGTGTCCCGGGAGCCGCAGATGTACCCGACGGGCGTGCCGTCCGGCGACTCGGCCACGAAGATCGCGCAGTGCCGGCTCCCGGCGAGGTGCCGGTAGAGCAGGCGCAGCACCGGCTCGCCCAGGGAGGACAGGAAGCCCTCACGCACGCCGCTGCGGTGCATCCGGGCCACCGCGGCGATCTGCCGGTTGCTCAACGGCGGCGTGCTGATCCGCACCTCCGGCTCAGCCATCGCCGCGACCGATCAGCTCGGCCGGCGCCGTTCCGGTGGCGCCGGGCTGGGCCGGGCGGCTGGTGGGCCGGGGATCGACGATGCCCCAGATCGAGCCGACGCCGTAGATCACGTGCGTGGCGGTGAACGCGACCGGCATCGCGGCCAGCAGCCCGGGATCGCGCGCCCGCCAGGCCAGTTGCGCGGACGCGGAGAGCACTGTGCCGCCGTACGCGGCCAGGGTTGCGGCGGCGACGCGACGGGCCACCGCCGACCGGGGCGCCAGCGCGGCGGCGGCGCCGAGACCCAGCACGAAGCCAAGCGGCGCGAAGTTGCGCCACCCGCCGATCCACCGGCCGACCAGCCTGCTCGCCCGGAACGGCCAGTACCCGGCCTCGAAGATCCAGCCGCCGAAGTGCCGCCAGTCGCTGCGCGCGTAGTAGGTGCATTCGATGTCCGGCAGCAGCAGGATCTTCCCGCCGGCGGCGCGCAGCCGCTGGTTGAACTCGCGGTCCTGGGCGCGGGTCAGCTTCTCGTCGAACAGGCCGACCCAGTCGAACACCTCGCGGCGCCAGCAGCCGCCGAAGACTGTGTCCACCCACTCGGGCTCGGCGGTGCCGACCCGGTACTTGGCATTGCCGGCGCCGACCGGATGGGTGGTGGACAGCGAGATGGCCCGGCCGAGCAACGTGTCGTCGCGCGGCAGCGACTTGCGGATGCCGCCCACGTTGTCCGCGTCGGGGTGTGCCAGCAGCGCTTCCACGCACTTGCGCAGGTAATCGCGCCCGTAGACGGCGTGCACGTCGAGTCGGATGATCACGTCGCCCCGGGCCTGCCGGATCGCGCGGTTGAGGGCGACCGGCTTGCTGCGGCCCGGATTGTCGATCATCTGCAGGCCCTGGTCGCGCAGCATGTACCGCTGCACGATCTCGCGCGTGCCGTCGTCGCTCATCCCGTCCACGAGCAGGATCTCCCGCCGATCCCGCGGGTAGTCGTTGGCCAGCACCGAGTCGAGGAAAGCCGTGACGAACCGGGCCTCGTTCCAGCACGGAATCACGACGCTGAGGAAGGGCAGCTCGGTCATGACGACATCCCGAAGAACCGGCGGATGCTGTCCGCGACGTAATCGACGTGCTGGTCCTCGAGCTCCGGGTACATCGGCAGCGAGACGACCCGGCGGCAGAGCCGTTCGGTGTTCGGCAGCCGCCAGTGCTCCAGACCGAGGCCTTTCTGCCGGTGCAGCGGTATCGGCCAGGAGATCAGCGTCTCGATGCCGTCCGCGCGCAGGTGTTCCGCCAGCCGGTCCCGCTCGTCGGTGGTGACCGGATAGTTCTGGTAGACGTCGTGCCGGCGGCTGTCCGCGTCCGGGCCGACCGGCAGCTCCAGCCCGGGCACGTCGCGCAGCCGCTCGTCGTACCGGCGGGCCAGCTCGCGACGGCGCTCGATCCCGTCGGGCAACCGGCCCAGCCGCCAGTCCAGTATCGCCGCCTGCAGGTTGTCCAGGCGGCAGTTGTAGCCCCAGCCGTCCAGTTCGGCCTTGGCCACCCGGCCGTGGTCGCGCAACGCCAGCAACCGGTCGGCCAGCGCCTGGTCGTCGGTGAGCACGGCGCCGCCGTCTCCCAGCGCGCCGAGCATCTTGGCCGGATAGAACGAGTAGGTGCTGGCGAGCCCGAAGGTGCCGGCGGTGCGGCCGTCGAAGGTCGCGCCGAGCGCCTGGGCCGCGTCTTCGAGCACCACCGCATCGACGGAGTCGGCCGCCTTGCGCACCGCGTCCATGTCGACCGTACGCCCGTTGAGGTGCACCGGAATGATGACCTTGGTTCGTTCGGTGACCAGGTCGGCGAGCTGGTCGGTGTCCATCAGGTGGTCGGCGCCGATGTCGGCCAGCACGGGTACGGCGCCACGCAGCACGAACGGCGACATCGTGGCGACGAAAGTGTGCGCGACGGTCACGATCTCGTCGCCGGGACCGATGTCCAGCGCGTGGGCCAGCAACCGTAGCCCGTCCGTGCAGTTGCTCACCCCGACGGCGCGGGCCGAGCCGGTGAAACGGGCCAGGTTCTGCTCGAAGTCGCTCAGCTGGTGCCGCAGCATCAGGTCGCCGCGGGCAATGGTGTCCTCGATGATCGGGAGCAGCTCACCGCGCTGGCGGCGCCACTGCTCGGGATAGTCGACGAACTTCACTCGCCAGTTCACGGTTTGCCTCCAATTGATCGAGCACGTGCCGGCTGATCGCAAGCGGTTCGAGGCCGTGCGCCGCACGCAGATAGTTCTGGTCGCCGACGAGGGAGAACGTCCGGTTCGGCAGCCCGATGCGGATGAGCGGCGCCGAGTACGGCAGTTCGGCCAGCGTCTCCGCGACGGTGCTGCCCAAGCCGCCGACGATGGAGTGCTCTTCGACGGTGACGATCGCGGCGTACCGTGCCGCCGCCTCCCGGACCGCCACCACGTCGAGCGGGCTGAGCCACGGGAACGAGCGGACGTCCACCGCCAGCCCCGCCTCGTCCAGCAGGTCGGCCGTACGGCAGGCCACGTCGAGCATCGCGCCCGTGGTGAACAGCGCCACCGCGCCGCCGGCATCGCGCACCGGAACCGACTCGCCGCGCATCAGTTGCAGCGGCCCGGGGTGGACGGCGGGCTCGCCGTCCTTGCCGAGCCGCAGGTACGCCGGGCCGCCGTTGGTGATCAGGTCGGCCATCACCGCCTCGGCCTCCACCGGGTCGCCGGGCGCCGCGACCGCGATGTTCGGGATGGCCCGCATGATCGCCAGGTCCTCGGTGGCGTGGTGGGACATGCCCAGCGCGCCGTACGCCATGCCGCCGCCCACCGCGACCACAGTGACGTCGGCGTGGTGGTAGGCGATGTCGTTGCGGATCTGTTCCAGGCAGCGCAGAGTCGGGAAGTTCGCGATCGAGTAGGTGAACACCCGGGCGCCGCCGAGCGCGATGCCGGTGGCGACCCCGGCCATGTTCTGCTCGGCCACGCCGACGTTGAGGAACTGGCCGGGGCACGCCTCCAGAAAGGGCTCGACCACCCGGAAGCCGATGTCCGCGGTGATGAGCATGATGTTCGGGTCGCGGCGGGCGGCGGCCGTGAGCGCGGTGAAGAACTGGGTCCTCATCGCCGGTGCACCTCGTCGAGCGCCAGCACCAGCTCAGCCTCGTCCGGATGCCGGTAGTGCCAGAGGACTTCGTTCTCCATGAACGAGACGCCCTTGCCCTTGACCGTGTGGGCGATGACGCAGCGGGGCCGCCCACGACCGGCGGGACGCGGTATGGCGAGTGCGGCGGCGAGCTCGGCATGGTCGTGACCGTCGACCTCGATCGTGTCCCAGCCGAACGCCTGCCACTTGGCCGCGAACGGCTCGAGCCGCAGCGTCTCCTCGGTCGGCCCCATCGACTGCAGCTTGTTGTAGTCGACCACCGCCACCAGGCCGGCCAGGTCGTGGTGGTTGGCGAACATGGCCGCTTCCCAGATGCTGCCCTCGTCGCACTCACCGTCTCCGAGCAGCACATAGGTCAGCCAGTCCTGCCCGCAGGCCCGCGCCCGCCAGGCGAGGCCGGCGCCGATGGACAGCCCGTGGCCGAGCGAACCGGTGGAGATCTCGACACCCGGCACGCCGACGTGACTCACGTGGCCGGAGAGGAACGAGCCGTTCTGGTAATGCTCGTCCAGCATGGCCGGCGCGAAGAAACCGGACTCCGCCAGTACCGCGTACAGTGCCGCGCCGGCATGGCCCTTGCTCATGATGAACCGGTCCCGGTCCGGCCACTCGGGGTCGGCCGGGTCCACTTGCAGGATCGACGTATAGAGCACGGCCAGGACGTCGGCGCACGACAACCCGGAGCCCACGTGCGAACTGCGTCCCACGTTGGTCATGCGGAGGATGTCCGCGCGGACAGCGCGCGCGAGGCGCGACGAGGCGGTGAGGTCCGGCGAGGCCATGTCACATGACCGCATAACTCACGTACGGATCGAAGTCGAACCGGCGTAGCTCCAGCCGGTTCAGGCCGACCTCGTCGAGGGCCGCGGACGTCTCGCCGGGCCACAGCGGGTTGTCCAGCTGGTCGAAAGCGACGATGGCTCCCTTCGGCAGGCGGGGCAGGAAGTGCCGCAGCGCCGTCAGCGTCGGCTCGTAGAGGTCGAGATCGAGGAAGAGCAGGCTCACGACGAGGTGCGGGTTCTCCGCCACGAACTGCGGGATGGTGGTGGTGACGTCGCCGCGGATGAGCCGCGCCTTGGGAATGTGCCCGAGGAAGCGGTCGGTGTCGTAGATCTCGATGAGCCGGGACAACTCCTCGTAGCTGTTCGCAGCGAGATCACCGGCCGCGGCGCCCGTGCTGCCGGGCCGGTCCTCGGCCCCGACTGCCGGAAAACCGGCGAAGGAGTCGAAACCGTAGATCCGCCGGGTCAGATTGGTGGGCTCGAGCGCGGCGCTGAGCTGGGCGAAGGTCATGAAACTGGCGCCCCGGAACACGCCGCACTCGACGATCGACCCCTTCACCGGCAAGGCCAGTTTGAAAAGCTCGTACAGCGCGGCGAAGCGGGTGACCTGCGCGCGGCGGGCGTACCGGAACATGGTGGCCAGCCGGGTCGGGAGGTCATCCGCACTGCCCTCGAAGACCTCCGCGATGGCGCCCGGAACCCGGCGCTCGGCCTCGGTCTGCAGGCCGCCGGGTGCGCTCGTCGGTGTCTGCGCCACGATGGGCTCCTTCTCGTTGCGGCATTGGACGTCCACGGGGGTCACACCGCCGAGCCGGGAACACCGGCGATCCAGGCCGCAACCGGCAGGTGCGTGCAGGATCGCCGCCACCACCGTGCGCGGCCGGCCGGCTCGGTGGGGGCCGCACCGGTCTGCGCCGCGTCCGGCGCCGGGCGGTCGCCGGCGTACCGCCCGAACTGGGGAAAAGAGTCTCCGTTCTTACTCGGAACCATATTCAGAACGCATCCGATAATGCGCGCGTCGACGGCGCGCAATGCGCGGGCGGCGGCGGTTGCCTGTGCGTTTTTCGTCTTTCGTGCCCGCACCACGAGAAGCGCGCCGTCGGTGCACGCCGCGATCACCGCGGCATCGGTTACCGCGAGCAGTGGCGGGCAGTCGAAGATCACGATATCGAACCGTCCCCGCAATTCGTGGACGAGTTCGATCATCCGTGGCGAACTGAGCAATTCGCTGGGATTGGGCGGGCTCTGCCCGGTCGACAGCAGCCACAGCCCGGCACCCCACGGTTGCAGAGCCTGCTCCACCGAAGCGGCGCCGACCAGCACGGTGCTCAGGCCCGCGGCGTTGCTGCGGCCCAGGAACGAGGCCAGCCGGGAACGGCGTAACTCGGCGTCGACGATCAGCACCCGCCGGCCCGCCTCGGCGAACAGCAGCGCCAGGCTGCAGGCGGTCGCCGAGCGGCCCTCCCCGGGCACCGCGCTGGTCACCGCGATGGTCCGCACGGGGTGATCCGGGTCGGCGTACTGCAGGCTGGTCCGCAGCTGCCGCAGCGCCTCCGCACGCGGGGAGTTGGTGTCGGACACGAACGGACCGGATCGGGCGGGCGCCTCCGCGTCGGTCGGCACCCGCGCGAGAACCGGGGCGGACACCAGTTCCTGCAGGGCATCCACAGTCCGTACGGTCGAGTCGGTCACTTCCCGCGCCACCACCGACGCGGCCCCGACGAGCAGGCCGACCATGGCGGCCAGGGCCAGGTTGTCCAGCGGGCGGGGCGCCACCGGGTCGTCCTCCAGGCGCGGTCCCTCGACAACCTCGACCCGTACCGAGGGCTGACCGCTCTTGGTGTTGGTCTCCAGCGACCCGATCACCGTACGAAATTGGTCCACCAGCGCCGTTGCCAGCAGCTGAGCCCGCTCCCGGGACCGGTCCTCCACGCTGACGCGCAGCATGACGGTGTCCGCGACGGTCTCGGCGGTGATGCGCTCGCCGACCTCGCGGGCGGTCAGCCCCAGACCCGGCGTCCGGGACAGTGGCACGGTGATCCGGTCACTGTTGAGCAGCGCCGCGTACGACTTGAGCCGGCTCTGCGAGAACATGCTGGCCGGCAGGAGATCGGCCGAGGCGTCGCTCGGGGTGGCGAAGAAGAAGGTCACGGCGGACGCGTACACCGGCGGCGTGCGGACATTGACGACGAAGGCGACGGCCAGCGCCAGCATCAGGGAGACCACCGGCAACCACCAGTGCCGCCGCACAACACGGAGATAATCCCGTAGCCCCATCGAGGCCTCCCGGTGCAGCGGCTGAGATTCACGATAGGCCGCGCCTTTCGCTCCGCACTGCATTTTGAGGAATCCGCTCCAAATGGCGCGGGCTGATAATCTGTGTGTAGATCGACCGGCTCGCCCAAATCCATTTCGGGGCTGGAGTTGTCAATGTTGCCAATGAGAAATTTGCGAGCCGCCAGGTGGTTCTACTGCCGGGTCATCCCTTTTGCCGCCGACGGCGCCGCCTGGGCCGTCGGCCTTGTCGCGGCCGTTCTGACCCGGTACGGATTCGATCTGGACCGCAGCCGGGCCGGCGGTACGGTGGCGGCGATCGTGCTCGCCGTGGCCCTGCATGCGGCCGTCGGCCATGCCCGCCACCTCTACCGCGGCCGGTACCCGCTCGCCAGCTTCGACGAGATCCGCGCGGTCGGTGACACCGTCGCGATCACGGCTCTGCTTCTGCTCGCGCTCGACATCACGTTCGCCGATCAACTGGTGCCGGCCGTGGCGCCGCCGCTCGGCGGCACGGTCGCCGTGGTTCTGATGGTGGCGGCGCGCGGCGTTCGCCGGCTGCGCCTGATCCGCCGGAACCGGCCGGACCTGAGGCTGGCGTCGCCCGTGCTGCTCTTCGGAGCGGGCGCCGCCGGCATCCTGCTGGTGCGCTCGATGCTGCATGACCCGGCCGGACGCTATCTGCCGGTCGGCCTGCTCGACGACGACCCCGCCAAACGCAACCTGCACGTCGACGGGGTGCCGGTCATCGGCCGGCGGACGGATGTCGCAGCCGCGCTCGCCCGCACCGGGGCCGACACGGTGATCTTCGCGGTCGCCAACGCCGAGGCCGAGCTGATCCGCGACGTGCGGGAGCGGGCGCTGGCCGCGGGCGCCGAGTTCAAGGTCGTACCGACCGTCAGCGAACTGACGGATCACCCGGTCGGCGTACGCGACATCCGCGACGTCGACGTCACCGACTTGCTGGGCCGGCATCAGATCGACACCGACCTGGACGCCATCGCGGGCTACCTGACCGGCAAGCGGGTGCTGGTCACCGGCGCCGGCGGCTCGATCGGATCCGAGCTCTGCCGGCAGATCCACCGGTTCGGCCCGGCCGAACTGATGATGCTGGACCGCGACGAGACGGCGCTGCAGGCTGTGCAGCTCTCGATCGACCCGATGGCGTCGCTCGACGACCCGTCGGTGATCCTCACCGATCTGCGGGACACCGCGCGGGTCCGTGCCCTTTTCCGCCGGCGCCGGCCACAGGTGGTCTTCCACGCCGCGGCGCTCAAGCACCTGCCGCTGTTGCAGCGCTACCCGGGCGAGGCGGTGAAGACCAACGTCTGGGGCACGCTCGCCGTGCTCGACGCCGCGGACACCGTCGAGCGCTTCGTCAACATCTCCACCGACAAGGCCGCCAACCCGGTCAGTGTCCTCGGCCTGTCCAAGCGGATCACCGAGCGGGTCACCGCCCACATCGCGCGGCACCGGCGGGGCACCTTCCTGAGCGTCCGGTTCGGCAACGTCCTCGGCAGCCGAGGCTCCGTCTTCACCACTTTCAGCGCGCAAATCTCCAACGGTGGACCGATCACCGTCACCGATCCGGACGTCACCCGATACTTCATGACGATCCAGGAGGCGGTGCAGCTCGTCATCCAGGCGGCGGCCATCGGCAGCGACGGCGAGGCCCTGGTGCTCGAGATGGGCAAGCCGGTCCGGATCGACGAGGTGGCCCGGCAGATGGCGGATCTCGCCCCGAAACCGGTCGAGATCGTCTACACCGGTCTGCGGCCCGGCGAGAAACGGCACGAGGAACTGTTCGGCCTCGGCGAAGTGGACCAGCGCCCACGTCACCCGCTGATCGCGCACGTGGAAGTTCCCCCGCTCGACCCGGAACGGGTCCGGCGCCTGGACGCCGACGCCGACCCCGAGGTGGTGATCGCTCAGCTGGACGCCCTGTGCCACAGCGTGCCGGATCTGCCTCGGCACGGATCCGTGGCCCGGCGCCCGGGTCTCATCTCGCGGAGGGCCTCAACCCGGGCAGCGGGGGGCCTGCTGGACTATTGACCGCGGCTGACCGCCTCCTCGATCGCCGCGCGGAGCCGCTGCTCCTCGCCCGCCCGGTCCCGGTGCCAGGCCGCCGACCACACGCGGTGCAGCCGCCACCCGAGCCCTTCCAGCAGCTCGTCACGGAGCCGGTCACGGTCGCGGGCCGCCGCCGAGGCGCGATAGCCCGCTCCGTCGCTCTGCACGCCGAGCGCGTAGACCTCCTCGTCGTGCTCGGGGTGCCGCACCGCGAGATCAACGCGCCAGGACGACGCACCCAGGTCATGGTGCACCTCGTAGCCCCACGACGCGATCGTGGCGGCCAAGGCCTCCTCGAACGGCCCGGCCGGCTCGCGGACGTCCTGGCCGTCCGGCGCCGGTACCCGCCCGCCGCGCTCGGCGTAGTCGAGGTAGTCGGCCAGCAGCCGGACGCCCTCGTTGTCCGACGGTGGGATGTCACGCGCCCGGATCGAGCTGACGATCTCGATGCGTTCCCGGGCCCGGGTGATGGCCACGTTCAGCCGGCGCCGTCCGTTCGACCGGTTGAGCGGCCCGAAGTTCGTGCTGATGCGCCCCGCCTCGTCGTAGCCGTACCCGACGGAGAAGATCATCACGTCGCGCTCGTCGCCCTGCACGGATTCCAGGCTCTTGACGAAGAAACCGTGCAGACGCGCACCTTCACCGAACGGGTGCCGGGTCGTATCCGGACCCAGCGCACGATCGACCGCCTGCTGGACCGCTTCGGCCTGCGCGACCGAGAATGTCACCACACCGAGGCTCCGGCCGGGCCGCGTGGCGAAGTGGTGCACGACCCGCTCGGCCACCCGCTCGGCCTCGATCGGATTCTTTCGTCCGGTGCTGCGCCGGTAGACGCCCGGAACCCGGAACAGCTCGATCCCGGTGTCCGGGCCCGTGCCGGCCGCGCTCGGGAACGTCACCAGACGCCCCTGATAGAAGGCATGGTTAGCGAACGCGATGAGCGCCTCGTGCCGGCTGCGGTAGTGCCAGAGGAGGCTGAGCTGCCGGAATGCCCCGCAAGCCTTGGCCAGCTCCAGCACCGACTGGAAATCCTGAACGTCCGTCGCGGCCGTTGCTCCGTCCGGAACCGCCGATCCCTGCCGGAAGAAGGACGTCGGCGGCAGCTGCCGGTCGTCGCCGACGGCGATGAAGGCATCGGCGCGGTAGACGCACGGGATTGCCTCGGCGGGCGTTATCTGGGACGCCTCGTCGAAGATGACGACGTCGAAGCGCACGTCCGGCGGCAGATATTGACTGACGGCCAGCGGCGACATCAGAAAGCACGGCTTCAAGGCCTGAACCGCATCAGCGGCCCGCGCGATCAATTCGCGGACCGGCAGGTGGCCGGCTGCCTTCGCGGCTTCGCGGGCGATCAGGCGCGTGCCGGGCGAGACGGCCGGGCGGCGCGCCGAGATCCGGGCGCGGATCTGGGCCGGCGCGGCACCGACACGACGCCGGTCCAGGCGGCGGAACTCCGCTACCAGCTCGTCGCGCTCGGCCCCGGGCACCGGCCGGATCCTGGAGTCGGTGCGCAGGACATGCTCGGCCCACGCCCGGTTGACCGCGTGCCGCAGGATCGGACCGATCGCCTCGCCGGGCAGGTTCCGCCCGGCGCAGAAGTCAATGACCGGTCCAAGCCCGAATCCGTCGAGCTCCTCGCGGGCCGCCATATGATCGAACCACTCGTCCGGCCCGGTGACGTCGGCCCGCAGAGCGCCAAGCAGACTCGCGGCCCGCTCGTAGTCGGCCAGATCGCCGGCGATCTCCGGCCGGCGGGCCGGGCCGAAGGCCGCGACGATCACCTCGCTATCGCGTTCCCACGCGCTTGCCAGGCCGGGCAGCGTTTCGTCCGGCTGGGCGGCGTGCAGCGCCGCCACTTGCTCGCCGGTGAGCGGCCGATCCGATCCGGTGACCGACCGGCGCACCGCCGAGGCCCAAGCGATCGCCTCGGCCAGGGTTTGTTCATCCACCTCGGTGAGCGCCCGGCCGGGGCCGGCCAGTAACGCCTGCCGCTCCCCGTCCGCGGTGATCTGCTCCTCGGCCTCGGCGACCGCCCGCCGGAGCCGGACCAGACGCCCGGCCTCGGCCAGGTCGATCTCCCGCCCGATCGCGGTGCTGAACGAGCGCGCCGCCCGCGCGGCCGAGGACAACGGCGGCACCCAGGCCCGTAACCAGGCAACCGCGTCGGCGATCGTGCCCGCCGCCGGCTCCGGGTGCAACGGCTGCCAGCGCTCGAAGGCGGCCCGCACGTCGGACACCAGGCGAATGGCCTCGGAGTCGATGGGCGCCATGGCGACGTATCGCGCGACGGCCGGAAGCAACCCCGGCGGTGACCGGCGTACCGCTTCCGCAGCCAGCTGAACGGCCTCGTGCAGCGCGGCGAAGTCGGTAGCCAGCCCTTGCCAGTAACGGCCGAGCGCCATGGCGTAGGACCGTTCCGCCGCGGCCAGATCCCACCGGGCCCGCTGCCACGCCACCGCAGTGTCGAGCCGTGCCATCGCCCCTCGCACATCGGCGCCCGGGACCACGAAGGCGGCGACCGTGCGCCGGTCCCGGCGACCCGTGGCGGAAAATCGGCGCAAACCTCTCCGGCTGTCCACGACACGCGACGAGATCTGCTCGAGCGGCAGGGTGAGGACAGCCTCGGTGAAGTAAGCGCGTGCGCGCATCTCCGTGGCCGCCATCGTCTCCAGGCAGCGCCGTAACGTCGCGGCCCCGATCGACACAGTGGCCAGAACGCCGGGGCCGAACCAGAACTGTTCGGGCGGGTGTGGCCGGCCGCCCAGCTCCACGATCGAGGCCACCCCGCAGAGGTCGGCGAAGGAGACCACCGGTGGCAGGCCGAGCCGGTCGGTGATCCGGTCCAGGTCTTCTTGCCGTCGTGCCCATTCGCCGGCGTCCTCGGCGTATCGCCGGGCCAGATCCTCCGCCGCTGCGGCGGTGAGCGTCGCTAGTTCGCCGGGCAGGTCAGGCACGTCGATGTCGGCCGGCAGGGCGGACGACGGCACACCGGCGCGCTCCCGGACCGCCTCCTCGGCCTGTCTCAGCACGGCCAGCCGGCGGCGCAGATCCGTCAGCGCCTCCTCGACCGGTCGCAGCGTGGCCGCGGTCAGCCATCCGTCGCGCACCTCGGCCGGTCTTCGCGCAGCGTGGCCGATCAGCTCGGCGAGAACACCGGCCCGAGCCGGATGTCCCAGACCGAAGGCGTCCGCCACCACGGCGTTGCGCCGTGACGCCACGGCCAGCCGCTCGAGGGTGACCTGGGCGCCGCCGAGCACGGCCTCCAGGGGCGCCGGGTCGGTGACGTGCCGCCAGACGAAGGCCTCCGCGCGCGCCGCCCGCCACGTCCGGGCCAGCCGGTCGGCCGCGTCGCCGATCCGGAGCATCGAGGACGCGGTGAGCGAGGCCGGATCGAGCGCCGGGGGCGGGCCGTCCGAGATGCCGGCGACCGGTGCGCAGCCACCGGCCACGTCGTGCAGTCGTTCACCGAAGGGCTCCCGTACCTCGTTGACCGCGGTGGCGTAGGCGGTGAGCTGCTCCTCGATGTCGCGTAGCCGTTGGCGGTCGCCGGCCGGCGACCCGGCTCGGGCCGGACCGGGCGGTACCGCGCTCAGCTCCCAGGCCGCGCCCAGGGCCACCGCCACCTCCTTGCGGCCGGCCTGATGGCTGTGCAACTCCAGCAGGTACGGGTCCAGGCCGGCGCCGGCCAATCGGCTGCGCACCACATCCAGCGCCGCGGCCTTCTCCGAGACGAAAAGGACCCGCTTACCGGCCGCCAGCAGGCCGGCGATCATGTTGGCGATGGTTTGCGACTTCCCGGTGCCCGGCGGGCCGTCCATCACGAAGCTGTGCCCGGCCGTCGCGGCGGCGATGCAGGTTCGCTGCACGGCATCGGCGTCCAGGACGAGAGGCGCCTCCTCGCACGGCGCGAGCCGGTCGACGTCGGCCGGCGCGATCGGGGTGAAATCGAAAACGTCGCTCCGCATCTGGGCGCCGGTCACGGCGAGTGCCCTGACGACGGGGTGCGCCAGGATCCGGGCCTCGTTGTCGAGCAGGTCGCGGTGCAGCGCCTCGTTGTGGAACGTGAAGCAGGAAAGCAACGCGGCCGGGGCGAGATGCCATCCGTCCCGTCCGGCGACCGCGGACGCTATCGAGGCCCACATGTGGGGCACGTCGTCCTGCGCCGCCGAGTCGATCGTCGTCAGGTCCACGCCGAGCTCACGCAGCCGGACGACGAGCGCGGGATTGACCACGGCGTCGTCGTCGCGCCACCGGATCACCGCTTGCTCACCCGGACGGACGGGCAGCTCCAGAGTCACCGGAACCAGCACGGCCGGGCTGGCATATCCCGTACCCTGCTCGTCGCGCCAGTGGAGCACACCCGCGGCAACGTGCAGCACGGAGACGCCGCGATCGAGATGTTCGAGTTCCGCGGTGCGGTGCAGGCGCCGCAGCACGGCGGCGGTCAGCCGCTCGGCGCCCTCGCCGGCGTGTTCGGGCACCACACTGCCGAAGGCGCACGCACCTTGCTCCCGGAGGACGCGGAGCAGATCTTCCGGCGCCGGGCTGGTGATCTCCACCAGGGAGCCGCGGGCGGCGCCCACCTCCAGCAGCCGGCAGTTGCTGCCCAGGTCGACGAGGCTGTCGCGCCAGAGCCGCAGCGCGGTCCGGAGGTGCCCGTCGTCCCGCATGTTCCCGATTGCACCAAGTCCGACGCGGGCGCGCTGCCGATTCGCCCGGTTCTCCGCCGCCCGGGCGCACCCCGGACAGGCTCGCTAGGATCCAGGCGCCGCACGCGTCCAGCGCGGAGACAAGGGGGATTGCCGTGGGGCCGAACCCGCCGACCACCATCCGGCTGATCGAGGTCGCGGACGCCGCGGCCATCGCGGAACATCGCATCCGCGACGCGGAGGCCTTCGCCCCGTGGGAACCCCGGCAACCCGCCGGCTTCCTCACCGTCGAGGGGCAGGAGGCGCGGATCGAGCAACTGCTGGAGGGCCACCGCGCCGGCACGACCTGGCCCGCCGTGATCCTCGCCGGCGGAGTGGTGGCCGGTCAGGTCACACTCGGGACGATCTTGCCGCAGCCGTACCTGCGCAACGCCTCCGTCGGCTACTGGATCGGCACGGTCTTCCAGAATCAGGGACACGCGACCCGGGCCGTGGCCGAGATCCTCAAGGTGGCGACCGGGGAGCTCGGTCTGCACCGCGCCGAGGCCAGCACCCGATTCGACAACCTGGCCTCGCAGACCGTCCTGCGCCGCAACGGGTTCCGGCCGTGTGGCGTGACCCGGGAACACATTCTGCTCGACGGCGTGTGGCACGACGTCATCCTGTGGGATCAAATTCTGCAGCCCTGATCTCGTATCCGGGTCCTGCGGCGGCGCGTCCGGATAGCATCGGTGCCGGGGATCGATGTGAGACTGCTTCGGCGAATGCGCGTGACCACGCGCCTGGTGGTGGGTTTTCTTCTCCTGGCCCTGTGCGTGGTGACCATGTGGGTTTCCGCCGAGTGGTCGGCGAACAGCACCCGGGCGACGGCCGCGGCTCTGGCCCGGTCGCAGGCCCGGCTCGACGCCGCGCAGCAACTCAGGTACCGCGTCACCGACGTGAGCGGGTGGCAGGCCGGCTACGCCTTCAACATCGTCCGCGGGGCGGCGGGCGCCACGGCCGACACGGCGCCCGAACGGGCCGCCTTCCTCGCCGCGATGGACAGCTTCGACAAGGAGCTGGACGAGACGGCGGCGCTGTCACTGACCGCCCCCGAGCGGGCGGACGTGGCGACGATCCGGGCCGCGTTCCAGAGGTTCCGGCAGCTGGATGACGAGGTGATCGCCGGCTACCGGACGGGCCGTCCCGCCCGGATTGACAAGGCCAACGACATGGTGGCCGGTCCCGGGCTCGACCTGTACGCCGTGATCGCCGGCGGTGTCGACCGGTTGCTCGCCGCCGCCCGCGAGCAGGAGGCCGTCGCGCACCAGCGGGCGGAGGACACGGCCAACCGGACCAGTCACGTCGCCACCCTGGTGGGCATCTCGACGCTGATCATCTCGGTGGTGCTCGCCTTCCTGATGGCCCTGTCGATCATCCGGCCGCTCGGCGCGCTGCAGGAGCGCCTCGCGGACATCGCCGAGGGGGAGGGCGACCTGACGCGGCGGCTGGAGACCACCGGCCACGACCAGTTCACCGACGTCAGCCGGTCCTTCAACACGTTCGTCGACAAGATCGCCGCGACCGTACGCGAGATCCGCGACTCGGCCACCGCGGTCGGGCACGCCAGCGAACAGCTCACCGTCACCGCGATCCAGATCATGGTGGACGCCAAGGCGACGTCCCGGCAGTCCGGCGAGGTCGTGCTGGCCGCGGACGAGGTCGCGGCCAATGTCCGTACGGTCGCGGCCAACACCTCCTCGATGGGCGGCTCGCTGCAGACCATCAAGGGCGCCGCCGCCGAGGCGGGCCGCGTCTGCGACCAGACCATGCGGGCGGCCCGGGCGACCCAGAACGTGATCGGCCGGTTGACCGCCTCGAGCCAGCAGATCGGCGACACCGTCAAGGCCATCAGCGCGATCGCCCAGCAGACCAACCTGCTCGCCCTCAACGCCACCATCGAGGCCTCCCGGGCCGGCGAATCCGGCAAGGGGTTCGCGGTCGTGGCCGGTGAGGTCAAGGAACTGGCCCAGCAGGCCGAGACGGCCACCGAGGACATCACGGCGAAGGTGCGGGACATTCAGCAGGACACCACGACGGCGGCCGAGTCGATCGGCGAGATCGTCGCGACCGCCGGACGACTGGCCGGCTTCCAGTCCACCATCAGCGCGGCCGTCCAGGCCCAGACCGCCACCACCGACGAGATCAGCGGCCACATCAGCGACTCGACGACCAGCTCGGCCGACATCGCGGCGAACATCGCCACCATCTCGTCGGGCGCGCGGACCACGACCAGCGGCGTCATCGACATCCAGCACGCGACGCAGGAGCTGTCCCGGCTCAGCCAAGGCCTGCAGGCGCTGGTCGGCCAGTTCCGGATCTGAGCCCGTTTCGCCGGCCTGCGGGCCGGGCGTTAGGCTCCGCGCGTGATCGCGAACCTCGCCGCCGTGCTGGCCCTGACCCCTGCCGCCGGGCTGCCCGCCGCGCTCGCCCCCGTGGTGCCCGCGCCGTCGGACGTGCGGGTGGCCTGGACCTCCGCCGCGCACACCGACGTGGCGATCACCTGGGACGAGACCGGCGCGACGCGCAACCGGCTGACGCTCGTGCGCGCGGGCGACGGCGGCGCCGCGAACGTGGCGCCCAAGCTGGTCGAGGCCGACCAGCCCGACCGTGCGCTGCTGTGGCCGGACCTGCATGACACCGACTTCCGCGTACGGGTCGTGGCGGTCGACGCGGACGGCGCCGAGATCAGCGAGCCGGCGTTCTCGCCGGTCTTCGACACCGACCCGGACCCGGCGGCCCGCATCGTCAGCGTGGTGCCGCGCGAGGACGGGTCGATCCTGATGACCTGGCGGCCGGGCACCCGCACCGACCCGAACCCGGGCGACCCGCTGGACACCCCGGGCCCGTTGCGCTACATCCCGATCGCCTCGCTGTTCGAGTTCAACGAGTACGACCAGCTGGCCCCGCCGACCACCGCGACGTCGTTCGTCGTGCCGCCGCGCCCGGGCCCGGTCGACGTCGGCCTGCGCACCGCGCCGAACGGCTGGTACGGCTACACGGACGCCAAGGTGTCGGTGCAGGGCAACCGGCTGACCGCGACGATCCCGCGGCAGGCCACGATCGGCGGCACGGTCCGGGTGACCGGCCGGGCGATCAAGCTCAACCGGCTGTGCGACCGGGGCCCGTGCCCGACCTTGGACGAAGACGACGCGGGCCGCGAGCTGCGGCTGCAGGAACGCGCCGGAACCACGGCCGGGTGGCGGACGGTCGCGACGACGAAGGCCCGCAAGGACGGCACGTACACGCTCGAAGCGCCGTTCGCCGGCACTCGCGACTATCGCGTGGTCGCACCCGCTGTCGCGACGGCCCCGGGCCGGGTCGCCCAGCTGTTCGCCGCGACGGCCGCCACCACGACGACCGGCGTGACCGGCCCGGCCGGCGACGGCACCGGCGCGGGTGACGACGGCGGTTCCGGCGGAGGCCTCCCGATCACCGGCGCGCCGGTGGTGGCGCTCGCGGTCGGCGGCGGGCTGCTGGTGGCCATCGGCGCGGCGCTGGCGCTGATCGGCCGACGCCGGCGGCGTTAAGGACGAGGTTCGCGGGCGCGCAGGTACGCGTCCAGGTCGGTGGCGCCCTTGAGCATGGCGCGGCCCCGGGCGGACAGGCGGGCCTGCCAGTCGCGCAGGGTCGATTCCAGCGGGGCGACACCTCCGGCCGAGCGGACCTGAGCGATCAGCGGGGTGATCTGTTCGAGCAGGTAGCCGCCCCGCCGCAGCTGGTGAACCAGCCGGACGTCCCGTACGTCGGCCGCGGTGTACACCCGATAACCCGTCTGCGGGTCCCGGCGTGGCTGCACCAGTCCGGCGTTCTCCCACTTGCGCAGGGTGGCCGGGCGGATGCCGAGCCGCCGGGCCAGCGGGCCGATGAAGGTGTCGTCGCGTTCCTGGGGCACGGGCGCCAGATCGCGCAGCGCGGCCTCGACGGCCTGCAGGGTCCGGCGATCCTCGAGGAGCTGGCCGTGGCTCTCGTCGATGATCTGCAGCGCGTCGTCGGTGGCGCCCCGGTTGACCGCCTGCATGATCGACGTGGCCGTGCGGTGGCCGTGCCCGGGAACGAGCGCGAGGAACGCGCGCAGGGCCTGCGCGTGCAGCAACGTGTAACTGCGGTAGCCGTGGGCGCTGCGGCCGGCGGCGGGCAGGATGCCGGCGTCCTCGTAGTTCCTGATCGCCTGGGTGGACAGCCCGTGCTCGCGTGCCAGGTCCACCGGCCTCATGCATGCACCACCGATTGAAGGTTTGACGCGCAGACGACGGCGAAAACCGGGAAAAGTTTCCACCGTCGGTTCAACGATACCGTTGAGGGAATGGATATCACGGATACGGCCTGGCCGCTCGACGGCGCGGGCATCTCGGCGTTCCTCAGGTCGCTTCCCGGCCGGCCGGTGTTGCTCGGACTGGGCGAGGCCCGGCATTTCGTGGCCGAACTGGGCGAGGCGCGCAACGAGATCTTCCGGCATCTGGTCGAACACGAGGGCTACCGGTCGTTCGCCGTCGAGAGCG
The DNA here is from genome assembly GCF_055562135.1 of Actinoplanes sp. NPDC021490. Lineage (NCBI taxonomy): Bacteria > Bacillati > Actinomycetota > Actinomycetes > Micromonosporales > Micromonosporaceae > Actinoplanes > Actinoplanes sp. NPDC021490. The sequence goes on from NZ_JBVHFW010000007.1 coordinate 270,172, forward strand.
ACTGTCTGAGGGGACTCGTGGTCGACGACTACCTCACGACCGGGGTGGGCACGCTCGACGACGTCATGGAACGCGGGTTCAGTCACAGCTTCGGCACCTTCCAGGCCAACCGCGACCTCGTACGCTGGATGCGCGCGTACAACGAGGACCATGACGACAAGCTGCGGTTCCACGGCTTCGACGGGCCGCTGGAGTACTGGGCGGCCAGTCCGCGCCAGGCGCTCACCGCGCTCTACTCCCTTCTCGACGGCCCGCTGCCGTACGCCCTGGAAACGCTCGACACCCTGCTCGGCCCCGACGACCGGTGGACGAACGAAGCCACGGTCATGGACCCGGCCCAGTCGATCGGCCGGTCCGCCGAGGCCCAGCGACTACGGCTGATCGCCGACGACCTGATGGCCCTGCTCGACACGCAGGCGCCGCGGCTGAGCGTGCCGGACAGAGAGCGGGCGGCCCTGTACGGGCGCACCGCCGTCGGCCTGCTGCGCTACCACCACTGGATGGCCGACACGTCCCCGGCCCGGATCTCCCGGCTGTCGGGCCTGCGGGACGCGATGATGGCCGCCAACCTGCGGGCGATCGCCGAATGCGGCCCGGCCCTGGTCTTCGCCTCCAACCTGCACCTGCAGCGGAACCGAAGCCTCATGCCGCTCGGCGACCAGCAGCTGGAGTGGTGGAGCGCGGGGGCGATCACCGCGACCCACCTGGGCGACCGGTACGCCTTTCTGGCCTCAGCCTTCGGCACGGCCGGCGGTGACACCCCACCCCCGGACACCGTCGAGGGCCTGCTGTCCACGCTCCCGTGGGACCGCAGCCTGATCGACGCCCGTCGCCTGGCCGGGGCCGTCACGAAGCCGGCCCCGCGCCTTTCCCACGATTTCGCCTACTTCCCGCTGGACCCGGCCCACCTCGATTTGATCGACGGGCTCGTCTTCCTCAAGCAGGCTTCCTTCGGCGGGTGGGGTTCGGCGGGCTGACGGCCGTTTGAGATGGCTGTCCGAGGGGATCCGCGGCGTGCGGCTTCCGGCCGTTTCGGCGATGACGCAGGTACTGAGCCTTTCTTGCGCTGATCGGAATGTGAGTGCCCGTGTCCATCACTGTTGAGGATCCGCCGCTGCCGCAGCACCTGCAGTTGGAGATCACTTCTGCCTGCAACCTGCGCTGCACCATGTGCCTGGTCAGCTATCGGCCACCAGTGAACAAGCTGGCCGGTGCCATGCCTCTCGAGCTCTTCCATCGTCTCCTCGAGGATGTCCCCGTACGCCGGTTGACGCTGCAGGGTCTCGGCGAGCCGCTGCTCTCGCCGTACCTGCCGGAAATGATCTCGGCGGCGGTCGGCCGTGACATCCGGGTCGGTTTCAACTCCAACGCGACCCTGCTGAACCAGCGTCGTGCTGACGAACTGGTCGCCAGCGGAGTCGACTGGTTGCACGTGTCGCTGGACGGCGCGACTTCCGCGGTCTACGAGGCGATCCGCGAAGGTGCCCGGTTCGACACCGTGGTGGGCAACCTGGCCGGTCTCGCGCAGGCCAAGGAACGCGCCGGCAGCGCCACCCCGTGGATCCGGGTCGTGTTCGTGGCGATGCGCGACAACGTCGGCGAGCTGCCCGCGCTGATCCGGCTGCTGAGCGAGACCGGCGTCAACGAGCTGCGCGTGCAGAATTTGTCGCACAGTTTCGACGACACCGACCCGGCCGGCCTGTACGACGGGATCCGGGCCTTCACGCAGGACCAGGCGCTGTGGACCGGCGAGGATCAGAAACGGGTTCGATCCGTGTTCACCGAAGCGGCCCGGACCGCCGCCGGAGTGGGGCTGCAATTACGGCTACCGTCGCTGGCCGACACGGGCGGCGGCAACTGCACCTGGCCATGGGACGCGGCGTACATCACCAGCACCGGCGTCGTCCAGCCCTGCTGCATGGTGATGGGCGACGACCGGATCTCCCTGGGCAACCTGACCGAGACCGCCTTCCCGCAGATCTGGCACGGCCCGGCCTACCGCGAATTCCGCCGCCGCCTCGACAGCGCCGACCCACCGGACGTGTGCCGGGGCTGCTCCCTCTACCGGCACACCTTCTGACCGGACGCGCTTACTTCAACCCGTCCGCGCCGGTTCGCAAGAACGGAGCGGCTGCCGCCGCGGCCAGCACCAGCACCACAAGCAACTGAATGCCGTCCTCGCCGAAGCCGCCGGGACCGAGGAGCATCGCGGTGGTCAGGGGAACCAGCACCAAGTTGTTGCCGGCGTGGGCCAGGGCGGCCGGCCAGATGCTGCGGCTCCGGGCCCGCAGCCAGGCCAGGATGATCTCCTGGCACACGATCCACGCCGTCCATCCGATCAGGCCGATGGCGAGATGTCCGAACTCGGCGTAGCCCAGCAGCGCGAGGGGGTAGTGCCACACCGCAGCGATCAGCCCGGCGGCCAGCGCGGCGCGGCGCGGACGACCCGGGCAGATGCGTAACAGCAAATAGCCGGTCCAGCCGAACTCCTCTCCCCAGAAGAGCACGGTGGCGAGGACGGCGATTACGCAGAGCAGCAACGGCACCGTCCAGACGGGCACGCCGGGAACCAGGTCCGCCACCGGGCGTACGGCAGGGTTCCACCGCCCGGTCGCCGCGGCGAGGGCAATCACCGCGGCGACGACGGCTAGCGGGCCCATCCATGCCACCAGGTAGTACCGCCAGGCGGCGCGTAGCCGCAGACGTGAGCCGGCGTCGGCGAAACCCTCACGGGTGACCCAGCGCCGGACTACCAGCGCGGCGACCGCCGGCGCGAACCCGGCCGGCAACTGCACCAGCGGGTTCACCAGCGACCAGCCCACCACGAAGTGCGCCATCGCCTCCCAGCCCCAGGCGGCGCCGAACGAGATCAGCAGGAAGGCCGTCAGGCCCCGCCTTCGCAGGCGCTCCGCAGAGCTCACCGCGCGGGCGTCCATCATGGTGGTCATCCGTCCCCCGATCATCAGGTGTTGTGCCGCACGTAGGCCCGGGGCGAGGAGTCGTCGTCCCGCCGGCCGTGCGAAATCACGGTAGGAGCAGGGCAGGTGCCGGCGCGGTGTCACGGTCAGGCCTAAGCAGGGTGGTGCCAGCTACACCTGAAGACACCCACTGGCACTACTGTGCTCGGGCTCCGTCCGCGCTGAAATTGGTGTCATGGCGAAGAGTTCAGCTGTCGGACTGCAAGCCGGCGTGGTAGCGGCCGACGACGACCTTGCGGGGACCATCCGCCGCGCGGGACGGGCAACGGCCTACCTGCTACGTGGTGGTGTCACCGGCGTCGCTGCGGCCGGCGCGCTGCTGCTCCTGGCGGTGGCCGCCGCCCTCTGTCCGGTGTTGGTCGGGGTGCCGCTGCTGGCGCGCGTCGTACGGGGCGGCCGGTCGCTGGCCGCCGGGGAACAACGCCGGGCGGGGCAGCTGCTGGGCGATGTGGTGGCGCGCCGCGACCTCGAGCCGTCCGGTTCGTCGTTCGCGCAGCTGCGTACGCTGACCCGTGACCCCGCGGCGGCGCGGGATCTGCTGTGGCTGGTGCTGCACGCCCTGACCGCCGCCCCGCTTGCCGTGTGCTGGCTGGCTCTGTGGGTGTGCGCGATCCTGGCGCCCTTCGTCACGATGCTGTGGTGGGTACCGGACGGTACGCCGATCGACTTCTTCGTCCCGATCGACAGCTGGGCCCGGGCGCTGGCCGTGCCCCTGCCCGTCGCCGTCGGCTCGGCGGCACTGTTGATCGCGGGCGGACCGGTTGTGGCGGCGGCGCAGGCCCGGGTGTACCGGGCTCTGCTGACGCCGTCGGCCCACGACCGCCTGACCGCGCGCGTCGAGCAATTGTCGAGCACGCGTGCGGCAGCCCTCGATGCCCACGCGCTGGAGCTGCGCCGCATCGAGCGGGATCTGCACGACGGCATCCAGGCTCGCCTGGTCGCGGTGGCGATCAAACTGGGCCTCGCGCAGCGGCAGCGCCACGCCGACCCGGACGCCGCCGACGAGCTCGTCGAGCGGGCCCACGCGGGCGTCGAGCACGCCCTGTCCACGCTCCGCGAGGTGGTCCGCAACATCTACCCGCCGATCCTGGCCGACCGTGGACTGGCCGAAGCCGTACGGACCCTCGCCGCCGATTCGCCCGTGCCGGTGCGAGCGTCGATCGGTGCGCTGGTACGGCCACCGGCCGCGGTGGAGAGCGCCGCGTACTTCGTGGTGGCGGAGGCGCTGACCAACGTCGTCAAGCACAGCGGCGCCACCGAGATCACGCTGAGCCTCGATCAGGGCGGCGACCGGCTGGTGGTGGAGGTCAGCGACAACGGCTGTGGCGGGGCCGACCCGTCGGCCGGTACGGGACTGACCGGTATGACGGACCGGGCCGCCGCCCTCGACGGAAGGATGACCTTGCGGAGCCCGTCCGGAGGACCGACGACGTTACGGGTGGAGCTGCCGTGCGCGTCGTGATCGCTGAAGACAACGTGCTGTTGCAAGAGGGGCTGGGGCTGCTGCTGGCCACCGCCGGCTTCGAGGTGGTGGCCGCCGTCGACCGGGTGGACGATTTCCTCGCCGCGGTGGACCGCTACCGGCCGGACATCGCCCTGGTCGATATCCGGCTGCCTCCCACCTTCGCCGACGAGGGCCTTCGTGCCGTGCGCGCCGCTCGCCAGGCCCATCCGGACCTGCCGGTACTGGTGCTCTCCCAGTACGTGGAGCGCGCGTACGCCGCCGAGCTGCTCGGGGACGGTCAAGGCGGCGTCGGCTACCTGCTCAAGGACCGGGTGTCGCGCGTCGACGACTTCCTCGACGCGATGCGGCGGGTCGCCGCCGGTGGCACCGCCGTCGACCCGTTGGTCATCTCCCGGCTGGTCGCGGACCGCCGGTCGAGCCGGCTGGACGAGCTCAGCCCCCGGGAGCGCGAAGTGCTGGCTCTCATGGCCGAGGGGCACACCAACAGCACGATCGCGACCCGGCTGTACGTCACCGAACGCGCGGTACACAAACATGTCAGCAACATTTTCGCCAAGCTGCACCTGCCTCCCGACGACGGCAGTCACCGGCGGGTCAGCGCGGTGCTCGCCTACCTCGGAGGACAACCCAGGCGATGAGCCGGCCCATGGGGCCGGGCCGAACGGAGGGCGCGCCCCCTGGCATCCGGCTAATACCCTGGAGATCCTTTCTCGTACGGGGTGGTCATGGAACGAACCGATCTGGTCATCCCGGCCGCGATGGTGCCCGATCTGGTCATCCCGCCGCTGGCCGTCACGACCGGAGCCGCTGACCCGGAATGGGTCGAGGTGCCCGTGGGCCGCTTGCGTTTCCAGCGCAAGCCCTCGCTGCGTCTGCCGATGGACCCAGCCGCCGCCAAGGCCGTACTTCGGTGGATGCGATACGCACCCTTGTCACCGATACCGATCGTTATCGCCCTCGTCACCTGGGTGGTGGCCGGCCTCGTCGATCTGCCCGGGGCCGGCTACGAGCCCTACCTGGTCATGACCGGGGCCCTCGCGATATCGGCTTTCCTGCGCGGCGAAGGCCTGCCCGATCAGACGCCGGACCGCTCCCACACCGGCGACCTGCGCATACCGGGCGTCCCCCTGGCGGTCGCGGCGCAATGGGTGGCCGGTAACCCCGGCGTGAGCACCTCGGACGATCCCGCGCCCCGCCCGCACACCACGCAGTTCTACGCGACCTGGGCGGTGACCCTGCTTGTGGCGGCCTTCGCCCTCGGTTCGGCGCTGGCTGTCGACGGCCGCGAAAACCCAGCCCTGTTCTGGCAGGTCACCACCGGGCTGTTCGTCGTCGGGCTCGCCCTTGCCTATAAGACCCAGCCTCCGGCGGTCAAGGCGACCTAGCCTGCGCGAGCCGGTCACGCGGGCGGCTTGCCGGTGACGTTTGTGGACATGGTGTGCAGGGTGGCGGGCAGTTGCTCGAGCAGCTCGGCGGGCAGGCCCCGTACGGTCTCCTCCGCGAGGGTGACCCAGAGCTGCCGGATCCGCCCGGCCAGTGCCCTGCCGCTCTCGGTGAGCGCGACGACGATGGCACGTTTGTCGGCCGGGTCGGGTGTGCGTTCGATGTGGCCGGAGGCCTCCAGCTTGCGGGTCATCAGCGTGACGCTGGGTGGTTCGCAGCCGAGCGCCTCGCTGAGCTGGGCTTGAATGCGCGGGCCGGTCCGGTCGAGTTCCAGCAGCAGGGCCTCCTGGCCGGGGTGCAGGCCGAGCGGCCCGAGCAGCTGGGCCGCCCGGGTGCGGTGCCGCAGGCTGAGGAGCCGGATGGCCTGGTTGAGGGCGCCGGCGTACTCGGGATCCATGGAACCCTCCTTGACAACGGGATCGTTACGCGCATAACTGTTATGCGCGTAACTAATTCTAGCAACGGGGGGATCCGGCATGACGGTGAAGGTCGCGGTCATCTACTACAGCTCGACGGGCACGGTGCATGCGCTGGCCCAGGCCGTCGCCGAGGGCGCGGGCTCGGCGACAGCCGCGGCCGAGGTCCGGTTGCGGCGGGTGGCCGAACTGGCCCCGGCCGACGCCATCGACCAGAACCCGAGGTGGCGTCGTCACGCCGACGCGACCGCGTCGGTGCCGGTGGCCACGCTCGACGACCTGGCCTGGGCCGACGCGTACGCCCTGGGCACCCCGACCCGGTTCGGCACGCCGGCCGCGCAACTCAAGCAGTTCATCGACCAGGCGGGCGGCCTGTGGCGTGACGGCGTGCTGGCCGACAAGCCGGCGACCGCCTTCACCTCGGCCTATCACCGGCACGGCGGAAGCGAAGCCACGATCCTGGCGCTGAGCAACGTCTTCTACCACTGGGGCGCGGTGATCATCCCGCCTGGCTTCACCGACCCGGCGGTGCACGCGGCCGGCGGCAACCCGTACGGCGCCGTCGCGACCGGTGGCCAAGGCGCCGACGACGCCGCCTTGCAAGCCGCCCGCTATCAGGGGCGGCGACTGGCCCAGTTCAGTCTCCGGCTCCACGGCTACGCCCCTCAGGCCGTCTGAACCGTGGCCGGCGAAGGAGGGATCATGACGAATATCAAGCTCTGGCTGGTCCTCGCGTTGGCGTGCGCCTGCCAGTTCATGGTCATCCTGGACGTGTCGATCGTCAACGTCGCGCTGCCGTCGGTGCAGCGCGATCTCGGATTCACCGGCACCGGGCCGGCCTGGGTGGTCAACGGTTACGTGCTGGCCTTCGCCGGGTTCATGCTGCTGGGCGGCCGCGCGGCGGACCTGTTCGGCCACCGCCGCATGCTGGCCGCCGGGCTGGGCCTGTTCTCGCTGGCGAGCCTGGCCGCCGGCCTGGCCTCCACGCCGGAGGTCCTGGTCGGGGCCCGGGCCGCGCAAGGTCTGGGTGCGGCGATGCTGGCCCCGGCCACGCTCGCGGTGATCAACACCTGCTTTCCCGGGGGACCGCAGCGGGCCCGGGCATTCGGCGCGTGGTCCGCCTCGGGCGGCCTCGGAGGCATGGTCGGCGCGGTCGCCGGTGGTGTGCTGACCACCGAACTCTCGTGGCGTTGGGTGTTTCTGATCAACGTGCCGATCGGCGTGGTGCTGGTCGCGGTGGCCATGACGTCGCTGACCGCGGGGCGCGCCGCCCGGCGCGAATCGCTGGACCTGGTCGGCGCGGTGACCGGCACGGCCGGTCTGGCGTCGGTCGTCTACGGGGTCATGCTGACCGCCGACCATGCGTGGGGATCCCCGCAGGTGCTCGCCGCGTTTCTGGCCGGTGCGCTTCTGCTGGCGGTGTTCCTCCTGGTGGAAAAGCGGTTCGCGGCGGCCCCGCTGATGCCGCTGCGGCTGTTCAAGAACCGTGGCGTGGCCGCCGGCAACGCGATGCTGCTGCTGTTCGGCGGCGTCGCCATCGCGATGTGGTTCTTCTCCTCGTTGCTCATGCAGAACGTGCTCGGCTACAGCGCCCTCGAGGCCGGGCTTGGGCAGACTCCCGCCGCGGTCATGTTCGTCGCGGTGGCCCGGTTCGCCGCCGGCCGGCGCCTGCAGATCGGCGCCCGCCGGCTCATCTGGGTCGGCTGCGCATGCTTCGTGGCCGGCTTCGGCTGGCTCGCGCAGGCCGACGCCGGCAGTCACTACGCCGCCGACCTGCTCGGGCCGACGTTGCTCGTCGCCGTCGGCATCGGGCTGGTGTTCCCGACCCTGATGGCTTCGGCGACCGCCGACGTCCCCCCGGGTGATGCCGGCGTCGTCGCCGGCCTGGCCGGCACCGCCAGTCAGGTCGGCGGGTCGATCGCCCTGGCTGTCTACGCGACTGCGGCCGCCGCGCGGACCGCTGCTCACGAGGCGCTGGCCTCCGGATACGAGCTGGTGTTCTACCTGACCGGTGCGGTCGCCCTGGCCATTGTCGTAGTCAGCCTGCTGTTGCCGAGCCGAACGGCTACGCACCATTCGCGGTGATCGCACCCGCGCCCGCCGCCACTGCGAGCGGAGGACAAGCAACCGTTTGCGTATTAGACCCATATTGCGCCGGCACGAAAGCAAGGTGACGCGAGACCGTATTGGGATCGGCGGGGGAGCAGGTCGGTGGGACAATGCAGGACGTGGCATCTTCCGAGCGAGACCGGCAACAGCGCGAGATGGATGCTGAGATGGCCGCGTCGGCCGAGATGATGGATGAGCTCACGTCGCTGCGCAGCGACGAAAAAGGTGCTCGCGACCGGCGCGACGATGAGCAGGATCATCGCGAGGACCTGCTGAACGAGCGCAGAACGGCCGTCGACCAACGCGATGACCTGCTGAGTAAGCGCGAAACGGCGGCTGACCTTCAGGACGATGTCCGGGACCAACGCGACGCCCTCGCCGCCGAGCGGGACCATCTCCATCAGCAGAGAGAGATGCAGCTCGACGCCCGGGAACGTGAGCTCGATCAGCAGGAGATCGACGGGCAACTCACACGGTGGTCCGGTGACGACGCGGAGAGCCGCGACTGATTCGCGGTCCGGCCCGCTTCGATAGGGTCGACGCGTGACAGATCTGAAGCGGCTGCCCGAGGCCGAGGTCGGCCCGCAACTGCACGTGTCTCTGCAGGGCCTGCTCGGGGAGTGTTTCCCCGGCTATCCGGAGCGCAGCTACCGGAATGCGGGCCAGTGCTCCGGCCTTTAGGCCGGGGGTGAAGGCCCGCGTTGGGAGGGCCGCCAAGGCCCGGGCAGTGCCTTAAGCCGGGTGGTTCTGCTGCTCGATGTACTGGCGCACCACACTCGGCGGTGCCCCGCCGGCGGAGCCTGCGAAGTACGAACCGGACCACAGCTTGTTGGCCCGGTAGTAGTGCTGCACGAGGTCGGGGAACTCTTGCCGCATCCGCCGCGACGACACGCCTTTGAGGCTGTTGACCAGCTTCGCGAGGGCGACTTTGGGCGGGAAGTTGACGAGCAGGTGGACGTGGTTCGGCGGTGCCCGCGCAGGTCGGGGTCGAGCTTCGGGTGATTCGGGTCGGCGAGCGGGTGCTGCGTACGTTCGGGGTGGTTGACCTCTGTGTTCGCGAGGACCGTCGTGGGCAGGGACTGGCGGGCCGGTTGCTGGATGAGGTCACGGCCTACGCGACCGCCTGCGGGATGGACTTCGTCATCCTGTTCGCCGACGAGGACGGCCTCTATCGCCGCCACGGTTTTGTGCGGGTGGACAACCCCCTGACCTGGGTGAAGATCAACGACCATCACACGATCGGCCTGGGCCAGGCTGTGACGCCGCACGCGATGATGGTCCGGCCGCTGAACGGGTCGGTCTGGCCGAGCGGCGAGATCGACCTGCTCGGCCACGTCTTCTGAAGGCCCTACGGCGCCAAGGCAGGCCGCGACGTCGAATACATCCAGGTGTGAAAGAAGCGGCCGAGTTCCCGCCCGGAGACGCGGGTCGCGGTGTCGATGAACTGGGCGGTGGTGGCCGTGCCGTGGCGGTGGTCGCGCGTCCACGCTCGAAGCACCGCGAAGAACGTCGCGTCGCCCAGCTCCTCGCGCAGCATCTGCAACACCATGGCGCCGCCGAAGTAGATCCGCTCGCCGGCCGCGTCGGTGGGCTGCGCCGGGCCGGTGAGCGGGATGGCCCAGAAAGCGTCGCCGTCCGGGTGGTCCCGGTACACCTGGCGGGCCTGGTCGTGGACGGTGGCGCCGCCGCGCAGCTCGTCGAAGTACCAGGTGGCGAAGACGGCGAAGCCCTCGCTCAGCCACACCTCGTTCCAGCGGGTGATGCCGACGCTGTCGCCGAACCACTGGTGGGCCAGCTCGTGCGCGATGATCTGATCACTGTCGGCCGCCGAGTAGACCGGCCGGGTCTGGGTCTCCGCGGAGAACGGGACCTGAACGCCGTCGTGCCGGGCCAGCACCACGATCGCCCCGGTCGAATCGAACGGGTACGGGCCGAAGACCTGCGACCACAGGTCGGCCACCTCGGCCGTACGGTCCCAGAATTGTGGCATCGGGTCGGCGGCGCCCGTGCCCAGAGCGGGGTCCACCGCCACATATTCCGGTATCCCACCCGGGGTCTTGCCCTGCCGGACCCGCCAGCGCCCGACATCGACGGTGGCCAGGTAGGTCGCCATCGGCGCGCTCTCGGCCCAAACGTGGGTGGTTCGTGCCCCGTCGGTACGCGTCGACACCGGGCGCCCGTTGGCCACCACGTCCAGCCCGCGCGGCACGGTGACCGTGAAGCGGAACGTCGCCTTGTCCGACGGGTGATCGTTGCCGGGGAACCAGGTGGAGGCGCCGTCCTGCACGCTCAGGGTGACCATACCGTCGGCGGTGCGGACGAAGCCGTACGGCGTCGGCCCGCCCAGCGGCTGCGGCACACCGCCATAGGTCACCTGCACCACGAACCGGGACCGGGCCGGGAGCCCTCGACGGGGAGTGATCACGAGTTCCTGCCCGTCGCGCCGGAACAGGGCCGGGCGTCCGTTGACCGACACCGCGGTGACCGTGAGCTGTTGCAGGTCGAGGTCGAAACGGGACAGGTTCTGGGTGGCGACGGCGCTGATCCGGGCGGTGCCGTCGAGGCGGCCGCTGCCCGGATCGTACGAGAGGCCGAGGTCGTAGTGGGAAACGTCGTAGCCGCCGTTGCCCTCCAGCGGATACCAGGCGTCGCCCAGCCCCGCGGAACCCGGCCGGTAGTCACGTGCCGGCGCCGCAGCCGCCGGACCGCCGGGTGTGATGACCAAGCCGGCGATCAGCACCGCGCAGATAAATTTGCGTCGCATCGCGATTCTCCTCAACGGACGAATGTCGTCGAGTTGATGCTGGCAAGCGGGACGGACGGGCACGACCGAGGTAACCGCGCGGCGAAGGTGCGGTTAACCCGCCCGGCTCACTGTGGGGCGCAGATGACGCGTTGCTTGTCGACCGCCGAACTCAGGTGGGCGTACGCCCCGCTGGGTTGCGGGGTGACATCGCTGCCGCTGACCACGCCGACGCAGAACCGGATCTCCGGATTGTCGCCCGGCAGCGCCAGCGGTGGGTCGAAGGCGCCGGCGTAGGGGTGGCGTACGGCGAGCGGCAGGATGACCTGGGCGGTGCCCGACGCCGAGGAGCCGGCGGCGATGGTGTGGCCGGTCTGCGTGACCGGCTGGGCGACATCGACGCCGTCGGGTGGGGCGAGGAAGCGGTAGGCCACCTGCACCGTGTCGTCGTCGCCGGGGGTGATCCACAGCTGCGGCAGGTCGGTGGTGCCGGTGACCGGGCCGTCGAGGATGACGATCGGGTTGCTGTCGTCGTTGGTCAGGGTCCATTGCCACGACAGTTGAGTGCCGGTGCGGGTCAGCGTGGCCTTCAGGTTCGCTTTCGGCGTGGACGGCTCGTCGTTGCTGCTGCACCCGGCCAGCACGAGAGCGAGGGCGGTCAGGCCGGCGATAGTTCGGCGCATGGGTCAGTACCTCGGCCGGTGCGGTGCGCCGAGTTCTTCGCGCAGGCCGTTTTCGGTCAGCTCGTACGGGTGCTCGGGGTCGATCCGGTCCGGGGTGCCGGGGTTGTCGTCGTGGTCGATGGGCAGGCCGGCGGCGGCGCGTTCGCGGTTGGGCACTCCGGGATTGTCCGATCCGGTGTAGTCGCCGTCGGCGAGGGTGTCGTGGGAGTAGTCGTACACGTGGGCCAGCTCGTGGTAGAGAATCGTGACCGGCGGCCCGTCGTGCAGGGTGTCGAACGACGGGTTGTAGGCGAACTCGTAGGACTCCTTGCCGAACCAGCCGGACTCCGAGGTCGCCTTGCCGTTCTCGTCGGCCAGTTCCTTGATGGTCAGGCCGTTGCCGTCGTAGAACCAGTTGCCGCTGTCGTCGTGGGCCTGTTGCAGCGAGCCGAGCATCTGCTGGCCGTTGGGGGAGGAGCGCAGCATGTCGAGGTCCGCCTGGACGCGTTCGACGAACTCCGGCGACCCAGTGATCTTGATGTACTGCGCCTGGTCGGAGATCTGGATGTTGATCGCCTTCTCGGCGCCGCTGCTGTGGTCCTCGCCGGTCTGCAGATAGGCGGTGTCGTTGCCGTTACCGCCGTCGACCGCGTCGCGGCCGGCGCCGGTGTAGATGACGTCGTCGCCGGTGCCGCCGCCGAGGACGTCGTTGTCGCGGCCACCGGAGAGCATGTCGTTGCCGGCCCCGCCCTGCAGAGGGTCGTCGCCGGTGCCGCCCTCCAGGTAGTCGCGGCCCGAGCCCCCCTCGAGGGAGTCGCGGCCGGACAGCCCGTACAGGGTGTCGTCGCCGAGCCCGCCGGTGAGCTTGTCGTCGCCCGCGCCCCCGTCGACGTAGTCGCGGCCTTCCCCACCGTCGAGGGTGTCGGCGCCGCCCCGGCCGAAGATGTTGTCGGTGCCGGACCCGCCGCGGACGGTGTCGTTGCCCTCACCGCCGTCGAGGGTGTCCTGGCCCGCGCCGCCTTCGACGAGGTCGTTGCCGGTGCCTCCGATGATCCGGTTGTTGCCGAGGCCCCCGTACAGGCGGTCGTTGCCCGCGCCGCCGTCGACCTGCTCGACGATCGGCTGCCTCTGGTCCTCGCCGGGCAGTTGCCCGCGGGACGCGCCCGCGGTGATCAGATCCTCGCCGCCGCGGCCCTCGAGGGTGTCGCGGCCGTCGAGGCCGAGGATCCGGTCGGTGCCGTCGCCACCGCGCAGCGTGTCGTCGCCCTCGCCGCCGAGCAGGGTCAGGTTCACCCGGGTGCCCGGGGCCACATCGACGGTGTCGTTGCCCTCGCCGGCCCGGATGGTCACGGTGTAGCCGGGCGGGAACGTCACGGTTTCGCCGTTGACCGTGACGATCTGCTCGCCGGTGCGCGGGTCGACCGACACGGTGACGGCATCGTTGCCCGGGCCGGTGTTGAGCACGACCGACTCGCCGTCGTAGATCCACGAGGTGGACCGGGCCTCGGCCGGCAGACTCCAGCCGTCGGTGTTGCCTTCGGCCACGTCCCGCCACGCCGAGACCAGGGAACGTACGTCGGTGCCCGCGCTGTCGATGGCGGTCGTGTAGCGGCGCAGTTCCGCGTCCAGGCCGGCGCGGATGTCACCGGCCTCGGCGATCGCGGTGTTGACCCGGGCGACGTCGTCGGCGGTGCGGTACTGAAAGGTGATGCTGGACCCGCTCTGCCCGGTCGGCACCCCGACCCGGCCCAGACTGTCGTTGAGCGCGTGCTGAGCCTCGATCAGCGCGTCACCGGCCGCGGCCAGGTTCGTCGCGCACGTGGTCGCGTTGTCCACCAGGTCGGTGACGGTCCCGCTGAGCTTGTTCAGATGATCGTGGTAGGTGTCGGCGGCGTCCCCGCTCCAGGCGTCGCCGACCAGCGGGGCCGCGGCCTTGTCGACCGCGTCGCGATGCCCACCGGCCGCGGTGACGAAGGTTGACCACTGCCGGGCGGCCTGATGCAGCGCCTGGGGCTCGGCGTCGAGGTCCCAGATGTTGTCCATCGTGAACGGGTCGGGCTGCGTCATATCGCCCTCGGCCCGCCGGACGCCCGGCGCTGACGCTCGGCGGCCTCACGGTCGGCCTGCTGATAGGCGAACGCCACCCGATAGAGCCGGTCCACGTCACCTTCATACACCCCCGACGACCTGCCGCCACGTGTCATCCATCGCCGCCGCGGCCTCGGCCGCGGCGACCGCGCACTGACCGGCCCCGAGCGAGTTGCCGAACGCGGCTCCGGCCGGCGTCACGGCGCCCTGGGCGGCCGACCACGCGGCGGACAGGCCGTCGGAGCCGCCCAGAGTCGCCTTGGCCAGCTGCACCAGCGCTTGCGGATCGGCCCGGACCTCGTCCCCCATACCCGCCGACGTTACCAACGAGCATCAATGCGCCGGTGACGGTGAGGACGTACCCGGGAGGCACGGGGCGGTGGCGCGGTTTGTTGCGCGTTGATCACCGTGAATTGCGGAACTCGACCGGCGAAAGGCCCATTTCCGTACGGAACGCAGCAGTGAATTGCCCCGTGCTGCGGTACCCGCTCATCGCCGCGACGCGGGCAACGCCGTACGTGGTGTTCCGCAGTTTCTCGCCCGCGATCCGCATTCTCAACCGGCGCAGGTACTTGTACGGGGTGAGCCCGGTGGTAGCCGCGAAGGCGCGAATGAAGTGGTACTTGCTGATGTTGGCCACCCGGGCCAGCTCGTCGACGGTCACGTCATCGGCGATCCGGGCCCGCATGTGCTCCTCGACCCGGCGCACCTCGGATCACCGTCCACACGGTGACCCTTACAGCGGCTGCACCGCTGGATACCAGTCTCGATTGGGAAAGCATCGCCGAGGTCAGCGTGACCACCAAGCGAGGAAAACTGCGACTGCGGTCGTACGACACCGATCCCGAAGGCCCCCTGCTGAGCGCCGCCGGGCGAGGGGCCTATCGGATCAGGGCCTACGCGGTCGGCCGCGACACCGACGTCGACGGCACCACGCCACTCGCCGAAACCTATCGCCTCGAGATCTGGCCGGCTGCCGCGGCGGACTCCCTCGTTCTCCGGGACAACGACCGGTACGGAGCTCAGGTCCTGCTCTCGATGAGCGACGAGGCCCCGCGCTCGGAACTCCCCGACGGGTTCGTCGACGGCGCGGCCATGAACGAGCCGGTGTTCTGACGGCAACTCCGCCGATCTCGTCGAGGAACAGGCGGTCGTCGACCGGAGGCGCGAGCGTCGTGGTGCTCGGCGCGGATCGCGCCGGCCTACAACCAAGGTCATAGGCCGAGTCCCGCCGGGATCCGGCTCCGGGCCGATGTGGGCGGGGTCCGCCGGGCCGAAGAATCGGGGGCATCACCGCAACGACGTCTTCGGGAGAGAACATGTCGATCGCCGCCAACGACCGGGAAACCATCGCGTGGGCCTGGCCCGTCGTGTTCGGCCTGCTCCTGCTGCTGACACTGGCCGGTGTCGCGTCCGCCGCGGTGTGGTCCTGGGACAAGTACCTGAGTCCGGCCTCCGTCTCGGCGACCGGCTGAACCCCCGGCGCCGTCAGGGGGCGACGTGTTCCACGGCCACGATGCCGGGCATGGCCATCATCTCGGCCGCCAGCCCGTCGAACAGGCCCGGGCTGGCCAGGTCGATGTTCCAGAAGCGGGGCAGTGCCTCGGCCGTCTCCGCGTCGAGCCGGCCGCGGCGGCAGTACGGGGCGCGGAAATCGGCCGCTCCCGGGTCGCCGGCGAAGGTCTGGCCACCGCCCATGCCGCGCCAGGCCGCGGCCTGAGCCAGGTTGCGCTGGTCGTCGGTCGCCCGGGCGCTGATGAAGACCCGTGCCTGGTAGCTCAGCCGCGCGCCCGGCGGGTCGACGACACCGGCCGGCACCGACGGCGTGCACGAGCCCGGCAATAGATGGCGGGTGACAACCACATAGCCTCCGAGCCCGATCACCAGAACTGCGGCGAGGACAGCGGAAGGCCGGCGTCTCATCGCGGCCGACCAGGCCGCCGCGGGCCGGAACCACCGCGCCGCCGCGGCGAGCAGGACGAACGCGGCCAGGACGCCGAACGCCTTCGCCGGCCAGGCCAGGACGAAGGAGAGCCCCTGCCAGGTCGGTGCGGCGGTCTCGTCGGCCCGCCCGTCGCCGGGCAGCGTCAGCAGAGCCGCGGGGACGACACAGAGGACGGCGAGCCAGGCGGCGGCCGCGGCGGGCTTGCTCAGCAACGGGCTGCGTTCCAGGCTGCGGCTGGCCCACCCGGTCAGTAGCCAGGCGAGGAAAGCGGCGGGCAGGAAACCGCTCCAGGTCACGGTGTTGAGCCAGGACGGTGGCTCCTGCCAGAGGTAGTAGGTGGCGTTGCCGTCGCCGTCGTACTCCGGGTTGCCGGGCCAGTAGTAGTCGTTGAAGCGCAACCCCAGATCGCCGCGGGTCGCGGTGAAGCTCTCCACCCGATTGCCGGGGTTCGGGTTGACCCAGTCGCTCTGGTCCAGTGGCGGGTCGACACTCGTCACGGTCCAGCCGGCCGCTTCGAGCCGGGCCCGGACCCCCGTCGTGTACGCGGCGACATCCCGGGTGGCCGGGGTGTGTTTCACCCATGAGACGGCGTACCCGTACTCGATGCCCTCGCCGTCGCTCTGGCTCACGATGCCGGCCGCCGGGCCGCCGCCCCACACCGTCAGCCCGGGAAAAACGGTTCTGGTGATCTCGGCGGCTTCGGCTCCGACCGGCAGCGGTTCGGCCGCGTGCCAGCCGAGCCGGTTCGTGGCGCCGGCGCCGAGAAACCCACCGGCCAGCGCGATGAACAACGCCAGGGCGACGACGCTTCGGCTGCCGGGGCGTCCGAGCCGGGCCCGGGCGCCGTGCCGGATCAGGTTGACGATCTCGCGCGGAAGCGGCCGCCGCCGTCCGGGCGACGCGCTCTCGATCAAGGTGTCGAGCAGTTCCTCCCGGCGCGGTCCGGGTGGATAGGCCCAGAGCAGGCGGCGGTACGCGCGACGGAGCCGCGGGTCGGTGGCCACCGCGCTCACCGCGCCGTGCGCGCGTCCGCCGGGCCGAGGCCGAACGTCGGTTCGCGCATGGGGTCAGGCATCGCCCCAATATAGAGATCATCTGACTATCGGGCAAGGCTCCAGGCATAGGCAATAGTTGCCCACGCCGCCGCGCTGGGTGTCACTCTGGCCGACCCGGTCCTGTTCAGAACCAGGCGCTGGTCTCGAGTCGTCCGGTGTTGCCGAGATCCAGAGGTTCCTGCAGGGCGACGAGCTGGCCCGTCCCACCCGCCGAATCGGCCACCACCAGCGATATCCCGGTATCCGCCCCGCCGCTTATGTTGGTGACGGTGTTACGCCACGACAGCACCGCCCGCGCCGACTGGCCGGGCTTGAGCGCAAGACGCCGTGGCGCCGCGGTGTAGCGCCGGCTGGTCACGACGGCGACCTTCAGCGGGCGACCGTCTCCGTCGAGCACGACGATGTCCGGCCGGCCCCTCACCTCGTACGGCTCGGTGCCGCAGTTCCGCATGGTCAGCGACATTTCCCGGTAGCCCATGGCGGCCGCCCCGCGATCGGCCGTGATCAGCACGCCGAGCACCGAGCAGGCCGAGGGCGACTCGATCGCCATCGGAGCAGTGGGACCGGCCGAGACGGGAACCGGGACCGGAGAGGCCGCGATGCTGGGCGCAGCCGATGGCGTGAGCCCGCCGGCGGCCCGCCACGGATGCGCGCACGAGGCCATCAGCGGAACCAGAATCACCAAAGGGACCAACCAGCGCCGCATGACCACGCCGACGATCATGCCGTACCCCCGCCAACGGCATGATCGTGCTCAGGCGATGAGGTAGATCGCTTCGTCGCCGGCGCGATCACCATGAACGCACGCTGGTGCTCACTCCACCACTTGACAGACAATCCTGTCACCGTCAAGCTAACGACTGTTAGCTAACAGTCGTTAGCTTTGGTATGGGAGGTGGATTTCATGAGTGTCGGCACTGCGGTCTTCATCGGAACGGGCCCGCTGGCGCCCCGGCGTGCCAGCCGACCGTCCCGGGTGTCGTGGCTGCTCGCCGACACGGTGCCGGCGCAGCTCGTGCGATTCGCCGCGACCGGCGGCGCCACGTCGCTCGTCCAGTTCGGCGTCTTCTTCCTGCTGCTCGGTCTGGGCGATCAGATCGCCAACCTCGCGGGCGTGGCGTTGTCGTCGATGCTGGCCAACGAGATGCACCGCCGGCTCACGTTCCGGGCGGGCAGCCGCGTCTCCTGGCATGCCGCGCAGTGGGAGGGTGGCGGGCTGTCCGCCGCGGCGCTGGCCGCGACCAGCCTCGCCCTGGCGCTCCTGGGCGACGCCCTCGGCGACGGCTGGTGGTCGCGCGTGCTCCTGATCACCGCGGTCAACGCGACGGTCGGCCTGACCAGGTTCGTCCTGTTGCGAGTGTGGGTGTTCGCCGCGCCCCGTGCCGATGCCTGACTGCTTGATCCGGCCGAACGGGACCTCCGGGGCCGCGTCGCCGGGGTCACTACGGGAGCATCAGGCCGGTCTTGTGTGCGAGGGCCCCCTTGACGAAGCACAACCGGTACAGGTCCGGGCCGCTCGGCTCGTCCAGGGCGAGCGTGTAGTAGACGCACGAAGCGCCGGCCGGCATGTCCTTCTGGGTCGGGTCGCCGGCGTAGAGGTCGTCGTCGGGCAGCTCGGTCAGCGGCTCCGGCAGGGCCGCACGGACCTGCGCCTCCGGCATGCCCACCTTCTGGGCCTCGTACTGCTTCGGCGTGATGCCCGCGTTGACCAGATCCTTGGCGGTGTCGAACACCTGGTAGCCGGTGAAGCCCGGAAACGAGGTTGGCGCCCTGCGAGGCGTCGGAATATCACCCCTACTCTCCGTGCGATCACCCGTACGCGATGTCGTTCGGTGAATTTGACTCGAGATAGGTAATGGTCGGATCGCGAGGAAGTCGAGGCCTACCGTAGGGGCTGTGGCGGCAACTCCGCAGCAGCCCACGACGGTCGTGGAGGTTTGCGCAAGAACGTCGATCGTTCTCGCGGACTTACAGGCGGCCCTGATGCACGTGCTCAAGGCGCGGCTGGAAGCGGCCGGACAACCCGTCGACGTCACTGTGCGTTTGGACGCATCCACCGATCAGCTCGAGGCCGCCGCCCGCGAGATGCGTCGCGTGTTGCAGGCGCACGACCAGACCAGTGCCGATTATTGATCTGGCCGACGGTGCACAAACACGGGTCGGGCGGCGTCATAAGGGACGGCTCCGCAGTCCGGTCCGCGAGCGTTGCGGCCGCGCACCGGCGCCATCGGGCTCGTCGCGGCGTGGGGCTGGGGCGGCCCGCCGGCCGGATGCGTGCCCGGGCCGGCTCGCATCCGGCCACCACATCCGTCAGTGCCCGGTTGTAAGGGTGTGGGTGGGAGGTCCCGGGCGAGGCGAAGCCGGTCGCCCAGAGCGAAAGCGATTTTGGTGCGGACGCTGATGACGGGCAGATTCTGAGGTGTCCCGATGGCTTGGGACACGTGCCGTCGCCGGCGACGACCTCGGCCTGGTGCAGGAGCTGGTGGCCCACGGGTGCGATCCGGCGGAGCCCGTCCGCGGCGGTCTGACCCCCATCGACATTGCTCTGGCCGGACAAGGACTCGCCGTTGCGACGTGGCTGCTGGAACGGCAGGTGCCGGTCGGCAACACCTTGCGGGCCGGGGCGCACGCCGTCGGCCTCGAGCTGGCCGGGGAGCTGCTGCGCCGGGGCGCGTCGGTCGACGCGTCGGCGGTGGCGGCCGCGGTCAGCAATCGGGACGTGGCGGTGGTGGATCTGCTGGCGCGTGCCCTGCCGCCGGAGGCCGACCGGCCGGAATGGCTGATCCGCCGGCTTCGCGAGAGGGCGGCTCTGGCGGGCACGCGGTCGGGGGCCGGCTCCGAGCCGGAACGGCACCGGTCAGCGGTGCTGAACCGGGCCGCCGACGCGCTGACGAGCCGGCCCGATTAGACGCCTCCGCCCGAGGCCGGCGGAACGTGCTCGAACCGGACCTTGCTCAGCCCTCCCGGGAGGTCGCTGAGCACGTACAGCTCGCCTTGCACGTCGGTGCCGAACGCGGTCGGCTGGGTGGGGAAGTTGCCGATCGTGGCGGACTCGTAGCCGCCCGCGGGCTTGGGGCGTACGGCGAAAGCAAGGGTTGAGCAGTAGTCGCTCGCGATGTAGGTGCCCCATGCCTCGGGGGTCCGGGACCCTCGGTAGACCACGCCGCCGGTCACCGAGCAGTTCTCGGTGAGGTAGTGCTCGTATTCGAAGACCGGGTCGACGTAACGTACGCCCGGCTTGCACTGGTCCGGGTCGAACACCGGGGTGCCCTCCTTGCACGACCAGCCGAGGTTCGAGCCGCCCTGCCAGGGACGGATGTGGTTGATCTCCTCGACCAGCCCCTGGCCGACGTCGCCGATCCACAGCGAGTTGTCGACCGGGTCGACGGAGAACCGCCACGGGTTGCGCAGTCCGTAGAGCCAGATTTCCGGCCGGGCGCCGGGCGTACGCACGAACGGGTTGCCGGCGGGCACGCAGTAGAGCTTGGTGCCGCAGGCCCGGTTCACGTCGATCCGGACGATCTTGCCGAGCAGAGTGCCAAGATCTTGACCGGACTTGTACGGGTCGTTCGCGTGCCCGCCGTCGCCGGTGGACCAGTAGAGGTAGCCGTCGCGGCCGAACGCCACCTGCCCGCCGTTGTGGTTGCCGTACTCGGCGTGTTCCTGGGTGAGCAGCACCTGCAGCCGCTCGGGGGCGTTGATGGGCAGTCGCGCCAGGGTCAGCGCGCCGGCCGGCAGGCTCGTGTAGGCGACGTACAGCATGCCGGTACGCGCGAAGTTCGGCGCCGGCGTGATGCCGAGCAGGCCGCGCTCGTTGTCCGAGGTGTCGATCCGGGCGGTCAGGTCGAGCACCGGTTCGGCGGTCAGGCCGGTGTCGGGGTGGTAGGCGCGGACGGTGCCGTCCTTCTCCGCGATCAGCATCCGGCCGTCGGGCAGACCGGTGATCGCGATGGGGCGCCGCAGACCGGAAGCCACCTGCTCGGACACCACGGTCAGCTCGGTGAGGGGCGCCGGGCGGATGCGGGACGAGTCGGCGGGTTCGGCCGCCGACGCCGAGGTCGACAGCAGCGCCGGCAGGACCAGAACGAGCAGGCCGGTCAGCGCGGTGACCGTGCGACTACGCCCTCGCAGCATGTTCGACTCCTCGAGCAGAATGGCGGACGCAAACTGGGAGCGCTCCCACCATACATCGACTCATGTGAATACCAAAGCAGTCGTTTGACGGACGCTGTCCGGCCGCGTCGCCGCCAGCATGGGTGCACAGCTTCCGAGCGAAGGACCAGCCCATGAACGACGGCGACCCGGGCGGCACCATGATCAGCGAGGTGCCCGAGCATGGATCATGACGTCTCGACGCTGCGACCGGAGATCGTTCCGGCGCGCCGGGGGACCTTCCGGGCGCTGCGGTCGCGACCGTTCCAGCTCTACTTCGCCGGCCAGGTGGCGTCGGCCAGCGGAACGTTCCTGCAGCAGACCGCGATCGGCTGGCTGGTCCTGCAACTCACCCACTCGCCCAGCGCCCTCGGGCTGGTGCTGGCCGTCGGCGGCATCCCGTCGCTGCTGTTCGGGCCGTGGGGCGGCGCGATCGCGGACCGCATCGACCTGCGACGGCTGCTGATCGCCACCCAGGCGCTGTACGCGGTGCTGGCCGGCCTGCTCTGGGCGTTGGCCGCGACCGGACACGCCTCGGTGCCCGCCATCATGGCGATCAACGTCGTCGCGGGCGTGGTCTCGATCGCCGACGCCCCGGCCCGGCAGGCCTTCGTCAGCGCGCTGGTCCCGTCCGACGACCTGGCCAGCGCGGTCAGCCTGAACGGCGTCGTCATGAACGGCGCCCGGGTGATCGGCCCCGCACTGGCCGGCGCGCTGATCGTCACCGCCGGGACCACCCCGTGCTTCGCGGTCAATGCGATCTCGTACGCCGCGGTCATCGTCGCGCTGCTTTTCGTACGCCCGCTCAGTTCGGCCCGGCGCCCGGCCGGCTCCTCCGGCGTGTCGGACGCCGTGCGGTACGCCCGCGGCCGTCAGCAACTCTGGTTGCCGCTGACCATGATGGCCCTGGTCGGTCTGCTGGCGTTCAACTTCGCGGTGGTGCTTCCGGTGCTGGCGAGCGACACGTTGCACGGCGGTGGCGGCACCTACAGCCTGCTCTCCACCATGCTCAGCATCGGTTCGGTGGCCGGTTCGCTGGCGGTCGGGCTGATCCGCCATCCCCGCCGTCCCTACCTGGCCGCCGCGGCAACCGCCTTCGGCATCGGGCTGGCCCTGACCGCCCTCGCGCCGGGCGTCGCCACGGCCGGGGCCGCGCTGCTGGTCACCGGGGTGGCCGCGTTCTGCTTCGTCACGCTGTGCTCGACCACGCTGCAGTTGCACGCGTCGGCCGCCTTCCGGGGCCGGATCATGGCTCTCTGGGTGCTCGTCTATGTGGGCACCACCCCGATTGGCAGTGTCCTGACCGGCTGGATCATCTCCGCGGGCGGCCCCCGCGCGGCGCTCTGGATCGGCGCCGCCGCCTGCCTGGTGGCCGGCGCGATCGCGCTCCGGGTCCGCACGCCACCGCATCCGGACGCGGCCCTGACCGACCTGGCCTGAGCGCTTGTTTGTCGTACGCCGTCGGCCCGAGCTCCTTCGACTTCGCCGGCTTGGTGGCGGGAACGGGCCGGCCGTAGCCGCTGAAGGTGTGGATCGAGGTGATGCGGCCCTGTGCGCGGCGCAGCGTTCCGTTACAGGAACTGCTTGAGGACGGCGGCCGCCGCGACACTCAGCGAGGTTCCGTTCTTTTCGGCTCGTTCGCAGAGCTCGGTGTAGGCGTCGTCGGTGCGGCCGGCGGTGCTGCCGGCGAGGATGTCGGCGGCAAGCTTGATGGTGGCGCGCACGGCCAGGGCGCCGGCGTATCCGGCGAGCAGTTCCTCGGCTCCGGGGTCGGACACGGGCACGCTGGTGTCCAGCTCGAGTTCACGGCTGGTGGCATACAGTTTCGCCACCGCGTCGATCAGTGGCTTCATCGCCGCGTCGTCGCGGCCGTAGAGGTTCAGGACGGCGATCGTGGTGCCGCGCCCGTTGTACAGCGGGACCGAGATCGAGGCCCGCAGGCCCAGAGCGGGCGCCACCTCGTGGAAACCGGGCCAGTCCATCGTCGCCGTGGTGTCGGGCACCCCGACCGGTTCGCCGGTCTCCAGGGCCTGCAGGCAGGGGCCGGCCCGGTCGGCGTACTGGGCCTCGTCGACGGCGAGAGCGATGTCGCTGCTGGTCGCGACGGTGGTGTATTCGGGCCCGTGCAGCGTTGTGACCGACGCATAGTCGGCCGCGGCGACCCGGTCCGTGGCCAGGACGGCGATCGCGGCCAGGCGCTCCTCGACGTCGGACGCGCCGGCCGGGGTCTCGGCCAGGGCGATGATGGCTTCGGCCAGGGGGCCTTGACGTCCGGGTGAGACCCGTTCCGGGTGCGGCAACGTCGACATGACTCCATCCCGTGATCGGCGACCGAAAAGGGCGCATACCCGGCCGGCGCGCTCCTAAGCGTGGGTAATCCCCGCGGGCGCCGCCGGATCAGTGCCGGACGTCGAGGCGTCATCCCGCTGACCGGCCCGGTACCGGGCTTCTGACAAGATCGATGCGATGACGGGAAGCCTGTTCGCAGTCAGTGATCTGCACGTCTCGTATCCGAGGAACAGGAAGATCGCCGGAGGGCTGCGCCCGGAGTCGGCCGAGGACTGGCTGATCGTGGCCGGGGACGTCGGGGAGGTCTTCGCCGACGTCGAGCGGACCCTGGCCGGGCTGCGCGACCGTTTCGCCACGGTGATCTGGGCGCCGGGCAACCACGAGCTGTGGACCCACCCGAGCGATCCGGTGCAGCTGCGGGGCGTGGAACGTTACGACGCGCTCGTCCGGATGTGCCGGGACAACGGCGTGCTCACCCCGGAGGACGACTATCCGGTCTGGACCGGGCCGGCCGGGCCGGTCACGGTGGCGCCCCTGTTCCTGCTGTACGACTACTCGTTCCGGATGCCCGGGGTGCTCGACAAGGAGGAGTCGCTGCGCCGGGCGTACGAGGCCGGGGTGGTCTGCACCGACGAGATGATGCTGCATCCGGCGCCGTATCCCGACCGGGAGTCGTGGTGCCGGGACCGGGTGGCGCGCACCCGCGAGCGGCTCGACGCGATCGACCCGGCCATGTCGACCGTGCTGGTCAGCCATTGGCCGCTGGTGCGGGAGCCGACCGACGTCCTGCGTCATCCGGAGTTCGCGCAGTGGTGCGGCACCGAGCTGACCGCGGACTGGCACCGGCGGTACCGCGCGGTCGTGGCGGTCTACGGCCATCTGCACATTCCCCGGGTCACCCATTACGACGGCGTCCGCTTCGAGGAGGTGTCGCTCGGTTACCCACGGGAGTGGGTCCGTCGCGGCACGCCGCCGCAGCCGATGCGCCGGATCTTCGGCCCCGAGGGGTCATAGGCACGCCCAGCTCGTTGTCTTTACCGCCGTCAAATCCACTGTGCGCGCTCTGCTACTAAGACGCTTTCCGGACCAGTTTTGTGCAGTTTTTTCGAGGTGATTTGTCTCCTGTTGATCCGCCCGCACGGAAAGGGCAGATTGCACGATCTCAGCACGTGATCGTGACAGCGGAGGAGACAAGCCATTGATCAGCTCTGATGAAGGGGCCCGGACCCTGCCGGCGATGTTCGCCGCGCGGGCCGAACGTTCCGGCGGCGCCCCGGCGGTGGTCGCCGACGACGCCACGGTGTCCTTTCGGGAGCTGGACGAGCGATCGAACCGGCTGGCACACGTCCTGCTCGCCCAGGGCGTCGGTCCCGAGGTCGCGGTCGGGCTGCTGCTCAACCGGTCGATCGAGTTCGTGGTGGCGGCGCTGGCGGTGGTGAAGGCGGGCGGCAGCTACGTCCCCGTGGACGCCGCCTACCCGGCCGCACGGGCGGCGTTCATGATGGCCGACGCCCGGGTGCGCTGCGTGGTGACCACAACCGCCACCCGGACCGCGGCGCCCGCGGGCGTCACCGAGGTGGTGCTCGACGATCCCAAGACCGCCGACGACATCGCCTCGAACGACGCCGGCAGCGTCCGGGACGCACAGCGCCACGCCCCGCTGCGGCCGGATCACCCGGCCTACGTCATCTACACGTCCGGTTCGACCGGCGTGCCCAAGGGCGTGGTCGTGACCCATCGGGGCGTGACGAACCTGGCGACGGCGCAGCGGACCCTGCTCGGGCTGGGCCCGGGCAAGCGCCGCCTGCAGTTCGCCTCGGTCAGCTTCGACGCGTCGGTGTCCGAGCTGTGGTCGACCCTGCTGTCCGGGGCGACGCTGGTCGTCGCCGACGGGTCCCGGCTGGTGCCGGGCCGCGCGCTGGCCGAGCTGGTGGAGAGCCGCGGCGTCACCCACGTGACGTTGCCGCCGTCGCTGCTGTCGGTGGTCGAGACCGGCGGCGGGCTTCCGGACGGGGTGACGCTGGTCGTCGCCGGGGAGGCCTGCCCGCCCGCGACGGTGGCCCGCTGGTCGCGGAACCGGTTGATGCTCAACGCCTACGGGCCGACCGAGACGACGGTCGCCGCCACTGTGAGCGATCCGCTCGGCGCGGAGGGGACGCCGCCGATCGGCCGGCCGATCGACAACGTCCGGGCCTATGTGCTCGACGACCTGCTGCGGGAGCCGCCGGTCGGCGAGGCCGGCGAGCTCTATCTGGCCGGCGCGGGTCTGGCCCGTGGCTACGCCGGCCGGTCCGCCCTGACGGCGCAACGGTTCGTGGCGGATCCGTTCGGCCCGCCGGGGGAGCGGATGTACCGGACCGGGGACGTGGTGCGCCGGCTCGCGGACGGTCAGCTCGAGTTCGTCGGCCGCGCGGACGCCCAGGTGAAGATCCGGGGTGTACGGGTCGAGCCCGGCGAGGTCGAGGCCGCGCTGATGGGCCTGGCCGGGGTCGGTCAGGCGGTGGTGCTGGTGCACGGCGCCGGCGCGGATCGGCGGCTGACGGCGTACTTGGTCACCGAGGGCGGCCAGCGTGACGTGGGGGCGCTGCGGCGACGTCTCGCGGCGGTGGTCCCCGACCACCTCGTGCCGTCGGTGTTCGTGCTGATGGACGCGCTGCCGGTGACCAGCAACGGCAAGGTGGACCGGCAGGCGCTGCCCGATCCCGGCATCACCGCGAACGAGCGCGACTACGCGGCGCCGGTGGGCGCGGTCGAACAGACACTGGCCCGGCTGTGGGAGGAGATCCTCGGCGTGCCGCGGGTGGGCCGGGACGACGAGTTCTACGCCCTCGGCGGCCACTCGCTGATGGCGACGCAGCTGGTCAACCGGGTGCGCTCGGTGCTCAAGGTCGAGCTGCCGGTCCGGGATCTCTTCGAGACCTCCAACCTGGCCGAGCTGGCCGCACGGGTGTCGGTCCTCAAGGGCGGGACCCGGCCCGTGCTGCGACGCCGGACCCGCCCGGCGGTGGTGCCGCTGTCCTATCCGCAGCAGCGGCTGTGGCTCACCGCCCAGCTGCGCGCGAACGACACGGCGTACCACATCCCGGTCGTCGTCCGGCTCACCGGCGATCTCGACATCGCCGCGCTGCACACCGCCGTCACCGACGTGGTCCGGCGGCACGAGCCCCTGCGTACGGTGTTCCCGCTGCTCGACGGCGAGCCGCAGCAGCGGGTCGTGCCGATGGCCGACGTCGGCCCGCTGCTGGTCCGCGGCGAGGTCGAGGACACCGAGCTGGGCCGGGCCGTGGACGGGCTGGTCCAGCGCCGCTTCGACCTGACCTCGGACCTTCCGTTCCGGGCACACCTGCTCACGGTGGGCCCCGGCGACCATGCCCTCGTCCTGCTGCTGCACCACATCGCGGCCGACGGCTCCTCGATGGAACCGCTGATGCGTGACTTCAGCGAGGCGTACGAGCAGCGCCGCGCCGGGCGGGCGCCGCAGTGGACCGAACTGCCGGTGCAGTACGCGGACTTCGCCCTGTGGCAGCGCGACGCGGTGAAGGTGGCCCGCGACCAGGTGGCGTACTGGACCGGCCTGCTGAGCGGGGTGCCCGACGAGCTGCCGCTGCCCACCGACCGGGTCCGGCCCGCCGTCGGCACGTATCGCGGTGGATCGGTGCCGCTGAAGGTGCCGGTCGACGTCCACGAGAGTCTCGTGGCCCTGGCCCGCCGCAACGGCGCCAGCGTCTTCATGGTGGTCCAGTCGGCGGTGGCGGCGCTGCTCTCCCGGCTGGGCGCGGGCGCCGACATCCCGCTCGGCTGGCCGGTCGCGGGACGGGTCGACGAGGCCCTCGACGACCTCGTCGGCTTCTTCGTCAACACGCTCGTGCTGCGGGCCGACCTGACCGGCGATCCGTCGTTCGAAGAGCTGCTGACGCGGGTCCGGGAACAGGACCTAGCCGCCTTCAGCAATCAGGACGTGCCGTTCGAGAGCGTGGTCGAGGTGCTCAACCCGGCCCGGGTGCCCGGCCGCCACCCGCTGTTCCAGGTCATGGTGGCGTTGCAGGTCGGCCGGACCGCGGTGCTCGACCTGACCGGCGTCGACATGAAACGCGTCGCGGTCGGCTCCGGGTCCTCCAAGTTCGACCTGAGCTTCCAGTTCGTGGAGTTCTCGGACGCCGGTGGACGGCCCGCCGGGATGGGCGGGGAGCTGACCTTCGCCGCCGACCTGTTCGACCGGGACACCGCCAAGCGCATGATCGAGATGCTCGGCCGGCTGCTGGCCGCGGCCGTGGCCGATCCGGGCAAGCCGATCGGCCGGCTGCCGCTGCTGAGCGCGGACGAACGCCGGACGGCCGCGCAAGCGAGCACCGGCGAACTCCGGGACCGGACCGGGCCGTGGATCCACCAGCTCATCGAGGGGCACGCCCGGGCGACACCGGCCGCGCCCGCCGTGCGGTTCGAGGGGCGGACCCTGCCGTACGGGGAACTCGATCGCCGTTCGAATCAGCTGGCCCACCGCCTGATCCGGGCGGGCGCCGGACCCGACGTGCTGGTCGGCATCAGCATGGAACGCGGCTTCGACCTGGTGGTCGCCGTGCTGGCCGTGTGGAAGACGGGTGGCGCGTTCGTCGCGCTCGACCCCGACCTGCCCGCCGCCCGCCGCCGGCTGATGATCGCCGACCTGGGCACGGCCGTGGTGCTCACCCACGAGCCGGTCAGATCGCGGCTGCCG
Organism: Actinoplanes sp. NPDC021490; assembly: GCF_055562135.1. Classification (NCBI taxonomy): domain Bacteria; kingdom Bacillati; phylum Actinomycetota; class Actinomycetes; order Micromonosporales; family Micromonosporaceae; genus Actinoplanes; species Actinoplanes sp. NPDC021490. Next base: position 298,231 of record NZ_JBVHFW010000007.1, read on the forward strand.
GAGGACCCCGGGCTGCTGTTCTGCCTCGACGAGCAGGCCACCGCCCTGGCCGCGGAACCGGAGCACGACCCCGGGGTCGCGGTGACCGCCGAGGACGCCGCGTACGTCCTCTATACCTCCGGCACCACCGGCACGCCGAAGGGCGTGGTGAACGTCCGCGGTGCGATCAGCAACCGGTTCGCCTGGATGACCGAGAAGTTCGCGCTGACCACCGGCGACCGCGTGCTGCAGAAGTCCCCGGTCTCCTTCGACACCTCGGTGTGGGAGCTGCTCTGGCCGCTGACCTGCGGGGCGACCGTCGTGATGGCCCGGCCCGACGGGCACCGCGACAGCGGCTACCTCGTCGAGGTGATCCGTGACGAAGGAGTCGTCCTGGCCGACTTCGTGCCGTCGATGCTGGAGATGTTCCTGGCCGAGGCGGGCGCCGGGCGGTGCACCAGCCTGCGCCACGTCATCGCCGGTGGGGAGGCGTTGCCGCTCGGCCTGCGCAGCCGCTTCTTCGAGACGCTGCCGGGCACCCGGCTCCACAACCTGTACGGGCCGACCGAAGCGGCGATCGGCGTGACCAGCTGGGACTGCCGGCCGGACGACGACGGCCGCAGCGTCCCGATCGGCCGCCCGATCGCCAACGCCCGGGTCTATGTGCTCGGTGCGGACGCCGAGCATCTGCCCTCCGGCGTACCCGGTGAGATCTGCATCGCCGGGCGTCCGCTGGCCCGCGGCTACCTCAACCGGCCCGGCCAGACCGCGGAACGGTTCGTGGCGGATCCGTTCGTGCCCGGCGAACGGATGTACCGCACCGGCGACCGGGGGCTGCGCCGGGCCGACGGCGCGATCGAGTTCCTGGGCCGGCAGGACGACCAGGTGAAGATCCGCGGCGTACGGGTCGAGCTGGGCGAGGTCGAGGCGGCCACCGCGGCGCTTCCCGGGGTCCGCCGGGCCGCGGTCACGGTACGCGGGAGCGGCGTGGACGCCCGCCTGATCGCCTATGTGGTGGCCGACCCGGCGACGGACGTGGCCGTGCTGCGCCGCGAGATGTCGGCCGCCGTGCCGGATCATCTCGTGCCGTCGGTGTTCGTGGTGCTCGATGCGTTGCCGCTGACCGTGAACGGCAAGGTCGACCGGCTCGCCCTGCCCGATCCGGGCGAAGCGGCCGAGCGTACGTACGTGGAGCCGGTCGGCGCGGTGGAACAGACCCTCGCCGGGTTGTGGGCGCAGATTCTCGGCGTGCCCCGCGCGGGGCGGGACGACAACTTCTTCGTCCTGGGCGGGCACTCGCTGCTGGCCATGCAGATGGTCAACCAGATCCGGTCGGCGCTGCGCGTGGACCTGCCGTTCCGCGCCGTCTTCGAGAGCGCGACCCTGGCCGACATGGCCCGCCTGATCGAAGGTCTGCCTGCGCTCGCGGCGCCCAGCGGCTCCGCCGAGGCCGAGAAGCGGATGCGCCGGCTGGTCGCCGACGCGCTGGAGGTCGGCCAGGTGGCCGCCGAGGACAACATCTTCGACCTCGGCGGCGGCCGGGAGACCGTCGAGCGGCTGAGCCGGGCGATCGAGGCGGAGTTCGGCGTAGCCGTCAATCCGCTGGTGGTCGCCGCCGTGCCGACCGCGCGGAACCTGGCCGGCTGGGTCGCGGCCGGGCCGGACGACTCGGCGCTGGACGTGCTCGTGCCGCTGCGGCCGCACACCGGGACCGCGTCGCTGTTCTGCGTGCACCCGCTCGGCGGGCTCAGCTGGCTCTACTATCCGTTGGTCAACGCCGTGCCGGAGCCCTTCGGGGTGTACGGGGTGCAGGCACGCGGGCTGCGTCCGGGCGACGAGATGCCGGCCAGCCTGACCGCGATGGCCGCCGACTACGTCCGGGAGATCCGCGCCGTCCAGCCGGAGGGCCCGTACCACCTGCTGGGCCTGTGCGCCGGCGGCGAGATCGTCCACGAGATGGCCGTCCAGCTGCAGCGGGACGGGCAGCGGGTCCAGCTGCTGGCGATGCTCGACTCCCGGCCCACCCCGCACCGCCGGGCGACCCAGGTGGCGCGGCTCAACGCGGTCGCGCGGCACTTCGACCTGGACGTGCCGGCCGGCGAGCGGCACCTGCTCACCGGCGACGCCCTCTACGACCAGCTGCGGCAACGCCAGGGGCCCTACTCGTTCCTGATGCGGCAGAAGGGCCGGGCGATCGTCGGCTTCTACGAAAACATGATCAAGCTCGTGGACAACCACGAGTTCGGTCTCTTCGACGGCGATGTCCTGTTCGTCGAGGCGGCCGCGGCTCGCACCCCCGAGCAGTACTTCTCCCCGATGTGGCAGCGATACGTGACCGGCCACATCGACGTCGTGGCCCTGAAATACCTGCACCGGCAGCTGGCCCGGGCCGAGGTGCTGGAAATGATCGGCGCCCGGGTGGCCGAGCACCTCGACCGTTCCCCCAGCACGCCTGCGACCACCGGAAGGCCGGCCGAATGAGCAACCCCTTCGAACGTGACGACACCCCGTACCTCGTGCTGGTCAACCACGAGAACCAGCACTCCCTATGGCCGGAGGCGATCGACGTGCCGCCGGGCTGGCGGACCGTGTCCGGGCCGGACAGCCGCGACGCCTGTCTGGGCTACATCGAACGGGAATGGACCGACATTCGTCCCGCCGGCCTGGCCGGGCCGGTGTGATGCCGGCCGCCCGGTCCGGCCTGCTGTTCCTCTGGGGAACGCCGCGGTCGCGGTCGACCGCGTTCCTGCGGATGATGCTCGAACGCGGGGACCACGAGGTCTATCACGAACCGTTCTCCAGCATCGTCGTCCAGGGCCACGCGACGGTCGGCGACGCCACCGCCACCAGCCACGCCGAACTGCTGAAACTGCTCGACGAACGGGCGCGTGACAGGCGGGTCTTCGTCAAGGAGACGACCGAGTACGACTACCTCGGCCGCGGCGGCGAGGACATCCCGGCCACCGGGTCGCACACCTTCATCATCCGCGACCCCCGCTCGGTGATCGCCTCGCACTACGCGATGAACCCCGGCATGCAGTGTGCCGAGGTGGGCTATCGCCATCAGGCCGAGCTGGCCCGGCGGGTCCGGGAGGAGTCCGGCGCCACCCCGTACGTCATCGAGGCGGAAACGCTGATCGCGGCGCCGGGCGAGGTCATCCGGGGTTACTGCGAGCACGCCGGGATACCGTTCCTGCCCTCGGCGCTGTCGTGGACGCCGGGCGATCAACGGGTCTGGCGACGGACCCAGCCATGGCACCGCGACGTCGCCGGCAGTTCCGGCTTCACCGAACCGACCCGGACGTACGCCGAAACGGTGGACAACAATGCGATGCTGGCCGACTGCTACCGATGTCACCGGCCGCACTACGAGTTCCTGCGCGCCTGGGCGGCTCGGTAGGACGGCCCATTAACCTCAGCTCATCCCGTACGGAAAAAGGTTGTGCTCTTTGGAAGACAGCGCCCCCGACGTCCCGCTGCGCCGCATCGCCCGGCTCTTCAGGCCGCACCGCCTGCGGCTCGCCGTGGTGATGGTGCTCATCATGGCGTCCTCCGTGCTGGGCATGGCCTCGCCGTTCCTGCTGCGGGAAGTCATCGACCGCGCGCTGCCCCGCCAGGACGTCACGCTGCTGGTCTGGCTGGTCAGCGGCATGGTGGCCGTCGCCGGGGTGACCGCCGCCCTCGGCGTCGTCCAGACGTGGATGTCCGCCGCCGTCGGTCAGCGGGTCGTGCACCGGCTGCGGATCGACGTCTTCACCCACCTGCAGCGGCAGTCCGTGGCCTTCTTCACCCGCACCCGCACCGGCGAGATCCAGTCGCGCATCACCAACGACGTCGGCGGCGTGCAGTCGGTGGTCACCTCGACCGCCGCGTCGGTCACGTCCAACCTGACCACCGCGGTGGCCAGCGGGATCGCCATGGTCGCCCTGTCCTGGCAGCTCTCCCTGGTCTCCCTGATCGTGCTGCCGCCGGCGCTCTACCTGAGCCGCCGGGTCGCCAAGATGCGCAAGGAGATCACCGCCCTGCGCCAGACCGAGCTGGCCGACCTCAACGTGACCATCGAGGAGGGACTGTCGATCAGCGGGGCGCAACTGAGCAAGACCATGGGCGCCGGCAACGCGCTCGTCGAGCGGTTCAGTCAGTCCTCGACCCGCCTCATCGACCTGCAGATGCGCTCGCAGCTGGCCGGCCGGTGGCGGATGGCGACGATGAGCATCATCTTCGCGGCCATCCCGGCGATCATCTATCTCAGCGCCGGACTGCCGCCGACCGCCGGCACGCTGAGCATCGGCACCCTGGTCGCCTTCACCACCTTGCAGGCCGGGCTGTTCCGGCCGCTGATGGGCCTGCTCAACGTGGGCGTCTCGCTGAGCACGTCGAAGGTCCTGTTCGGGCGCATCTTCGAATACCTGGACCTGCCGATCGAGGTGGACGACCCGGCCGTGCCGGTCGATCTGCCCCATCCGGTACGCGGCCACCTGCGCTTCGAGAACGTGACCTTCCACTACTCCGGCAGCCGGACCGCCGCCCTCGACGGCGTCTGCCTGGACGTGCCGGCCGGCACCTCGCTGGCGCTGGTGGGGGAGACCGGCTCCGGCAAGACCACCATCGGCGGGTTGATCGTGCGGTTCCACGACCCGTCGGCCGGCCGGATCACCATCGACGGCGTCGACCTGCGCGACCTGCGCCTGGCCGACCTGGCCGGGGTGGTCGGGATGGTAAGCCAGGAGACCTATCTGCTGCACACCACGGTGCGGGAGAATTTGCGGTACGCCCGCCCGGACGCCACCGACGCCCAGATCGAGCAGGCCGCCCGGGCCGCACAGATCCACGACGTCATCAGCGGGCTTCCCGACGGCTACGACACGATGGCCGGCTCCCGGGGGCACCGCTTTTCCGGCGGCGAGAAGCAGCGCATCGCCATCGCCCGTACGCTGCTGCGCGATCCCCGCATCCTGGTCCTCGACGAGGCCACCAGCGCCCTGGACACCGCCACCGAACGGGCCGTGCAGCGAGCCTTCGACGAGCTGGCCCGCGGCCGGACGACGGTGACCATCGCGCACCGGCTGTCGACCGTACGCAATGCCGACCAGATCGCCGTCGTCGACCGCGGCCGCATCCTCGAACAGGGCACCCACGAAACCCTGATCTCGGCCGGCGGCCGGTACGCCACCCTCACCGCATGAGCAGACTCGAGGCAGGTGACGAAGTCGGCCAAGCTCTCCGGTGAGGAGGCGTGTCCACCATCGCGGGTGACAACCGCATGTTCTGTTTGACGTACGGCGGGCCTGGCTAATAGCCGGTCATGAAGTGGGGCACCCGGGCGGCCATGGCCGCCTTCTCGGCGGTTGCGGCGGTGGCGGCACGCGATCTCTTCCAGCGTGACCATGCGCTTCTGCGCAATTTCCCGGTGATCGGGCGTGGTCGCTACCTGATCGAGGCCATCGGCCCGGAGCTGCGGCAATATGTGGTGGCGGGCAACAACGAGGAGCGGCCGTTCACCCGGGACCAGCGCCGCTGGGTCTACGCCTCGGCGAAGAAGGACAACAACTACTTCGGGTTCGGTACGGACAATGACCTCGAGTACACCGCCGGGTATCCGATCATCAAGCATCGTACGTTCGGGCGGGCGGTGCCCCGGTCCGCGCCGACCGCGGGCTATGAGGTCGGCCTGCCCTGCGCCAAGGTGATGGGAGCGGCCCGCGGCCGCGCGCGAGCGTTCCGGCCCAGTTCGGTGGTCAATATCTCGGGAATGAGCTTCGGCTCGTTGTCCGGTAAGGCGATCGAGGCACTGAACCGGGGCGCCGCGGCCGCCGGGTGCTTGCAGAACACCGGTGAAGGAGGGCTCTCGCCCTATCACCGCAACGGTGGCGAGCTGGTGTTTCAGATCGGCACCGCCTATTTCGGCTGCCGGGACGAGCAGGGCCGGTTCGACCTGCAGAGGCTCAAGGATCTGGTGGCGTCGGCGCCCGTCCGCGCCTTGGAGATCAAACTGAGTCAGGGCGCCAAGCCGGGACTCGGTGGACTTCTGCCCGGCGCCAAAGTGTCGGCGGAGATCGCATCCACCCGCGGCATCCCCCAGGGCGTCGACTGTGTGAGTCCGTCGCGGCACGCCGAGTTCACCGATACCGACAGCCTGCTCGATTGGGTGGAGTTGCTCGCGGCCGAGACCGGCCTGCCCGTCGGCATCAAGTCGGCGGTCGGTGACCTGGAGTTCTGGGACGAGTTGACCTCGCTGATGGCGGGTACCGGTCGCGGGGTCGACTTCGTCACCATCGACGGTGGGGAGGGCGGCACGGGCGCCGCCCCGCTGATCTTCACCGATACGGTGTCGCTGCCGTTCCAGGTGGGCTTCGCCCGGGTCTACAAGAAGTTCGCCGAGCGAGGACTGCACGAGAGGGTGGTGTTCGCCGGCGGCGGCAAACTGGGCCTGCCGGACAACGCGATCGTGGCGTTCGCTCTGGGCTGCGACATGGTGAACGTGGCCCGCGAGGCGATGCTCGCCATCGGCTGCATCCAGGCGCAGAAATGCCACACCGACACGTGCCCGACCGGCGTGGCGACGCAAAGCCCGTGGCTGACCCGCGGGCTGGACCCGGCCCTGAAGTCCGAGCGTGCCGCCAACTACATCAAGACCCTGCGGCGTGACCTGCTCAAGGTCTCCGAGGCCTGCGGCGTCGAGCATCCCGCCCTCATCGACACCGCGTCGGTGGAGATCCTGGACGGCCGGACCTCCGCCACCGGGCTGGACCAGGTCTACGGCTACCGTCCCGGCTGGGGCCTGCCCTCGGCCGCGGACCGGTCGGGAATCGCTGAATTGATGCGAGCCGACCACCAGCAGGGCGGCAGCGCCACACCCTCGCCATCGGCACAGGGTGGCCCTGCACCTCAGTGACATCCCGCCGGACGGGCGCCACGCCGGGTCATTCCTGGGGAGCGTTTTTGGGGAAGACAACCGGCCCGAACGGCCATGATCCCGATATACGAATCGGCGACTGTCGATGCCGTGGCAGCATTGCGGTGTTCTGTCCCGTCGACGGAAGGCTCGTGATGCCCGGTCCGCACCTGTTGGCAGCCGCCGCTCTGGCGTTATCCGTGGCGGTTCCGGCCACACCGTCCGCGAACGCTGTCGCCGCATCCGCCGGGCTGAGCTATGTGGCGATGGGCAGTTCGTTCGCCGCCGGCCCCGGGGTCCCGCCGGCGCAACCGGGCGCCGGGGCCGCCGCGTGCGCCCGGTCGGGCAGCAATTACCCCAGCGTCGTGGCCAGGGCGATCGGCGCCGACCTCACCGACGTCTCATGCAGCGGCGCGACCACCGCGAACGTGCTTACCGACAGCCAATCCGGCCGTCCGCCGCAGATCAGCGCGGTGACCGGCGCGACCCAGGTCGTCACCGTGACCATCGGTGGCAACGACGTCAACTATCTCGGCAGCCTGGGCGCCTATACCTGTCAGAACGACGGCGGCAGCGGGTGCGCGGGCGTCGACCGGGGTGCGATCGACCGGACGTTCCCTCAGCTGACCGGGCGCATCGAGAACATCGTGAACGCCGTGCACGACACCGCCCCCGGCGCGCACGTCTACCTGGTCAACTACTTCACGATCCTGCCGGGCTCCGGCACCTGCGCCGGTGTTCCGCTGACCCCGGACCAACTGGCGTACGAGCGGAGCATCGCGGCCCGCCTCGAGTCGGCCACCGCCGCGGCGGCCGCGGCCACCGGTGCGACCCTCGTCGACCTCGCCGCGGTCAGCCGCGGGCACGACGCCTGCTCCACCGACCCGTGGGTGGAAACCGGGCACCCGCCGGCGGGCCGTTCCTCGTATCACCCGAACGCGGCCGGGATGCGTGCGGCCGCCGCTCTGGTGGAGACCGCGCTGACCTCGGCCGGGCAGCTGCGCACGGCGGCTTTCCGCTCCGGCATCCCCGGCAAGTGCGTGGACGTGTCGAACGCCGCGACCTCGGACGGCACCCCGGTCCAGCTGTGGACCTGCAACGGCACCGCGGCTCAGAGGTGGACGTTCGCGCCGGGTGCCGGCGGGACGCTGCGAGCCTTGGGCAAGTGCCTGGACGTCAGTAACGGCGGCACGGCGAACCGCACCACAGTCCAGCTGTGGACGTGCAACGGCTCCGGGGCGCAACGCTGGGTCACCGGCACGAACTTCGCACTGGTGAACCCCCAGTCGGGGCGTTGCCTGGACGACCCGGAGAGCGCCACCACCGACGGCGCCCGGCTGCAAATCTTCGACTGTAACGGCACCGCGGCACAGCAGTGGACCCCGACCGGCTAAGTGCCCGGAGCCGTCACCCTCCGTTTCGCGACGAGCAGACCCGGTAGAGCGACGCGACGGACGGCCCACCGGGACCGGCTGAGGCCGAGCGATGGGCGAGGCGGTCGGGGGCCGGGAACCCCCTGTCTGGAATCCCGGCCCCCGAGTTTCACCCCGCCCCCAGGGGTGGTCAGCGATCCGTCAGGATCTGATCCATTGCTGGTGGCTGCCGCCGTTGCACGTCCACAACTCCACGGCGGCGCCGTTGGTCGTGGCCGCGCCCGTCACGTCCAGGCACAGGGCGGACTGGACGCCGACGATCGTGCCGTCCGCGTTGAGCCGCCACTGCTGGTTGGCCCCGCCGGTGCAGGACCAGATGCGGACCCGGGAGCCGGCGGTGGCGCCGGTCGCGTCGAGGCACTTGTTGCCGTACACGGTGAGCTGGTTGGCCGAGGTGGCCGTCCAGGTCTGGTTGGCGCCGTTGTTGCAGTCCCAGATCTGCACGGTGGCCCCGTCCGACTGGCTCTGCCCGTTGACGTCCAGGCACCGGTTGGAGCCGGCGCCGCGCACCTGACCCGTGGGGCTCTGACCGCCGCCGAGCGGGGTGACGGTCAGGTTGTCGAACTGGGCCGTCACGCCCTGGCCGGTGGCGTAGCCGACCTGGCCGGCCACCCAGACGGAGTCGGCCACGCTGCCCACGGTGACGCCGTCGATGGCCGCGGTGAGGGTGCTGCCGTTGAGCGTGAGCGCCAGCTTGTGCCAGCGGCCGGTGCCCAAAGCCGTTGTGGTGCCACTGGCCAGGGTCCGCTGGTTGCCGCTGGTGTTGTTGCTGCGGATGGACCACGACCCGTTGTCCGCGACGCGCAGGTAGTAGGCGTTGAGTTTGTCCGGGCCGTCGTGGTTGTAGTTGCCGGCCCGCCCGATGAGCTGGGCGTATCCGGACTTCTCCAGCATCACGTCGGAGGAGACGGTGTAGTTGCGCCAGCTGACGTCGCCCAGGAGCGAGAACGGCTCGGCGTGACCTCCGGTCCAGAAAATCGGCGTTTGCTCCGACATCTGGCGAACACATTGACCCGTACGGCCTCCGCCGCACCCGACTACTTCGAACGAGCCCTGGTGGTCCGAGAGATACTTCGCCTGGCCCCCGGTCCGGTAGCTGTCGAAGTCGTCGCCATAAGGCAGCGCGAGGTTGCCCTGCGCCGGGCTGGTCGCGGTTCCCTTGCCCTGCCCGGTCGTGGTCGTGATGCTGTAGACGTAGCCGGGCTGGACGGTCAGCGAGAACGCGCCGTTCGACGGGACGATGTCGCTGCGTTTGACGAAGTGGTCGGCGGTGTTGCCGGACCGCACGTTGGTCGACCAAACGTGCACGGTCCCGGTCGACAAGCCGCCGGTGACGTTGAACGTGAGGTCCTGCGCCGAGGTGGCGTCCATCGTCTCGATGACGGTGCTGTAGTCGCTGTTGTTGGCCGACTTCAGCGACACGTAACTGCCGTTGCTCCGGTTGCCGCCGAGATATCCGGTGGCGCCGTCCAGGTACCGCCATCCCGGCGCGGTGAACTGAGTCGTGTGGCCCATCACCCAGGTGCTCTTGCCGATGGAGTAGTAGCCGGACCAGGGCTGCGGCGCCACGGCCACTCCCGTGGTCGCCCACGGGACGTTCGGGGTGACCGCCGCGATGACCGGCCAGTTGAGGTAGGCGGTCATCTTGCCGTCGATGTAGTCCCGGTTGATGCCGCGGGCCAGGGCCGTCGCGCCGGCGTTGTAGTCGTCGGAGCCGTTCTCGCTGGCCCACAGCGCCTTGCCGCTGTTCACCGCGGTCGTCGAGCTGGGGCAGGTGGTCTGCGCGCTGCGGTATCCGCAGACGTAGTGCGCGCCGAACACGGACACGGCGGCGGCGAACGCCGGGTCGCGCTGGGCGTCGTCGGCGGAGGCCCAGCCGAACTCGTCCGACGCGACGATCTTCACGTTGGGGTAGCCGCGGGAGTTGAGCGCCGACCGCAGGTTCTTGTACCAGTTCAGGTCCCGGCCCCGCTCGTTCCAGCCGCCGAGATAGTCGATCGTCAGCCCGTGTGAGCTCGCGCAGCCGAGCCACGCGATCAGGTAGTCGATCGAGTCGCTGGACCAGAAGTTGCCGTTGCCGATCCAGCCCGGCGCACCCCACGACAGGCCGACGAGCTTGATGTTCGGGTTGCGGGCCTTCGCCTGACCCATCAGCCACCACTCGTACCCGCGGTTGCAGTCGACGGTGCCCCGGACATGTTCGTGGCTCGGTTCGGCGCCGGAGGTCGAGTTGGTGTCCCCGCCGATCTCCACCTTCATGATCTGCATCGCCGCGCCGTAGCCCGGCTTGAACAGGTAGTCGAGGATGTCGCTGCGCTGCGGCTCCGGATAGTCGGCCAGCAGCCGGCTGTTGCCGCCGCCGCCGCTGATCGCCCCGACACCGTCGAACACCCGGCCACCCGACGAGCCGTTGAGGGTGATCGCCGTCGCGGCCCGCGCCGGGGCGGGGGACACGACCAGCACACCGGCGAACGCCAGCAGCAGAGCGGTGGCCAGGGCCCAGCCGCGGGAGGCCTTCACGGCGCCGGTCATGACCGGAGTCCGCTGCGGGAGGTCCACTGCTGGTTGGCGCCGCCGTTGCAGGCCCAGAGGTTGAGCTTGGTGCCCGCTGCGGTCGCGTTGCCGGGCGCGTCGAGGCACAGCCCCGACTGGACGCCGGTGATGGTGCCGTTGGCGTTGACGTTCCACTGCTGGTTGGCTTGTCCGCCGCAGTCCCAGATGATGACCGCGGTGCCGTTCGCGGTGCCCTGACCGGAGGCGTCGAGGCACTTGTTGCCGTACACCCTCAGCTGTTTGCCGGAGGTCGAAGTCCAGCGCTGGCCCGTCCCGCTTCCGCAGTCCGCCAGTTGCGCCGTGACGCCGTTGGTGGCGCTGCCGGCCTCGAGGCAGCGGCTCGACTGGGTTCCGACGATCTGCACCGTCTGCTCGGTGCCGCCGGACTGTGGCCCGGCAGCCGACATCACCGCCTGCGCGCCGGAGGGCCAGTTGCCGTTGGACACCGTCACGTTCCCGGACACCACGTTGCCCCGGTCGCCGTTGGTGACGTTGGTGCTGTTGTTGGTCGACCAATTGTTCGTCACGGTGAAGTTCCCCATGTTCTCGGCGAACCAGTAGTTGGCCGTGGCCCACGTACCGGTGGAGGAGAAGACGTTGTTGCGGGCGGTGTAGTAGCGCGAGCCCTCGTCGAAGTAGATCCCGAAGTAGCCGTTGGTCCGCAGGCAGTAGTTGTCGCTGATCACCGCGCCCGGGTTGGCCGACAGCGTGTAGATGCACCCGCCGTCGTTCATCTGCTGCATGACGTCGTGCACGTAGTTGCCGACGAGCTGATTGCCGGAGGCGGTGGTCGCGGTGCTGTAGCGCGGCTGGTAGTTGTACAGCCCCCGGTCGGCGTAGTGGTTGCTGCCCCCGGCGTCGTTCGAGCCCCAGCCGTAGCCGATGGACATGCCGGTGTACGGCAGGTTGTAGGCCTCGTTGTGCGAGACGACGGCGTTGGTGACGTAGGTGGCGAGCACCGACACGATGCCGCGGTGGTCCGTCCCGAGGTCGTGCAGGCGGTTGTTGCTGATCGTGATGTTCCGGTTCACCATGCGGGCGTCGCCCGGGTGGTGCGCGTCGGCGCGGACACCGCCGGCCACGATGCCGCCCGCGACGTTCCGGGCGATCTCCGACCGGGTGACCGTGATGTTGCTTGCGCCCAGCCCGACCCCGCTGCCGTGGGCGCTGACGTCGTTGCCGATGCCGATCGCGGTCTGCCCGAGGTTGACGAACTGGGAGTCGGTGAAGGTGACGTTGCTGGCCGCCGAGACCTGGACGGCGGCGGGGGACTGGAGCCAGTTCGGGCGGGTGGCCTCGAACTGGGTGCATCCGTTGTGGCAGGAGCTGAAGGCGGGCCAGCTCCAGTTGCCGTAGATGTAGGCGCCGGTCTGCTGGTCCGCGTAGCCCTGACTGCTGCTGGGGCCGAGCCAGCTGGTGCCGGTGAAGGTGATGCCGCTGAACGTGAGGTGGTGCGCGGGCGCGTCGTACGTGCCGCCGACCTGGACCAGGGACTGCAGCACCGGCAGTTCGACGCTGACGTTGGCCATGTTCTGCCCGGCGAGCGGGATGTACGACAGGGCGCCGGTTCCGGGATCGAGATACCACTCGCCCGGGCTGTCCAGGAACTCGTAGGCGTTGCTCAGATAGAGCGGCCCGGCCCGGTGCGGTTGGGTGAACGTGTCGTACCCGAAGTTGTTGTTGCTCCATCCGGGCTGCTGCATCGCGATCTGATTGCCGCTGATGCGCTGCACGGATGCGTACCGGTCGGTGAAGGAATTGACGCTCTCCATCTGAATCCGGCTCTGGTTGGCCAGATTGTTCAGGTAGCTCAGCGCGCCGTTGGTGAATCGCAGGCCGGTGCTGTCCGCGGTGAAATCGGCCCGGTTCACCTGGGTGCGGGCCCTCGTCGCGACGGCGCCGTTGACGTAGAGCTGCCGGCTGTCGATTCCCGCGCCCACGTTGGCCCGCCAGATGTTGCGGCCGGCGTCGGCCTGCGACCACCCGGTGACCGGCCGGGCGCCACTGATCACGGGGCGGGCCGACGGCGCCGCCTGCCACACCACACGGTAGCCGTTGGAGCCGGAGTCGGCGGCGGTCATCCGCAACGGCGACGACTGGCGGTAGACCCCGTCGGCCAGCTGGACGACGATGTCGCCGGACATCGAGCTGTTCAGCGACCGCACCGCGGCCTGCGCCGCGATCAGCGAGCAGGGCTCGGCGGCGGTGCAGCTCGTTCCGGTTCCGGACGGGGCGGCGTAGAGCACGGGCCCGGCGGCGAAGGCCGGGCCGGTCACGGCGACCGCGGCGGCCGTGGCGACGCCGGTCAGAGCGGCCGCCACGATCGTGGACAGCCTCCGCCGGGGCGCTGAGGGGGATGGGGGTACGGGCACCGGGACTCCTCTTCGAACACGACTCGCGGTGATTTCGTGGTCGTGAAGTTAGCGTTAACTATTGAGGCCCGTCAATGCTGCACGCCAATACAGCAAGCCGCACGATCCAAAGCAAAGCCGATGGCGCTGTTCTGGCCGGTCGCGTAACGGTTTTCGAGTGAATTTATTTGCCCGTTGATGCAAAGTTGAGTCGGCTTCTTAAATACAGATTGTGAAGGTTCACATAGCTGAGTCATCCGCCGATCCCACAGCCGCGGGTCGTAAACCCGGTCGTTATCGGAATTTCTGCCAATACCGACCGCGATCACGTCGGCGAACATCTGCGGCTCGGACCTGCACATGTACGAGGGCCGGACCGACTTCGAGCCCGGCCGCTGGTTCGGGCACGAGAACCTGGGGCAGGTGATCGAGGTCGGCGACGGGGTCGACAAGGTCCGGGTGGGCGACTGGGTCGTCCTGCCGTTCAACATCGCTTGCGGGCACTACAAGAACTGCGAGCGTCAGCTCACGAACTACTGCCTGACCGCCCAGCCGGAGCCGAAGATGGCCGGCGCCGCGTACGGCTTCGCCGACATGGGCCCGTACGGCGGGGGACAGGCCGAGCTGCTGCGCGTGCCCTGGGGTGATTTCAACTGCCTGCGGCTCGGGGAGGACGCCGAGGAGCGCCAGACCGACTACGTGATGCTCGCCGACATCTTCCCCACCGGCTACCACGCCACCGAGATGGCCGGTGTGAAGCCCGGGGACCAGACGGTCATCTACGGCGCCGGACCGGTGGGACTGATGGCTGCTCTCTCGGCGACCATCCGAGGGGCGAGCAAGGTCATGGTCGTCGATCGGCATCCGGACCGGCTGCGCCTGGCCGAGTCGATCGGCGCGATCGCCATCGACGACTCGAAAACCGATCCGGTGCAGGCCGTCCTCGACGAGACCATGGGGCTGGGCGCGGACAACGGCTGTGAGTGCGTCGGCTATCAGGCGCACGAGCCCGACGGCCAGGAGCGAGCCAACCTGACGATGAACCGGCTGGTCGCCTCGGTGCGCTTCACCGGAAAGATCGGCAACGTCGGTGTCTTCGTACCGCAGGACCCGGGGGCCGCCGACGAGCTGGCGAAGCAGGGCAAGCTGGCCTTCGACTACGGCATGTTCTGGTTCAAGGGCCAGCACCTCGGCACCGGCCAGGCGCCGGTCAAGAAGTACAACCGGGCAGCTGCGCGACCTCATCGCCGGGGGCAAGGCGCAGCCGTCCTTCATCGTCAGCCACGAGCTGCCCCTCGACCGGGCGCCGGAGGCCTACGAGCACTTCGACAAGCGGGACGACGGATGGACGAAGGTGGTCCTGCACCCGGCGATGGCAGGAGCGGGTGCCTGAGGTCGCTGAAGAACGGTGGGCCCGGACAGGCTGCCTTACGAAACGACGACGACGGCCGGGGTGGCGACGGCCGGGCCGACCGGGGCGCCGGTCTCCGTGCGGCCGCTCACCGAGATCTTCAGGGTGCCGGTGCGGCCGGCCGGAGCGCCCGGAGCGGCCTGCACCACGATGTGCGGCAGCGGGAACCAGCTGTTCGGCGCCCGGTCGCCGATGTCGCAGGTCGTGACGGCACCCTGCTGGCGGCACTGCTGGGTGTCCGGGCGGATGACGCCGTCCGCCCCGACCGACGGCACGAACACCGTGGCGACCCCGGACAGGCCGGAGGCGTCGAGCTCGAGCCGCGTGCCGTACAGCAGGCCGTGCCAGTCGGCGTTGGTCTGCAGGCCGAGGTACGTCCACGGTGCCAGCGGGCCGGCCGGTCCGGCCTGGATGTCCGGCACGACGACGGTGAGCTGCGGTGCGGCGGCCTGGGCGGGCGAGGGGAGCAGGGCAACGGTGGCCGCGACGGCTGCGGCGGCGGCCGTGGCGCGGAAGGAGGCGGGCATTTCGTTCCCCTGTCGTGGCGGCGGGCAAGGAGGTCGGAAAGATCGACAATGGACGATCGTAGCGGCACCCCTCATTCCAGGCGGATCTGCGCTACCGCGGTCACCGCGATCGAGCCGGCCGCCGGACCGGGCACGCCGGTCGTCGCGTCGAGGGGGAACCACGCGAGGGTGCCGGAGCGCTCGTTCGCCACGTACAGCGAGGTGCCGGTGGCGTCGATGGCCAGGTGCCGCGGCCAGACACCTCCGCACGCCGGTGTCGCGACGAGGGTCAGGCGGGACCCGCCCTCGCTGACGGCGAACACCGCGACGGTGTCGGTGCCCCGGTTGCTGACGTAGACGAAACGGCCGTCGGCCGACACCGCGATCTCGCCCGGGTAGTTGGTGACGCCCGGGTTCGGCACGGTCGAGGTGACCTGTCCGGCGGTCAGGACGCCGTCCGCGTACGCGCACACGGTCACCGTGGAGGCCAGTTCGCCGGCCACGTAGGCGTACGTGCCGTCCGGGTGGAAGGCCAGATGCCGCGGTCCGCTGCCGGTCGGCAACCTCAGGCGCCCGGCCTCGGTGAGCGTCGCGGCGGCCGGGTCCAGCCGGTACGTGAACACGGTGTCCACGCCGAGGTCGACGGCGAGGACGTACTCGCCGGCCGGGTCGACGACGACCTGATGGGCGTTCGACGCCCGGCCGCCGGTGGACTGCCGCCTGGTGTCGGTGGCCGCGCCGACCGTCGCGTCCGCGGCGATCCGGTGGGTGACGACGGCGCCGCCGCCGTACAGCGAGGTGAACAGGAACTGCCCGTTCGGGTGGACGGCCACGTGGGCCGGTCCCGAGCCGGTCGGCTGCGTGTTGAGCAGCGACGTGTCGCCGTCCTCGCCGATGGTCAGGGCGCTCACGGTGCCGCCGGGGGACACCTCGCTGATCGCGTACAGGTGGCCCGAGCCGGGCGCGATGTCGAGCCACGAGGGCTGACGGACGGCCGTGGTCCACGAGTCGATCACCGGCCGGCCGGTCGGCGCGTCGATGCGGCCCCGGGCGATGCCCTGACCGCCGGAGGCGGTGTAGGTGCCCAGGTAGAAGCGCTGTTCCGGGGCGTCGGCGGCCTCGGCCGTGGCGTTGCGCAGCACGACGGTGCCGGCGGCCACGCTGATCGCGGCGGCGCCGCCGAGCCGGAGGAGCCCGCGTCGGGAAGTAGGCATGTCGATCAACATAGCCTCGGGCATCGCCACACATCAATGTCGTGTCCGGTCTCAGCGCCCCAGCCAGCCCCCGTCCACCGGGATGACGGCACCCGAGACGTAGTCGGCGGCGGAGGAGCAGAGGAAGACCGTCGCTCCCGCGATGTCGTCGCGTTCACCCCATCGGCCGGCCGGGATCCGGTCCAGGATCGACCGCGAGCGGACCGGGTCGGCGCGCAGCGCGGCGGTGTTGTCGGTCGCGATGTAGCCGGGCGCGATGGCGTTGACGTTCACACCCTGGGCGGCCCACTCGTTCGCCAGCGCGCGGGTCAGCCCGGCGATGCCCGACTTGGCCGCGGTGTAACCCGGCACGTTGATGCCGCCCTGGAAGCTGAGCATGCTGGCGGTGAAGACGACCTTGCCGCTGCCCCGGGCCAGCATCGGCCGGGCGATCAGCTGGGTGAGCGCGAACTGGCTGGACAGGTCGACCTCGATCACCCGGTCCCACCACACGAGGGGATGCTCCGCGGCCGGTGCGCGCTCGATCGTTCCCGCGTTGTTGACGAGGATGTCGGGCGCCTTCCCGGCGAGCTCGGTGCCCAGGGCCACCACGGCGTCGCGATCGGCGAAGTCCACCGCGTGCGCCTCGAAGGAGCGGCCGAGCGCGCGGACCGATCCGGCGACGTCGTCCTCGGCCCGCATCGACGCGCTGACGCCGATGATGTCCGCGCCGGCGGCGGCGAGCGCCTCGGCCATCGAGCGGCCGATGCCCCGGCGGGCGCCGGTGACGACCGCGAGACGGCCGGTGAGATCGAACAGCCCGTTCATGCCGGCTCCTGCCCGGCCACGTCGACCAGGATCTTCATGGCGCGGCCGGCCCCGAGGTCGTCCATCGCGGAGGCCGTTTCCTCCAGCGGGACCACGTGCGAGATGAGGGCGTCGACGGGTATCCGTCCGTGCTGGAGCAGGTCGACGGCACGGTCGAAGTCGGACCGCTGATAAACCCGCGCGCCGAGCAGGCGCAGTTCGCGCCAGAACACGCGTTGCAGGTCGACCTCCCGGGGCGTCGGGTGGATGGCCACGACGACGATCGTGCCGCGGACCCGGGCCAGTGCCGTGGCCGAGCGGACCGCGGCGGCCGCGCCCGACACCTCGAACACCACATCGGCGCCGGTGCCGGAGGTCCAGCGCTCGACCTCGGCGGTCAGGTCGGTCGCGGCCGGGTCGGCCACCGGGAATCCGAGCTCGGCGATCCGGCTCCGGCGCGCCGGGTCGACCTCGGCGACCAGGACGTGGGCCCCCGCGTCGCGGGCGACACCGGCGATCAGGACGCCGATCGGGCCGCCGCCGAGGACGACGGCGTGGTCGCCGACCTGGAGTTCGGAGCGCCGCACGTCGTGCACCGCGACCGCGACCGGTTCGACCAGTGCGGCGGTACGCAGATCGAGGCCGGCGGGCAGCCGTACGGCAATCGATGCCGGAACGTTCCATCGCTGCTGGAGACCGCCGGGCGAGTCGATGCCGACGAAGACCAGGTTCTGGCAGATGTGCTGGTGGCCGGCGAGGCAGGCGGCGCAGGCGCCGTCCCAGATCAGCGGCATGACGGTCAGCGGATCGCCCACCGCCCAGCCCTCGACGCCGGGGCCGACCGCGGCCACGGTGCCGGAGGTCTCGTGCCCGAAGACCAGTGGTGTGCGGACCCGGGCGTCCATGTCGCCGTGCGCGATGTGGAGGTCGGTGCCGCACAGGCCGCAGTAGGCGACGGCGATCTGGAGCTCACCGGGGCCCGGTGGCGTGACATCCCGCGAGACCGTCTCCAAGCGTCCATGTCCGACATATGCCGCACCCTTCATCGGGCGTCCTCGCTCTCGTCGCGGTGCACCGCACCTGTTGCAAACATCATACGTATGCCCTTATATTTCGTGCCGATGAAGAGCGCGTCAATTGGGTCGGACTGACAAAGGACACCGATATGTTGGGAATCACGCGAGCCGGACGCCCCCGTCGAGCCACCACGATCGGCCTGGCCGGCGCCATGGCCGTCGCCCTCGCACTGACCGGCTGCGGCAGCAGCGGCGGTGACGACGATTCATCAACGGACACCTACGGCTTCGCGCAGGCCACCCAGGACGACAAGGCCGAGATCACGGTCTGGGTGGACGCCGACCGGGCCGGCGCGGCCGACGCGTTCAAGAAGGCCAACCCCGACGTGCCGATCAAAGTGGTCACCTACGACGGGTCGGCCAACGGATCCAACTCGTTCCGGACCAAGATGCAGCTGTTCGACCGGGCCGGCAACGGCTGGCCGGACGTCGTCTTCTCCACCCAGAACAACGACGCGGCCTGGGCCAGCCAGAAGAGCAACGGCAAGCAGGCGTTCGCGGCGGTTCTCGGCGACGGGCTCGTCCCCAAGGCCACGCTGGACGGCTTCACCCCCGGCTCGCTGAACCCGTGCACCGTCGACGGCAAGGTCTACTGCCTGCGCAACGACCTCGCCCAGGCGGTGCTCTGGTACAACAAGAGCCTGCTCGGCAAGTTCGGCTACACCGTGCCGGCCACGTGGCCGGAATACCAGGCGCTCGGCGAGAAAGTGGCTCGCGAGCACCCCGGTTACATCGTGGGCACGGTCGGGGACGCCTGGACCCCGGAGGTCTTCTTCTGGGCCAGCAAGTGCCAGGCCAACAACATCACCGGCCCGAAGTCGGTCACCGTCAACACCGGCAGCACGGAGTGCAAGCGGGCCGCGTCCATGCTCGACACGCTGATCAAGAACGGCACGACGCCCAACATCAGTGTCTTCACGCCCGAGTTCGTCAAGAAGTACTCGGGCAAGGTTCTCGTCATGCCCGGACCGGCCTGGTACGCGGGCGCCATCTTCAACAACCCGCAGTCGTTGAACGTCGCCAAGGGCGAGCTGGGCGTGGCCGCCCCGCCCGCGTGGCCCGGTGAGCCCGCCGTGACCGGCAACGTCGGCGGTGGCACCTGGTTCATCAGCAGCCACTCCAAGAACCTCAAGGCGGCCGCGAAGTTCGCCGAGTTCGTCACGACCGCCGACGACTACCAGGTCAACCTGGCGCCCGGATATCCCGCCTACGCGGACGCGGCCACCAAGTGGATCAAGAAGCAGGAGTCGAGCGGCTACTACGCCACCGACCTGCAGCCGATCGTCAAGGCGGGCACGGAGATCTGGGACGGCTGGGGATCCGGCATCTTCAGTCAGGAAGCCATCTGGGCCAAGACGATGACCCCGGGCATCGCCGGTGGCAAGAACCTGGTCGATCTGCTCCCGCAATGGCAGACCGCGATCAAGAACCAGGCTCAGGTCGACGGCTACACGGTCAAGTGACCGCCGTGGAACAGGCCGCCCGGCCGGTGGCGGTCCCGCGCCGCCGGCCGAGCGGCGGGCATCCCGGCGGCGGCCGGAGCGCGATGAGCTACGGCTTCGTCGCCCTCTATGCCGCCCTGACCGTCGCCTTCGGCATCCTGCCCACGCTGTACGCCGTCTACCTCGCCTTCACCACCGGCGAGGGCGGCTTCGCCGGACTGGACAACTTCACCAAGGTCGTCGGCGACTTCCGCTTCTGGCCCGCCGTCGGGCACGTCGCGTTCTATCTGGTGATCTGGCTGGTCTCCCTGGTCGTGCTGGTCACGCTGCTGGCGATCGTCGTGCACACGATCCGGTGGCGCTGGCTCAGCAGCACCCTGCGGCTGGTCTTCTATCTGCCGGGCGCGCTGGCCGGCGCGTCGAGCGTCCTGCTCTGGCTGTTCGTGCTCGACCCGACGGCCAGCCCGGTCGGCGGCCTGCTGCGATTCCTCGGGCTGGACAGCTTCGTCCAGGTGATCGTGCCCGGCAACCTTCCGCCGATCTTCGCCATCATCGCGTTCTGGACCGGCGCCGGCGGGTGGATCGTGATCATGTACGGGGCCCTGAACAACATCAGCCAGGAGGTGATCGAGGCGGCTCGCATCGACGGCGCCGGCACCATCCAGATCGCCTGGCGCATCCAACTGCCGCTGCTGCGCAAGTGGATCTCGTACATGGGAATCATGTCCCTGGCCGCCGGAACCCAGCTGTTCGTCGAGCCGCAGTTGCTGTCGCAGGCCAGCAACGCGGTCGTGCCCAACGACTACTCGCTCAACCAGCTGGCCTACCAGTACGCGTTCCAGCAGAACGACTTCAACGGAGCGGCGGCGATCTCCCTGCTGCTGCTCGTCATCGCACTCGTGCTGTCGGCGTTCTTCGTCATGCGCGGCGGCCTGTTCGAGACGGACTGAACCTCATGACGACACGGCAGATCAATCGCCCCGGCACCCGGCGGGCAAGTGTCAGCGGGTGGAGCGGCCGCACCATCATGGCGGTAGTCCTCCTGGTCTTCGTGCTGTTCTTCGGAATCCCGATCGTCTGGCTGCTGCTGGCCTCGACGAAAACGGCGCGCGGCCTCACCGTCGGCCACCCGTTCGGGCCGGGCAGCCTCGACGGGCTCACCACCAACTGGAATTCGCTGTTCAGCTTCGGCGACGGGGAAGTCACCACCTGGGTCGGCAACTCGGCCCTGTACGCGGTGGGCGCCCTCGTCATCACCCTGATCGCCAGCATCCCGGCGGGCTACGCCATGGCCCTGACCCAGTTCCGGCTCCGGCGCCTGCTGCTGATCCTGACCCTGGTCGTCATGCTCATCCCGAACACCGCCCTGGTGCTGCCGATCTTCCTCGAGCTGAATACCATCGGGCTGATCGGCAGCCCGCTGTCGGTGATCCTGCCGATGTCGTTCTTCCCGTTCGGGGTCTACCTCACCTACATCTACTTCTCGACGAGCATTCCCCGCGACCTGCTCGCCGCGGCCCGGGTGGACGGGTGCCGGGAATTCCAGGTGTTCACCAAGATCGCACTGCCGCTGGCCGCGCCGATCGTCGCCCTGGTCGCCTTCTTCAGCTTCGTCCAGAGCTGGAACAACTTCTTCCTGCCCTTCGTCATGCTGCCGTCCAGCGACGGCTACCCGATCCAGGTCGGACTGACCTCCCTGCTGGCCTCGACCCCGGCGTTCAATCCGAGTTCGGCCGGCTCGCAATCCATTCAGCTCCCGACGCTCGCGCTGGCGACCGTCATCTCGGTACTGCCGGTACTGATCGTCTTTCTCTTCTCACAACGGTTCCTGGTCGCCGGCATGACGGCGGGCGGAACCAAGGAATGAGCCGGGAACGCGCAGGGAAGGAGAACGGGTGAAGGTCACCGGATATCGCAGCCTGACCACCAAGCACGACTGGGAACGGCTGATCGGCGACGCCAACGGGGTGATGACGTCCCCGCGCACCGACGTCCACGTGCTGATCCTCGAGACCGACAGCGGCCTCGAAGGAGTCGGCGTCGGCGCGCACAGCGACATCGACCGGGTGTTCGCCGCCGTCGACGGAGAGGATCCGCGCGGTGTGTCGGCGCTCTACGACCGGATGCTCGACCACGTCTTCAAGACCGGCCACTCGGGGGCGACGTTCGGCGCCGTCGGCGCGATCGACATGGCCCTGTGGGATCTCAAGGCCAAGGCGGCCGGCGAACCGCTCTGGCGTACGTTGGGGGCGCTCGACCGGTTCGTTCCCGGCTACGCGTCCGGGCTCGACATCGCCCTCGACGACGACGCCCTCGTGCGGCTGTACGAGGAGTTCGCCGACCGCGGCTTCAGCTCGGCCAAGCTCAAGGGCGGCCACGACGTCGAGCACGACCTGCGCCGGCTGGAAGCGGTCCGGGACGTCCTCGCCTGCAACTCGCCCCGCCCGGCCCTCATGTTCGACGCCAACGAGTCGTGGAACCGGTCGCAGGCCGTCCGGTTCATCACGGCCCTGGAACGCCGGATCGACCTGGCCTGGGTCGAGGAACCGGTGCGCCGGTGGGACGCGGCCGGGCTCGCCTCGGTGCGGCGGGGCATCCGCGCCGCCGTCGCCACCGGCGAGAACCTCACCGGCCTCGAGCAGTACCGGCCGCTGCTGGACGCCGACGCGGTCGACATCGTGCAGGTCGGCAACGTCTGGGGGATCACCCACTTCCTCCGGGTGGCGGCCGTGGCGCACGCCCACGACCTGCCGGTGAGCCCGGTGGCGTACCACGCCAACCCGGTCGCGCACGCCGCCGCGGCGGTGCCCAACCATCTGGCCTTCGAGGTTCAGGGCCTCACCGCGCCGATCGGGCTCCAGGTCGACCAGCAGTACGAGGACGGCGGGATCGTCCTGGGCGACGAGCCGGGCATCGGCATCCGGGTCGACGAGGACCAGATCAACCGGCTGCGGGCCAACGGCGCCGGCGCGGCGGTGACCGGGCCGCACGTCCGACCCGTACGGGCTGGTCTGCGCCTGGTCCCCGACGGAAGCCGGCCCCTGTGATGAATCGTGGCCTGGACACCCACGTGCACCTCTGGAACCGGTCCACCGACCCGCAGCCGTGGATCGACCCGCCGACGATGGCGGCGATCGACCGCGACTTCGAGCCCGCCGACCTCGTGCCGATGCTGGACGCGACCGGCATGGCGGCCGCCGTGGTCGTCCAGTCCAGCAACAGCGCGGCCGAGACCCGCCGCCTGCTGGCGCACCGGAGTCGGCGCATCGCCGGGGTGGTGGGCTGGCTCGACCTCACCGCCGATCCCGCACCCCAGATCGACCGGCTCGACCCGGCGGCCCGTCGGCGGCTGGTGGGCGTACGCCATCTGGTCCACCTCGACCCGGACCCGGAGTGGCTGGCCCGGCCGGCCGTGGGCGCGAGCCTCGACCGGCTGGCCGGGCACGACCTCGGATTCGACCTGGTGGTGCGATGGCGGCAGCTGCCGCTGACCGCCACCGTCGTGCGAGCGCACCCGGATGTCCGGTTCGTGCTGGACCATCTCGGCGGCGTGGCCGACGCGGACGACCTCGACGGCTGGGAGGCGGGCCTGCGGGAACTGGCCGAGCTGCCCAACGTGTGGGCGAAGATCTCCGGACTCGCCACCCGGACCAGGATGGACAGCGTGGGGCACGTCGTCCGGGTGGCGCTCGCGGCTTTCGGCCCCGACCGGCTCATGTACGGCTCCGACTGGCCGGTCGCCGAGCTCGGCACCGGGGCGCTGGCCTGGCGGACGGCCGTGGACGAGCTCCTCGGCGATCTGAGCGCGACCGAGCGGGAAGCGATCCTGTCCGGCACCGGCTCGGCCTTCTACCGGGTGGCGGCGTGACCGACGGCCTCCGGCAGTTGCTGTCCCGGGGCCGATCCGGGCGTGGCGTCCTCGTTCTCGGCGGATCGGCGCTGGGCAACCTCGGCCGGGCCGTCGAGGACGAGCAAGCCGAGCGGACCACGAGGCGGGCCTGGGAACACGGCCTCCGCTGGTTCGACACCGCCCCGCACTACGGCCTCGGGCTGTCCGAACGCCGCCTCGGAGCCGAGCTGCGCCGGCATCGGCCCGAGGAGTTCGTCGTGTCCACCAAGGTCGGCCGTCTCCTCGTGCCGAACGCGACGCCCGCCCGGCAGGACACCGACGGGTTCGCCGTTCCCGGCGATCTGAGGCGGCAGTGGGACTTCTCGCCCTCCGGAGTCGAGCGTTCCCTCGAGACGAGCCTGTCGCGGCTGGGCCTGGATGCGGTCGACATCGCCTACGTGCACGACCCCGACCAGGCGTGGCCGGGCGCGGCCCGGGAGGGTCTGGCCGCCCTGGCCCGGCTGAAGCAGGCCGGTGCCGTCAAGGCCGTGGGCATCGGCACGAACGCCACCGACGGGCTGGCCGGCCTCATCCGGGACGGTCTTGTCGACGTCGTCATGCTGGCCAACCGGTACACGCTGCTCGACCACACCGGCCTCGCAACGGTGCTCGACCCCGCCCGGCAGGCCGGTGTCGCCGTCGTCGCGGCGGGCGTCTTCGCCACCGGCCTGCTCGCCACGGCCCGGCCCGCCCGCGGCGCCACGTACGAATACGGTCCGGCCGGCCCCGAAGTGGTCGAGCGGGCCCACCGCATCGCGTCCGTCTGCGAACGCCACGGCGTGGAACTGCCCGCGGTCGCGCTCGCCTTCCCCCTGCGGCACCCCGCGGTCGTCGCGGTCGCCGCCGGCATGCGCTCAGCCGACGAGGTGGACGAGAACGTGCGCCGCTTCGAAACCGGCATCCCGGACGGCGTCTGGCACGACCTGGCCGCCGAGGGCCTGATCCCGGACCGGCCTTAGTCCTCCGGCTTCTGGCGTGCCGGTTCGAAACGGCGGCGCTGCCACGAGGTGACGATGTGGTGACGCATCGACTGTTCGGCCGCGGCGACGTCCTGACGGGCGATCGCGTCGACGACGGCGGCGTGCTCGTCGAGAGTCGACTGGAAGGCGTTCTCGTACCCCATGCCGTGGAATCGGTTGCTCTCCAGCGCATGCAGGTACAGGCGTTTGGCGATGTTCTCGGCGAGATGATTGCGGGACAGTTCCATCACGGTCAGGTGGAAGACCACGTCGGCCTGCCGGAACGAATCGCTCTCGTGCTGAGTCTCGCGCATCACCTGCAGGGCGTGCTCGATGCGGGTCAGTTCCTCGTCGGTGCGCTGCGCGGCCATGGCGCCGGCCATCGCCGACTCGAGATTTCCCCGTACGATCGTCAGCTCGTCGAGAATGCCCAGGGACTCGTCGTTGTCGATGAGCGCGGACAGCACGAGCGGGTCCAGCATGTTCCACGAGCCGGACCGGGCAACCTGCGTCCCCCGGCCCTGGGTGACGATCAGCAGGCCCTTCTCCTCGAGCCGCTTGACCGACTCGCGGATGACCGTGCGGCTCACGCCGAAATGCTCGCTGAGCGGGCCTTCCGGAGGCAGCAGCTCGTTTTCGGCCAGCTGGCCGGTGACGATGAGCTCGACCAGTTCGCTGACGACCGCCACGCTCAGACGTTCGGCCCGCCGGCGTGGGGGAAACGCGAACTTGTCGGGCGCAGCCATCATGGCTGTACCTTACCTGCGGCCCGGATCCGGCCCGGTCAGCGTCAGCGCCGCAGCCGCAGCGGGTCGTCCGGCCCGCCCCGGCGCACCAGCCAGGCCTCGGTGATGTGGGTGAACATCGCGTCCGCGGCGCCCTCGGGGTCACGGGCCGCGATGCACTCGTAGATGCGCCGATGGCCCCGGTTGGAGGCGACGCAGAGGGCCCGCTCCGGCTTGCCCATGTAGCGGGCGGTGCTGACCACCTGGCTCTCCAGCGCCCGGACCACACCGCGGGCCAGACGGTTCCCGGACGCCTGCATGACCGTGTCGTGAAAGGCGCGGTCGTGCCGGGCGTACGCGAGATGGTCGTCGACGAGCTCGTCCATCTCCTCCACCAGGACGCGCAACCGGTCGACGGTCTCGCGTCCCCCCGCCCGCGCGGCGACGTTGGCCATGTCCGACTCCAGCACCCGGCGGGTCACCACGAGATCGTCGAGGATCGTCATGCCCTCCTCCGCCTCGATGGCCGCCCGCAGAACGAGTTCGTCGAGCATGTCCCACATGACCGGCGCCGTGACGATGGTCCCGGCCCCCTGACGGACCTGCACCAGGCCCTTCTCCTGAAGGATCTTCACCGCTTCCCGTACGACGGTCCGGCTCACCCCGAAGACATCGCCGAGCACGGGTTCCGGAGGCAGGGCGGTCCCCGGCGGATAGCTTCCGTGCACCACCCGGTCGACGAGTTCCGCGGTGACGGCAAGGGCCAGGCTCGCGGGCCGTCGTTTCTGGGCCGGCCGGGGCAGGCCCGACGCGGGCGCCTGGTCCGATGACGTCACGTTCCCTCCGGCCTCCTGGTCGCCGTCCGAGAAATCATAGGATTGTTCTGACGTCAGACGTAATATGATTTCTGGCACCCTCGGCCCGGGTCGGCCGGTCCCGCACATCTGACGTTTTACCTGCTAAATGCTGGGAAAGCGGGCGCGGCAATGACCCGCGCGTGGAACAGGTGTGGCGATGATCGAGGTGGACGAGGCGGTTCTCGGCGACGCCGAACGCTTGCGCGCGGTCGATCTGGCGCGTCGCGCCCTGCCCGCGCAACCGATTCCGCTCGATGCGATCGCTCGGCTGGCGGCCCGCTTGCTGCACGCTCCAGCGGCCGCGGTGACCCTGGTCGGTGACCAGGAGGAGTTCTTCCAGGGCAGCTATGGCATGCCCGAGTCGCTGACGTCGCAGGGCCGGGCGCCGCTGACGTACTCGGCGTGCAAGTACGTCGTCAGCCAGGACCATCCGGTGCTGTGCGATGACATGACCACCAGTGGTTGCGGCCAGATGCAGGACCATCCGCTGGCGACCGAGTTCGGGCTCCGGGCCTTTCTGGGGGTGCCGGTGCGTGATGCCCGGGACCGTCCGGTCGGGTCGCTGGCCGTCCTCGACACCACTGCCCGGCAGTGGACCGACGACCACGTCGCCCTTCTGATCGAGATCGCCGAGCTGTTGCGTCCGCCCGGCGCCGCGCCGGTCACGGCGGAAGTCGCGTTGCTGGACAGCGCGGCCCTGCTCGACAGCGTGCAGGAAGCCTTTGTCGCGGTGGCCGCCGACGGAACCGTGCTCGGCTTCAACCGTGCGGCCCAGGACATGCTCGGTTTCCGGGCCGATCAGGTGTGCGGCCGGCATCTGGACGACAGTTTGCTGCCCGTGTACGGCGGGATGCCGGTCGGCGCCGCGCTCGGCCGGCTGTTCGCCGCGGCGCCCACGGGACCGATGCTGCGGAACGTCACCGTGCGGCGCGGCGACGGCCGGCGTCTGCCGGTCAAGGCCTCACTGTCGGTGGTGCGGGGGGCGGCGGGCGCGCTCGCCTGCGTGTTCCTCACCGATCTGTCGGAGCAGGCCGCCGTACAGGAGAAGGTGGACCACAACAGCAGCTTCCTCACGGCTCTGCTCGACAGCCTCACCGTGGGGGTCATCGCCTGCGACGCCGCCGGCCGCGTGACCGTGCTCAACCGGGTGCTGCGCGACTCGCAGGGCATCCCGTCAGGGAGTGACCTTCCGGACGACTACCCGGCATCGGTGGACGGCATCCTGCACGATGCCCGTCTCCGGCCGATGCCCTGGCATCAGACCCCCCTGATGCGGGCCTTCCGGGGGGAACATCTCGACGCCGTGGACGTGCTGACCGTGGGGCCGGGCGAACGGGTGCGCACCTTCGCCACCACCGCACGGCCGATCCTCGCTGAGGGCGGTGGTGTGCTCGGCGCGGTCGCCGTGGCGCACGAACTGACCGCGATGCGCCGCGCCGAACGATTCCGTGCCTGCCACCTGGTCGTGCAGGAAGTGCTCGCCGCGTCGAGTTCAATCAGCGAAGCGGCGCCCGCAATCCTGGAGCTGGTCACGAAGGCGCTGGGCTGGCGGTGCGCTGAACTGTTTCTCATCGACGACACCACCGGCGATCTGCGGGCGGTCGGGCACTGGGACGCCTCCGGCGCGGAGCAGGACCTTTTCGGCCGTACGCCGGTCCGGGGGCACGGCGCCACGGGAAGGGTCTGGCAGACCGGGCGGTCGGCGTGGGTCGCTGACATCGCCGCCGACCCGGAGCTGGGCTCGGCGTATCAGGGGTTCGGCGTCCATACCGTCCTGTCGGTCCCGGTCCGTGACGGCGGCGTGTTACTGGGTGTGCTGACTTGCTGCGCCGGCATCAAGGAAGAGCACGAGGAACTGCTCACCGTTCTGCTCGACGGTGTAGCCGCGCAGATCGGCGTCTACGTCGCGTTACGGCGGGCCGAAGCGCTGGCCCGGCAGCTCTCCCGCGCTCAAGACGATTTCATCGCTCTGGTCGGCCATGAGATGCGTACCCCGCTCACCTCGATCGCCGCCTACGCCACCATGCTCGGCGACGACGCCCACGTGCTGGACAGCGAGCACCGGCAGATGATTGAGGCGATCCGGCGTAACACCACGGTGCTGGAGCGGATCGTCCGGACGCTTCTCGACCTCGCCGGACTGGAGTCGGGGCACGTGCCGCTGCACGTCGAGGATGTGGATCTGGTGCCGATCGTCGTGGGCGCGGTCACCGCGACCCGGCACAGTGCGGCCGACAGCGGCATCCACGTGCGTACTGACCTGCCGGACCGGGTTCTGCTGCGCGGCGACGCCGCCCGTCTGCGGCAGGTCGTCGACGACCTGTTGTCCAACGCCGTCAAATACAGCCCGCTCGGCGCGGACGTGCACGTGCGCCTGAGCGTCGGCGACGGCATGGCGGAACTGCGTATCACCGACGCCGGCATCGGCACCCCGCACCACGAACAGGACCGCGTCTTCGACCGGTTCTTCCGGGGCAGCAACGTGCGTCATCACAGCACGTCCGGCAGCGGGCTGGGCCTCACTTTCGCCGGTGCGATCGTCCGGCTCCACGGCGGCACCATCACGCTCACCTCGAACGAGCCGTCCGGAACGGTTGTCGACGTACGCGTGCCGCTGCCGCCCGAGTAGCCGGCCTAGCGCCGCTTGCCCTGCAACCGGGTGAACAGACCGCGCAGCCGGCGCTGGTTCTCCGGCTTGGCCAGCTGCCGACGGCCCTGGTCGACCAGACGCTGCCCCCGCGGACTCCGCAGAAATGCTCCGATGCGCTGGGCGAGAGTCGCCATGGTGGTGCCTCCTCGATTGTGGTTCCCCTTCCTTACCCGATCGGGATGCCCCGCAATCCGGGGAGCGGCTACTGACGCGCCGGGGACCCCGGACCGGCGTCGTCCGCGATCGGCAGCCGGGCGGTGACCAGCCCGCCGGTGTGGCCGGGGTCGGCGGTGAGGGTGCCGCCGAGCATCTCCGCACGCTCGCGCATCGACGTCAGCCCGTAGCCGGTGACCCATGGCTCGTGGCCCGGCCCGTCGTCGCGGACCTCGACGGCGAGGGCCGACTCCTCGACGGCCAGGGTGACGGTCGCCTGTCGGCCGCGGGAGTGCCGGGCGGCGTTGGTCAAGGCCTCGACGACGATGCGGTACGCGGTCACTTCCACCGCGGCCGGCAAGGCGGGCAGGGCAGTGGCGACCCGCACCTCGACGGTCATCGGATGGCCGTCCGAGTCGAGGAGATGCTGGGCGTGCTGCCGGATGGTCCGTTCCAGCCCGACCTGGTCCAGGCTGGGCGGGCGCAGGCCCTCGACCAGCCGGCGCACCTCGACGATCGCCTCGCCGGCCTCGGCCCGCACCCCGGCGAGCAGCTGCGCGGCCTGCGCCGGGTCGCGGTGCAGGAGGTTGCGGGCGGCGTCGGCGGCGTAGGCGACTCCGGTCAGCCGGGGGCCGATGCCGTCGTGGAGGTCGCGCCGCAGCCGCCGGCGCTCCTCCTCGATCGCCGAGACGACCACGGCGCGGGACGCCTGCAACTCGGCGCGGAGCTTGCGCGCCTGCATGAGCTGGGTGAGGGCCGGCGTCAGGACGGCCACCACCTGCTCGTCACCGCGCAGCAGCGACTGCTGGTCCGGTTGCAGGCCGATCTCGAGAGATCCGAGGATGTCGTCCCCCGCGACCAGGCGGCGCCGGACCACCGACTCCGGCGGGCGCCCGCTGACCGCGATCGGCCGGCCGGATTCGTCGAGCAGGGCCGCGTACGGCAGCGAAAGCGACTCGCGCAGGGAACGCAGTGCGGGCACCGGGTCGTCGCCGAGTCGTTCCCCGGCGCGGGACGCGGCCTGCCAGGGGTCGCTGCGGGCGCCGAACAGCAGCAGCTCGATGACCTGACGGAAGAGTCGCGCGAAGGGCGCGTAGCCGATCGCGCAGGCCGCCGCGACGAGCCCGAGCGTGCCCGGCGACAGGGCGACGGGTCTTCCGGCGAACGTCTCGGTCAGGGCGACGACCGCCGCGAACACGCTCACCACCAGCAGGACGGTGACCGAGTGGACGCTGACGCTCAGCATGATCGAGCGAACGTCGCGGAGGTCCGGAGCGGCCAGGCCGATGCACAGACAGCCCACCAGAATGATCCACACGACCAGAGCGAGCACGGCCAACGCCCCGTACGGGATGGCGAAGCTCGCGATGACGGCCAGCAGAGGTCCCGGCACCGTTCCGAGCGCCAGCCACTGCAGGGCCCGCCGGCCGGTGCTGCCGGTGTGCTCGTAGCGCCACCACTGCGCGGCCAGCAGCAGCAGGTACGCCACGAGTTCGCTGAGACCGCTGCCGGCGAAGGTGGCCGGATAGATCAACGCCAGGCCACCGGACAGGCCCACCACGGCCGCCGCGGTCCAGCCGAGCCCGGCCGGCGGGCGATCGTCCGGATAGAGCAGGAGCGCCAGCGGGAGAAGGACGACCAGGCTCAGCGCCCACAACCGGTCGGGCCACACGCCGGGCCCGGTCGTCAGCCGCAGCGCAACGGACAGCAGACCGGTCACCGAGGCGGCGAGCAGCAAGTTCAGCAGCCGTACGGGAACGGCTCGATCGGCCCGGGTGCGGCGGAGGACCAGGACCGCTCCGGCCAGCACCACCAGCCCGGCGCCGAGCGGAAGCCATCCCGTCCACACCACCGGAGTCATGTCGGGCGGCCCCGGCCCAGGCCGCCGTCGCGGGCCCGGACGATGGCCGCCGAGCGGTCGGTGACCTGAAGCTTGGCGAAGATCGACGACAGGTGGTTCGCCACCGTCTTGGACGCCATCCCCAGCGTCTGCCCGACGGCGGCGTTCCGCCGGCCCTGCGCCACCAGCTCGAGCACGTCGCGCTCGCGCGGGGTGAGCCCGGGAAACGGCTCGGCGCGGTCGGCCGTCCCGCGGGAGAACACGCCCAGAACCCGGGCCGCAACGCCGGGACCGAAGATCGCCTCGCCGGCCACCACCGCCTTGAGGGCCCGGTCGATCTCCTCCTGCGCGGCGCCCTTGAGCAGGTAACCGCGGGCGCCGGCCTGCATGGCGCTGAACACGACGTCGTCGTCCTCGGCCATCGAGAGCACCAGCACGGCGGTGGTCGGGCAGGCCCGCACGATGCGGCGCGTGGCTTCGACGCCGTCCACCCGCGGCATCATCACGTCCATGATCACCGCGTCGGGCCGGTGCAGCAGCACCTCGCGTACGGCCTGCTCGCCGTCGGCGGCCTCGCCCACCACCGCGAAACCCTCGAACGACTCGATCAGCGCCCGCAGGCCACCGCGGACCACCGGGTGGTCGTCCACGAGGACCACGGTGATCGGCCCGTCCGGCGGCGTCATGCGTCCATCATGCGGGCTGTGCCCGCCCCGGCCCAGGACTATCTTCCCGGGTAGGACCGGGAGAAGTCCCCGGCGCGGCCGGTGCGCGCACCGGTCCGGCGGGAAGGTCCCGGCCCGCAGGCTGGGCACATCGGCGCCGATCAGCGGTGCTCGTCTGATTCCGGAGTGTCTCCCATGCGGCTCACCAAGCTCAACAAGGCCGGACTGATCATCGCCTTCCTGCTCGGGCTCCTCGATCTCACCTCACCGTTCCAGCCGGCCCCGGGCGATCAGGACGGGCCGCCGTACGCGATTCTGCTGATCGACGCCGTGCTCGGCCTTATCACCGTGGTCGCCGTGGTGATCGCCTGGCGCACCGGCCGGCGCGGCGCCGTCCGCGTCGCGGCGGGCGCCCGGATCATCTCGGTGGTCACCGCGCTGCCGGCCTTCTTCGTCGACGTGCCCGCGGCCGTTCAGGCGCTGGTGGGACTGTTCGCCGTCGTCACCATCGCCGCCGTCGCGATGATGCTGGCCCCGTCCCGCCGGCCGGCGGTCGTGCACGACTGACAACCGTGCTCGCGCTTTGCGGCCGCCGGCCTCCGATTTCCGGGATAAAAGTCCACAGTGGAAGGCGCTATGCTGGCGCCACTCATCGGTTCTCGGGAGGACGCGCGTGTCGGACGACGAGCAGCAGCCGGCGGTGGACACCTCCGTCCCGCAGACGGCGAGAATCTGGAACTACCTGCTGGGCGGCACGGACAACTTCCCCGTGGACCGGGCGGTCGGCGACCAGATCCTGGCCGGTCAGCCCGAACTCGCCGAGCACGCCCGCCTCAGCCGGCAGTTCCACGTGCGGGCCGTGCGATACCTGGCCGGCGAGGCCGGCGTCCGCCAGTTCCTCGACATCGGCACGGGCCTGCCCACCGCCGACAACACCCACCAGGTGGCGCAAGCGGTGGCGCCCGACAGCCGCATCGTCTACGTCGACAACGACCCGCTGGTCCTCGTCCACGCCCGGGCGCTGCTCACCACCCGGCCGGAAGGCGCCACCAGCTACGTCCAGGCTGACATGCACGACATGGATCTGGTGTTGCGCGAGGCGGGGCGCACGCTCGATTTCACGCAGCCGGTGGCCATCCTGTTCATGGGCGTCCTCGGTCACGTCGAGGATGACGCCGTCGCCCAGGCCATGGTCGGAAAGGCGATCGGCGCCGTCCCGTCCGGCAGCTACCTCGCCCTCTACGACGGCACCGACATCACTCCCGCGGTGGTCGAGGCGGCCCGCATCTGGAACGAGTCGGCCGCCCTGCCCTATCACTTGCGCAGCCCGGCCCGGATGACGCGGCTCTTCCAGGGCCTCGAGCTGGTCGACCCGGGTCTGGTGCCGGTGACCAGCTGGCGGCCGGAGGCCGAGGCCCGCGAGATCGACCAGTACGGGGGCGTCGGCCGCAAACCGTGAACGACGGCGGCCGCCCGCGTCACGCCACGTGCCGGAGATGCTCGACGATGTGGCCGAGGAGGAACCGCTGCCCGGCCGGTGTCGGGTGGACCCCGTCGGACTCGAGCAGGTCGGTCGTGACGTGCGGCTGCGTGATCTGATGCAGGTCCACCGCGTCCGGGGCCACCTTGCGGACGACGCCGGCCACCTCGGCCACGGCCTCGGCGCTCCAGTGCACCGGGGCGCCGCCGAAGGTGGTGTCGATGCGGGCCTGGTCGACCGCGGGTGGAGTGATCACCGTGACCGGTGCGTTCAGATCGAGGGCGATGAGGTCGATCAAGGCCCGCAGGTTGCGCTCGGTCTCGGGAAGGGTGGCCATGCGGTAGCGGTCGGTGCGGCCGTGGGCCCGGGCGTCGTTGGTGCCGAGCATCAGCAGCACCCGGCTCGGTCTCGCCGCCATCAGCAGGTCGAAGCGCTCGAGCACGTCCGCGGTGGTGTTGCCGCTGACGCCGAGATTGATCAGGGTGGGCGTGGGCGCCGCGATCCGGTCGAGCGACGCGGCCAGCAGGTCGAACCAGCCGAGCCGGTCGGCGGTGATGGAGTCGCCGACGGCGACGATCCGGTCGTCCGGGCCGAACGGCAGTGACGTGACGATGTCGCGGTGCTGCTGGTCGGCCAGCAGGCGCTCCGCTCCCGCGCGCGTCTCGTCGCGCAACGACTCGAGCAGCGAGCGGATCGCCTCCGGCGTGCCGGCCAGCATCTGGGCGAGCAGTTCGAGATGCGTCTCGTCGGCGATCGGGAACCGCTGGAGCATCGGCCACGACCGGGTGCGGGTGTAGCGCAGGAAGTTGCGGCGTTCGTCGTCGGTGGGGGCGGGGGCTGTGCTCACGACGGCCACCGGCCGGCGTACGGGAACTGGTGTGGTCTGTTCATCTCTCAGCCCTTGATCGAGCCCTGCAGCAACGCGGCGACGAAGCGGCGCTGGAAGACCAGAAAGACGGCAAGCGTGGGTACGAGGATCAGCAGCGCTCCGGCGCACAACAGCGGGATGTCGGTGCCCCATTGGCCCTGGAACGCGCCGAGGGCGCCGGCCATGGTCCGTTTCGCCGGGTCGTCGACCAGCACGATGGCCAGCAGGAATTGGTTCCAGGTCCAGAGGAACAGCAGGATCGCCAGCGAGGAGAGCGCCGGCATGGCCAACGGCACGTGCACGCGCCAGAAGAGTTGCCAGGTGCCGGCCCCGTCGATGCGCGCGGCTTCGGAGAGGTCCTCCGGCATGGTCACGAAGTGGGCGCGCATCCACACCACCGAGAACGGCATGAACAGGCCGATGAGCGGCAGGATGATCGCCCACCGGGTGTTGAGCAGCCCCATGTCCCGGATCTGGTAGTACAGCGGCGTGATGATGCCCTCGAAGGGCAGCGTGAGACCCAGCAAGAACACCAGGAAACCGATCCGGTGACCGGGGACCCGCAGGTGCCCGAAGGCGAAGCCGGCCATGGTGCCGAGCAACAGCGAGATCGGGACGACACCGAGCACGATGAGGCAGCTGGACAGCAGCAGCTTGCCCATGTTCGCGGCCCGGAACGCGTCGGCGAAGTTGCCCCACTGCGGGCTGTCCGGCCAGGACAGCCCCGAGGGATAGGTGCCCGCCGGGTGCAGGGCCGTGACGAACAGGCTGATGAAGGGCACCACGGTGATCACCATCAGCAGGACGAGCAGGACCCGCCCGACCAGGGTCTCGCGGCGGTTGACGATCATCGGGAGCCGTCCCTGGTGAGTCGCTGGATGGGAAGCACGCAGGCGAGGACCAGCACGACCAGGGCGACGGCGAGGGCCGAGGCCATCCCGACCTCCCGCTCCGAGAAGGCGAGGTAGTAGATCTCCAGGCCGGGAACCATGGTGGAGTTGCCGGGGCCGCCCTGGGTGGCGACGTAGACGATGTCGAAGCTGGCCAGCGCGGCGATCACCGTCACCGTGACACAGACGCCGATCTCCTGACGGAGGCTGGGCAGCGTGATCGAGACGAACTCGCGGACCGGTCCGGCGCCGTCCAGCCGGGCCGCCTCGTACAGGGCCGGATCGATTTTGCTCATGCCGGCGAGCAGCAGCAGGGTGCAGAGGCCGACGAGCACCCAGGCGCCGATGACTCCGACGGCGGCCAGCGCGGTGCTGAAGTCGCCGAGCCAGGCCCGGGTGAGGCTGTCCAGCCCGACCGCCGACAGCAGCTCGTTGGCCAGGCCGGTCGAGGACAGCAGCCAGCTCCACATGATGCCCGCCGCCACCAGCGGGATGACCTGAGGCAGGAACAGCACCGTACGGGCCACCGTGGCCAGCCGGCTCTGCGCGATGCCGCGGATGGTGGCCGCCACGAACAGACCGAGGAGCACCGGGATCAGGCTGAAGAAGACGATGAGCTCGAACGCGTGCACGATCGAGGCGAACAGCTCGGAGTCGGTGAACAGGCGGCGGTAGTTGTCCAAGCCGACCCAGGTGGAGGCGCCGATGCCGTTCCAGTCGTACAGCGAGTACTGCACGGTCAGCAGCAGGGGACGCAGCACGAAGGTCGCATACATCAGGACGGCCGGCGCCGCGAACAGCCAGCCCAGCCAGACGGCCAGGGGGCGGCGCGCACGACGGGCGCGCCGCCCCTCGACTGATGCCGGCATCAGTCCTTGACCTGGCTCTCGTAGTCCTTCTGCACCGACTTGAGCAGGCCGTCCGGAGTCTGCTGGCCGGCCGCGAGCTTCTGCAGCTGCGGCGTCCAGCTCTTGGCGTAGATCGCCCCGGTGGCGTTGGCGATGAAGTCCATGGCGCCGTTGTCCTTGCCGATGGTGGCGCCGGCGGCGAGGGTGGCGGCCGTGACGGTGTTCTGCGCGACCGACGGCATATAGGCGTCCGCCGGGCCCATCGGGTGCGAGCCGCCGACCTTGACCGCGATGTCGCGGGCCGGCTGGTTGGTCGCGACCCAGTTGAGGAAGAAGGCGGCGCAGTCGGCGTTCTTCGCCTTGCTGCTGATCCCGTACGTCAGCGGGGCGGACATTGCCGCCTGCTTGCCACCGGCCTGAGCGGGCGGCATCAGGAAGAACCGGACGTTGCCGGCCATCTGCTTGTCGAGGTTGCCCGACTCCCAGTCGCCGTCGAAGATGAACACGTTCTTGCCGCCGATGAAGCGGCTCATCATCGTCGCGTAGTCCTGCGAGTTGATGTCGGACGGGAAGTAGCCGGCCTTGACCCACTTCTCGAGGTGCTGGGCGGCCTGCAGGTTCGCCGGGGTGTCGATGCTCGCACCGGACTTCTGGAAGATCCAGTCGTTGATCGGCCCGGCCTCGCCGTACGAAGCCATCAGGTTCTGCAGCGGGAAGGCGAGGCCGCCGGTGGCGCCCCCGTTGAACTGGTTGATCGGCGTCAGCCCGGCGTCCTTGGCCTTCTGCAGCACGGCGTCGAACTCGGCCAGCGTGGCCGGCGGTTTGGTCATACCGGCCTGGGCGGCCAGCTTCTTGTTGTAGAAGATGCCGGTCATGCTGAAGTTGAGGCCCATCGCGTAGAGCGGGCCGTCGCCGCGCTCCCCGGCGTCCGACACCCGCATCTGCTCGAGCTGGGACGCGGGCCACTTGTCCCAGCCGAAGGCCGTCGCGTACCCGTCGAGGTTCTTCAGCAGGCCGTCCTTGACCAGCTCGGAGACCTGGGGCAGGCGCATGAGGTCCGGCGGGTCGTCGGCCAGAACCCGCGGCGCGTTCTGGGTGATCACCGCGAACTGGTCCTCACGGATGTCCCATTTGACGTTCGGGAACTGCTTGGTGAACTCGTCGGCGAGGTTCTTGGGCAGCGGGAAACCGGTCTCGAAATACCCCTTCAGGGTCACCGGCTCGGTGCCGCAGGACGCCGAGGTGACCGGAGCGGCGCTGGTGTTCGTGCCGGAGGTGTCGCTGTTGCTGCCGGGCGCGCTGCAGGCCGCGGTGGCCAGAAGTCCGGCCAGGGTGAAAGCGGCGAGTAGCGGTCGGCTGATGGGTCCATGAGCCATGTCAGGCCTCCAGGAGGGCAAATGCTTCGGCGCTGAGGGATCGCGCCGGCTGAGGGAGAGTCGGGCCGTGCGCTCGTGTTACAAGCACGAAACCTCATGGCCAAAGCCAAGTCAAGTGTTTCCATTAAAGCACTTTTATTGATGGCGCAGCCGCTCTCAGCAGGCGACACCCTTTCGGGTGTCAGGTCGTGGATCGCTTGACCAGGCGCACGTCGAGGACGGTGGTCGACCGGAGATCCGAGCCGTCGATGTGACCGAGCAGGACGTTGAGCGCGGCGCTCCCGGACTCCTCGAAGGGCTGGCGCACGGTCGTCAGGTCGGCGGCCGTCGCGGCTTCCCCGTCGTCGAAACCCATCACGGCGATGTCGCCGGGCACGCGCAGTCCCCGGTCGCGGGCCGCCAGCAGGACGCCGACGGCGAGCGCGTCGTGGTGCGCCATGACGGCGCTGGGCCGTTCCGGGGCATCGAGCAGCACCGCCGCGGCCTGCCGGGCGGCGTCGACCGAGTTGTCGCTGGTCGCGACGAGGACGTCACCACCGGCGTCGGCGATGACGTTCCGGAAGCCGGACAGCCGCTTGATCGCCTGGGATTCGTAGTCGGAGACCTGCCGCTCGAGCAGGTAACCGACGTGGCGGTGCCCGCAGTCGCGCAGGTGCACGGCCGCCATGCGGCCGCCCTCGGCGTCGTCGATCATCACGCGGCTGAACAGCGTGCTGTCGGCGTCGACCGCCACGGTGGGCAGATTGCGCTCCCGGAGCCGCTCGGCGATGGCGTCCTCGATCGGCAGCCCCATCACGATCAGCCCGTCGAGCCGGCCGTGGATGGGCATGCTGGCCAGCACCGGCGAGGAGGCAAGGGCGGCCGACTCGTGATCGAAGACCACGACGTCGAGCTCCAGCTCGGTCGCGGCCGTCAGGATGCCGGACAGTCGGCGCAGATACGACCCGTACGATGTGAACGGGGCCATGACGCCGATCCGGCCGGTGCCTCGCCGGGCCAGGCTCACCGCCTGCACCTTCGGCACGAATCCCAGCTCGTCGGCCGCCGCGAGCACCTTGGTGCGGGTGGCCGGGCTGACCCGGTCGGGCTTGTTCAGGACGTTGGACACCGTCGAGATGCTCACCTGGGCGCGGTCAGCGACGTCGTAGATAGTGACTCGACCACCCGCCGCCAAGGTCCGCCTCGATTCGGTGTGAAGTGTTTTACCAGAAGCACTCTACCGAGATCGGACCTGGCGCACCTCACCCCTCCGAGGGCTCCTCTGCCTCCAGGCCGTCCAGGATCGTGGCGGCCAGGCCGGCGAACCGGTCCAGTTCCTCGGGCGTGAGGCGGTCGACGAAGA
The DNA here is from genome assembly GCF_055562135.1 of Actinoplanes sp. NPDC021490. Classification (NCBI taxonomy): domain Bacteria; kingdom Bacillati; phylum Actinomycetota; class Actinomycetes; order Micromonosporales; family Micromonosporaceae; genus Actinoplanes; species Actinoplanes sp. NPDC021490. The sequence goes on from NZ_JBVHFW010000007.1 coordinate 336,419, forward strand.
GCCGCCGTACCTCCCGCGTGTGGCCCGGCACGGCCTCCCGCAGCGCGGCCAGGCCCTGCTCGGTGATCACCGCGTACATGCCGCGGGAGCCGCACTGTTCGCGCACGATCAGCCCCCGTTTGCCCATCCGGGTGAGCTGGTGGTGCAGGCGGCTCTTCTCCCAGCCGGCCACCCGGGAGAGCTCGTACGGCCGCATCCGGTGACCGGTCGCCTCGGAGAGCACCGCGAGCACGGTGTAGTCGGCGTTGGAGAGGCCGCTGCTGGTTTGAAGCTGCTGCTCGATCCGGGTCCGCAGCCGCTCCACCATCTCGAAGGACACCCGCCAGGCCCGTAGCTCTCGTTCGGTCAGTCCGTGCTGCGCCATGCGGTCATCGTACTCGCCAGTTGACAAGTCAACTCGAAGCCGTATGTTGAGGTGACACGTCAACTCGGAGAGAGCTGCCGCGGTCCGATTTCGCCTACCGACTGAGGAGGTCCGGCGTGTCCGGACAAGATCAGGAACACCAGTTCGCACAGGGACGCCGCACCTTCCTGAAAGCCGCTACGGCGGCCGCGGCGGCCGGGGGAGGCCTGCTGGCGGCGTCTCCGGCCCGGGCGCAGAGCCGGGACGCGGCGCCGAGCGGCAGCGGCCGACCGGGACGTCGCTATGTCATCCGGGGCGGGACGGTGATGTCGATGGACCCGCGTGTGGGCGACTTCGAGGTCGCCGACGTCCTCGTCGAGGGCAAACGGATCGTCGCGGTCGGGCCGGGCCTCCGGGCGGCCGGGGCCGACGTGATCGACGCCCGGGGACGCATCGTGATGCCCGGCTTCGTCGACACCCACCACCACCAGTTCGAGACCGCGCTGCGCTCGTTCCTCGCCAACGGCCTGCTGGTCGACGACGGCTCGGGCTCACCCAGCGCGGACCCCTCGTACACCGACTACATCCTGCAGCGGTTCGCACCGGTCTACCGGCCCCAGGACGTCTACATCAACTCGCTGTTCGCGGGACTGTCCCAACTCGACGCGGGCGTCACCTCGGTCCTCGACGTCTCCCAGATCCACCACTCGCCCGAGCACAGTGACGCCGCCGTCCAGGCCCTCATCGACAGTGGCCGCCGGTCCGCGTTCGGCTACTTCGAGGGCGACGGCCGCCCGGGAGCCCGTTACCCGCAGGACGCGTACCGGATCAGGAAGCAGTGGTTCTCCTCCGACGACCAACTGGTCAGCATGGTCATGGGCGGCGAGGTCTATCTGAGCGAACAGACCTACACCCGATCCTGGGGCATCGCCCGCGATCTGGGCCTGCAGATCGCCGCCCACGCCGTCTCCGGCGCGGGCATGCGGCCCATCCTCGACGACATCGCCCGCGGAACCGGCGGGCTGAACAACGACATCGGGCTCGGCCCCGACGTGCTGCTCATCCACATGACCGGCATGTCCGACCTGGCGTGGCAACGGGCGCGGGACGCCGGCGTACGGGTCTCGGTGGCCGCTCCGATCGAGATGACCATGCGCCACGGCATGCCGCCGTTCCTCAAGTTGCAGGCTCTCGGCATGCAGCCATCCCTCAGCTCCGACGTTGAGACCACGATGGCCGCCGACCCGTTCACGCTGATGCGCTCGGCGATGATGATGCAGCGCATGATCGTCAACCAGATGGTTCTCGAACAGGGCGACTTCACACCGCCTGCCAACTGGCCGGTTCCCGCCCCGGGCACCCCGCCGTTGTTCACCGTCCGCGACGTCCTGCGCTTCGCGACCGTCAACGGCGCCGAGCACCTGCGCCTCGGCCGCCGGACCGGCTCGCTGACGCCGGGCAAGGAAGCCGACATCGTGCTGCTCGACGCCACGGCCATCAACGTGACGCCCCTCAACAGCGCGCCCGGAGCCGTCGTCTCCCTGATGGACCGGACGAACGTCGAGACGGTGATCGTCGCCGGCAAGGTGCGCAAGTGGAAAGGGAAGCTGCTCGACGCGGACCTGAACCGCCTCCGCGGCGAACTCGAGACCTCCCGCGACTACCTCTTCCGCGCGGCCGGGATCCGCCGGGACCTGTTCGCCTAGGACTCAGTAGCGGAAGCGGGCCAGGTTGGTCTGCAGCGCACCGGCGACGCGGGCCAGGTCGGCGGAGGTCTGCTCGGTGTTGGCGGCCGCGTTGGTGGTCTCGGCGGCAGCCTGGGCCACTCCGCTGATGTTGGCACTGATCTCCGCCGACCCGGTGGCGACCTCACTGACGTTACGGCTCATCTCGGTGGTCGTGGCGGTCTGCTCCTCGACGGCCGCGGCAATCGCGGTCTGGCTGTCGTTGATCTGGTGGATGACCTCGCTGATCGCGGTGATGGCCGTGACCGCGGCCTGCGAATCACCCTGGATCGCCGCGACCCGCGAGGAGATGTCCTCGGTGGCCCGGGCCGTCTCCTGAGCCAGATCCTTGACCTCGGAGGCGACCACGGCGAAGCCCTTGCCCATCTCACCGGCCCGGGCCGCCTCGATGGTGGCGTTCAGAGCGAGCAGGTTGGTCTGCTCGGCGATGCTGGTGATCAGTTTGACCACGTCGTCGATTTCCGCCGACGACGCGCCGAGCCGGTCGAGGATGTGGCGGGCTTCCGCGGTGGTGGTGACCGCTCCGGCCGCCACCGCCGCGGCGCTGGACGTCGAGCGCGCGATCTCCGAGATGGAGGCGCCGATTTCTTCGGAACCGGCCGCAATGGTGGAGATGTTGACGCTGATCTGCTCCGCGGCCGAGGAGGCGCCCTGAGCCTGGCCGGCGGAACGCTGGGCGGAATCGTTGACCGACGCGGCCACCGCGGACAGTTCCTCGGACGACGACGCCAGGGTTTCGACGTTGACACCGATCTCGCGCATGGCGGTGGTGAGCCGCTCGAGCGCGGTGTTGACGGAGCCGCTCATCTGGCCCATCTCGTCGCGGCTACCCACGTGCAGGCGCTGATCCAGGAAGCCTTCGGCCAGCCCGGCCAGCACCGCGACCGTACGCTGGAGCGGGCCGGCGATCGCCCGGGTGACCACGACCACGATGCCCGCGGAGAGAACAATCGCGGCGGCGATGAGGCCGATCATCAACAGCTGCGCCTGGTCGGCCGCGCGGCGGGACTCCATCAGCGACTGGTCCGCCGACCGCGACTCGATGCCGTTGATCTCGTCGAGCGCGGTGACCATCGTGTTGATCGAGGCGTCCGCGGCCGCGGTGCGAACCTTGACGAACTGGGCCTCGTCGCCGGCCATCGCCAAGGGAATGAGTCGCTCATCGCGTACCTGACGGTACGTTTCGAGGCTGTCGCTGAAAGCGGCCACTTGTCGTTCGCGGCCGGCGACGCCGGTGCCTTGATAAGCCGCCCACTGCTGATCGAGATCGGCATCCAGCCGATCGAGCTGGTCCTGCGCTTTCGCCCGGGCCGCGTCCGTGTCCACGACCAGCATGTTCAACAGCTGGAACCGGACGAACGCCAAGTCCGCCTTCACCGTACCGACATAACCTACAGCCAGCAGGTTGTTCTGATGCATGTTCTCGATGCGGTCGTTGGTCTCCCGCAGCCGCAGCACCCCGATGACGCCGATCACCACGGTGAGAACGCGGTGACAATCCACCCGTCGAAATGTCAGACACACCCAGCCCCGTTCACCCGGTGACGCTCCGGACGAACTGCCCGGCGATGCCCTGCACCATTCACGTCGACCTTGGAAGTCGTCGGCTGAGCCGTATTACCGGCCGATGGCCCACGAACTTCACGACAGGTCGCCGATCGGGCGGACTCCCCGCGCCGCGTCCCGCGGCGCCTCAGCCGGTGCGAAAGTCGGCGAGGACCCGCATGACCTCCTCGGCACCGTGCTCGAGAACGGCGAGTTCTTCGTCGGTGAAGCTTCGCGGCACGAAGTCCAGGACGCAGTGCGAGCCGAGACTTTCACCGCCCTCGTCCCGGAGCGGCACCCCGGCGTAGCTCCGCAGACCGCTCATGGTCAGCAAGGGGTTGGCGGCGTGCCGCGGGTCGCTGGTGTTGTCGTTGACGCAATAGGGCCGGCCGCCCAGAACGGTCTGGGTGCACAGGGCCCACTCCGCCGGGGTGCCTTGTGCTTCGGCCACCCAGCCGGTGACGCCGTGGCCACCGAGGATGAACTGCGAGCTGTCCAGAATGACCGAGACCACCGACACCGGGGCGTGCAGTTGCTCCGCGCTGCGGGCCGCGATGGCGTCCAGCAGCGGTGGCAGATCGGGGTTGAACAGGTCGTAGCGGGCGATCTGTCGGATCCGTTGCGGCGCGCCGAGGCGGGCGAACAGTTCGGGCAGGCTCAGGGTGGCCACTGCTATCTCCTCGTGAGGGTATGGGCGGCGCTCAGGTAGGTGTGCGACGACAGCCGGATGTTCAGGGCCTGGGCACACAGCCGGGAGACGGGGTCGAGCCGGGCCATCGCCTCCAGGAGCCGGGGCAGGTCGGCTTCGCTCTGCGAGGCGGCGCCGAGACCCGCGGCGGTCAGCAACCGGGCCCAGACGGAGGGGCCGTCGTCACCGTGGACGCGATGCATCGCCTCGCGTGCGTCGTTCATGGTGGGCCGATGCAATCCGTACGTGGTGTCGGCATCGGTGGCTGACATAGCTCTCCTGAGGCGTGGTGGGGACCCGGCCGGCGCATCGACGCGCCGGCCGGATCAGTGACGGAAACCGTTGACCAGGGTGGTCAAATCGTTGGCCAGCCGGGTGAGGTCGGCTGCGGCCTCGCGGGTCGCCTTGGCGCCGTCGGCGGTGGCGCCGGCGACCTCGGCGACGCCGGACACGGTCCGGGCGACGTCGCCGCTTCCCGTGGCGGCCTCGGCCACCGATCGGCTCATCTCGCTGGTGGTGGCGGTCTGCTCCTCGACCGCGGAGGCGATCGTGGTGGTGTAGTCGCCGATCTGTGCGATCACCGAGGTGATCTCCCCGATGGCCCCGGCCGCTGATCCGCTGGACGCCTGGATGTTGGTGATCCGGGCGGTGATCTCCTCGGTCGCCTTCGCGGTCTGCTGGGCCAGCTCCTTGACCTCGCCCGCCACGACCGCGAACCCCTTGCCCAGCTCACCGGCGCGGGCCGCCTCGATCGTCGCGTTGAGGGCGAGCAGGTTGGTCTGCTCGGCGATGCTGGTGATCAGTTTGACCACGTCGCCGATCTCCGCGCTGGCCACGCCCAGCTCGGCGACCTGCTCGTTGGTGCGCTCGGCGACCGACAATCCCTGCCGGGCGACCTCCGCGGCGCGAGAGGCGTTGGTGGCGATCTCGACGATCGACGCGTTCATCTCCTCGGCGCCGGCGGCGATCGTCTGCACGCTCGCGTTCACTTCCTCGGTCGCGGCACTGGCGTTGGTGGCCTGCGATGCGGCATCGCCCGCGCCCGCCTGCAACTGTGTGCTGACGGCCGACAGTTCCTCCGAGGCCGCGGACAGTGTCGTGGCCGATCCGCCGATCGTGGTGACGGTCTCCCGCAACCGTCCCACCGCGGTGTCCAGCGCCGCGCCCATCTGCCCGGGCTCGTCCCGCGACTCCAGCCCGGCGGTGCGGGTCAGGTCACCGGCGGCCAGACTTTCGCACACGCTTTTCACTCTGTGCAGCGACCGCACGATCTGCCGGGCCACCCAGACGCCAATTCCCGCGGCGATCAGCAGTCCCACAGTCAGCAGGACGATGGAGAGGACGCGGCTTCTCTCATAACCCGATCGGGCCGACTCGGCCGCGGCGGCCGCGTCGCTACGTTCCGCCTCGCCCAGCTCCTGAAGGCGCTCGGCCATCGAGGTGATCAGCGGAGTGATGGTGGCGTCGCGGGTCCGCTGCCAGGCGGCGAGGTCGTTACGCCGACCGGCCGGAATCTGCTGCCCCTGCGCGACCCCAACGTATTTCTGCCAGGTGGATTCCAGATCGTTGATCGCTGCGGCGCTACCCACCGGGTTGCTGGCGCGGTAGGCGGCGAGGCCGGCGTCAACCGCCTTGAGACTGTTGGAGAACTGCTCCTCGTACTTGGCCATGGTGGCCGCGTCCCGCGAGATCGCATGGTTGGCCAGGTCCACCCGGGCCTGCACGGTCGCCGCGTGAATGACGCCGATAGCGTCGACGCTGGCCAGGTTCGATCGATAGATCTGCTGCGCGGCCGAACTCGAACTGCTCAGCGCCGTCAGGCCGACGATGCCGACGACCAGCGCAACCGCGGCCGCGACGGTGATCGCCGCCAGAATTTTGACGTTGACGCCCAGGTCAGCGAATGATCGTCGCCGCCCTCCCGGTCGACTGACCAGCAGCTCAACAACACTAGTCTCGCTCACGTTGGTTCCGTTCTCTGATACCAGAGACGCACCTGTCCGGCTCACGTCGGAACGCGTGTCCCGCGGGCAGCCCCCGCCTCCCGCACCACTTGGTTCGGCCAAATTTCCGACGCCCTTAGCGGCGCGCCTGGCGAGATCGGCTGCGGTCGTAGCGGGCCCGCCTTTTTCCGCGTGCTCCCCGGGGCAGGGGAGGCCGGAGCGGTGGATGAACGGTGCATGCACTCCGAACGGCCTGTGTCCGTGTTTTCGCGAACCGGTCACTCCTATGCGCCCAGTGGCCGACGGGCGCGCGCCGCCGATGTCAGCAGGCGCAGGGTGTCTTCGGTGGAGGAGGCGGGCTCGGGGGCGTACAGGATCATGGTGAGGTCGGGGTCGGGTGCGCAAGTTGGCCACGGGCCATGTCGGCGCGGTACGACGAGTCGAGTCGTGCTGGGGTGCCCTGTCGGTACACCCATCAGCAGAAACTTCCCCCGTACGGCGTCGGCGCGGTTTGCTGGAACGAGCGTTCGCAGCACTCGTTCTGCCCTGCTTGTCGTGGCCGGCGCTCCGGGGCCCGCCGCCGACAAGGACGATCGGAGGAAGAAGCAGATGATCACCCGCAGCCAGGACCAGACCTCCACCGCGGGCTCGCCGGACACCTTCACCGGCGAGGTCCGCGTCGGCACGCTGTTCGGGGCCGACGCGACGGCCCCGTACTCGGGCGCGTACGTGACGTTCCAGCCCGGCGCCCGATCGGCGTGGCACACCCATCCGGCCGGGCAGCGGCTGGTCGTGACCGAGGGCGTTGGCCGCACCCAGCAGTGGGACGGACCGCTGCAGGAAATCCGGGCCGGTGATGTCGTCTGGTGCCCGCCCGGCGTCAAGCACTGGCACGGCGCCGCGCCGGACAGCGTCATGACCCACATGGCCTTGACCGGGGTGCGTGACGGCCAAGGCGTGAACTGGCTGGAGCACGTGTCCGACGAGCAGTACAACGGCCGCGTCGCCGGTGACCACCGGGAGACCGGCGCGCTCGGCCGGCAGCACGCCGCGATGGCCCTGATCGGCGCGTTCACCGCCGCCGGCGACCTGCCCCGGCTGACGACCGCGCTGAACCGGGGCCTGGACTCCGGTGTGACGGTCAACCAGGTCAAGGAGGTGCTGGTGCAGATGTACGCCTACGCCGGTTTCCCCCGCAGCCTGAACGCCATCGGCACGTTCATGACCGTTCTGGAGCACCGCCAGGACAACGGGATCAAGGATGAGGCCGGGCCCGAACCGCGTCCGTTGCCCGGTGGCACGGACGCCCTCGCGCTCGGCGCCGGCAATCAGGCGGAGCTGACCGGCGCCCCGGTCGCCGGTCCGATGTTCGACTTCGTGCCGGCAATCGACGAGTTTCTCAAGGCCCACCTGTTCGGCGACATCTTCGGCCGCGACAACCTGGACTGGCGCAGCCGCGAAGTCGCCACCATCGCCGCCCTGGCCACGCTGAAAGGCACGGAGTCGCAGCTGCGGTCCCACTTCGCCATCGGGCTCAACACGGGCCTCAGCGAAGCCGAACTGCGGGGACTCGTCGCGGTGCTGGGCAACGAGGTCGGCTCGCGGCAGGCCGCCATGGCCGGCCGGATCCTTGACGAGGTCGTCCGAGACCGCTGAGAGCCGGTTCGTCCGGCAGATGGAGAAGCCATGCCAGCCTCACGCGCGGCCGTCTGTGCAGTGCTGCTGACAGTCGTGGGACTGACTGTCACCGGCTGCGGTGAAACGGCGGTGGGAACACCGTCGACGTCGCCCAGCAACCCCCGGAACGCATCCGCCGAGCCGGGCCAGGCCTCACCAACGAAGGGAGAGCAGATGAAGGTCCGGATCACCATCGGCGGTGAGCGCTTGTCGGCCACGATCTTCGACAGTGCCGCCGGCCGCGACCTCGTCGACCAGCTGCCGCTGACCGTCGACATGACCGATCACGGCTCGGTGGAGAAGACCGGCCCGTTGCCGTCACCGCTGTCCCGGGACGGCCAGCCGGACGGTGCCGACCCTGACGTCGGAGATGTCGGCTACTACGCGCCCGGCAACGATCTCGTCCTCTACTACGGCGACCAGTCGTACTATCCCGGCATCGTGATCATCGGGCGCCTGGACGGTGACGCCGCCGGCCGGATCGCCGGCATGCCAGGGACGATCACCGCGACCGTCGACGTTCACGCCGGCTGAAGCCGCGACCTGTGCCCGCATTTGGACGGACACAGGGCGCCGCCGGTGTTTCAGTCGTAGAAGGCGCACTTCTCCGTGAGGTGCCGGTTGATGGGACCCACGCCGCCGATCATCACGACGGCGCAGACCGTTCCGGAGCGGCCCTTCGAGCCGCCCAGCTGTTTGACCGAGTAGCTGAATTTCTTCAGCACCTCCGTCTTGCAGCCGGAGTTGACCGAATAGTCGTACTTGAAATACTTTCCGGCGTCGGTTTCGACGCTCGCGAATCTGGGTGATACGCCGGAGGAGATGGTCTTACCGTCGCATTTGAGGTCCTTGACCTGGACGGTCACCAGCATCACGTCGGCCCGGCGGGACCAGTAGATCGCCGTCTCGCCGTACCCGTTGTTGGCCTTGACCCGGCCGTCGGCCGCGTAGGCCGGCGTCGGCAGGACGGTCGCGGCGGTGGTGGCCAGCAGTGCGGTCGAGACCGCGACGGCCAGCCGGCGTTTTCTCGTTGGTGTCATGGTTGGCAAGGGTGCGCCCGCCGTGTGGAAGCAATGTCGAAGAATTGTCTAGGGCAGCGCCTCGAGGCTGCGGCGGATCTGTTCCGCGTCGGCGTGGCCCAGCTCGGTCAGCATGGTCAGCGCCCGTTCCCACGCCTTTCGCGCCTCGCCGTTCTCGCCGATGCTGCGGTACGTGTCGCCCAGCCGGCCCAGCGTGCCGGCCTCGTTGTAGCGGTCGCCGACCTCACGCCACGCGTCCAGCGCCGCCCGGTATTCCCGCACCGCCCGGTCGTGGTCGCCGAGGTGGTGATAGGTCAGCCCCAGGCTGTCCAGAGTGTTGGCCTCGCCGTACCGGTCGCCGATCCGCCGGTGCAGCCGCAGCGCCTCCTGGCAGCGAGCCAGCGCCTGATCGTTCTCGCCGAGCTGGGTGTGGTACCAGCCCAGGTTGTTCAGCGCCCGGGCCTGCCCGCCGTGGTTGCCCACCCGGCCGAACAGCTCGACCGCCTGTTCGGTCTGGCGCAGCGCCTCCCGCGGGTCGCCCTGGCTGCCGAGCACCCGGGCCAGCGCGTTGTGCGTGTGTGCCTGTCCCTTCGCCTGGCCGAGACGCTGGTAGCCGTCGAGGGCGAGCCGCAGGTGGCGGGCCGAGTCGTCCGGGGCGAGCTGGGCGAAGGCGAGACCCAGGTTGAGGTGGGCGAACGCCGCCCGGTCGGGATCGCCCGCGCGGGTGGCCGAGGCCAGCGCGATCTGCTGGGTGAGCACCCAGTCCGGCCAGTACCCCTGCAGGTCGAAGTACGTGGTCAGGCCGCGGGCCAGCAGCCAGGCCCCGGAGTCGAGCCCGGCGTCGTGGGCGTGCCGGACCAGGCGTACGAGAACCTGATGTTCCTCGGCGAACCAGGCGAGCGCGGCGGCGTGGTCGGCCGGCCTGGTCACCGGGCCGCCGGTGGTGAGCTCGGGGACCTCCCGGTGCGGATACAGGATCCGGTCGGCGGCGTAGGCCGAATGCACGTAGTAGTCGAGCATCCGGCCGAGCGGCGCGGCGGTCTCCTCCGGCCGCACCAGCTCGCCGGCGTAGGCCCGGAGCAGGTCGTGCACCGCGTACCGGTCCGGCCGGTGCTCGCTGAGCAGGCTGGCCCGGATGAGCACCCGCAGCTGCCGCTCGGCCCGTCCGATCGGCTCCCCGAGCAGAGCGGCGACGGCCGGCAAGGCCAGGTCGGGACCCGGATGCAGGCCGAGCAGCCGGAACAGCCGGGCCGCCTCGGGCGTCAGGGCACGGTAGGACCAGGACAGCACCGCCCGCACATCGGTCGCCTCGTCATCCCCGGCAAAGGCATCGAGGCTTTCCCGTACGGCGTGCAGCTGCTCGGCCAGCCGGGCCAGCGGTTGCCCCGGCTGCTGCAGTGCCCGGGCGGCGGCGACGGTCAGCGCCAGCGGAAGCCGCGCGCAGGCGGCGAGGATCCGGTCCACGGCGGCCGGTTCGGCGGCGACCCGGCCGGCGCCGAGCCGCCGGCTGAGCAGTTCCCGGGCCTGTGCGGGCGGCAGCAGGCCCAACTCGACCGGCCGGGCGCCCTCGGCGGCGACAAGGCCGGGCAGCTGACTGCGGCTGGCCACGACGACCAGGCAGTTCGGCGCGCCGGGCAGCAGCGGGCGCACGTCGCGTTCGTGGGCCGCGTTGTCGAGCACCACCAGGACCCGGCGGTCGGCCAGGACGCTGCGATAGAGCGCCGACCGCGCGTCCAGCCCGGCCGGGATGCGCGCGGCCGGCACGGCCAGGGCGAGGAGCAGGTTGCGCAACGCGTCGGTGGCGCTCAGCGCGGTGCCGGACGGGTCGAAGCCCAGCAGGTCGACGTAGAGCTGGCCGTCGGGGAACCGGCGGCGCATCCGGTGACCCCAGTGCACGACGAGCGTGCTCTTGCCGACGCCGGCCGTGCCGGACACGACGATCACCGCGGTGCCGGCCAGCTCGTGCAACCGCTGCTGCTCGGCGTCGCGGCCGACGAAGTCCGGCACGTCCAGCGGGAGCTGGGCCGGAACTATCTCGTCGGGCTCGCGCGTCTCGCGCAGGATGTCGCGGTGGGCCGCCCGCAGCTCGGCGCCGGGCTCGACGCCCAGTTCGTCGACGAGGCGGCGGCGTACGGAAAGGAACTGGTTCACGGCTTTGGCGGTGTGGCCGGTGGCGGCGAGCGTCCGGATCAGCGCGGCGGCCAGCGGCTCGACGAGCGGGTGCTGCTCGGCCAGCTCGGTCAGGGGCCCGAGGGCGGTGGCCGGGTTGCCGGTCCGGATCTCGGCGTCGGCCCAGTGCACGGTCGCGTCGATCCGCTCGTCGATCAGCAGCGTGCGCGCCCGGGCGGCCCAGTCACCCGGGAGCCCGGCCAGGGGCTGGCCCCGCCACAGCGCCATGGCCTCGCGCAGCAGGACGACACGTTTCGGATCGTCGCGGTCCAGTTCGGACGCGCGGGCGGCCAGCTGCCGGAAGTAGTGCAGATCCAGCGACTCCTCGGGCATCTCCAGCAGGTAGCCGCCGCTGCGGTGGCGGTGCAACCGGATCCGGTCGTCGGCCGGATCGAGCAATTGCCGGATGCGGGAGACGTAGGTGTGCAGCGTCCGCGCCGCACGCTCGTGCGCCTCCGAACCCCAGACCCGTTCGACGAGCACCTCGGTGGACAGCGGCCGGTTGGCGTCGAGGAGCAGGGCGGTGAGGACGGCGGCCTGCTTGGGCGGGCCCATCGCCGCCGCCCGTCCCCGGGCGTGCACCTGCGGCTCTCCGAGCAGCTGAAACCGCATGACGCCCCCGCGCTCGACAGTTCTTCGACAATCCTTCGACCGGCATCAAGCACAGTAGGCGCAGCCTCATCGTCGAAGCCGAAAGAGGAAAATTCATGACACGAACTCTTACCGCCGTGGCCGCCGCGGGCGTGACGACCGTCGCCCTGCTGGCCGTGCCCACCGCCGCCCAGGCCGCGCCCGGCGGAATCCAGAGGCAATACCTCAGCACTCACACGTTGGTGCGGTACACCTCGGGCACCGGGATCATCCGGGCCTGGCAGGATTGCGAGTCCTCCAGCGGCCAGACCATTTTCCGGCAGTACGGGGCCTGGAAGGGCATCAACGGCTGGTCATCGACGGGGCAGTGCTCCACCCACATCCTGAAGCGCGGCTGGCAGACCTCCAACCCGGTCTGACCGGATCCGCCGCTGTTCGAGAGGGCATGACCGGATCACGGTCGTGCCCTCTGTCGTTCCGCCGTTTCCCGGCGTCCGGAATTGTCCGGGCTCCACCCGCGCGGGACGGCGCTGCCCGACACTCGGCGTCAGATCGTTCGCCGAGAAGGGAACAAAGCAGCGCCTGCTTCTACGACTCCGAGATCGGCTACAACACGCTGTTCGTCGCCGGTCGCTGCGGCGAGCACGACCTGCGGGGCGGCGCCTACCAGAACCGGATCTCCGCGATCAAGAACAACACCGGCGGCACCGTCTGGGTCTGGATCTGGCGCAACGCCGGTTACTGGGAGCTGCACGGGTGGGTCGACTCCGGCCACCAGGGCGCCTTCTTCACCAACGACATCGACAAGGTTGAGATCGACTGCCCCGCCGTCGCCTCCCGGTGAGGTGCCCGCACAACCCATGATTCCGTACGCCGGGTGACCGGCCGACGGACGGTGGCCGTTCTCCGTCATCGCGGTCCGAAACTGTGACCGAGGGTGACGGAGAGCCCACCGATCAGGTCGTAAGCTGATTCGATGGCGACGCGGCCCACCATCTACGACGTGGCCCGGGAAGCCGGGGTCGCGGCGTCGACGGTGTCCCGCGCGTATGCCCGGCCGGGCCGGGTCAGCGCGCGGACGGCCCGGGCGATCTTCGATGCCGCCGAGCGGCTCGGTTACCGCACCGAGCGGCTGGACGGACGCGGCCCGCTGGGCGCCCCGGTGACCGGGGCGATCGGTCTGGTCGTCTCCGATGTGACCAATCCGTTCTACGGCGAGATCATCAAGGGAGCGTCCGACGCCGCCCGGGCCGAGGGCTATCTGCTGATCCTCTCGCACACCAGCGAGTCGCCGGAAGTGGAGCGGCAGATGATCGAAGCCGGACTCAGCGCGGTCGACGCCCTGGTCATCGCCAGCTCCCGGCTGAGCGACTCCACGTTGCGCCTGATCGCCAAGCAGAAGGCCACCGTGCTGCTGAATCGCACGATCCCCGAGGTGTCCTGCCTGATCCCCGACAACCCGCGCGGGGTGCGGCGGGCCGCCGAGCACCTGGGGATGCTCGGTCACGGAAGCATCCTCTATCTGGCCGGTCCCGAGCAGAGCTGGTCGGAGGGGGTGCGGTGGCAGGCCTTGCGGGAGGCGGCGATGGAATTGGAGCTGGACGTCCGGCGGGTCGGGCCCAATGCGCCGACCGTGGTCGCCGGTTTCCGCCGGGCCCAGCGGGTGGCGCATCTCGGCGCGACCGCCGTGCTGGCCTACAACGACCAGCTGGCGATCGGAGTGATCAAGGGCCTGCACGCGCTGGGGCTCCGGGTCCCCGATGACGTCAGCGTGGTGGGCTTCGACAACACCCAGTTCAGCGAGATCGTCGAGCCTGCGCTGACCACGGTGGCCGCGCCGCTGCGGCACATGGGCGAAACCGGTGTGCGCAACAGCATCGCGGTGCTGCACGGTGCCCGGCCCAGCGCGCCGCCACTGGTTCTGCCGGTCAGGTTCGTCAAGCGGCAGTCCACCGGGCCGCCGCCGATCCCCGGCCGGCGGCGGAAGCGCATCAGTTGATCACGTGGCCGTCGGGGGCGATGAGTGAACCCTGTTCGCGCTTGCGGAGTTCCGTCTCGTCGCGGATCTGCTTGAAGCGTTCGTCGATGAGCGGGTACTTCCAGAAGATGAGGATCGCGATCACCGCGACGATGGCCGGCAGAAGGCCGATGGTGAAGCGGATCGACCAGATCGCCGAGTCGGGCTGAACCGGGTTCGGCACCGCGGTGGTGGCCGAGAGGTAGCCGCCGATGGCCAGGGCCCAGGCGCCGATGGCGCCGCCGATCGACTGGGTGATCTTGCGGGTGAAGGAGAAGATCGCGTACGTCGACCCCTCGGACCGCTTGCCGGTCTGCCATTCGCCGTACTCGACGGTGTCGGCCTCGAGACCGAACATGACCGTGTTGATCAGGGCCGCGCCGACGCCCTTGACGGCCAGGAAAATCAGGGCGGGAACGGCGAGCCCGCCGGGGGTGAAGAACAACGCGACGCCGCCGATGACGGTGAAGATGCCGCAGTACTGAAAGATCGCCTTCTTGCCGAAGCGGTCCACGAGCTTGGGGATGAACGGCGCCAGAACGATCGAGGTGCCGACGTTGACCAGGGTGATCGGGCCGAGCCAGCTGATGTCACCCATGACGTACTCGGCGTAGTAGGCCGACGCGCCACCGACGGCGAAGAGTCCGATGAGGTAGAAGAAGCTCGCCGCGCACAGGTATCCGAGGGGTTTGTTGCTCTTCAGGGTGTCGATCGTCTCGCGCAGCGACACCTTCGGCTGCGTGCGGACGACCTGCTCGCGGCAGAGGTAGAAGGTCAGCAGATAGGCCAGGGTGCCGATCACGATGAACGCCAGCGTGGTCTGGGTGAAGATGGTCTGGACCTTGGCCGCGTACGCCTCCGGGGTCAGCTCACCCTTCTGCGAGCGGACGTCGGAGATTCTCGGGGCGATCAGATAGGTCAGGACGATGCCGCCGACGCCCGCGCCGAAGAACCGGGAGGCGACGAGCTTGGCGCGCTGGCGGACCGACTGGGTCATGGCCGAGGCGAGGGAGCCGTACGGGATGTTGACCAGCGAGTAGAGCAGGCCGAGGACGGCGTAGGTGAGGTAGGCGTACAGCAGCTTGCCGTTGTCCGACAAGGAAGTCGGCACGTGGAAGGTCAGGTAGCTCAGAAACAGCAGAGGAACGGCGCCGAACAGGATGAACGGCCGGAACTTGCCCCAGCGGGTCATCGTGCGGTCGACGAGCCGACCGGCGAAGGTGTCGGCGAAGGCGTCCCAGAGCCGGACGATGAGGAACATGGTGCCGACCGCGGCGGCCGAGATGCCCGCGACATCGGTGTAGTAATAGAGCAGGAAGGCGGTCGACAGCGTGAAGGCCAGGTTGCCGGCGAAATCGCCGAGGCCGTAACCGACGATCGTGCGTCTGCTGAGACGGTCACCCGCGACCAGCGGGTTCGGTGCGACGTCTTTGATGGACATCGGAGCGGGTCTCCTCGAGGGCTGCATCGAAAGGCTTCGGTGGCTGAAGCCAGTAGAGCCCCGCCGACGGTGTGAGTTCAGCTTGTTGCATTCAGTTGCCGAACAGTGCGAGCCGGTCGCGGCGTGGCAACTCATGGCAATCACGGCGCCCCGGGCCGGTCCCGATGAGTCAATGGGACATCACCGAAGCGAAAGGGCCCGATCATGCTGCGTCCTCAGGACAGCGCCACCCGTGAGAAGAAGCGCCTCGACGGCCTCTGGTCGTTCAAACCGGACCCCGGCGCGACCGGCCGGACCGAGGGCTGGTTCCGCCGCTCCCTCCCCGGCGCCCGCGACATGGCCGTGCCCGCCAGCTTCAACGACGTGGCCGCCGACGCCTCGGTCCGCGACTACTTCGGCGACATCTGGTACCAGCGCACCGTCCGGGTCCCGCGAGGCTGGGCCGGCGAGCGCGTCGTCCTGCACTTCGAATCCGCGACCCACCGCGCCACCGTCTGGGTGAACGACACCGAAGTGATGAGCCACGAGGGCGGCTACACCCCGTTCGAAGCCGACATCACCGATCTTGTCAGCCCCGGCCGGGAACTGCGGATCACGGCGCTGGTCAACAACACCCTCTCCTTCCAGTCGATCCCCCCGGGCGTGATCGAGCAGACCCCGACCGGCACGGCGCAGATCTACTGGCACGACTTCTTCAACTTCGCCGGCCTGCACCGTTCGGTGTGGCTGGTGGCCACACCGCAGGCCCGGGTCGAGGACGTCACCGTCGTGACCGGTCTCGACGGGAGCACCGGCACCGTGGATTACGCCACCGAGGCCGCCGGCGCCGACGGCCTCGGCACCCACGTGGTGCTCCGCGACGCCGGCGGCGCCGTGGTGGCCGAATCGGCCGGGGCGACCGGTCGTCTCGAGGTCCCGGCCGTCGTTGCCTGGGCGCCCGGCGCCGCCTACCTGTACGACCTGGAGGTGCGGCTCGTCGACGACGCCGGCGAGGTCCACGACTGCTACCACCAGCCGGTCGGCATCCGCACCGTGGAGGTCCGCGGCAACCAGTTCCTCATCAACGGCGAACCCTTCTACTTCAAGGGTTTCGGCATGCACGAGGACCACGACGTCATCGGCAAGGCGCACAGCGACGCCCACCTCGTGCACGACTTCGAGCTGCTGAAATGGATCGGCGCGAACTCGTTCCGGACCTCGCACTACCCGTACTCCGAGGACGTTCTCGACTACGCCGACCGGCACGGCATCGTAATCATCGACGAGACCGCGGCCGTCGGCCTCAACATGGGCCTCGGCGGCGGCATCTTCGGCGGGCAGGGCTATCAGACCTACTCACCCGAGACCATCAACGACGCCACCCAGCAGGTGCACGCGCAGGCGATCCGCGAGCTCATCGCCCGCGACAAGAACCACCCCAGCGTCGTCCTGTGGTCGATCGCCAACGAGCCCGAGTCCGACACCGCGGGCGCCGAGGAGTACTTCCGGCCCCTGTTCGAGGTGGCCCGCGAGGCCGACCCGTCACGCCCGGTCGGTTTTGTGAACGTCATGCTGGCCCCGCACGGCAAGTGCCGCGTCTCCCAGTTCGCCGACGTCCTCATGCTCAACCGTTACTACGGCTGGTACGTCAACACCGGCGACCTGGCCGGCGCCGAGCGGGACTGGACCCGGGAGATCTCCGCCTGGGCCGGCGAGGGCAAGCCGATCATCATCACCGAGTACGGTGCCGACACCATGCCCGGCCTGCACTCGCTCACCCCGCAGCCGTGGAGCGAGGAGTACCAGGTCGACTATCTCGACATGAACCACCGTGTCTTCGACGCCTGCGACGCCGTGGTCGGTGAGCAGGTGTGGAACTTCGCGGACTTCGCCACCAAGTCCGGCATCATGCGGGTCGACGGCAACAAGAAGGGCGTGTTCACCCGGGACCGCCGGCCCAAGTCGGCCGCTTTCGCGCTGCGCCGCCGCTGGCGCGCCAAGTCCTGATCAACTGGCGATTCTCAGCGATAGCCGTTCCTGCGGCGCATCATCACCAGGGCCAGCGCGGTCAGGCCCGACGCGACGAGCAAGCCGCCCACGAGAACGTACGGCCACGAACTGCTTCCTTCGTCGCTGACGGCCTCGAGGGTGGGCGCCGCAGCCTCGGGGGTGACGTCCGCCGCAACGGGGAGGGGGCTTGCGGCGGCGGCGGACGACGGCGGCGTTTTGGGCGGTGTGGCCACGGCCGACAGGGTCAGCCGCACGGTCACGGCGTTGCCGGCGGTGCCCCGTACGGTCGTGCGAGTGCTGCGGTAGCCGTCCTTGGCCGCGGCGACCGTGATGGCGCCCTTGGCGATCGGCTTGCCGGTGCTCGGCGAGATCGAGAACTTCCCGCTGCGGCCGCTGGTCGTCCGGTATTTGTGCCCGGCGCTGTCCCGGATGGTCAGGTCTACACCGCCGATCGCCTTTCCGCCGGTGTCGCGGACCCGGCCGGACAGCCCGCTCACCCCGGCCGCCGGCTTGGTCCCGCCGGGTGACGACGCACCCGACCCGTGGACGTAGACCATCTTGTGGGCGTAGCTGTTCTGGTCGCCGAGCCGCACGCCGATCGAGATGTTGAGGCCGGTGATCTCACCCGGGCGGGCGTCGGGGGCGACGAGCGTCGTGTCGAAGGTCTGGCTGCGCCGGGGTCCGAGGTTCGGTTCGGCCCGGCACCCGGAGGTGCATCGCAGGCCGCCGCCGACCACCACGATGGCCGTCTCGGTCGTGCTTGCGGTGTTCGAGACGCGGTACCGCACGCGTACCGTCTGGCCGGGCTTCACGTTTTCCGCCGACACGCTCAGGATGCTGACGGTCTCCCGGGCGGCCGTGGCGGGTGCCGCCGACACTGCGAGCGCCGCCCCGGTCAGGGCGATCAGTGCGGCAACCCGGGTCCATCGGACACGTGAGCACGTCGTCACTTGCAACCACCTTCGCCGAGGGCCGGCCACACCGGTCGATGCGCCGGGGGCCACTATGCCGTGCCGGAGACAGGTCGCGCGACCTGCCTCCGGCGTCCGGCCCGGCTCAGGAACAGTTCCGGCCCTTGTTGATGCAGGTGGCGATCTTCTGCATGGTCCGGGCCGAGTTGACGTTGATGAAGTCGTTGTGGTCGGAGAAGGGGTTGTGGTCCTCCTCGGGGAAGGAATCCAGGGCGAACTGACCCTTGGTCTGTACGTCGCGGGGGATGTCGTAGGAGATGGTGATGCGCAGCTGCGGGATGGCCACGAAGCCTTGTTTGCAGGCGCCGGTGCCGGCGTCGGCAAAGGCCAGGTGGTCGCGGTGGTTGGTGCTGTCGATGTTCTTGCCGTCCCAGCAGCCGGGGAAGTCCTGCACACGCTGAACCTGGCTGCCGGCCGGGCAGATCGGGTATTTGTCGGAGAGGCGGTCGGCGAATCCGGAGCAGGACCAGGTGGCGCGGGCGTTGGCCGGGCCGCGGCTGGTCGGCTTGGCGTCACCGGTGAGCGCCCGCAGGAACTTCGGCATGGGGACGACCTTGCTGGTGGCGTTGCCGCGGTACTCGATCAGGACCGATGCGGGCCGGACGATGCCGCCGGTGTTGTTGGGCAGTTCGAGATTCGGGCCTTGCGGGTCGGGCAGAGCGGCCGGGGCACTGGGGGTGGCCGGCCCACCGTTCTGGTTGCCCTGACTGGTGCCGGGCTGAGCCTCGCCGGTCACGGTGCAGCCGGCCAGGGCCTCGAGACCCTGCGGGCGGACGGCCTGGCGGGAGAGGGCGATGCCGATGCGGTCGAGGACGGCGGTTCGCTTGGCCTTCAGCGGCCCGAGGATGGCGTTGTCGACGAAGTTCTTCCCGCCCTGCCCGCGCGTTGTGAACAGGCGCTCGTTGGCCTCGGAGATCTGCCGGTCGAGCTCGGCGAGGTTGCGGTTGACCTCGTCGACGGCTCGGGCGGGCACGCCGGGAAGCTTGTCGCGGACGGTCGGGCACTGGATCTGCGACGAGGCGTCCAGTCCGGCCTTCAGGCTGGCGGCGGTGTGCCGCATCTTCGCGTGCATGCCGTCATAGTTGGTGTCGCACTCCACGAGCGAAACCATGCCGGAGGTGCGCCCGCCGCCGGCCCCGGCGATGCTGTCGCTGATGCCCTTGATCAGCTCGGCGCGCTGTTGCCGCAGATCGGCCAGGACGGAAGAGTTGAGGCGGGCATCGACGCGGCCCCTGCCCGCCGCCATCCGCTCGTTCGCCGCGGCGTACCCGCGGTCGAGGGCGGCCAGCCGGTTGTCGACGGCGCGTTTGGCCCGCACCGGTACGGCGGGCAGCCGGTCGCGAACGCTGGGGCACGTCACCATCGGGGTCGTCGCCGCCAGGGCGCGCTGGGTCTCGTCGCCGGACCGGACGCTTTTGTCGATGCGGACGACCGGCCAGAAGTACGAGGACTTGTCGCCGTTCTTGCACGTGGTCCCGGAGGCGTCCAGATCGGCGTTCGACGAGTTCGTGGTGATGGCCAGGTTGCCGATGAAGTCGTGGAGGTGTTCGGCGCCGTTCTTGATGCCCGGCTGCGCGACCGGGTTGTCCGGGCTGAACTTGCCGTTGCCGTTGGTGCCGCAGTCCACAGTGAAGGAACCCCTCGACGATCCAGCGCCGGGCGCGGGGTTCCGTACGTTGGGCCGGACATTCTCGATGGGCAGGAACTGGTTCAGCTCGGTGGCCGCATCCGCGGTGCCCTTGCCGCCGCTCGAGACGAAGGTGGCGGTAAGAGCACCGGATGCGGCGACGACGGCCACGGCCATGGTGATCCGCAAGGCACGTCTGGGCATGGGGCCTACTCGGCGCGGTGTGGTTTGCACGCTCTGCTCCTCGTTACTTCTTGGGGGACCGGTCTGGCTCGGCGGAGATTCGCCACCGATCGGTACGGGCGGGACGAGGCGGAAGACAGGTCGGCGGGGACCAGGTAAGCGATCGGTAAGAACCTGGCCCCGGCTACCAGACGACGAGGCCCTCCATGCCGGACCCGCCGGCGAAGACGGGAAGTCCCTCGTTCTCGGTCTCCACGAGAGTCAGCTCGCCGTGGGGGCCGACCCGGAATCCTTCGATGGTTCCCGAGAGGGTGTTCTGCACGTACAGCAGCGCGCCGTCGGCCGTGGCGGCGAGATCGATCGGGCCGGCGCCCGGGGCCTTGGCCGGTTCGGCGTCCGGGTCCTGTTCGGCGGCTCGGGCCGCGGCGGCCACCTCCGCGACCGCCTCCGGGCCGCCGGCGTCGGCGATCACGCCGTCTCGGCCGCCGATGCGGACCTTCCCCGCAGCGTCGGTCGTGTAGAGGCTGATGGTCGAGCTGCCCGGGTTGGTGCCGTAGAAGAACTTCCCGGCCCGGGTGATCCAGCACAACACCTGCTGGCCGGACTCCACTGACGGCGTGATGACGTCGAGGGCGCCGTTCCTGCGCAGCGTGTACGAAGTGACCCCGGACTTGGCCGCCTCGGTGACGAGCAGGTGGCCGGCCCGGTCGAAGACGAACGAGAACGGCACGTCCCCCGCCGACTTGGTGGTCACCGGCTTGGCCGAGAGCCGCCCGTCGCGGGCCGCCGCGAAGACCTCGATCGTGTTCTTGCTCTTCGTGGTGACCAGCAGGTGCCGGCCGTCGGGGCTGAAGCCGACCTGCGGCGGGGAGTCAGTGAACAGCGGCACAGCGGCGTTCTTGATCCCCAGCTTCCGGGTCGAACCCGCGATGGGGCGCAGGCCGTCGTGGGTCAGCCGGAATCCGGTCACGTTGGTGTTGCCGCCGGCATTGAGGACGTAAACGGTCCGGCCCGAGACGGCGATGCTTGCCGGGAACTCGCCGCCGGACCGGACGGTGCGCCGGTGGGTGAGTCTGCCGTCTCGCACCCGGAAGGTGGTGACCGAATTGCTGCCGGCGTTCACCGCGATCATCACGCTGGTCCGGCGATCGAACACGAGGGAGTCCTGCGACGCCAGAGGGTCGAACGGGTTGTCCTTCTGGGCGCCGCCGCGGCCGCCGGTCGGATATTCACCGGCTGCCGTCAGCTTGCCGTCCCCCGCGCGCCGGAAGGCCAGGACGGAGTTGCCTTTCGGGTCGTTCGACTGGACGAAGACCATCCCGCCGCGCTGTGCCGCCGCACCGTCCCCGGACGTCTTGGCGCCTTTGCCGGACGGGTTCTCGTGTGCCGACGCGATTCCCGTGGACACACCACCGGCCGCCAGCAACAGACCGACGGCCACGGCAATACCAGTTCTCCTGCGCATGTTCCCTACCTCGAACGAGAGAATGATGCATTCAGTCGTCCGGTACGGCACTGGAACAAGGCCCGGTTGAACCCTGGCGCGGGTCGTAAGGATTGCGTAAGGCCTTGCCGCGGACCACCATGCCGTGCCGGAGACAGGTGGCGCGACCTGCCTCCGGCATCGGACGAGGGATCGATGGTGTCCAGCGGTTACGAAAGACGTCTCAGCTGGACACCTGGATCAACGACCACTGCTGTTCGGGCAAATTCTGGTCCGGCCATTGGATCACTTGCGCGCCGTCGTCCGGCGATCCCTGTGCGACGCTCAGCAGCTTGCCGCTGTGGCGTGCGCGGATCTCGTAATAGGCGCCGACCGGCTCGAGCGTGAATGCTTGGTCGAAGGCGGTGTTCTCGACCCAGAGGCCGGTGCTTGCCGCATCAGCGGTGCTGCCGTTGAGGACGGAGACGGCCCGGCCACTGTTGCGGTTGAGGAGTGTCCGGTAACCCCCACCGATGTCGCTGACGTGCCACTGCTGGTTGTAGCCGCCGTTGTCGGCCCACTGGACGAGGCTCGTGCCGTCGGCCAGGCTCGCTTCGAACGCGTCCAGGGCCTTGCCGCTGCGCCGGTTGATCAGCTTGTAGTAGAGGCCGGCGGAACGCCCGAAGTCGATATCGGCGTGGCGGATGGTGCCGGCCCCCGACAGGACCAGTACCCGGCCGGTGCGGGGAACGTACGTCAGGTTGCGGAAATAGCCCGCCTCGATCGTGGTGAGCTGGCGCGTCCACGGGCCCGTACTGCTGCCGCTCGAGTTGACCCAGACGTCCCCGCTGCCCGCCGCGTTGTAGATCAACCGACCATCGGGCAGCCGGACGATGACCGGGCTGCCACCGGTCGTGAGGGCCGGCGATCCGCTCGTGACCGGCAGGGCGGTGATGTTGGTTCCGGCCTCGCCACCGGCGGCGAAGAAGTTCAACGGACTCGACGAGATCTTGTAGCGCACATTGTCGCCGCCACCGAAGTACTCGTAGGTCATCATCCACCGGCCGTCGGAGGTCGGCACCACGTTGGGCATGCCGGGGCGCGCGCCACCGATCTGGTTGACGCCGCCGACGTTCTCGGTGCGGCCGGCGACGTCGAGCACGGGCGCACTCCAGCCGCCGGCGGTGTTGCCGTTCCAGGTGCGGTGCGCGATGACCTGCCCGTGAGAGTCGCCGGCGGTGTTGTTGTCACCGCGCATGCTCAGCACGCCGGTCGAGGTGTTGTAGCCGGTGAAGTCGTTCTCGTCGGAGTAGTAGGCCACGAGCTGGTTGTTGTAGACCATCAGGTAGGGCTCCCAGACCGGGTCGACCTGCCGGTATGTGTTGGCCCGGGCGATGCGCTGCCCGATGGCCCCGGCGCTGCCGCCCTGCCAGCCGCCCGTCGTGACGATGTTGAGGAAGTTCCAGGAGGAACCCTGGTTGGTGCTCGCATAGAGCGCGATCGCCGTGTCTCGCCGGTCGCCGTCGTTGGTCGGGACCCAGTTCGGATCCGCCGCCTTCTGCTCGGTGTAGTAGGCGTCCTCGCCGGTCACCGTGGTGGCCAGCAGCAACGTGCCGGCGCGGAGGCTGCCGACGTTCTGGGGCAACACGAAGAAGTACGGGCTGGCCCAGTTGCTCGTGTACTTGGCATGTGCGGGGTTGCTGGACATGTACGCCGGTGCGCGCACTTCGGACAGCCATTGCCAGGTTGTGCCGTCGTCGTCGCTCCGGTACACCGGGATGGTCTGACCGGCCGCGGATCCGGTGGGCCCGACGGTCGCCCGCTCGAAGCCGGCGACGAGGCGCCCGCCCGGTAACGCGGCCGACTTCGAATAGATCGCACAGTTCCCCTTGCCCTTGGTGCACTGGGCGTCGGCGGGCAGTTCGTAGAGCGTTCGCGGCGTCGGACTGGCGGCCTCGCCGGCGGCGGCGGGCAGGGTCAGCAGTGCAGCCCCCAGTCCGGCGGTGGCCACTCTGGCAAGGGCTTTCTTCGTGTTCACACATTCCTCCTGTGCGGGGTCAACCGGACGGCAGTGGGGGCGTCCGGGCATGGGGAGGCGATAAAGGGAGGTGATCTGGTCGAAGAGGACGATGACGAACGTCGGCGTACCGATGGGTATTGTTCGCGTCACCTCGATGTAACAAGAATGTTCACTCTGGAAACGGCAATGTCAAGACTTCGACGAGGATATGACTGCGCAAACATGATTGCGCAGTCAGAACCGGCTCCGGTACGCCCGGCAGGTCGGCTCCGGTCACCGTTCCGATCGCCGTGGGCTGCTCGCGATGTGTTTCGGGCTCTTGACGGAGATCACATCTGTGAGCCACCATGACTGCGCAGTCATAACCGTGGTCGCCTCGCGGCAGTGCTGTGCCGCCGGCCGGACTGCCCGCCGTACGGAAATCCGGCGGGCTTCGTTCCTCGCGCCCTCGTTTGGTGCCGTTCGGCGGACCCATTTGCATTTACGGAGAGAGCCGTGAAATTTCGCAAGCCGATCGAAGTGGCCCCGCAGACGCCGCCGGGCAACCGATGACCGCCCGGCTCCGGGTGCCCGGCATCGTCTACGGCGCGGACTACAACCCCGAACAGTGGCCCGAAGACGTCTGGGCCGAGGACATGCGGCTCATGCGGGTGGCCGGGGTGACCATGGTCAATGTCGGGGTGTTCTCGTGGGCCCTGATGGAACCCTCGGAGGGTCGCTACGACTTCTCCCGCATGGACCGGGTCCTCGGCCTCCTGCACGACAACGGCATCGCGGCTGATCTGGCCACGCCTACCGCGGCGCCACCCGCCTGGTTCTTCCACGCCCACCCCGACGCGCTGCCGGTCGATCGCGAGGGCCACGTCCTGTCCTACGGCAGCCGCCAGACGTTCTGTTCCAGCAACGCGGCCTACCGGCAGGCCGCAATGCGCATCGCCGGGAAGCTGGCCGAGCGTTACGCCGGCCATCCCGCGCTCGCCATGTGGCATGTGCACAACGAATACGGTTGCCACAACGCCGCCTGCTACTGCGACATTAGCGCCGCCGCGTTTCGCACCTGGCTGCGCAACCGCTACGACGACGACCTCCAGACCCTCAACCAGGCGTGGGGTACCACCTTCTGGAGCCAGTGGTATTACTCCTGGGACGAGATCCTCCCGCCCCGTGCCACCGGCGCTGATCCCAACCCGGCCCACCGCCTCGACTGGCGACGCTTCTGCTCCGACGAACTGCTCTCGCTCTGCACCGCCGAGCGCGACGTGCTTCGCCGTGCCACCCCGGACACCCCCATCACCACCAACTTCATGGTGATGCGCACGATCGACGCGCTGGACTACTGGCGGTGGGCTCCCGAACTGGACATCGTCTCGAACGACCACTACGTCATGTCCGACGACACCGAGGCCGAAATCGACATCGCTCTGAGCGGAGACCTCGTACGGTCGCTCGGGAACGGGCGCCCCTGGCTGCTGATGGAACATTCGACCGGCGCGGTCAACTGGCAACACGTCAACCGGGCCAAGCGGCCGGGGGAGATGTACCGCAACGCCCTGGCGCATGTCGGCCGCGGCGCCGACGGCATTGCTTTCTTCCAGTGGCGGGCCGCGAAGGCCGGCGCCGAGCAGTGGCACTCGGCGATGCTGCCGCACGCCGGCACCGACAGCCAGATCTGGCAGGACGTGGTCCGTCTGGGCGCCGACCTGAGGACCCTGGCCGAGGTGCGCGGCAGCACGGGCGCCGCCGACGTCGCCATCATCTGGGACTGGGATGCGCGCTGGGCCCTCGAGCTGCCCTCCCAGCCCAGCGGTGAACTGCGCTACCAGGACCTGGTGCGTGACTGGTACGCGCCGCTGTGGCGGGCGGGCATCGCGGTCGACTTCGTCCGGCCCGGCAGCTCAGCGCTCGACCGCTACCGGCTCGTCCTCGTTCCCAGCCTCTACGTGGTGGACGACGCGGGCGCGGCCAACCTGTCGGGCTTCGCCGAGCGCGGCGGCTCCCTGGCCGTCGGCTTCCACAGCGGGGCGGCCGACGAGAACTGCCACGTCCGCCTGGGTGGCTACCCCGGCGCGTTCCGCGAGGTGCTGGGCGTGCGCAGCGACGAGCTCTTTCCGCTGCTGCCCGGGCAGCTCGTCGGTCTGACCGGCGACGTCCCGGCCGGCGCGAGCGCCTCGCTGTGGTCCGAGCGGGTCCGGCTCCTCGAGGCCGAGGCGGTCGCGACGTACGCCGACGGACCGCTGGCGGGCGTACCGGCCGTCACCCGGCGCCGCCACGGTGGGGGAGCCACGTGGTATCTGGCCACCCGTCCGGACACCGCCACGCTAGAGACCCTGCTCGACCGCATCTGCCGGGAGGCCGGCGTACATGCGGAACCGGCCGTTCCCGCCGGGGTGGAGATGATTCGGCGCCGCGGCGCCGGCGCGGACTATCTGTTCCTCATCGATCACTCCGGAAGCGGCGCCCACATCACCGCGAACGGCGTCGAGCTCCTCACCGGCAAGCAGGTGGACGGCTCGGTCGCCGTCCCCGCCGGAGGAGTCGCAGTGGTGCGTCAGCCGCACTGACCGGCGGCTTCCCGACCGGTGCGCGAAGGCGCGCATCGATGACAAATGGAGGATTGATTCACCGTGTCCACTACCCTTGCCCACCTCAGCCGCCGGCGGTTGCTGGCCGCCTCGGCCGCTGCCGCGGTGGCGGCCGCCGGTCTCGCCGGCTGCTCGGACTCGCCGGACTCCGACGGCGCCCCGGCCACGGCCGTCAGTCCGGCCGACATCGACAAGGCGATGACCACGCCCACGACCCTGACGTTCTGGACGTGGGCGCCCGACATCGAGAAGGAAGTGGCGGTCTTCGAGAAGAAGTATCCGGCCATCGACGTGAAGGTCGTCAACGCCGGTCAAGGCCTCGACGCGTACACCAAACTGCGGACGGCGCTGAAGGCCGGCAAGGGCGCCCCGGATCTGGCGCAGGTCGAGTTCCAGTACATCCCGACGTTCTCCATCACCGGCAGTCTGGTCGACCTCAGGCCCTACGGGGCGGACGCGAACCGGTCGAAGTTCGTGGACTGGACGTGGGGCCAGGTGACCGGGCCGAACGGCGAGATCCTGGCCTATCCGCAGGACACCGGGCCGATGGGCATGCTGTACCGGGCTGATCTGTTCGAGAAGCACGACATCGCCGTCCCCAAGACATGGGAGGAGTTCACGGCCGCGGCCCGCAAGCTGCATGCCGCCGACCCGAAGGTCTATCTGACCAACATGTCGGCCAACGAGGCCGCCGGCTGGCACGGCCTCATGTGGCAGGCGGGCTCCCGGGCGTACTCGGTCAAGGGCAGCACGGTCGGTCTGGCGGTCAACGACGCCCCGTCCAAGAAGATCGCCGACTATTGGGGCGCCCTGGTGTCCGAAGGTCTCGTCTCGACGGACCCCGACTTCACCGACACCTGGTATCAGGGCTTCACCAGCGGCAAGTACGCCACCTGGCTGACCGCCGCATGGGGTCCGGTCTTCCTCAGCGGCAGCGCCAAGTCGACCTCGGGGAAGTGGCGCGCCGCCCCGCTCCCGCAGTGGGACGCGGCCAAGCCGGTATCCGGCAACTGGGGTGGCTCCACGACAGCCGTCATCAAGGGCACGCAGAATCCCGTCGCCGCGGCCAAATTCGCTGAGTTCCTCAACACCGACCCCGAGACAACCAAGATGTTCAACACCGTTCAGAACCTCTTCCCGGCGACCAAGGCGCTGCTCTCCGATCCCACCTTCACTTCTCAGAAGTCCCCGTTCTTCGGGGGCCAGCAGGTGAACAAGCTGTTCGGCGACATCGGCTCGACCGTGGACGTCGGATGGCAGTGGCCGCCCTTCCTCGACCAGTCGGTCAAGGACTGGACCGAGACGGCCGGCAAGGCTCTGGCCGACCGGACCGACGTGACCGCAGCGACCGATCAATGGCAGGCGCGATTGAACGCCTACGCCAAGGATCAGGGCTTCACCGTCAGCGCGGGCTGACCATGACCATGACCACGAGCACCGTGACCACCCGGGTCGCCGCTTCGGCGCCGCGTCGGCCCGGGCGCCGAGCGGCTCCCGGCCGAGCCGCCTATCTGTTCGTTGCCCCCTTTCTGCTGTGCTTCGCGCTGCTGTTCCTGCTGCCCCTGGGCTATGCCGCCTACCTGAGCCTCTTCAAGGACCAACTGGTCGGCGGCACGGCGTTCGTGGGCCTGGACAACTACGCCCGGGCGCTCAAGGACACCCAGCTCCTGCACGGTGTCCTGCGCGTCGCGCTGTTCTTCGGAATCCAGGTCCCCGTCATGATGCTGCTCGCGCTCATCGCCGCGCTCGCCATCGATAGTGGACTGTTGCGGCTGGCCGGACTTTTCCGGCTCGGCTTCTTCGTCCCGTACGCGGTCCCCAGCGTTGTCGCCGCGTTGATGTGGGGCTATCTGTACGGACCGGACTTCGGGCCGCTCGCCCAGCTCGGTGACCGGGTCGGCTTCACCGCGCCCGACCTGCTCGGCGAGAGGTGGATGCTCGCGTCGCTGGGTAACATCGTGACCTGGGAATTCACTGGCTACAACATGATCATCCTGTACGCCGCCCTGCGCTCGGTGCCCACCGAACGGTACGAAGCCGCGGCGGTCGACGGCGCCGGCGCATGGCGAACCGCGTGGCACATCAAACTTCCCGCGGTGCGTCCGGCCCTGCTGCTCTGCCTGATCTTCTCGGTCATCGGCAGCTTCCAGCTATTCGCCGAGCCCAACCTCGTCCAGCGGCTCGCTCCGACCGTCATCAACTCGTCCTACACGCCCAACGTGTACGCCTACAGCCTCGCCTTCACCTCCCAGCAGGTGAACTATGCGGCCGCGGTCTCGTTCCTGCTGGGCTTCGTGATCCTGGTCGTGTCGTACGTCATGCTGTTCTTCACGAGCCGGAGGAGCCGTCGGTGACCGCCCGCCGCCGCACCAGGAGCAACGTCCTGACCCTGGCCATGGGCGCTCTGCTGGTCTACTTCCTCTTCCCGCTGTTCTGGCTGGTCATCGCGTCCACCAAGACGACCGGCGATCTCTTCTCCACCTTCGGATTGTGGTTCGGCCACGACTTCTCCCTGTTCACCAACATCGGCCGGACGTTCACCCACAACCACGGCGAGTACGCCCGGTGGATGGCCAACACCCTGGTGTACGCGGCGGTCAGCGCCCTCGGCGCGTCCGCCCTGGCCACCCTGGCCGGTTACGGCTTCGCCCGGTACGCGTTCCGGGGCCGAGGCCCGATGCTCGGTCTCGTCCTCGGCACGATCATGGTGCCCACCACCGCGCTCGCCATCCCGACCTACCTGCTCTTCAGCCAGGCCGGCCTGGTCAACACCCCCTGGGCGATCATCCTGCCCTCGGTGGTCAGCCCGTTCGGGCTGTTCCTCATGTGGGTCTACGCCCGCGATGCCGTCTCCGACAGCATCCTGGAGGCAGCCCGGATAGACGGCGCCGGGGAACTGACCATCTTCTTCGGCGTCGTCCTGCGCAGCCTCGCCCCCGGCTTCGTCACGGTCCTGCTGTTCACCCTCGTGGCGACGTGGAACAACTACTTCCTGCCATTGATCATGCTCAACGACCCGGCCTACTACCCGATCACTGTCGGACTCAGTTCCTGGTCGGCGCAGGCGGTCGGCGGCAACGGCGCCAACGCCGATCTGCTGGCGCTGGTGGTCACGGGCTCCCTGCTGTCGGTCATCCCGCTGATCGCCGCGTTTCTCCTCCTGCAGCGGTACTGGCAGTCCGGTCTCGCGGCCGGCGCCGTCAAGGAATGACCCGTCCACCCGTCCCCATCGTCAGGAGCTCGCCGCCCATGCCGGACTTTCCCGCCACGGTCCTCTTCGGAGCTGCCTATTACCACGAGTACCAGCCCACCGGCCGGCTCGCCTCCGATCTCGACCTGATGGCCGACGCCGGCTTCACAGTCATCCGTGTCGGTGAATCGGTGTGGTCGACGTGGGAGCCCGAGGAAGGCCGCTTCGACCTCGAGTGGCTGCTGCCTGTCCTGGACGGCGCCCACCGGCGAGGCATCGCCGTCATCCTCGGCACGCCCACCTACGCGGTGCCGCCGTGGCTGGCCCGGCTGTACCCGGAGATCGCCGGCCGGCGCGGCTCCGACCGGCCGATCCCGTGGGGCGCGCGGCAGGAAGCCGATTTCACCCATCCCGCCTTCCGGCACCATGCCGAACGGATCATTCGCAAGGTCGTCGGCCGCTACGCCGGACACCCCGCGATCCTCGGTTTCCAGGTCGACAACGAACCCGGCCTGGAACTACTGCACAACCACGGCGTGTTCCAGCGCTTCGTCGACCATCTACGGCACACCTACGGCACCGTCGAGAACCTCAACGCCGAATGGGGGCTGGTCTACTGGTCCCACCGGCTGTCCACCTGGGCCGACCTCTGGCGGCCCGACGGCAACGCCCAGCCCCAGTACGAGCTGGCCTGGCGCCGGTTCCAGGCCCGCCAGACCGAGGAGTTCATCGCCTGGCAGGCCGGCATCGTGCGCGAGTACGCGCAGGACAACCAGTTCGTCACCACCTGTCTGGCGTACGACCGTCCCGCGTTCGACGACGACCGGCTCACCGACCATCTCGACGTGACCGCCGGCAACGCCTACTACGTCATGCAGGACGGTCTGGCCCGGCCGGACGACCGCACACCGGCCCAGACCTGGACCACCGACGGCGCCTGGGCGCTCTATCTGAGCGCCGACCGGATGTACTCGTCGAAGCAGGCCCCGTTCCTGATCACCGAGACGAACGCCTCCCACATCGGTTTCTCCTGGGACAGCCGGCCCGCCTACGACGGGCAGTGGCGCCAGGTCGCCTGGGCCATGGTGGCCCGCGGCGCTCGCATGATCAGCTACTGGCACTGGCACACCCTGTGCTTCGGCACCGAAACCTATTGGGGCGGCATCCTGCCGCACAGCGGCGAACCCGGCCGCACCTACGCCGAGCTGGCCCGGCTCGGCAACGAGTTCGCGCAGGCCGGCGAGTTCGTCGCCGGGCTCACCCCGGACGCCGACATCGCGCTGCTCTTCTCCATGCCCACCCGATGGATCATGCAGAAGTATCCGGCCCTGTCGCATCCGGACGGCACCCCCGACGATCGTGCCTACCAGGGACTCATCGAGCCGTTCTACCGCGGCGCCTTCGACGCCGGCATGCAGGTGCGCGTCGTGCATGCGTCTCGCCTGACCGCCGGGGCCGACCGGCGCCTCGACGTGGCCGACGCCGTCCGGCAGTTCCCGGTCCTGATCGCCGCCGGGCTCTACCTCACCGACGACGAGACACTCGACTGGCTGCACGACTACGCCCACGCGGGCGGACACCTCATCGTGGGCCCGCGCACCGGCTACGCCGACCAGGAGGCCCGGGCCCGCTCCGGCCGGATGCCGGCGCGGCTGCACGACGCCGCCGGTGTCTGGTACGACGAGTTCAGCACCATCCCGGCGCCGATCGAGGTGACCTCGGCCGACCCGGGCGCGCTCACCGTTGCCGGCGGTTCCGCGGCAACGCGCTGGATCGACGGCTTGAACCCCGACGGCGCCACCGTGCTCGCCGGCTACCGCCACCCTCATTTCGGCCGATGGGCCGCCGTCACCACCCGATCCGCCGGACTGGGGCGTATCACCCACGTCGGCACCATTCCCAACATCGCGCTCGCCGAGGCCATCCTGAGCTGGGCGACCGCTGGACACCGCACCGGCTGGAATGCTTGTCCCGCATCGGTCACCAGCACCGGCGCCACCGCCGTCGACGGAAGCCGGCTCCGCTTCCTGCACAACTGGTCATGGCCGGCCGCAAGCGTCACCGTGCCCGTCGACTGTCATGATCTGCTCGCCGGAACAGCGGTGCCGGCCGGCCACGACATCGAACTGGGCCCCTGGGACGTGCGGGTTCTCGTGGAAACGAACCCGGAACATCCCTGACCGCCGGTGCCGGGCGGCCTTGGTGACTGCGCAAACATGACAGCGCGGTCAGTTACGCTTCCACCTCGGTGTCCGATCAGCGGAGAATTCATGGCATCCTCGGAACAACATGCTGGCAATTCCGCCACGCCCCGCGGGGCGGACGTGGCTCGCCTGGCGGGCGTCTCGCAAAAGACGGTTTCCCGGGTCTTCAACGACGAGCAGTACGTCTCCGAGGCGGTACGCAGGCGGGTCCTGGACGCCGCCGACAGACTGGGATACCGACTGAACAACGCGGCCCGGGCGCTCGCCTCCGGCCGCAGCCGGACCGTCGGCGTGGTCACCATCGGCACGGCCGGGTACGGCCCGGCCTCCCTGCTGGTCAGCATAGAACGAGCCGTCCGGGACGCCGGCTACGCGTTGCGTATCGTCAGCACCGCGGAAGGCGACCCGGCGGGCATCACCGGCGCTGTGCGGTCCCTGCTCGACCAGGGCGTCGACGGGATCGTGATCTCCGAGCCGGTCGACGAGGGAAAGTTTCTGCTCCGCGTCGATGTCCCGGTGCTGTTCCTCGGCGCGCCGCCGGCCTTCGCGGCGGCGCGGACGGTCACGGCCGGCGTCGGCTCCAGGCAATTGGCGTACGCGGCCACCGAGCATCTCCTCGACCTGGGACACGCAACCGTCCATCACGTCGCTGGCCCACAACGGTGGTACGCCGCCCGCGACCGGCTGGAGGGGTGGCGGGCCGCGTTGCAGGCCCGCGGGATCACCGCGCCGCCGATCGTCGAAGGAGACTGGTCCGCCGCGTCGGGGTACGCGGCCGGCCTCGAACTCGCCGGTGAGCCGGAGCTGACAGCCGCGTTCGTTGCCGGTGACGAGATGGCCATCGGCTTCATCCGTGCCTTGACCGAGGCGGGCCGAAGGGTCCCGGACGACGTGAGCGTCGTCGGTTTCGACGACATGCCGGTCGCCTCGTACGTGACCCCTCCGCTGACGACCGTGCGCCAGCCCTTCGACGCCGCGGCCAGGGAGGGGGTCCAGCTCCTTCTGCTCGCTATCGAGAAGCCCGAGGCCGAGCTGCCCGCCGCCGTCGATCCACCGGTCGAACTCATGGTCCGCGCTTCCACCGCGCCACCGCATCGCTGAGGCGGGCGACGACGCAGCGACTCAAGCCGCGGCGGGGGCGGCGAGCATCCGCTCGATCGCGCCGGCGTCGGCCGGGCGGCCGAACAGGTAGCCCTGACCGTAGTCGCAGCCCAGCCGGCGCAGCATCGCCCACTGGTCGTCGGTCTCGATGCCCTCGGCGACGGTCTGCATCTGCAGCGCCTGGCACAGGCTGACGACCATGTCGACCAGCGCCTTGTCCTCGGGGTCGGTGGCGACCTGGGTGATGAACGCGCGGTCGATCTTGAGGATGTCGACGGGGAGGCGCTTGAGGTAGTTCAGCGACGAGTAGCCGGTGCCGAAGTCGTCGATGGCCAGCCGGACGCCGAGCCGGCGCAAGGCGTGCAGTGTCTCGGTGGCCGCGTCGATGTCCTGCAGCAGCATCGACTCGGTGAGCTCCAGCGTCACGCAGGCCGGGTCGACGCCGCTGACCGCCAGCGCGTCGCGGACGTCGGCGACCAGGCCCGGGTCCTGGAACTGGCGAGCCGACAGGTTGACGTTCATCTTGAGGCCGGGATGCGACCAGCGGGCCAGCTGCCGGCAGGCCTCCTGCAGCACCCAGCGGCCAAGCGGCACGATGAGCCCGCTCTCCTCGGCGGTGTCGATGAAGTGCTGGGGGGCGAGCAGGCCACGCTCCGGGTGCTGCCAGCGCACCAGCGCCTCCACGCCGGTCACCTCCTGGGTGGGCAGGTCGACCACGGGCTGGTAGTGCACGACGAACTGTTCCTCAGCGAGCGCGCGCTCCATCTCGTGGCGCAGCTGGGTCTCGCTGACCAGGCTCGCGTACATGTCCTGGTCGAACAGCGCGTACGCGTTGCGGCCCTGGCGCTTGGCCGCGTACATCGCCAGGTCGGCGTTGCGCAGCAGCTCCTCCCCGTCGGCCGGGCCGCCGGGCCCGTAGCCGTCGGCCACGCCGATGCTGGCCGTGCACCGGACGTCGCGGCCGGCGATGCGCATCGGCTGGCGCAGCTCGCGCAGAAGGCGTTCGGCCAGGACGCCCGGTTCCCGGCCGTCCAGGTCCTCGACCAGCACGGCGAACTCGTCGCCGCCCAGCCGGGCCAGCGTGTCGCCGGGGCGCACGCTGTCGCGCAGCCGTGCGGCCAGCGTGGTGAGCAGCTCGTCGCCCGCGCTGTGCCCGAGGTTGTCGTTGATGTCCTTGAAGTCGTCGAGGTCGATCAGCAGCACGGTGACACCGGCGTCGCGGCGCGCGGTGGCGTGCTGCAGGCGGTCGCGGAACAGCGCGCGGTTGGACAGCCCGGTGAGGGCGTCGGTGAACGCCTGCCGGCTGAGCTGCTCCTCCAGCGCCTTGCGGGCGCCGACGTCGCGCGCGCTGAGCACGATCGACTCGAGGTCGGGGTCGTGCAGGCAGTTGGTCCCGATGGCGTCCAGCACGGCCCACGAACCGTCGGCGCGGAGCAACCGGGCCTCCACCTCGGCGGTGGTGCCGGGCGTGGAGGCCCGCAGCGTCGCCGTCCAGGTGCGCAACCGCGGCAGGTCGTCGGGGTGAACCAGCGAGAGCAGGAGCGTGCCGGTGATCGCCGCCGGGTCGTGCCCCAGCACCGGCTCCACGGAGGGGGAGACGTACCGGACCTCGCCGTCGTGGCCGAGCGCGATCACCACTTCGGGGGAGTTCTGCAGCAGCGCCTCGGTGCGCCGCTCGGCCACCTGCCGCCGGTCGTCGAGCCGCCGCCGGTTGTGCGCGATGATCGAGGTGATCAGCACCACGCAGCCCATGACCGACACCATGCCGGCGATCAGCGCCGTGCTGGTGCCCGGATGGCCCGGCAGCAGCACGAAGAACCCGGCCATCGCCGCGACGCCCAGCCCGGCCACGACCGCGGTGCGGTACAGCGCGGTGGCGAGGATGACGATCAGCATCGCGCACGGCAGATAGAACACGACGCCGTTGGGGTCCTTGTACGCGATGAGCGCGAGCGCCGGGAATTCGAGCACCCACCAGAGGATCAGAGCCGCGCGGACGCGGGCCCGGCCGATCCACCGTCGCCACGGCAGCAGCGCCAGCGTGCCCTGAACCAGCGCCGCCGCGATCATCGGCACCACCCACCAGCGCTCCGCGGGCGCCCAGTTGGCGAACACCTGAACGGCGCCGAGCAGCGTGACCATCATGGCGATGAGCCCGCCGACACGGACCTGGCGGGCCCAGTAGTCGGCGCCGTGGTCGTCGAGGCGGTTGGTCGGCATACAGCGCTCATCGGCAGCCCGGGCGGGCTCTTGAGCAAGGCGTCGCCCTGACCACCGCCTGGCCCTCTGCCCCTCGTGATGTTGCGCGGCCCGGTTCGCGTACGGGGGAATGACCGGGCGGAACCCGGGTAGTCGGGCCGGACACCGAGTGAGGAGAGGTGCCGATGGCCGGCGTGTGGCTGCTGGGAACCGATGTGCGGGACGGCGGAGAGCGGCCGAAGGCTGTGCTGCTGGCCGTGCGGCGCGACGACGCGGAGGAGGGCGCGGCGGGCACCCGGACCTCGCTCGACGAACTGCGCCGGCTGGCCGGCACCGACGGTCTGACGGTTGTCGACGAGGTCGTGCAGGCCCGCGACCGGCCCGACCCGGCCACGTTCGTCGGCTCCGGCCGCGCCGCCCAGCTCGCGGCGGTCGTGCAGCGCCACGGCGCCCAAGTAGTGATCGCCGACGGCGAGCTGAGCCCGGGGCAGGCCCGCAACCTGCAGAACCTCGCCGGGGTGCCGGTCGTGGACCGTACGGCACTGATCCTGGACATCTTCGGCCGGCATGCCCGGTCCAGCGAGGGCCGCCTGCAGGTGGAGCTGGCCCAGATCGTCTACGAGCTTCCCCGGCTTCGCGGCGAGGGCCGCGCGCTGTCGCGAGTGGGCGGCGGCCGGATGTCGAGCGGCGCCGGCATGGGCGTGCGCGGACCGGGCGAGATGCGGCTCGAGGTGCAGCGCCGCACGCTGCGCCGCCGCGCGACCCGGCTGCGGGCCGAGACGGCCGAGCTGGCGCGCCGGCGGGAACGGCTGCGCCGGCGCCGCGCCCGCAACCAGGTGCCCTCGGTGGCCATCGCCGGATACACCAACGCCGGCAAGTCGGCCCTGCTCAACCGGCTGACCGGTGCCGACATGCCGACCGAGGACGTGCTGTTCGCCACGCTCGACCCGGCGGTGCGACGGGTCGTCTCGGACGGCATGACCTTCACGCTGACCGACACGGTGGGCTTCGTCCGCAACCTGCCGCACCAGCTCGTCGACGCGTTCCGCTCGACGCTGGAGGAGGTCACCCGCAGCGACCTGGTGCTGCATGTCGTCGACGCGTCGGCGCCCGACGCGATCAGCCAGATCACCACGGTGCACGGCGTGCTGCACGAGATCGGCGCCGGGCACCTGCCCGAGCAGCTGGTCCTCAACAAGATCGACGTTGCGCCGCCGGAGTGGGTGGCCGCGTTGCGCCGCGCCTACCCGGACGCGCTGGCCGTCTCCGCGCTGACCGGCGAGGGCGTGGCCGAGTTGCGCACCGCGCTGGCCACCCTGGCCGGCCGGGCGGCCGCGACCCCGGCGGTGCCGCGATGACGATGCGGCGGGCACTGTGGCAGGGAGCCGTCGCGGGGCTGGCCGGCGCGGCGGTGATGACGGCGGGGGAGAAGATCGAGCAGCGGCTCACCCGGCGCCCCGACTCGTACGTGCCGGCGCTCGTGCTCACCCGGCTCGCCGGTCTGCCCGAGAACGGCGGGCGGCAGCCGCAGTGGCGCAACCTGACCATGCACTTCGGACAGGCCGCGCTGGTCGGCGTGGTGCGGGCCATCATGGCGCAGGCCGGGCTGCGCGGCCCGGTGGCATCCGGCATGTTCACGGTGGTGCGGCTGACCACCGACCAGATCCTCGAGAACGCGACCGGCGTGGGCGCCCCGCCGCAGACGTGGCCGCGCAAGGAACTGGTGGTCGACCTGGTGCACAAGGCGGTGTACGGCTTCGCCACCGGAGCGGTCGCCGACGCCCTCGCCGAGCGCGACGGCCCGGGCCCGGGGCAGCGGCACGCCGCGCTCCGCCCAGGCCGGCGGTCCGATGTCGGTCCGCTACGTCCCCGAATCGCCGGGAACGAGGTGTAGAGCCCGCCCAGCGGGGAAAGCGCCGAAGTGCCCTATTACCCATCTCTCGACGGCCTGCGTGCTCTGGCCGTCGCCGCGGTCCTGCTGTTTCACGGCGGAGTCGCGGCGGTCGGCGGCGGCTTCCTCGGCGTCGACGCGTTCTTCGTGCTGTCCGGCTTCCTGATCACGTCGCTGCTGCTGGCCGAGCACCGCGACACCGGCCGGATCGGCCTGGCGGCGTTCTGGGCGCGCCGGGCCCGCCGGCTGCTGCCCGCGCTGCTGGTGCTGCTGGCCGCGGTGCTCCTGGTCAGCCACTGGCTGCTGGCGCCCGAGGAGCTGCCCGCGCTGCGGCTGGACGCCCTCGCCGCGCTCGGGTACGTCGCCAACTGGCGGATGGCCGACCGCGGCGGCGGCTACTTCGCCGAGACCGCCGCGCCCTTGCCGCTGCAGCACACCTGGTCGCTCGGCATCGAGGAACAGTTCTATCTGCTCTGGCCGCTGGTCGTCGTGGTGGTGCTGCTGCTCGCCCGGCGAGCGCTGCTCGCGGTGTGCGTGGCCGGTGCGGCTGCCTCCGCCGTGGCCCTGGCCCTGCAGGCCGACCGGGACCGCGCCTACTACGGCACCGACACGAGAGCGGTCGCCCTGCTGGTCGGCGCGGCTCTCGCCGTCGCCCTCGCCGGGCGCACCGTGCGGGCCCGGCGCCTGCCCGGGGCGCTGGCTGCCGCCGGCGCGGCCGTCACCGGCTGGCTCTGGGTGACGGCCGGCGGCGACGACGCCTGGCTCTACCGCGGCGGCTTCGTCGTCGCCGCGCTCGCGGTCGCCGCCGTCCTCGCCCACGCGGTGATCTCGCCGGGCTCCCCGACGGCCCGGCTGCTGTCGGTGCCGCCGCTGGTGTGGCTCGGCCGCATCTCGTACGGCGTCTATCTGTGGCACTGGCCGCTGTTCCAGTGGCTGGACGCCGAGCGCACCGGCCTCACCGGTCCCGCCCTGCTGGGCGTCCGCTGCGCGGCGACGCTGGCCGTCGCCGCCGTGTCCTACGTGCTGGTCGAGCTTCCGGTGCGCCGGGCCCGGTGGATCCGCCGCCCGGTGCGGACGCCCGCGCTCGCCGTCGCCGCCGTGGCCGCCCTGGCCGCGGTCGCCGTGTTCGCCACCGTGCCGCCCCCGGTGCCGCCCGCTCCGCCCATCGACCTCGACCGGGCGCTGGAGCGGCCGGCCCGGATCGGCGTCACAACGAAGTCCGCCACGACGACGTCCGCCCCCGTGGACCGCCCCGGGCGCCGCGCCGGCGACAAGCCCCGGATCAGCATCTTCGGCGACTCGGTGGCCTGGACGCTCGGCACCTACCTGCCCGGGCAGTCCCGGCTCGACGTCAAGGCGCGCGGCGTGCAGGGGTGCGGGATCGCGCGACTGCCGGACATCCGCTACGTCGGCTCACCACACACCAACTATCCGGGCTGCGACACCTGGGACAAACGCTGGCGCCGCGACGTCGGCCGGGACGACCCCGACGTGTCGGTGATCCTGCTCGACCGGTGGGAGCTGATGGACCGCCGGCTCGGCGACCACTACCGGCACATCGGCCAGCCCGACTACGACGCGTACCTGCGCAAGGAGCTCGACCTGGCCATCGACGTCGTCACCCGCCGCGGCGCCCTGCCGGTGCTGCTGACCGCCCCCTACACCCGCCGGGCCGAACGCCCCGACGGCGGCCTCTGGCCTGAGGACCGGCCCGAACGCGTGGACGCGTGGAACGCATTGCTGCGCGCGGCCGCCGCCCGTCACCACGCCGTCGTGCTGGACCTCAACCGACGGGTCTGCCCCGACGGCCGCTTCACCTGGCGCGCCGGTGGCGTCCGCGTCCGCAGCGACGGCCTGCACTTCACGCCTGCGGGCGTGCGCCGCCATATCGCGCCCTGGCTGCTGCCGCAGCTGGCCCGTCTGGCCGTGCGCGGCCCGAGCTGAACAGGCCATGCGGGCGGTGCTGTGGCGCATCCCCGCTTACCGCTGAACGGCCCTTACACGCCGGCGGTCATTCCGGCTCGGCTCCCGGTGGGGCCTCCTCGAGGGGATGACCGGTGCCGTCCACCAGACCGGGGGCCATGCTTCCCCCGTGCGCGTCCTGCTCGGGGTGCTTTTGGTCGCGGTGCGGTGCGGATTGCGCTTCCGGCCGGTTCGGCTCCGGCGATTCGTCGTTGCTCGTAGTCATTCGCCGCTGATACCCCGGCCGGGGCCACTCACTCGGGGCACCTCAGCGGATCAGCTGCTTGTTGAGGGCGCTGACCGCCGGGACCCAGCTGCATTCCCAGGCCGGGAACTTGTGTGTCGCGAAGCATCGGCGCGACTCCTCCATGATCCGGGCGACGTTCTGCAGGACCCAGGAGTTGAAGAGGTTCTTCGCGGTGGTGCTCAGGCCGATGGCGTCGGCGCGCACCACGGACAGGAGGCGGTCCAGGACGGGACCCCACGCCGCGTTGGCCGCCGCGGTGAGCGTCCGGCCCGAAAGATACGTCCACAGGCCGTCGGACAGGCCGGCCCAGATGGCCTGGGCGAAGGGCCGCCGGTCACATTCCGCGGCCTTGTAGCTGCTGCTGGCGAAGGCCACGAGAGCCCCGTATGCCGGTCCTTCAACCGGCGTCAGGACCTTGAACGAGTTGGCCACGGCGACGCAGAACCGGTAGCGCAGGGCGATGAGGTCCGGTCCGGAACGGTTTCCCTCGTACGTGCGCAGGTGGCTGACCTGGACGACCACCGTGTTGGAGACCGTGGCCCGCGTGGAGCCGGGAACCGTCGCGAGCACCCGCAGCGTCATTGAGCCGCCGGGGTTGTAGGCACGTGTGCTCAGGGCTGTGCGACCCGACGCGTTCGCCTTGACGTTCCGTACGGTGGCCCACGGCGCCGTGGCGTGTGCCCTGGTCTGCAGGGCCAGCATCGCATCGGCCCGGACCGGCTGAACGGTCGCGTAGAAGCGCACCTGGTCGGTCTCGACGACCGTTCTCTCCGTCGCCGTGAGTTCGACCTTGGTGACGGGTGCGGCCGAGGCGGCCGAGGCGCCGGACAGGCCGATCAGGCCGATCAGGCCGATCATCGTGGCGGCGCACAGAACGCGAATCATCGTTGCCTCTCCTGGCCTGCGGAATCCTGCCACGTTTACACACATTCGAGGCATTTCTCTGTTCGCCGAACTGAAGTCGCCGTCTATCACCGGTTCGGGTTCGCGAGAGCACCCCTGGCCATCCTTTTCGGCATGCAATATATTGCATGTCGCATGAAGAGTCGCTGATAGATCGATTCGTGTCGGCGAGGCCGGCGCACGGAAGGACGAGTTTCATGAGCATCACGGGTCAAGAGATCAAGAATGTCGTGCTGGTGCACGGGGCGTTCGCCGACGGTTCCGGCTGGCGCGGCGTGTACGACAACCTGACGGCCCGGGGCTACCGGGTCACGATCGTGCAGAATCCGCTGACCTCGCTGGAGAACGACGTCGCGGCCACCACCCGGGTGCTCAACCAGCAGGACGGCCCGGCGATCCTTGTCGGTCATTCCTGGGGCGGCACGGTCATCACCGAGGCCGGCGTGCATCCGAAGGTCGCCGGGCTGGTCTACGTGTCGGCGCTGGCCCCCGACGCGGGCGAGACCAGCGCCCAGCAGTACGAGGGTTTCGCCGCGACGCCCGACTTCGTCATCGACGTGGCCGAGGACGGATACGGCTTCCTCAACTCCGGCAAGTTCCAGGCCGGCTTCGCCGCGGACGTCAGCGACGCCGACGCCGCGTTCCTGCGTGACTCGCAGGTGCCCGTCAACATGGCGGTGTTCTCGGCCCCGGTGAAGAACGCCGCCTGGCGTGACAAGCCGAGCTGGGCGGTCATCGCGACCGACGACAAGGCGTTCGACCAGGCCATGCTGCAGCACATGGCCAAGCGCATCGGCGCGGAGGTCACCAACGTCCCGGCCAGCCACGCCCTGTTCGTGACCCAGGCCGGGGTCGTGGCTGACGTGATCGCGACCGCCGCCGAGAACGCCCTCACGACGGCGCGCTGACCGGGCCCGTCCGTACGCCTGGCCGCCGTCGGGTTCGGCTGGACCCTTCCCGAACAGCGCGCGGTACGTCCGAAGGCAGCGTCCTCGCCTGACAAAGGTGCGTCGCTTTGACTCTCGACCGTTATGCGATGTGGAATATGTTGTATGCCGGTTCCTGAGCGTGTGGGGGCGATTCCGCGATCCTTGCTGCGGGAGAACGCCTACCGTTCCATTCTTGATGCGATCGTCGACGGCACCCTGGCCCCGGGGGAGCGGCTCAACGATGCCGAGCTGGCGCAGTGGCTGGGGGTGAGCCGCACCCCGGTGCGCGAGGCGCTGACCCGGCTCGAGGAGACCGGGCTGGTGCAGACCAAGCCGGGCCGCTACACGATCGT
This sequence comes from Actinoplanes sp. NPDC021490, assembly GCF_055562135.1. Taxonomy (NCBI): domain Bacteria; kingdom Bacillati; phylum Actinomycetota; class Actinomycetes; order Micromonosporales; family Micromonosporaceae; genus Actinoplanes; species Actinoplanes sp. NPDC021490. The sequence continues at coordinate 377,371 of NZ_JBVHFW010000007.1, forward strand.
CAGCCCGCTGGACGACCGCCTCGCCCGGGCCGTGCAGACGGTGACGGCCGCGATGCACGAACTCGCGGTCCGGGAGGCGGTGTCGCACCTGTCCACCGGCGAGATCGACGCCATGCGTGAGGCCAACGCCCGTTTCGCGGCGGCCCTGCAGGCCGACGACGTCGACGCGGCCATCGCCTCGGACGACGAGTTCCACGGCGTCGCGGTGCGGGTCTCGGGCAATCCCGTGGTCCGCGCGGTCATCGATCAGTACACGCCTGTGCTGCGGCGGCTGGAGCGGCTGCGTTTCTCGTCGCTCAACGGCCGTGCCTCGGTGGCGTTGCACGATCGCATCATCGCCATGTGCGAAGCCCGCGACGTGGAAGGGGCGGCGGCGGCCGCCCGGGACAACTGGCTGAGCCTCAACGAGGTCTTCGTGCTGGAGGCGAACGGCGGCCCGTCCGCGTAGGAAGGCGGTAGTGGTGACACGCCTTGACCCTCTCCCCGGGGGAGGCCGGACAGTCACGTCATGAACGAGACCAACCTCTCCTGGGACGAGTTGCCGGCCGCCATCACCACGTACCTGCCCGCGCACCAGGAGCATGACACCAAGACTGCGGTCGGTGCCTTCGCCGCCGACGCCGCGGTGACCGATGAGGGCCGCACCTATCGCGGCCGCGACCAGATCCTGGCCTGGGTCGACAAGTCGGCCGGCGAGTACACGTTCACCACCGACTTCGCCGGCGCCGCCCACGACGGCGAGTCACGGTGGGACGTGCTGCAGCATCTGGAAGGCGACTTCCCGGGCGGATCGGTCGACCTGCACTACCGGTTCACCCTCGACGGCGACCACATCACCCGGCTGGTGATCGAACCGTAGGCGCCGGAGGAAGGCCGGGTACGCGAACGTGCCCTGCTCGCGTCGTTGCGAGCAGGGCACGTCACGCCCCTCAGCAGTTGGCCAGGTGGTCGCCCGGGTCCGCGACACAGAAGTCGCTGCCGCTGTTCACGAACGGGCCACGGCCGTCGAGGGTGTCGTTGCCGCCGATGCCGTCCACCCCGTCCAGGCGGTCGTTGCCGAAGTCGCCGCGCACCGAGTCGGTGCCCGGGCCGCCGACCAGGGTGTCGTCTCCGAAGGCGCCGAAGATCTGGTCGTTGCCGCCGGCCCCGTTGATCATGTCGGCGCCGCCGCTGCCCGCCAGGAAGTCGTCGCCGGCCCCACCGTTGATCACTTCGCCGTCTTCGGAGCCGCCGAAGATGTGGTCGTTGCCGGCATCGCCGTTCAGGGTGTCGAAGCCGCCGCCGGCCGCCACGTCCCCGCCGTCGATGTTGTCGTCGCCGGCCCCGCCGAACACGGTGTCGTTCCCGCCGTTGGCGTTCAGGGTGTCGTTGCCGATGCCGCCGTCGATGGAGTCGTTGCCGGTGGGAGCGAACCCGCAGGACGGGCAGTCGCCGTTGATGAAGTCGTTGCCACCGCCGCCGCAGATGAAGTCGTTGCCCCCGTTTGCAAAGATGGTGTCCGCGCCCGAGCTGCCGACGATCACATCGGTGCCGGCCGTGCCCTGTACGGTGCCGCTGCCGGGTGCCACCACGATCGTGGCGGCCCGGCCGAAACAGGTCGCGGCGGCCGAGGCCGGCGCAGTGGCCACCACCGTGCCGAAGAGCACGGAGGCGCCGGTCAGGACCGCGGCGAAGAACAGCCGCGGAGCGATTCTGGTCATTGTTTTCCCCCCAGTTGGGCGACCTCGCGGTCGCTGATCTGCGGCCACTTTTCGCCGCGGGCAGCGTCCGGCGAAGCATCCCGACCGAATCCGACCGCCGAGGGGTGCGAAGTGTCCAGACACCGACAGTGACCGTGCGGTCCGCTCACTAGCCTTTGGCCATGCCGTTCGAGGATCCGCCCGATCCCGAATCCGCCCACACCCTCGACGCCCTGATCGAGCGGCTGCGGTTGCTGAAGACCTGGGCGGGCAACCCGTCGTACGAATGGATCAAAGACCAGGTCAACGCCGCCTGGCGGGCCGCCGGTCGACCGGCGGCCGAACGACCTGGCAAGACCACCGTCGTGGACTGCTTCCGGTCCGGGCGGCGCCGGCTCAACCCCGACCTGGTCCTCGCGGTGGTGCAGACCCTGCACCCGGATCTGGGGTACGTGACACGCTGGCGCCAGTCGCTCCGGGTGATCGGCGGGCGGCTCGAGGCGGCCACCCGGGTCCACGTCCAGGACACCCTGCCGCGGGAACTGCCCGGGTTCACCGGCCGGTTCGCCGAGCTGGACCAGCTGTCCTGCCGGGGACGCCACGGCGGTGCGGTGGTGATCGCCGGGATGGCCGGAATCGGCAAGACACAACTCGCCGTTCACGCCGGGCACCGGCTGCACCGTGAGAAGCCGTTCGACCAGGTGCTGTTCGTCAGCCTGCGCGGATTTCATCCCGACCCCGCGCAACCACCGGCCGACCCGTCCTCGGTCCTCGACGGCTTTCTGCGCCTGCTGGGCGTCGCCGGTCAGCAGATTCCCCACGACCTGCCCGCCCGGGCCGCCGCCTACCGCCGTCGTCTCGCCGGAACCCGCGCCCTGATCGTGCTGGACGACGCCGCCGACGCCGGCCAGGTCGGCCCGTTGCTGCCCGGCAGCCCGGACTGTGCCGTGCTGATCACCAGCCGGCGCGAGCTCACCGGCCTGAGCGGCGCCACCCACCTCGTGGTCGACGTGTTCACCCCGGGGGAGGCGGTCGCCTTCCTGACCGGCGTCGTGCCCCGGTGCCCGATCGGCGCCGATCCGGACGCGGCGGCCCGGATAGTCCGCCGGTGCGGCCGTCTGCCGATCGCGCTCGGCCTGGTCGGCGCCCACATCCGAGGGACATCCGGCTGGACTCTGACCGACCACGCCGACCGTCTGGACGAACGCCACCAGCAGCGGCGCCTGGACACCGACGTCGAAGTCGCCCTCGGGGTGTCCTACCAGCAGCTGCCCGCCGGTCAGCGACGGGTGCTGCGCCTGCTGTCGTTGCATCCCGGCCAGGACTTCGACGCGTACGCCGTCGCGGCTCTGGCCGGCATCGAGCCGCCCGCCGCCGACGCCCACCTGCGCCACCTGCACCGCGACCAGTTGCTGCAGCAGGCCACCGACATGAGGTACACGCTGCACGATCTGGTCCGCACCTACGCGTCCGGCCGAGCCAGTGACGAAGACTCACCGGCCGACCGCCGCGCCGCCCTGACCCGGCTGTTCGACTACTACCTGCACACCGCCCACGCCGCCGACCGGCTGCTCTACCCCCACCGTGAGCCGGCCGCCCTCGCCCCGGCGGCCGCCGGCTTGACGGTGGCCCCCCTGGCCGGCGTCGAAGCCGCCATGGCCTGGTTCACCGCCGAGCACGCGGCCCTGCTGGCGGTGGCCGGGCGGGCCGCGGCCGAAGGCTTCGACCGGCACACCGCGGGCCTGGCCTGGGCCCTGACCAACTTCCTCAACCTGCGCGGACACTGGCAGGACCAGATCACCGTGCAGAGCCATGCCCTCGCCGCCGCCCGCCGCCTCGACGACCGCTGCGAGCAGGCGCACATCCACCGCAACCTCGGCCGATCTCTCGACATGATCGGCGGCTACGACGACAGCCGGCCGCACTTCCTCGCCGCCCTGGCACTGTTCGCCGAGGTGGGTGACTTGGTGGGCACGGCCACGACCTACGTCAACCTGGCCCGGCAATGCGAGCGGCAGGGCCGGCACCGCGAGGCCCTCGGCCACGACCAGCACGCGCTCGGCCTGTTTCGGGCGGCCGGGAATCGGGCCGGCGAGGCCCGGGCGCTCAACAACGTCGGTGCCGAGCATGCCGAGCTCGGCGAGTATCCGCAGGCCCTGACCCACTGCCGGCAGGCCCTCGACCTGCACCACACCATCGGCAACCGTCACGGCGAGGCAACCGCCTGGGACAGCCTCGGGTTCGTGCACCACCGGCTCGGTCGGCCGAAGGCGGCGATCGACTGCTACGGGCACGCCCTGCGGCTGTACCGGGAAACCGGCGACCGGCCCAATGAGGCCCAGGCGCTGATCAACCTCGGCGACACCCACGAGTCGGCCGGTCATCACGCCGACGCCCACGCTGCCTGGCAGTCCGCGGTGGACATCCTCGACGAGCTGGGCCACGCCGACGGCGACCTGATCCGGATCCGCCTGACCGATTCGGCCTCCACCTGACCCGACCAGGAACCCGGCCCGGCTCGCTCGCTCAGGGTCCACTTTGTACCGGCAGAATCGGTACAGTGTCTAGATCGTTTCCCGACGTCGACAGGGGACATCGTGACTGAGCCAGATCCCGCGCCGGTGATCGACTCGTCGGTGCCGCATCCGGCGCGGCGCTACGACTACTGGCTGGGCGGCAAGGACAACTTCGCGGCCGATCGGGAGTCCGCGGACGCCATCGAGGCGAAGTTCCCCGGGATGCGCGCCGGCATCCGGGCCAACCGCGCTGTGCTGCGCCGGATGACCGAGTATCTCGCGGCCGAGGCCGGCATCCGGCAGTTCCTGGACATCGGCACCGGCCTGCCGACCGCCGACAACACGCACGAGGTGGCACAACGGTCGGCGCCGCAGACCCGGGTGCTGTACGTCGACAACGATCCTCTGGTCATGTCGCACGCCCGCGCGCTGCTGACCAGCAGCCCCGAGGGCGCCACCGACTACATCGAGGCCGACCTGCGCGATCCGCAAGCCATCCTGGACGCCGCGCGCAAGCGGCAGGTGCTCGATTTCTCCCAGCCGGTCGCGCTGATGCTGATCGCCGTGCTGCACTTCATCCCGCCCGGTCAAGGACAGGCCCAAGCGATCGTACGCACGTTGATCGACGCGCTTCCCTCCGGCAGCTATCTGGCCGCGACCCACTTCACGGTCGACTTCATGCCGGCCGAGGAGCAGGCCCGCTATCAGCAACTGCTCGATGCGGGCATCAGCGACATCTGGCCGCGGGACCGGGCCGCCTTCGCCGCCCTGTTCGACGGTCTCGAACTGGTCGGCCCCGGCATCGAACTGATCAGCCGGTGGCGTCCCGACGCCCAGGCCGACGACACCGACCCCAGCCGCATCAGCATCTATGGAGCCGTTGCCCGAAAGCCGTGACGCCGGCCGCGCCGTAACCGGGCCGCTTCAGGCGGGATCCGGCCCGGTCGTGCGTCGCCGGTCGCGCCAGGCCTCCTGTTTCGCGCGGTTGCCGCACAGGCGCATCGAACACCACTTGCCGCTGCCGGCCCGCGACGTGTCATAGAACGCCCAGCGGCACGAGTCCCGGGCGCACACCTTGAGCCGGGGCCAGGTGCCGGCGCTCATCGACTCGATCACCCGGAGAATCAGCTCGCCCAGGGCCCCGTCGACGCCGCCCGTCCGGGCCGTCGCACGCCAGTCGCGGTCCCGGGTGAAGGTCATCGCGATGCCGGCCCGGTGCGCGACCTCGTCGAGGACGGCCAGCACACCGGGAGGCAGGGCGGTCGCGTCGTGGTTGGCCGAGGCCGCCGTACGCAACGCCTCCCGGAACTCGCGCGCGCGGCGCAGCTCGTCGTCGCCGACCGGTCCGCCGTCGCGCAGGCCGGCCACGTCCAGCCACTGCCGCAGCCCTTCGGCGTCGTCGAACGCGTCGGTGCCGGCCTCGATGTCCAGGGTGTTGATGAACTGCCGCACCGGCTCCAGCCGGTCCGGGGCCGCCGTCGAGCCGGTTGACATGCGGCCATCGTAACCGAGTTGCCCATGAACCCGGTTAGCCATAACCTCCTTGAGCATGAAGGTGGTTACGAGAACGACCCCCGGCCGTACGCCGTCCGTCTGGTCCCACCCGAACTTCCGCCGGCTCTGGCGCGGATCGGCCGCCTCGACGCTGGGCAGCGAGGTCGCCGAGATCGCGCTGCCGCTGTTCGCCCTGGTCACCTTGTCGGCCACGGCGGCACAGGCGAGTGCCCTGCGGGTCGCCCAGTTCCTGCCGTTCCTGCTGGCCACCCTGCCGGTCGGGCTGATCGTCGACCGATACGAACACCGCCGTCTCGGCCTGATGATCGGGGCCGACGTGGGGCGGGCGCTGCTCGTCGTGCTGCTTCCCATCGCCGCCTGGACCGGCACGGCGGACATGCCGGTCCTCTATGTCGTGGTGTTCGCGGCCGCCGTGCTGACGGTCGTCTTCCAGGTCGCCGACTTCGCGATCCTGCCGCAGCTCGTCCCGCCGGACCAGCTCGTCGACGCCAACGGCAAGCTGGCCGCGACACAGTCCGCGTCCGAGATCGGCGGTCGCGGCGTCGGCGCTCTGCTCGTCCAGGCCCTGTCGGCGCCGTTCGCGCTGCTCCTCAACGCGGGCGGCTACCTGGTGTCGGCCATGTCGCTGAGCCGGATCCGCCTGCCGCGCCCCACCACGCCGCCGGTCGCCGATCAGCCCGCCGCCCGCACCCCGGCCTGGCGCCATCTGGTCCGCGGCCTGGGCTTCACGGTCCGCCACCGCTTCGTCCGGCCGCTGCTCGGCGAGGCCACCACCTTCAACCTCTTCAACGAGATCCTGATGCTCGGCCTGCTGCTGTACGCCGTCCGGGAAGCTCACCTGAGCCCGCTGGCGATCGGCGCCGTCTTCACCGCCGGCGGCCTCGGCTCGTTCGCCGGCGCCTGGTTCGGGGCCCGGTTGACCGGCCGCTTCGGCTACGGCCGGGTCCTGCTGGTAACCCTGGCCGCGGGCAACGGCGCCCCGCTGGGCCTGGCGCTGGCCGACCGGGCCGGTTCCGGGCTTCTCGCGTTGCTGTGTGGCATCTTTGTCGTCATGGGCATCGGCATCGGGATCGCCAACGTCCACGCCGTCAGCCTGCGCCAGGCCGCCACCCCCGAACCCCTGCGCGGCCAGGTCAACGCCGCCTACCGGCTGGTGTCCTGGGGTGCCATTCCGATCGGGGCCGCCGCCGGAGGCATCATCGCCACCCAGGCCGGCCCCTTCACGGCCATGGTGTCCGGTGCGGCCGGCGTCGCGGCCGCCACCCTGTGGGTGGCCTTCTCACCGATCCCGGGCCTGGGCAGCATCCACGACGCATGACCCGATCCGCTGAACCTGTCACCTGTTGTTGGTTCGCCGGGGGCCGGGTCGCCGGCCACGCGCGGGCCCTGAACCGCGGGAGCGGGTCGGTTGATCAGCCGGGGCGTCGAAGGCGCCGGGACTGGAGAACGTCACCGGAGGCGCCGCCGGCCGGGACGACATCGGTGGCGGCCACTGAGACGCCACGATCTGCGCCCCGGTGACCGGCAGCGCGGGGGAGACCCCGTCAAGCAACCGTTGCGCCACCGTGGCGTCGATCTCGAGGTCGGCGCTGATGCGAACTCCGGCGGCGGTCGCCAGGTCCACGACGTCGTCGATGGTGAACTCATCGACTCCGAGGGTGCTGAGCCGCCGGGCGAATTCCTGCGCATTGATCATCTGCAGCCACATCCCTGGGATTACTGTCGACCCAGCGTAACCGCTGCTGTGATCGGCTGTTCCGGAGCCCGCCACACACCGCCGGTGAGCTGCGTGCCCGGCCGGTCGGCGGCCCGGGCGACCGAGGGACGCGGTGGGCCCGCCGCACCCGGTGGCTGCCAGACTATGGCCAGACGTGTCGCGTTCCTCGAACATCCGGCCATTCCCCGTCGGCGCGAAACCGCGCGCGCCGGGAGGACAACCGATGCATCCGAGATTCGCCGAACTGGCCTGGGCCCCGACCCGCATCGGCGAGATCAGCCTGCGGCGGCGCTTCGACCCCACCCTCCAGACCGAGGTGTACGAGGTCAAGCTCGGCGACGAATACCTGATGTCCAGCCTGTTCACGGTGGCCGAGGAGGAGTTGGCCCGGCTCACCCTGGCCGCCCTGTCGCACGCCCCGCTCGAGGTCGTCGTCGGCGGTCTCGGCCTCGGCTACACCGCTCGCGCCGCTCTCGACGACGACCGGGTCACATCCCTGACGGTGGTCGAGGCCCTCGGCCCGGTGATCGACTGGCACCGCCAGGATCTCATCCCGCACGCCCGCGCCCTCACCGCTGACCCGCGCACGACGCTGCTCGAAGGCGACTTCTTCGGCCTGCTCCGCGACGGCGCCGGCTTCGACCCGGCCGCCCCCGGCCGCCGTTTCGACGCCATCCTGGTCGACATCGACCACTCACCGGTCAACGTCCTGGACCCCACCCACGCCGACCTCTACACCCCGGCCGGGCTGGCGCGGCTGGGCGACCGCCTGCACCCCGGCGGCGCCTTCGGTCTGTGGTCCGACGACGCCCCTGACGACGCCTTCCTCGCCGTCCTTCGGGAGTGCTTCGCCACCGCCACCGCCCACGTGGTGTCCTTCGCCAACCCGCTGACCGGCGGAACCTCGGCCAACACCGTCTACGTCGCCACCACCGCCCGCCGATCCTGATCCGCCCGGACTGTCATCTGTTCGTCATGGGCCCGCGCAGAGCGCGCCAACTCGGGCCGCGACGCTGGGCTCAGATGGCAGGCGGCGCAGGGAGGCACGGACATGTACCCGTTCTGGCCCTACTGGGATGGGCACACCGATCCTCCCGGTGACGACGAGGGCCGCGCCGGCACTGTCGACACCGTGCTGGCGCACCGGGTGGCGGAGCAGCTGTTACGGCCCCCGCTGCTGGAGAGCGGCCACCTCGTCGTCGATGTTCAGAACGGCGTGGTGATCCTGGCCGGCCGCCTGGACACGCAGGATGCCTGTGACGTCGCCGGGCAGCGGGCGTGGGCGACGCCCGGCGTGCGCGATGTGCTCAACCGTCTCACTGTGTCACCCGTACGGGGTCGGAAACGCCGTTAGAAGTCAGGCCAGGGCGGCCGCGCCGAACGACACCGAGAAGCGTTTGCACCAGATGCTGACGCTGCGGAAGTCGCCCGGATCGATGCCGGGGCGCAGCCGGTAGACCTGATTGCCGTGGTTGCCCTTGAGCCGTCCCAGTTCCGCGTAGGCGCCGTCGTCGAAGACGTGCCAGCCGGCGGCGTCCGGGCGAACCGGCCGGTCCGAGAGCCATACCCGCAGGTCGGGTCCGTCCGAGGTGTCGAGGCCGATCAGTTCCAGCTGATGGCTGCCGTCCGCGTTGCGCACCAGCCGGGCGGTGCCGGTGGTGTCGTGCTCATGGGTGACGAAGGTGCCTTGGGCGAGCACCGTCGCCGCCGGTGCGGGGATCTTCGCCGAGGACGCCGAGGTGCGCGGGGCGGCCGCGGAAGCGTCGACGGACAACGTGTCGGTCACGGTCGTGTTGGTGACGAGCCGCCACGGCTGGAACCAGTAGAGGACCCCGGCCGCGCCGAAGCCCACCAGCGCCACAACGATCCAGGTCAGGGGCTTCGAAAGCGGTCTCCGGTTCACGACTCCGAGCCAACCCGGGAATGGCCGGTCGCGCCAGATCGGGGCGCTTACCGTTCCCTTACGGAGGGCGAGGGCGTACCCGCGGCGGTGTCCGCCACGCCGATATAGCCGGACTCTCGTTGGATAAATAAGGGCGGTTCGGGCATTCGGGGCGCCAAGCGGAGCGGCGGGGCGTCCACCACTCCTGACGGGTTCGCGGATCCGCTCAAGTGGAGGCGGCCGGGTGCCGATCGGGGAGGCGGCCGCGTCACGCGGTGGGTGGCGGGTTGCTTCAATGGTGTTCGCTCAGGTCTGCGGCAGTGGGTGCGGAGGGAAAGGTGGCGGCGACGATGACGACACTGCGGGTGCCGTTCGCGCACGATTCGGCCGCCGGTCCACTCCGCCGCGACGTCCGGGACCTGCTGGCGCCGTCGTGCCCGGCCGACTACGTCGAGGACGTCCTGGTCGTGGTGTCGGAGCTGGTGCAGAACGTCTCCCAGCACACCACCGGAGGCGGCGAGCTGGTGCTGACGGTCGGCGAGCGGGTGGTCGAAGTGGAGGTTCACGACGATGATCCGGTGCTGCCGAGGCCCCAACCGCCCGACGGGCGCCGCGTGGGCGGGCGGGGCTTGCTGCTGGTGGCCGGGCTGACCAACGAGTGGGGCGCACGTGCGACCCCGCGCGGCAAGGTCGTATGGGCCCGGCTCGCTCTCCTACCGTCCGCCGTGGCCGCCTGAACTTCGCGTCAGCACGTCGAGCAGACCGGTGACCTCGAGAACCCGGCGTACGCCTCCGGACGCGTTGACGACCACGAACTGCTTGCCCTGATCCTGCGCCCCGTTGTGCGCGGCCACCAGGCTCCCCAGGGCCGAGGAATCGATGAAGCCGACGTCACCGAGGTCGGCTTGCACCAGCGCTGTCCCCGGTCGGCCGATCTCGTCGAGCAGCAGCTCGCGAAGGTCGTCACAAGCCGAGACGTCAAGCTCCCCGGCCAGCGCGACGATCACCTGATCGTCGCGCTGGACGACGCTGTGCCGCCAGATCGGCGATGCTCCCACGAAGGGGCTCCCTGTCGCTAGGTAATGCTGGGCCAAAACGGTTTCGCAGTTCGCGAAGAGCGTACGCCGCCATGACGGTGAGGTATTCGCCGACTCGTCCGGGAAGGCCTTGAGCACCTGTCGAGGCGAGGGATTCTCATGCCTACGTTTAGGACATAAACGTCTGTTACGGCACCCGCCCGCACCGTTCCGGATCGTCGGCCCACGGGCCGTTCTACCAGCTACGCGACGACCAAAAGCACAAGAAGAAAGGCCGACCGGCGGCCTCCCGGGAGCGGTGAGTTTATGTGATAAACTTTGATCGGCCGGACTGCTCTCGCCCGAGTTCCTCGCGGTGGCACTCTCCGCCCGTTTGGCGTCCGTTTCGCCGGGTATTCATGCTCAGTGAGTAGTGCGGACACGGTGAGTAGTGCAGACACGCGATTGACTGCCCGGCGGACGATGATTGTCATCGGGCTGGTCGTGGCCACTCTTCTTCTTTATCGCCTGATTCAGGCGACCAGCCAGGTGCTGACCTGGATCGTGGTGGCCATGTTCTTCGCGATCGCGTTGAATCCGGCCGTCACCTGGGTGCAGCGCCGAGCCGCGTTCGGCAAGCGCTGGCTGGCCACGCTGCTGGTCTTCCTCGTCGCTCTCGTCCTCATCGGCGCGCTGGTCACGCTGTTCGTCGTCCCGCTGATCCGGGAGGGCAGCCAGGTGGTGGCCGACTTCCCCAAGATCATCGAGGACGCGCGGGCCGGTCGCGGCCCGGTGGGCGGGCTCATCGAGCGGTTCAACCTGCTCCAGTACGCGCAGAATCACGCCGACCAGTTCCGGGAGTACGCGGGCCGGCTCGGCGCGCCCACGATCGCCGTCCTGCGTGGCGCGGCGACCAGTGTGGCCGGCATCGTGACCATCTTCGTGCTCGCCTATCTCATGGTCCTGGAGGCGCCGAAGGTCGTCACCGGCTTCCTCGCCCTGTTCGACGAGCGGCGCGGTCGGCGAATCCGCCGGGTCGGCCATGACTGCGCCAGAACGATCACCGGCTATATCACCGGCAACCTTCTGATCAGCGCGATCTGCGGCAGCCTCACGTTCGTCGTGCTCGCGATCCTGGGGGTCCCGTACGCCGGTCTGATCGCGCTCTTCGTCGGGCTGGCCGACCTGATCCCGCTGGTCGGCGCCACGCTGGGCGCGGTCATCGCCACGCTGGCCGCCTTCGTCCAGTCGACCACCGCGGGCATCGTCGTCATCGTCTTCTTCGTGCTCTACCAGCAGGTGGAGAACCACCTGCTGCAGCCGCTGATCTTCGCGCGGACCGTCAAAATCAACCCGTTGACCGTGCTGATCGCGATCCTCATCGCGGTCGAGCTGGCCGGCATTCTCGGTGCGCTGCTGGCCATCCCGGTCGCCGGCATCCTCCAGATCATCGCCCGCGACATCTGGGACACCCGTCGCGGCCGGCTCAAGTCCGAGCCGACCGTCGGCGCGGACGAGACGCCGGTCGACTCCGCGGCGCCGGAAGGGGAGAGCGGCCGTTGATTCGTGCGTTGATCCGGCCTGCCGGTGGTCAGGCGGGGTTGCGCACGCGGCGAAGCCGATCGGTCGGAACGCCGGCCGCCACGATCCGGTCTGCCATCACTGCGGACGAGTGTTCGAGGAAGCCGTCGTGAGTGTCGGGCTATCCCTCGGCCGGGCCGCGGTGACGGGTCAGTTCGAGTTCGATGAACGCGCCGATCATCGCGCGCCAGACCGCCTCGGCCACGGCGGCGTCGAGTCCGGCGGTGGTGGCCTGGGCGCGGACGGCGGCGATGACCCGGTCGACCCGATCGGGCGCTCGCACGGCGTGTTCGTCGAGTTTGAAGCGGGCCGCCGCCTCGACCAGCTTCTGGCGGCGGGCCAGCAGTGAGACCAGCTGGGTGTCAAGGTCGTCGATGCGGGAACGGACGTCAGCAAGCGATTCGGGTTCGGACACGTTCGAGTCCCTTCGGATCGGCAACTATCCTGTGAGCGTTAACGACAGAACCTACTCTGATCGGGAGCGCTCCCACGCACTGTGCAAACGCCACTGCGTCCAGGTCAGACCCTCACCAAAGCATTTCCCCTACGACTTGCGCGTCCGGCCTCAGATGTTACGTTCACAATCATGTACGTCGATATGAGTCGATCCCTGGCGGCCGTGGCCGGCGTTGCGTGCCTCCTGGTGCCGGGCGCCTCGGCCGCCGCCGAACCGGACACTGCGCCGGGAGCGCCGCCCGGCGTGTGCGAGGCTGCCGCTCCGGCCGAGCCGCCCCTTCCCGGGACCACGTTGACCGCCCCGCGGGTCCAGGGTGGATTCTCCTTCCTCGAAGGTCCCGTGTGGATCGATCGGCCGGGCTATCTGCTCGTGTCCGATATGCGCCCGGCGGCCGGCGCCCAGCAGGTCCAGCCTTCGACGATCCACCGGCTGACCCCGGGCGCTCCGGCCGAGACTTTTGTGGCCGCCTCCGGCAGCAACGGCCTGGCGCTCAGCCCGGACGGGCAGCGGATCGTCGCGGCGACGCACGACAACCGCGCCGTCTCCGAGTTCCGGCTGTCCGACGCCACCCGGACGGTGGTCGCGGCCACGTTCGAGGGCCGGGCGTTCAACTCGCCGAACGACGTCACGGTCCGCGCCGACGGAGTCGTCTACTTCACCGACCCCAACTTCCAGCGCGGGCGCCGGGCCGACGAGATGCGCGGCCGGACCGGGGTGTTCCGGGTCGTGAACGGCCAGGTGGCCCTCGTCGACGACACCGTGCGCCAGCCCAACGGCATCGCCCTGTCGCCCGACGGCCGCACCTTGTACGTCGGCGCGTACGGGGAGAACCGCATTTACGCGTACGCCGTCCGGCCCGACGGCAGCACCGGCGCGCGCACCGTCTTCGCCGGCATCGGCAGCCCGGACGGGGTGACGGTGGACTGCGCGGGCAACGTCTACTGGGTCTCGCACAACGAGGGCCGGGTGCACGTGTTCTCCCCGTCCGGCGCCGAACTCGGCACGATCACGGCCGGCCCGGAGGCCACCAACGCGGCGTTCGGCGGTCCCGACCGGCGCACCCTCTACATCACGGCCGGCCGGACCGGCGACTACGGGATCTCCGCCATCTCGCTCGGCGTGCCCGGTTACCCGTACTGACGCTGCTGTTTCCCGACGCCCGGAGAAAGGTGCTTCCCATGCGTGCTGTAGCGCTGCTGCTGCTCCTGCCGGCACTCATCGCGGCCGACACCACGCCGCCGACCGCCCCGGCCGAGCTGGACGCCGGCGCCCTCACCTGCGACTCGGTCCGGCTGAGCTGGTCGGCCGCCACCGATGACGTCGGCGTGGACGCCTACGACGTCTACCACGACGGTCAGCTCGTGACCTCGGTGCCGGGGACCACGACCTCGGCGACGCTGCCGGTGGTCGGCGGGGTCACCTGGGGCTGGTACGTCAATGCCCGGGACCGGGCCGGGAACGTCTCGCAGGCCGGCCCCACGGTGCCGGTCACGCCACCCTTCTGCGAGGCAGACGACGAGGCGCCGGCCGCCCCGACCGGGCTGACCGGCACCACGAGCGGGACCACGGCCACCCTGTCCTGGCGGGCGGCCACCGACAACGTGGCGGTGACCGCGTACGTGGTGTACCGCGGTGGCACGGCGATCGGCACCGTCACCGGCTCGGCCGCCGTCCCGCCGGCGACCTCGTTCACCGACAGCGGGCTGCGCCCGGGCACCACCTACCGGTACGCCGTGGTGGCCCGCGACGCCCAGGGCAACACCTCGGCGCGCAGCGCGTCGTTCACCGTCACCACCGGGGCGAGCTGCACCAACCCGGTGTGCGGCACCACCCAGGTGACCACCGAGCGGGATCTGCCGTGGGGTCTGGTGCAGGCGCCCGACGGCACTGTCCTCTACGGCCGGCGGGACGTCTTCGACATCATCGCGATGGATCCGGACGGCGGGAACAAGCACAGCATCGGCACCGTGCCCGGCGTGCAGGGCACCAACGGCGAGGGCGGCGTGCTCGGGCTGGCGATCGGACCGGACTTCGCCGCCGACCGGTGGTTGTACATCTATCACACCAGCGCGACCGACAACCGGATCGTGCGGATCCGCTACGACGAGACGCTGCGCACCGACACCCTCGAGGTTCTGCTCACCGGGATTCCCCGCAACAAGTACCACAACGGCGGGCGGCTCCGGTTCGGTCCGGACGGCATGTTGTACGCCGCGGCCGGCGACGGTCAGGACCCCGACCAGGCCCAGGATCTGGGCAACCTCGGCGGCAAGGTGCTGCGGCTGAGGCCGGACGGCGGGGTGCCCGCCGACAACCCGTTCGCCGGCAGCTACGTCTGGAGCTACGGGCACCGCAACCCGCAGGGGCTGGCGTTCGACTCGCAGGGCCGGCTCTGGGAGCAGGAGTTCGGCAACAACGTCATGGACGAGACGAACATCGTGGTGAAGGGCGGCAACTACGGGTGGCCGGCGTGCGAGGGCACCACCGGTGACTGCGCCGGAGCCGGTCTGGTGGCGCCCGTCCGGACCTACCCGGTTGCGGCCGGCTCCTGCAGCGGCATCGCGATCGTCCGGGACGTGCTCTACATCGCGTGCCTGCGCGGCGCCCGCCTCTACCGCGCGGTGATCAGCGGGGACACCCTCACCGACGTCCAGCAGTACTTCGTCGGCACGTACGGCCGGCTCCGGACGGTCGAACCGTCGATCGACGGCAACCTGTGGCTGACCACCAGCAGCGGCGGCGACAAGGACAGCGTGCCCAGCAACAGCAACGAACGAATCCTGAAGGTCACCCTCGGCCCGTGAGCGCGCGCGGAAGGGGCGGCCGCCTGGTCGGCGGCCGCCCCCGGTCGTTTGCCGGTCAGCGGTGGGCCTTGAGCCAGCCCTGGATCTCGGTGACGACCTGCCGGTCCGGGTCGCCGAACTCGGGCTGGAACTTCGGGGTGATGTTCATGGTGTGCGACATGCCCGGGTAGATGACGAGCTTGTGGTCCGGGTTGCCGGCCGCGGCGACGGCGGCGTCGGCCACGATCGCGGCGCGCGCCGGGGTCTGGATGTCGTTCTCGCCGTTGAGCATCAGGGTCGGGCCGGAGAACTTGGGCAGGGCCTGGGCCACGGTCGGGAAGCGGGCGAAGTCCTTGGCGTAGCTGATCGTGTAGTCGTCCAGGTCCGGCAGGTTCGGGTAGAGGTCGATGTTGGTCAGCTTACGGAAGACCGGGCCCGCTTCGGCGTCGATCGCGATCCGGCCGTCACGGTTGCGGTCGGTCGTCGCCCGCACCTTCCGGCCGTCGAGCAGGACGGACCGGAACTGGTCGGCGACCTCCTTGGGCTGCCCGATCAGGCCGTTGGCCGCCTCGGCCCGGGTCAGCTGCCCGTCGCCGTCGACGTCGAACTCGTCGTGCAGCTCGGCCAGCAGCCGGCCGTAGATCTGGAACGTCAGCAACTGCCTGATGGGCAGGCCGACGACGCCCATCTCGACCACTCCGGCCGGCTTGGGAATGTCGAACTTGGCCGGGGCGGCGGCGAGGTTGGCGGCCACGTTGGTGCCTTCGCTGTGGCCGAGCAGGAAGATCTTCGACGGGTCCACCTTGTCGGAGCGGGCGGCGAACCGCACCACCGCGGCGGCGTCCTGCTGGATCCGGGCGTACGGGTTCTTCGGCAGCAGCTGGGCCGGGTCGGTGCTCTCCACCGGCCCGATGTCGGTCACGCCCCGCTTGTTGAACCGCAGGGTCGCGAACCCTTCCCGGCCGGCCGCCTGGGCCAGCGGGATGAAGGTCGCTCCCTTGCCGTCCGGCAGCGTCTGGTTCATGTCGTTGTGGCCGCTGCCGTGCAGGAAGATGACCAGCGGCAGGCGGCCGGTTGCGTTGGCCGGATAGGTGAGCTCGGCCTTGGTGACCCAGCCCTGGCCGAAGTCGATGCTCACCTGCTCGCGGGTGATGCCTTCCCAGCCGGACTGCCCGGCCGCGGCGACGGCCCGGGTTCCGCCGGTGCCGGCGTTTGCGGTGACGTCGGCGTGGGCGACTCCGACACCCGCGGCGAGGATGGCGGCGGTGGTCAGACCGACCGTCACGTTGCGGTACTTCTTCGTCGTGGTCATGTAAAAAATCTATTTGCCGGCCGTCGCTTGATCGATCCGGCTAACTGCCCTCTTGGGGGTACAGCAGGCTGTACCCCCAAGAGGTCCGGCTATTGGAACGAGGCGTCGTCGATGGTGAGGTTGTCGGTTCCCGCGGCGGTCTCGACGTAGAAGAGCGCCCGGGACAGCGTCCCGCTCCAGGTGGGGGTCGCGGTGCCGGACAGCAGTGTCCAGCCGTTCGCATTCACCGTCGCGGCCGGCGTGAGCTGGAGATAACTGGTGGTGCCGCCGGCCGTCAGGGCCAGGGTGGCCTTGGCGCTGGGTGCGCCACCCTGGCTACGGACCCACACGGCGGCCGTGTAGGCCCGGCCGCTGGTGATCCGGGAGGTCACGTCCTGGGCCGGGCCGTTCCACGCTCCGGTGCGGCCGGTGATCGTGAGAGCGCGGGTGCCGCTGCGCACGGTGCCGGTGTCGGCGGCGAGCGTGCCGCTGCCGTTCACCTGCCAGCTCGCCGTGCCGTCCTCCATGCCGGGGTTACCGAGCAGGTTCCCGCCGGTGGTGCCGCCGCCGAACTGCCACCAGTTCACGTTGAACAGGTAGCCGCTGCCGCCGGTGAACCTCAGGTAGAGATCCTGAGTGCCGGTCAGGCCGGTCGTCGCGCACGAGACCGAGGTCCAGGCCTGCCAGCCGCCGGTGCCGGGCACGGTGCAGGTTCCGGCCAGGGCGCCGGTGGGGCTTCCGGTACGCACCTCGAGGCGCCCGCCGCTGGTGGCCGACGCGACCCGGGCGGTGAACGAGGTGGCGCCACCGCCGAACGCGACGCCCTTGACCTTGACGTAGTCGCCGTTCTCGAGGTTGGCGATGTTCATCCCGCCCTCGGACGACGGTTCGGTCTCGACCCCCGAACTCCAGGCGATGGTCTCACCCTCCTGCCGGGCGTACGGGTTGAGCGTGCCGTTCTGCGGGGCCCCGCCGGTGGTCATGGTCATCGCCGGGATGGTGCCGTCGGCGTTGTAGGTGAACTTCTCGACGGCCACCGAGCGCGTGTAGCCGCCCCCGCCGGGCAGCGCACCGTTGTGGTAGAAGAAGTACGACCCGCCGTTGAAGTCGATGACTCCGGGGTGGTTGGTGAAGCTGCTGCCCTGGGTGGGCATGACGGTGCCGCGATAGGTCCACGGGCCGGTCGGTCCCGGCGCCGTCGAATAGCCGATGAACTCGGAGCAGCATTTCGCGGCGAAGACGTTGTAGTAGACGCCGTTGCGCTTGTAGACCCAGGGCCCTTCCTCGTACAGCGTCGGGCGGCTGGTGTTGCCGGAGCGGGCGCCGAAACCGGCCGTGGTGAGCGGGATCTGGTTCACGCCACCGCTGAAGCTGATCATGTCGCTGTTCAGCCGGACGTACCACAGGTTCGGGTTGCCCCAGTAGAGATAGGCCTGGCCGTCGTCGTCGATGAAGACGGTCGGGTCGATCTCGCCGTTCTCGGCCAGGGGCCGCCCGATGGCGTCGGTGAAGGGCCCGGTCGGGCTGCTCGAGACGCCCACGCCGATGGCCATCCGACCGGTGGCCCGGTTCTTGACCGGGACGTACCAGTAGAACTTCCCGTTGCGGCTGACGACCTGGCCGGCCCATGCGTCGGCGCTGGCCCAGCTGAACGTGGCCACGCTCATCGGGGAACCGTGGTCGGTCCAGTTCACCATGTCGGCCGACGAGTACACCCGCCATTCCTTCATCGTGAAGTAGGTCGAGTTGTCCTCGTCGTGGCCGGTGTACAGATACACCCGGCCGTTGTGGACCAGCGGCGCCGGGTCGGCGGTGTAGATGGTCTGCACGATCGGGTTGTCGGCCCGGGCCGGTCCGGCGAAGGCGGGCAGCGCCAGCGCGCAGAGCGCCGCGACGACCGAGGCGAGGACGCGCCGCAACAGCGCGCTCATCGCCGGGTCCACTGCTGGTTGGCCGCGCCCGTGCAGGTCCACAGCAGGGTCAGGGTGCCGTTGGCGGTCTGGTTGTTGTTGACGTCCAGGCACAGGTTGGACTGGTTGTTGCGGACCGTGCCGTTGGTCTGGGTCCATTGCTGGTTGGTGCCGCCGTTGCAGTCCCACAACTGCACCTTGGTCCCGGCGGTGGCGTTAGTCGGAGAGTCGAGGCACTTGCCCAGCGACTGCAGGGTCTGCCCGGAGATGGTCCACTTCTGGTTCGCGGCGTTGCTGCAGTCCCAGATGACCGGCTGGGTGCCGTTGGCGGTGTTGCTGTTCGGCACGTCGAGGCAGCGCCCGGACGAGGTGCTGACCAGGCTGGCCGACGCCGGTGTCTGCGGGTCGCCGGTGGTGCCGCCGCTGACCCGGTAGACGGCCGTGCCGTGGGCGGGAACGCTCGCGCTGATCGTGCCGCTGGTGGTGGTCGTGGAGCCGGTCCAGGCGTCGGCCAGGGAGTACGACGACGCTCCGCTCTTCCCGATCGCCGCGGCCGTGGTGGAGATCGTACGGGTGGCGTTGGTCTGATTGAACAAAGCGACCGCGACGTCACCGTTGGACAGGCGTTTGGCCAGTACGCGCTGGTTGGCGTCGCCCGCGACCTGGGCGCCCTGCCGGCCGAGGGTGTCCTGGTTGATGGTGATCAGCCGCGGGTTCTTCAGGATCGTCTGGGTGGCCGCGGACATGCTGCGGATGTCGTTGCCGGCGATCAGCGGGGCCGCCATGATCGCCCACATCGCGAAGTGCGATCGCTGCTCGGTGTCGCTCAGCGTGCCCCGGCCGACCTCCATCATGTCCGGGTCGTTGAAGCCGCCCGGCTTCGCATACCCGGCCAGCGGCACGTTGACGTCGATGATGTTCTGCACGCCCATCGGATAGCCGTTGACCTGGTCGGTCTTCCAGACCAGCTGGATGTCCTCGGTGGTGCGCCAGATGTTGGCCACATCGCCCCAGTCGCGCTGGGGGCCGGTCTTCGAGTGGATGCTGTTCGAGTTGATGCTGTAGAGGATCGGCCGGCCGGTGGCGGCCAGCGCGTCACGCATCTTGGCGAACGTGGCGACCTGCTCGCTGATGGTGCCGCTGGGGGAGCACCAGTCGTACTTGAGGTAGTCGACGCCCCAGGCCGCGAACTGCCGGGCGTCCTGCGCCTCGTGGCCCTGGCTGCCGGTCGCGCCCGGGTAGGAGCCGAAATACTGCGCGCAGGTCTTGTCCAGCGGGGCCTGATAGATGCCGAACTTCAGGCCCTTGCCGTGGATGTAGTCACCGAGCGCCTTCATGCCGCTGGGGAAGCGGGTCGGGTCGGCCTGCAGGTTGCCGCTCGAATCACGGTTGGGGTTCATCCAGCAGTCGTCGACCACCACGTACTGGTAGCCGGCGTCGCGCATGCCGGTGCTGACGATGCTGTCCGCCATTCCCCGGATCAGCGACTCGCTGATGTTGCAGCCGAACGTGTTCCAGCTGTTCCAGCCCATCGGCGGCGTCCGGCCCACCCCGTTGTCCAGGGCCTGCGCCGGCGAGGCGGTGGCGACGAACATGGTGCCCGACAGCAGCAGCAGTCCTGCCGCGAGCATGGTCTTGAGGCGTCTCATGGCTTATCGACCGGTCCAGACTTGGTTGGCGGCGGCGGTGCAGGTCCACAGCTGGACCAGGCTGCCGGCGGCGGTGGCGTTGGCGGCGACGTCCAGGCACAGGCCGGACGCGACGTTGCTGATGGTGCCGTTGGCGTTGCGGTTCCAGCGCTGATTGGCCGCCCCGGAGCAGTCCCAGAGCTGTGCCTTGGCGCCGGCGGTGGCGTTGGTCGGTGAGTCGAGGCATTTGCCCAGGGCCTGCAGTGTCTGGCCGGAGGCGGTCCACTTCTGGTTGGCGGCGCCGTTGCAGTCCCAGATGACCGGCTGGGTGCCGTTGGCGCTGTTGCCGCCGGGCACGTCCAGGCAACGCCCCGAGCCGGCGCCGACCAGGGCGCCGCCGGTGGGGGTGGGGGTGCCGGTCGTCTCGCCGATGGTGCCGGGGACCGAACGCAGCGCGGCGTACCAGACCGCGGCCATCTTGTCGTAGCCGCCCGCGGTGGGATGGATGCCGTCGATCAGGTCCGCGGTGGTCAGCGCGGCGTGCATGTCGACCAGGTGGACCCGCTTGCCGCTGTTCACCTTGTTCTGCACGATGCCGGGAAGCGCGGCGTTGAAGGTGCGTGCGGCGGCCTCCTGGCCGGCCGAGGCCAGCGGGATGAGCGTGGCCACGAAGACGTCGGCGGCGGGGGCGGCCGCGGTGATGTGGTCGATCAGGGTCGAGAGCCGGCTCGGCGCGGATCCGACGTTGTAGTTCTGCAGGATGTCGTTGGTGCCGATGTGCAGCAGCACGGTCCGGGGGCCGGCGGTGGTCAGCCAGCGCGTGATGTTGGCGTCGATCTGGTCGATCCGCCATCCCGGATGGCCCTGGTGGTCATGGTCGCCGAGAGCGGCCGGCCCGTTGAACTGGGTGCCGACGAAGTCGACCCGGTAACCGGCGCCGGCCAGTCGCTGCCAGAGCCCGATGCGGTAGCCGCCGGGCACTTGCGTCCCCTCGGTGATCGAATCGCCCAGCGGCATGACCCGGACCCCGCCGTTCGACTCGGCCGCGGCGGCGGGGGTGGGGGCGGCCGCACCGGTCAGCGAGAGTCCGAGGGCCAGGGCCGCGGCGAGAATCCAGCTTCTTCGTTTGTGCATAGGGTGCTCCTCTTGCGGCGGCCACCGAATCGTCGCGGCGGACCAGGCGGGGGATGAAGTGAACGTTAACAGCCTGTTTCGTCACATTGCCAGAATGCGGCTGGACATTCAAGAGTGAGAATGGGGCAGGCGAGTTTTCCATCAGAAGCAAGCAAACTGAGGGGTAGAAAACTGTTACGCCGTGGGGCCGTCAATAGCCGCGAAAAGAGCCGGTAATCCTTCTTGACACCTGTCGATAACTGACTGACGCTGGGGGCCTTCCTTCCTGTCCTCACGAGCAGGAAGTGATCGTGGTGACTCCCCTGGCGGCACGGCCCGAGTCGTAAGCCGCTGACCGCAGATGTGAGCGTTAACTAGAAGGAGCGGCGATGAGCGCAATCCGGAGAAGGCCCGGCCGTCGTCTGCCGATGGCCGTCGTCCTGACTCTGCTGGCCGGTCTGGCGACAGCGATCGCGGGCGCCACCCCGGCCTCGGCGGCGACCATCGACACCAATGCCTCGTACGTGCTGGTCAATCGCAACAGCGGCAAAGCCCTGGACGTGTACAACCTGGCCACGAACGACGGGGCCCGGATCACCCAGTGGTCGCGCAACGACGGCGCCCAGCAGCAATGGCAGTTCGTCGACTCCGGTGGCGGGTTCTACCGGCTGAAGTCGCGGCTGTCCGGCAAGGTACTCGATGTGTCGAACGCGTCCACCGCCGACGGTGGCGCCATCGTGCAATGGAGCGACAACAACGCCGCCAATCAGCAGTTCAGCATTCAGGACATCGACGGCTACATCCAGCTGATCAACCGCAACAGCGGCAAGGCGGTCGAGGTGCAGGGCGCCTCCACTGCCGACGGCGGCAACATCGTCCAGTACGCCGACTGGAACGGCACCAACCAGCAGTGGCAACTCGTGCCGGTCGGATCGGATCCGCCCCCGCAGACCGGGACCTTCACCAATCCGGTGGTGTGGCAGGACTTCGCCGACGGCGACATCATCCGGGTCGGGGACGCCTACTACTACTCGGCGTCGACCATGCACTACTCACCCGGCGCGCCCATCCTGCGCTCCTACGACCTCGTGAACTGGGAGTTCGCCGGGCACTCAGTACCGCGCCTGGACTTCGACTCCAACGCCTACGACCTCAACGGCTCCCGCGCGTACGTGAAAGGCATCTGGGCCTCGGCGTTCAACTACCGGCCGGCCAACAGCAACTACTACTGGCTGGGCTGCACTGAATTCAACCGCACCTACGTCTACACCTCCACGGCGGTCGGCAGCGGCTGGTCCAAGAAAGCCCGGATCAACAAGTGCTACTACGACGCCGGGCT
>NZ_JBVHFW010000008.1:0-89399 GCF_055562135.1 Actinoplanes sp. NPDC021490
GGGGGGGGGGGGGCCCCCCGGCCCCCCCCCGGGGGGCGGGGGCCGCCGCGGTTTTTTGCGGCCCACCCCCCCGGGGGGGGGGGGGGGGCGGGGGGCGGGGGGGGGCGGCCCCCCCCGCACGACGGTCAGGTCAGCCGGTCACCGTGAAGGTGTAGCTGCCCGACCCGAGCGAATAACTGCCGGCCCCCTGCGGCACAGCCTCCGGCGGTGCGCTGATGGCCGACTCCGGGGACGACGGCACCCGCACCAGCGCCGTGGCGTTCGGGGGCACGACGACCTTCAGGGTCAACGTGCTGCCGCTTCGGGTCCAGGACGAGGCTGTCACCCCGTACGGGGAACGCAGCGACGACGATGCGGCCGTGAGGGAACCGTCGGGTTGAGGCGCGATCAGCGCCTGGCGATAGCCGGGGGACGCGGGCGCGACGCCGCCGACCGAGCGGTAGAGCCAGTCGCCGACCGAGCCCAGACCGTAGTGGTTGAAGGAGTTCATGCCGGGGTCCTGCAGCGAACCGTCGACGCGGATGCCGTCCCAGCGCTCCCAGATCGTGGTGGCGCCGCGGGAGTTCATGTAGCCCCAGCCGGGATAGCCGGGCTGCTGCAGGATCCGGTACGCGGTGTCGGCGTGCCCGTGGTCGGCCAGCGCGGGCAGCAGGTTCTCCACGCCCATGAAGCCGACGGACAGGTGGCCGTCGCGCGCGTCAACCTTGGCGGCGAGTTTGTCCGCCACGGACTGGGCGCGGTCGGCGGGCACCAAGCCGAAGGCCAGCGCGAGCACGTAGCCGGTCTGGCTGTTGTTGCCCACGGTGCCGTCGGCGGCGACGAAACGGCTCGTGAAGGCGGCGGCGATCCGGTCGGCCAGGGCGCCGTACGAGGTCGCCTCGGCGGTGCGGCCGGTGGCCGCGGCCATCCTCGAGACCAGGCGGGCCGACCAGCCGAAGAACGCCGTACTGGAAACGTCGTTGGGGGTGTTGTCGTCGACGTTGAGCCAGTCGCCGAACGTCTCGTGGTCGCGGATCAGGTCGGCGCCGGCGGTGGAGCGCAGGTAGTCGACGTATTTCGCCATCGCCGCGAAGTGCCGGTCGGCCGGAGCCAGGTCGCCGTAGCGTTGCCAGATCGTGTAAGGCACGATCACGCCCGCGTCGGCCCAGCCGGCCTTGCCCGCGCCGTCGATCACCGCGGGGGCCACGTCGGTGAATGCTCCGTCGGCGCGCTGCGCGTCCACCATGTCGCCGGCGAACTTGGTGAGCAGCCCGTGCGTGTCGAAGCCGAACGTCGAGGTGGCCGCGAACGAGGCGATGTCCCCGGTCCAGCCGAGCCGCTCGTCGCGTTGCGGGCAGTCGGTCGGGATGGACAGCAGGTTCGAGCGTGCACCCCACAGGATGTTGTGCTGCACCTGGTTCACCATCGCGTCGCTGGTCGTGAAGGTGCCGGTCTCGTCGCCGTCGGTCCACGCGGCCCGCCCGGTCAGGTTGTCCGCGGTCAACGTGCCGGGATATCCGGTGACCTCGACGTACCGGTAACCGTGGACCGTGAAGTGCGGCTCGAAGACCTCCGCCGCGCCCGTGCCGGCCAGCGTGAACGTGTCCGTGGCCTGGGCTGCCCGCAAGTTCGTGGTGTAGAGGGTGCCGTCGGCGTTCAGGATCTCGCCGTGCCGCAGCGTCACCCGGGTGCCGGCCGGTCCGGTCGCGCTCAGCCGGTTCCACCCCGCGAAGTTCTGACCCAGGTCGACGATCCAGGTTCCGGGCCGGGGCTGGGTGATCGCCCGGGGCCGGAACTCCTGCTGCACGGTGACGCCCGGGTCCACCTGGGCGACGAGGTTGGGGAGGGCGCCCGGACGAACCGTCACCGGGGTGCCGCCCGAGCCGGTGATCCGCGCGTCCTGGTCCTCGCCGTGGTACAGGTCGTCCGCCACGATCGTGCTGGCCGCGGCCGTCCAGGAACCGTCGGTGCGGACATCGGAGCGTGTCCCGTCGGCGTATTCGATGCTCAGCCGGGCCGAATACCAGGGCTGCGTGCCGTACCGCTGACTGCCCGCGAACCCGAGACTGCCCGAGTACCACCCGTTGCCGACCAGGGCCCCGAGCGTGTTGCCGCCCGGACGCAGTTTGGCGGTCACGTCGTAGACCCGGTACTGCAGGCGCTTGCCGTAGTCGGTCCACCCCGGCGCCAGCCGTTCGTCGGTGACCCGCTGACCGTTGAGGATGGTCTCGTGCAGGCCGAGCGCGGTGGCGAACAGCCGGGCCCGGGCTACCGGTTTGCCCAGGTCAAAACCCTTGCTGACGTACGGGGTGAAGTTCGTGACCGAGACCTGCGAGCCCCACGGTCCACCTCCGAGCGCGGCACTGACCCGCGCGGCAACCCAGGACCCGTCGTCGAATCCGGGCTGCTCCCAGCCGGACGGCCCGCTCTGGCTCGTTCTCCACGTGCCGTCGGTGACGAGTGTGCCGAGTTTGGCGATGACGCTCGCCGGGCTCGCGGTGGTGTTGGTGGCGGCGACGGCGATCGTGTTGCTCCCGGCCCGCAGCTGCGCGGTCACGTCCACCGTAGTGGCGCGTTTCCACGAGTCGGCGACCCGGCGCGAGGAGCTGACCCGGGCGCCGTTGACCCAGACGTCGGCGGTGTCGTCACCGGTCACGACCAGCGTCGCCGGTGTGCCGGCCGCGCCGCGGTCGAACGTACGGCGGAAGTAACGCGTGCCCGCGGGCGCCGAGCTGACGGGATCGCCCTCGGGGTACCAGATCCAGCTCGCACCGGTGAGGTTGGCGGTGGCCGGGGCCCCGACGAATTCGGCCTGCCATTCGGCCGCCGGGTCGAACA
Source organism: Actinoplanes sp. NPDC021490 (assembly GCF_055562135.1). NCBI lineage: Bacteria > Bacillati > Actinomycetota > Actinomycetes > Micromonosporales > Micromonosporaceae > Actinoplanes > Actinoplanes sp. NPDC021490. Next base: position 2,818 of record NZ_JBVHFW010000008.1, read on the forward strand.
GCCCGGTGTCGAAACGGGCCGGCGCGCTCCACGGGCTGGGCCGTCCCTGGGTGTCCCAGACACGCACCCGCCAGTGATAGGTGCGGTCACTGACCAGGTCCGGGCCCCCGTACGTCACGTCGACGCTCTGCTGCGAGGCCACCTGTCCCGAGTCCCAGACGTCGGCCGCGTTCGCCGAGGTGCCGACAGTGACCTGGTAGCGGCCCTGGATCTGGCCGTTCGCGCCGGAGACCAGCCGCCAGCCGAAGCGCGGCCGCCGGTCGATGCCGATCGGGCCGGTCTGCCGTTGCGTGGTCAGCCCGGCCACGGTGACCGGCGAGGCGGCGTCGGCCGGCGGGGCGACCTTGCGAGTCCACGGCCCGATCCCGTACGCGCCCAGGTCCTTGGCCTGCACCCAGGTCTCGGGCACGGAGCTGGCGGCCTGCCAGGCGGCGTCGGTGACCAGGTCGACGGTGCCCGCCGCGGAGGCGACCCGCAGGTGACCGAGCAGACCGGCCGGCCCGGCGCTGCTGTTGCGTACGGCGATCCGCAGGGTGTTGGAACCGGGTCGCAGGGCGGCGGCGAGGTCGAGGTATCGGGCCTGCCGCCACGCGTCGGTGGTGCGCGGGGAGCCGGCCAGGTAGGTGTCGTTGAGCCAGACGTCGGTGGTGTCGTCGCCGGTCAGCACGAGCTGGGCGTCGGTGTAGGGGGCGGCTGGGGCGGTGAAGGCGCGGCGCAGGTAGCGGGTGGCGGCGGGGGCGCTCTGGGCGGGGTTGCCCTCGGGGAACCAGATCCAGCGGGCCGAGTCGAGGCCGGCCGCCGCAGCAGCCGGCCGGGGAGCGAGGGCGGCGGCGGGCGGGGCCGTGCGGGCAGCCTCGGTCAGTGCCGCGCCGGTGGTGAACCGGGCCGGGCGAGCGGTGCCGATGGGGGCGGCGCCGGCGGGGATGGCGGGGACGGTGGTGAGGGCGACAGCGACAGCGCTGATCAGCACTAACGCATGCCGGGGACGGATTCGGGTCATCGGGTCTCCTCGGGTAGGGGAGTGCTCCGCAAGGGGATCGACACATTTGAACGTTTCAATGTGTGCTGCGTTTTACGTTATGGTCAAAACGGTGATCCACACAAGACACCGGAGCCGAAGTTGCCCGGACGTCACCGCGAACGCCTGACCGCGGCTGGGTGGGTGCGCCACACCCTGAACGGCGAGCGCGAGCGAACCTAGCTTGGGGGCATGCGCAAATTTCTGATCACGTCGATGCTGCTCGTGGCGACCGGCGTGCTGGCCGCCTGCAAGACCGCACCCGCCGGGGAGTCCGGTGCGAGCGGCGACCCCCACCCGTACGTGGGAATGTGGGTCACCGCCGACAGCCACATCCGGCAGGAGCTGCTGGCCGGCAACCGATACGACGAGGCCCGGGGCACGCGATCCAGCGCGTACACCGGGCGCTACGAGGTCAAGGGCAACCACATCGACTACTGGGACGACAGCGGCTTCACTGCCGACGGCCGGTTCGAGGGCGACGTCCTCCACCACGGCGGCTACCTGTTCTATCGCGAGGGAAGCGAAGCCCACCGGCAGGCCGTCGCCGCTCGCTGAGGTCAGCGGGCCGGGCGGAAGTCCAGATACGGCGCCAGCAGCGTCATCGTGGTCGCCGCGTTGCGGGCGGCCCGCTCATGGTGATCATGGCCCTTGTGACGGTCGGCGGTGTCGGAGATGCCGCGGATGGCCAGCCAGCCGGTCGGCCGGACGGCGCGGGCGGTCGTCTCGTGGAAGGCCTGCGCCACGCCGGCGGCCTCGGTCTCGACGGCCATGACCTTCTCGTTGACGTCCCGCAACCAGTGCCGGATCTCGGACTGCGCGTCGGTCACCACCGCGTTGCCGGAACCGATCGGGCCGCGGTGGATGCCGAAGGGCCGGTCGGCCGGGAACGTCGCGGTGCCGAAGAACTCGTTGACCCGGAACTGCAGCGCCGCGGGGATCACCTGGGTCTGTCCGCGACGCCGGGTTCCCTCCGGCGTTTCCCGGCGGGCGTCATAGAAGATGATGCTGTCGCCCAGAACCACATCGCCCAGGCCGACCTTGGGATTGACTCCGCCGGCGATGCCGACCAGCAGCACGGTGGCGGGCCGGTACGCCTCGATCAGCCCGTGGCAGGCCAGCGCGGCCGAGTCGGTTCCCCGGGTCAGCGTCTGCACCGCGGCGATGCGCAGCGGACGGCCGTCCCCGCCCGCGAGCACCGCCTCGTGGGCGCTTGGGCCGTGGTCCAGGCGCCGGGTGCGGTAGTCGTCCAGGCTCTTCAGGACGTCCACCACCGCGCGGATCTCCTCGTCGATGACGGTCAGGACGCCGATATCGGCGCCCGAGGGCGTGGCCGGGCCGGGGAGGGCGGTGCCGGTGACCGGGCCGTGGAAGACGTTCTGGCCGCCGAAGTTGTTGACGCCGCCGCTGATTCTGATCATGAGCGACCGGCCGGCGCGGTCGTCTGACTGCCGTTGACCTGACCGTGGTAGGTGTTGGTGCCGCCGAAGTTGTTGACGCCCCCGCTGATGTTGAGGATCGACGCCGCCCGGGCCCGATACTCGGCGGTGTCGACCCCGCTGTCCTCCAGGAAGTCGAGCACGGCCGCGAGCACCCGGCGTTCGATGAGCCGGCGATACCGGTCGACATCCTGCAGCTGGGTGAAGTTGCGCACGCGGTCGGCCAGATAGTCGCCGCTGGGGAAGACCGGCTCGGCGCCCAGTTCCCGTACGGAGTACTGCGCGCCGTAGTCGTATCCCCGCGACAGCGCGGCCCCGGCGGCGTTACCCGAGCCGATGATCAGGTCGATCAGGCCACGGCCGACGGTGAGCGGCGCCCGCCCGACGATCCTCGGCGTCTCGAGCAGGCTGTGCCCGAGGGCCCTCAGCCAGGCCGGCGGCTCGGTGCCCTCGGCCGTGTCCATGATCCGGTAACGCTCCGCGCACGGCGGGAGGGCCGTGGTCGTCATCTCCAGATAAAGCGACCTTCCCTGTACGGCGAGGTGGACGTACACGGTGGTGACGAGCTGACCGCCCCACCCGAACACCTGGCAGGTCAGGTAGTGCCGGGCCGGGGTCGTCGGGTGTTGCACCACCGCCGCCATGATCTGTGGCTCCGTGTGCGGGCTGATCTCGGTGACCTCGGTGCCGGCCAGGCAGACCCGGTCCTCGACGCTCAGCCCGGCGATCTCCTCCTCGGCGCGGTGGCCCGGCAGCACGTCGGTCAGGTGACTCCGCACGTACGAAATGATCTCGTGGGCCTGGAACGGCGGCTCGGCGAATTCGCGCTCCTGCTCGGTCAGCTCGGCGTCGGCCAGGCCGGGGATCGAGGCCTCGGGACGCACCAGCCGCAGCGCGATTCCCTCGGTGCCGACGACCTGGCCCGACCCGACGAACGGGCGGAAGTCGCTGTAGACGGTGGTGTTTCCGCGCTGCTGGCGCCCGATCTCGTCGAGGCGCTCGTTGCGGCGCGGTGATCGCACGGGCGCACCCGGAACGAGCCGGGAAAGCTCGTTCTGCCGCCAGATCGCGTGCGCGACGGGCGCCAGGAACACCAGCAGAACCAGGACGGCCGCGCCGGCCAGCATGCCGGAGTCGTCGGTGGGGGCGCCGTAGGGATCGTCGTAGTAGCCGGTCGGAGACCCGTTTCCCTGGTTCAGGGAGGCCATGGCGGCGAGGCCGGCGAACGTGGAGACCGTCCAGCCGATGACCAGCAGGATCGCCCGCGGGAGGAAGGAGCCCTGGTTGATCGGCGCCCCGGCCCGCAGGTCGCGCACGATGTCGCGGACAAGGCGGCCGGTCGAGATCGTGATCTGCAGGCTGACCAGCGCCGACAGGGCAAAGATCAGGGCGGGCCACGAGACGAGGGCGGCCGTCACCAGGGTCAGCACGAGAACCAGGTCACGGGCGAGCGCGCCGTTGCGGGCGTGCAGGCAGTGCGAGAGCACCGGCACCACGTCGAAGCCGAACGACGGCGCGACCAGGCGTTTGGCCCGGTAGTAGACGCCGCGCAGGCTCGTGGTGCGGAACGAGTCGTCGAGATAGGCGGCGGCGCACAAGTGCCGCGTGGCAGTGGTGGGATCCTGTGGATAGGGATTGGGCAGATCGTATGGCCGGCGCGAACGGGATCGCTGAGTGGGCATGGTCATGGCGGAACTCCGATGGGAATGGACGGAGGAGGGAGGTCAGGCGGGCCGCAGCCGCCGGGCGGTGCACTGATTGGTCAGCGCGTCGCCCGACAATTCGGGAAAGTGAAGTGAGCACCAGCGGGTGACGTCGCTTCCGGACCGGAAACCGGCGAGCGCGAAGGTGACGTAAAGAGGCGCGCCGTTGTACAGCTGCCGCTTTCCGTAGTCGGTGCTCTTGAGAAGAATGATTTGCGCGTCGGCGAACCGGGGGTCGGCGCGCAACTGGCGGTGCTCGGCCAGGATGTCCGTGGCCCGGAAGGTGTGCGTGCCGTCGGCCGCGACCTGAAGAGGATCGGTGATGCCCGGCGTCTTCGAGGCGAGCTGGGCGGCGTGCTGGCCGCTGAGGCTCAGTCCGGCAAGGTCACGCCGGCTTGTGCGGCCGAGCTCGTAGAGCGCCACCTGGTCGGCGTCCGGCTCGGGATAAGCGCGCTCGGAACTCGGCGCGAGCGGTGACTCCACCTCGGGCGCCGACGCGGTCCCGCTCGACGGCGCGGTTTGAAACGAGGGCGGGGAAGGCTCGTTGCGCGACGCGTAGGCGACGGCACTGACACCGGCCACCGCGGTCACGGCCACCATGGCGACGGCGACGAGAACGGTTCGCCGCCCCGGCGCCGCTCGAACACGCGGCGGCGGCGTCTCGGACACGATCCACGGCGGCGGATCGGAGGGTTGGCGGAATTCATCAACCGGATCAGATTCGATCATTTCTGCGGTTCCGATCCACAAAGAAAGGACGCTGTGTCCGGAAAGCCTAAAGCGGCAATTCGCGGAGCACAGCGTCCGTTTCGGAGAAACCGTTACAGATGATCGTTGCGGGAGTGACAGCCGAAAAGCGCGGCATTCCGGCTGTCACCGCGAGCGGTCAGCCGGTCGGTGGCGCGGTGGTGTGGACGGCCGGGTCGCCCTGCTTGAGCCAGATCTGCGGGTTGTCGATCGGGGTGAAGGCGCGGTCGCCGCCCGGTTCCCGGGTGGTGGGGACGGCGTCGCCGCTGGGCAGGTGCATGATGAAGTTGATCGGCTTGGTGTCGTCGGCCAGCGGGATCTCGTACGTGGCCCAGCCGCCCTCGACGCGGGTCGCGGGCCACGGCTTGTCCCAGGCGATCTGGGTCAGCACCGCCGGGTCGACGGCGTCGCCCCACAGGTGCAGGCCCCAGCCGGTGTAGTCGCCGGCCGGCCGGTAGTAGTGCACGGTGGCCGTGGTCAGCGGCGGGCCGGCGTAGCGAACCGTGCGGATCGGGCTCACCACGTGCGGGTCGCTGAGCACGGCCCGATAGCGGATCTGGGTGCCGGCGGCCAGGTTGAGCGTGCTCAGGTCGTCGAAGACGGTGTACGCCGGGGACGAGTCGTCGCGGCCCACCGTCGTCCAGGCGCCCCCGGCGATGCTGCGCTCGAACCGCACCACGTGGGTGGCGCGCTCCGGATCGGCGACCGCCCGCACCTCGAGCTTGCCGCGCACGTTGGCGTTCTCGGCCGGGGCTTCGATGGTCAGCGCGGGCGCCGGCACCCGGGCCGAGCGGGCCCGGGTGGCCGAGGTGTGCCCGGCGTTGTCGAGGACCACGGCCCGGTATTCCACCGGCGTTCCCGCGCGCAGGCCGGACACGTCGTGGAACACCCGGTAGGGCGCGTTGTCGTCGGTGCCGATCGGCGTCCAGCCGCCACGGCCCGTACGGGCATAGAAGGTGACCTCGACCGGCGAGGAACCGGACACCGAGGCGGACACCTGCATGCGCCCGCGGGACTCCGACGACGGGGCGGGCGCGGCCGGCGAGATCGCCGGGGCCGCCTTGGACGCGGGGATCCGGCCGGTGGAGGCGTACACGACCGTCGACAACGGCGGCACGGTCACCGCGAGCGTGCGGTCGGCGGCCGACGTGGCCGTGGCCGGGCCGGTGCCGTACACCCGCTCGAACCGGCCCCCGGACAAGTAGGTCGGGATGGCCGCCGTCTGCGCGGACGTGCTGTTGTTCAGCGCCACCACGTACTCGCGCTGCTGAGTGCGCGAGGTGCGGGAGAACGCGTAGATGCCGGCCCCGGAGGACGCGTACCGGTGCTGGTGCACGCCGTCCCGCAACGCCGGATGCCGGGCGGTCAGCGCGGCCAGCCCGGCGATCCCCGCGTACAGGGGATGGGTCGTGACGAAGTTGTCCTGGGCGTGTGTGGCCGGGGTGCCGAGCAGGTCGTCGTCGAGGTATTCGGGCACCCGGCTGGCGAACATGGTCTGCCGGGCGTCCTGGTCGCCGCCGGGCCCGGTGAAGCCCTGCTCGTCGCCGTAGTAGATGACCGGGTTGCCGCGCGAGAAGTACATCAGCTCGTGCGCGAGCCGGTCCCGGGCCAGCCACACGGCGTCGCCGGCGCCCGGGTTGTCGGCCTGCACGAAGCTGCCGATCCGGCCCATGTCGTGGTTACCGAGGAACGTGGGCAGCTGGTAGACGTTGGAGTCGGCGTCGGTGTACCAGTCGTCGCCGGCGAAGAACTGCTCGAGGGCGGCGGCCGGCTGCCCGCGTGAGGCGTAGTTGCGGGCCGCGTCCTGGAACGGGAAGTCGAGCACCGCCTGCATGCGGTCGCGGGTGGTGAACTGCGAGGTGAAACTCTTCGAGGTGTCGAAGACCTCGCCGAACATGAAGAACTCGGACTTGCCGTGCTTGCGGGCGTACGACAGCACCTCGGGCCCGAACTTCTGCCAGAACTCGTCGTTGACGTGCTTCATGGTGTCGATCCGGAAGCCGTCGACGCCGAAGTCGCCGATCCACTTCTCGTAGACGTCGATCATGCCGTTGACCACGCGCGGGTGCTCGGTGAAGAGGTCGTCGAGGCCGAAGAAATCGCCGTACAGCGAGTTCTCGCCGGCGAAGGTCGTGTCGCCCCGGTTGTGATAAAGCGTGGTGTCGTTGAGCCAGGCCGGAACCTTGAGATCCCGCTCGGCCGGATCGAGCACCGGCTTGTACGGGAACGACACCGCCGGGTCGAGCTTCGGGAAGTTCGGCTTGCCGGCGTAGTCGCGGTCGTCGAACGGGCGTCCGGCGGCGGTCTTGTACGGCGCGACGTCCTTGGAGACGTACGGCTGCCGGGCGCCCGACTCGTAGCCGATCACGTCGGCGGTGTGGTTGGTGATGATGTCGAAGTAGACCTTCATGCCGCGCCGGTGTGCCGCGTCGATCAAGGACTTGAGCTCGGCGTTGGTGCCCAGGTGAGGGTCGATCTGGGTGAAGTCGGTGATCCAGTAGCCGTGGTAGCCGGCCGACGGCCCGTCCTCCAGCTGCACGGCCTTGTTCTTGAAGCTGGGCGTCAGCCAGATCGAGGTGGTGCCCAGCCCCTTGATGTAGTCGATGCGGCGCAGCAGCCCGGCCAGATCGCCGCCGTTGTAGAAGCCCTTCTTGGCCGGGTCGAACCCCGACACCAGCGGGTCGGCGCCGAGGCCGCCCTGGTCGTTGGCCGTGCTGCCGTTGTCGAACCGGTCGGCCATGACGAAGTAGAAGTTCTCGTCCGTGACCGGGGCGCGCAGCGAGTGACGGCCGGGCAGGCCGTCCCCCGAGGCGGCGGCCGGGGCGCTCATCACCCCGCCGGCCAGCACCGCGGACAGGACCACGGCGAGTCTTCGGCGTACAGAAAACATCAGATCTCCTGCGCTAGAAGGATTTCCCCGATGGCGGTTTGCAGGCTGTCGTCCAGGTTGAAGGACTGCAGAACCGTCAGCGGCCGGGCCGACTCGACAGCCTCGAGCACCCGGGTTTTCAGCGAGATGGCGATCTGCGCCCGGTCGAGCAGCGCGAAGATCAATCCGGTCACGTCGTTACGGCGCAGGCGGGGATGGGCGCCGACGCCGATCCGTAACGTGGCCGTGACAGGCACGTCTCGGACTGTAATGGATGTTCGAGTTTCACCACGGTGAATCTCCGCCGGGACTGGCAGGTCGTCCACCGTTGCCACCGGATCGACGCCGGTGAGTGCCGGAAAGGTGGTTGTCCAGGTGCGGGCGATCGGCCCGGGGCCGGCCACGAACTCGCCGGAGTCCTGGCGCCAGCGCAGCGGCGTCCGGCCCGAGTCCTCGACCAGGTCGAACGAGCCGTCGGCGCCCGCCACCACGAGCACCTCCAGATGCGAGGGCTCGACCGGATCGTTGCCGGGCACGGCCCGGCCGTCCAGGGGGACGATCGCGCCCGCGGCGGCCAGGACCGGGATGGTGGTCAGGTCCCGGTGCAGGTAGAGCGTGCGGCCGCCGTCGTAGACCAGGTCGGTGAGCACGTCGACCCAGGTGCCCTCGGGCAGCCAGGCCTTGACCCGCCCCAGGCCCGTACGGGGGTCGGCCTTCGACGTGATCGCGGCGACCAGCAGCTCCGAGCCGAACTGGTACTGGTCCGGCACCTCGTACGCCGCGTCGGAAGCGGGGGAGCGGTAGTACATCGGCAGCACCAGGGGCAGCCGGCCGCGCGAGTTCATGGTGTGCAGGTACGGCACGAGCCGGTGCCGCAACCGCAGGAACGCCGTCATCACCTCGCGGGCCGGGGACGGGAACGACCACGGCTCCTTGTGGATGAACGGGTTCTTGGCCGAGTGCAGCCGCAGGATCGGCGAGAAGCAGCCGAACTGCACCCACCTGGTGGCCAGCTCGTCGTCGCGTACGCCGAAGAAGTGCCCGCCGATGTCGTGGCTCCACCAGCCGTACCCGATGTTGGCCGCGGTCGCCGTGAAGTAGGGCTGGAACGCCAGCGAGGCCCACGAGATGACGGTGTCGCCGGAGAACCCCACGGGGTAGCGGTGGCTGCCCGGCCCGGCGTACCGGGAGAAGGTGAGGGAACCGTTGTCGACGAAGTGGAAGTGGTTGAGCATCCACAACGGGTCGATGCCGGCCACCCGGGAGTGCGGGCCGGACTGCCAGTCGAGCCACCAGAAGTCGACCCCGCCGGCCTCGAGACCGCGGTGCAGCACCTCGAAGTAGGCGGTGAGGAACCGGCGGTCGGTGACGTCGAAGGCGATCGGTTCCCCGGCCGACGGGTCCCGGCCGAGCGCGGCCGCCATCGCCGGATAGGCGTCCTCGTACGCCCGGACACCGTCGGCCGGGTGGACGTTGAGCGTGACCCGCAGCCCGTTGTCGTGCACCCGCCGCACGAAACCGGCCGGGTCGGGGAAGAGCTCGCGGTTCCAGGTGTAGCCCGTCCAGCCGCTGCCGTGCCGGGGGTCGACGTCGGTCAGGTGCCAGTCCATGTCGATCACGCCGACCGAGAACGGCAGTCCCTCCTCGCGGAACCGGTCGAGCAGCGCCAGGTAGGACTCGTCGGTGTACGCGTGGTAGCGGCTCCACCAGTTGCCCAGCGCGAACCGGGGCACCACCGGCTGGGGCCCGGAGACGGCGTAGAGCGCCTCGAGCGCTTCGGCGTAGTCGTGGCCGTACGCGAACACGTACAGGTCGACGCGGTTGACGTTGTCGGCGCTGACCCAGCCCTCGTCGTCGAACAGGAACGAGTGCGAGTCGTCGATGACGGCATAGCCGGTACGCGAGACGACCCCCGGTTCGAGCGGGACCGGCCCGTCGGCGTTGTCGAGGGTGCGAGCGGTTCCGCCGAGGTCCTGCGGCGCCTGCCCGTAGCGCCAGACCGAGTGGTAGGTGCTGATTCCGCCGCCCACCGCGAGGCTCAGGCCGCTGGTGGTGAACGGCCCCCGGTCGTACGTGAGCCGGAAGCGGGACGTGACCACCTCGAGCTCGTGCTCGCCCTCGAGCACCCGGAACTCGGGCACGGGCAGGTGGCGGTGGACGGCGAAGGTGGACGCGCGGTCCTCGAAGACGCCGTCCGCGGCATACTCCAGCCGGACCAGGCCGTCGGTGAGCACCGTGATGCGGTAGTGCTCGCCGGCGACCACGGCCGCGGGATCGGCCACCGGGCCCATCAGTCCTTCACCGACCCGGCCGTGAGCCCGCCGACGATGTAGCGCTGCAGATATTGGAAGAGCAGCACCACCGGCAGGGCCGTCATCAGCGCCCCGGCCGCGAACACGCCCAGGTTGTTCGACCGGTCCGACTCGATGATCCCGTACAGGCCGACCGCCAGGGTCTTGGAGCGGGTGTCGGTGAGGAAGATCGAGGCGAGCAGGAACTCGCCGATCACCCCGACGAACGCGAGCAGGCCGGTGACCGCCAGGATCGGCCGGGCCAGCGGCAGCAGGATGCGGAAGAACACGGTGGCGTGGCTCGCGCCGTCCACCACGGCCGCCTCGTCGAGCTGGCGCGGGATGGTGTCGAAGTAGCCCTTGATCAGCCACACCTGGGCCAGCGCGCCGCCCATCAGCACCAGGCTGTAGCCGGCGATCGTGTTGAGCCCCAGCGCGGGCACCGCCTGGCCCAGCCCGGTGATCATGGTGAACAGCGCGATCACGGCCAGGAACTGCGGGAACATCTGGATCAGGAGCAGGGTCAGCAGGCCGCCGCGACGGCCCCGGAACCTCAGGCGGGAGAACGCGTACGCGGCCAGGGCGCTGCAGAGGACCTGCACGACGGTCACCGCGGCGCAGACGATCACGGTGTTGAGCAGCCAGCGCGGGAACGGCCGGGCCGGATCCTCGAACAGCGACCGGAAGTGCACGAGGCTGAACCGGGTGGGGATCACCTCGGTCGAGACGACGGTGCCCAGCGGGTTGAACGCCGCCGAGACGACGTAGAGCACCGGGACGACGGCGAAGACCACGGCCACGAGACCGCCGGCATGACGCCAACCGACCTCGCGCCACCAACGGATTGTCACGTCAGTGCACCTCCTCGAGACCGCGGGTGGCCCGGAACTGCGCCGCCGCCAGCACGCCGGTGATGACGAACAGCAGGGTGGCGATGGCGGCGGCGAACCCGAACTGGGCGCCGCCGGCACCGAACGCGAGCCGCACGGTGTAGCTGATCAGGATGTCGGTCGCGCCCGCCTCCGGGTTGTCCGGTGTGAACGGGCCGCCGTGGGTGAGCAGCTCGATCACGTTGAAGTTGTTGAAGTTGAACGCGAACGATGCCACCAGGATCGGCGCTACGGCGACCAGCAGCAACGGGAAGGTGATTCTGCGGAAGGCGGTGAACCCGCCGGCGCCGTCGATGGTGGCGGCCTCCTTGAGCTCGCCCGGGATGGCTTGCAGGGCCCCGGTGGCAACCAGGAACATGTACGGGAAACCGAGCCAGAGGTTGAGCAGCAGCAGGGCGGCCTTGGCCCACAGCGGGTCGCCCAGCCAGTCGACGTTCAGCCCGGTCAGGTCGTTGATCAGCCCGAACTCCTGGTTGAAGAAGCCGGACCAGACCAGGATGCTGATGAAACCGGGGATCGCGTACGGGAGCAGCAGCACCGAGCGGTACACCTTCTGCCCCCGGACGCGGGGATCGTTGAGCATCACGGCCAGGCCCAGCCCCACGACGAAGGTGAGGGCGACCGAGCCCGCCGCGAACGCCACCGTCCAGCCGAAGATGCGCAGGAAACCGCCGAGGATGCGCTGATCGGTGAACGCGCGCCGGTAGTTGTCGAGGCCTACCCCGGCCCGCCACGACTGCTCCGACAGCCGTACGCCCGAGCTGTCTGCGAAGTACTCGCGGTCGCCCTGCCGCTGGACCGTGTACCGCACGCCGGAGTCCGTGTCGGTGATGGCGCCGCTCGCTTCGTCGTAGCGCAGCCGTGCCCGCCCCTCGTAAGCCTCGCGCAGCCCGCGCTGCCGGATCGCGCCGCCCTCGGTGGGCACGGCGAACTCCCTCAACTGGGCCGCCGCGTCGTTGACCTGTTTCGGCGTCAGGACGGTGTAGCCGGGGGCGGCGGTGACGAACCCGTCGGTGACGGTCGGGCTCAAAGCCTTCAGCCCGTCGCGGTTTCCGGCGTACGCCCGCCCGGTCGCCCGGTCGACCAGCAGGAACGCGAACTCGCCGGCGTCGGTGGTGGCCACGGTGAGGTTGAACTGCGGCGAGCCGGGCGCCGGCGCCACCGAGTTGGCCAGGATCCGCTCGACCGTCTGCTCCCTGGTCGTACGGGTGCCGTCGCCGTAGTTGGTGGTGGACATCTGCACGGTCGCCATCGCCGGCGCGACGGTGAACACGACGAGCAGAAGCGTGCCGGGCACCAGATATTTGGCCGGCAGCGCCCGTCCGGTGGCATAGATGGCCAGCAGCACCGCGACGACGGCCCAGGCGACGGCGAGCACGACGTGGTGGCCGCCGCCCGCCAGGCTGGGAGTGAGGGCCGCCGCGGTGCCGGCCGCGATCCCCAGGCAGAGGATCCGGATCACTTGGCGCGGACCGCACTCTCGATCGTCTTGCCGGTCTTGCGCATCGTGTCCGCCGGGTCGGCGCCGCCCACGATGGTGGCGTAGGCCTGGCCCAGCGGCGGCCACACGCCCGCCATGAACGGGAAGTCCGGCAGCAGCGTCGCGTTCTTCGCCCCGGCGGCCAGCTTGCCCATGTCGGCGTCCCGGGCCGAGACCGCGGCCAGCACGTCGGTGCGCACGGGCGGGCGCGGATCCTGCTCGTACATGGCCGTCATGGCCTCGGGCGTGTTCATGGTCCGGGTGACGAACTCCTCGGCGAAGGCCGGGTTCTTGGCGTTGGACATCATCCAGAAGGCCTGGACGCCCAGGAACGGCGCGGCCGGCTTGCCGCCCTGGAACGGCGGGATCGGCGTGATGTCGTACGGGACCTTGGATTCGCGGATGTCGGCCAGCGCCCACGGTCCGGAGATCAGGTAGGCGGCGTTGCCCGCGGTGAACTGGGCGATTGCGTTCGAGCCGTCGATCGAGCGGGACAGCACCTTCGACCCCTTCTCGCCCAGCGCCGCGATCTTGCCGGCCGCCGCGATCGAGGCCGGGGTGCCGATGCCGATCTTCGTGGTGTCGTACTGGCCGTTCGCGTCCATGGCGAACAGCGAGCCACCGGCCGAGGTGAAGAACGGGTGCATGTGGTACGCGTCGCCCTCCTGACCGACCGGCAGCGAGAGCGCGCGTTTGACCGTGCCCTTCTTGACCGCCGCCTGCCCGGTGCTGACCAGCTCCTCGACGGTCGCGGGCGCCCCGGGAGCCGCCTTGGTGTTGCGATAGAGGACGAGATTCTCCATCCCGTACGGCAACGCCCAGACCTGCCCGTTGCGGCTCACCGAGGCCACGGCGCTTTTCTCGTACGCGGTCAGATCGCCGGCGCCCAGCGAGAGCGGCTTGATCGTGCCGTTCTGCAGCGCGCCGCCGAGGAAGTCGTTGGGCAGGGTCAGGACGTCGGGGCCGTTGCCGGCCTCGTTGGCCGTGATCGCGTTGGCGGCCAGGTCGGCCGCGATCACCTGCACGGCGACCGTGATGCCGTTCTCCTGGCCGAACTTGCGGGCGATCGGGGTGACCGCGCGGCTCGCCGCCTCGGAAGTCCAGATCACCAGGTCGGCGTCCTCGCGGGCCGGGCCGCCGGCCGACGCGCTCGGGGCCGGGGCCGGGGCCGCGGTCTTTTTCGTGCCACCGTCCCCGCCGTCGCTGCAGGCGGCCGCCGGCAACAGGGCGGTCGCGGCTATGAGGACCAGCAAGCGGGATCTCATCGGGACTCCTCTGGGGGTGTGGTCACCGGCGTGCCGCTACGTAAGCGTTTACGAAATGAGAGTGAAACAAGTCACCTCTTCTGTCAACCATCAATGTCTACGGCCCATTTTCGTGGGACTTTCGCGCGACGTGGCCGGACGTAAACGCTTACGTCATCTAGGGTGATGGCCGTGGCGAAGCGTGCGGTGGCGTTGAACATGGCGGATCTGGCCGAGCGCGCCGGTGTCTCCATCGCGACGGTGTCGCGAGCCCTGAGCGGCGCACCCGGCGTCTCCGACGAGACCCGGCGCAAGATCAGGATGCTGGCCGACGACCTCTCGTACGCGGTCTCGCCCGACGCCGCCCGCCTGGCCCGCGGCTCCAGCGGCCGGGTCGCGGTGGTGACGCCGGACGTGTCGCACTGGTTCTACGCGTCCATGCTCGACGGCATCGTCACCGGCCTGCGCGGCACCGACCTCGACGTGCTGCTCTACGAGGTCAAGGAGGAGCGCGAACGCCGGCGCTTCTTCGAGGAGCTGCCGGCCCGCCGCCAGGTCGACGCCCTGATCCTGGTCGCCCTGCCGATCAGCGACGACGAGCGGCGGCGTCTCGACCTGATGGGCGTCACCGTGGTCATGGCCGGCGGCACCCTCGGCGACCACCCGCACGTGCGCATCGACGACGTCGAGGCCGGGCGCCAGGCCACCGCCCAGCTCGTCCGGGCCGGCCACACCCGGATCGCCATGATCAATTCAACCGGCACGTGGAGCCTCGAGTACGCCGCCCCCAGCGCCCGCCTGCGCGGCTTCACCACGGTGCTCGAAGAGGCCGGCCTCGACGCGTCGATGGTGGTGAACCGCCACTGGGGCAGTCACGGCGGCGTCGAGGGCATGAGCGAGCTGCTGAGCCGGTCCGGCCCGCCGACCGGGGTGGTCGCCTTCTCCGACGAGGTGGCCTTCGGCGCCCTGCGAACCTTGCGCCGGGCCGGGGTCGCGGTCCCGTACACGATTTCGGTCGTCGGCATCGACGACCACCACCTGTCCGACATGTTCGACCTCACCACGGTCCGCCAGCCCGTCACCGAGCAGGGACTGGTCGCCGGGCAGCTGGTCCACCAGATCCTGCAGGAGGGCGAGCCGGCCGCCGCCCACGTCACCCTGCCGACCCAGTTGATCGCGCGGGGCACCACCGCGCCGCCGGCCGAAGCGCGATAAAGGATCTCGTTCGCAAATACAGATCATCCGGAATGCGGGGCCCGTTCGGCTGATCGGTCCGACGTATCAGGCGATCCGGTGCGTCCTTTCATGCCATTACCCGACGGTCAATCATGGCGGAAGTTTGTTGTGGGAAAACGACTGTCGTCCTATCGTCCGACCAGTGAGCTTTTCGGACGATGAGGCGCGGCGACGTCGTCGGTAAGGTCAATCCTATTCGGATCTCGAAATCTCGATGATCGTAATTCGGCAAGATTCAGAAACTCTTCTTGATCCTTTCTCGCCTTGACGAATGGACGCGATTTCGATGATCACCATGAATCGGCGTGGCCGGCGTCCCCGGCCGGCGATCACCGCGCTGATCGCGATGGCCGGGGCGGCGCTGGTCACGGGAGCCCTTCCCGCTCAGGCCCGTGAGGACACCGAGACCTTGCCGTCCATGCAGGTCGTCGTGCTGGTCGACGAGTCCGGCAGCCTCGGCGACCCCGATGTGGTCCGCGAGCGGGAGGCCGCGCGCACGATCATCTTCAGCGTCCTGGGGCCGAAGTCGGAAGTGTCCGTGGTCGGCTTCGGCAGCTCCAACGGCTCCGGCCAGAGCGCCGTCGACGTGGTCTGCAAACCCACCGTTCTCGATGGCGAGCAGGACCGCGACTCGCTGGCCACCTGCATCTCGGGCCTGCATCGGCGCCCGCCCGCCGAGGGCGCCGACACCGACCACGCCGCCGCGCTCCAGCAGGCCCTGTCGTTCGTCCAGGCCGGTAAGCCGGAGCAGAAAAAGGTTGTCTTCTTGTTGACAGACGGCGTGCTGGACGTCGCGAAGAGCCCGTCGTACGGCGACACGCCCGAGCGCCGCAACGCGGCCGCCCGGGCCACCGCGACCCGCACGCTCGATCAGCTCGACGCGGCCAAGGCTCAGGTGTGGCCGCTCGGCTTCGGGTCCGTCGACCAGGCCGCGCTGAGCGGTTTCGCCCGCGGGCAGAGTTGCACCCCGGCCGCCGGTGACCCGCGTGAACGCGTCGTCTCCGATTCGTCGAAGCTGACCAAAGCGGTGGCCGAGGCGTTCAGTTCGGCCGGATGCATGAAATACAACGAGAGCGATGTCGGCGATGTCAGCAAGGGCGGCCGCACGGATCTGCACGGCACGATCCCGGCCATCGCCAGCGAGGCATCGATCATTGTCTACAAGCGCAACAAGAGTGTGCAGGTGGAATACATCGCGCCCGGAGCGGTCAAGCCGGCGCCGGATGCGGGCGGATCGAAATTCGAGTTCGCCGGTCAGTCCACCGACATGGAGACCGTCAAGATTTCCGATCCGCAGCCGGGTGAGTGGACCATTCGGCTGTCGTCGGCCGATGTGGCGGCCAAGAACGTCATGGCCACCGTCGTCTATCAGGCGGCCGTGCGCGCCTCCGTCACCGTGAACCCGCCCCAGCCCAAGCCCGGCCAGCAGGTCGACGTCGAGATGCAGGTGATGGCCCGCAACCGGGCCATCACCGACACCAAGGCGCTGAGCGGACTGAGTTTCGCCGCGGCGATGACCGGGGCCGGCGTGCCCGCCCAGAACATCGCGCTGGCCGACCCGGACAAGGACGGCACCTACAGCGGCAAGGTGACGGTGCCGTCCTCCGCGACCGGCGCGCTGGCCTTCACCGGCCAGGTCAGCGGCATCGGCATCGGCGGTGACACCCGGACCCGCGACACCCGCATCCAGAAAGCGGGCGAGATGGTCCAGGGCTCGATCCTGTTCGACGTCAACCGGTCCGCGGCCAACCCGGGTTCGGTCATCCCCGGCCGGTTCACCGTCCGCAACGACTCCGGCCGGCCGGCGCAGCTGCGGCTGCTCGTCGCCGACCCGTCACCGGGCACGGTCCTCACCGCCGAGCCGTCGGCGATCGAGGTCGCCGCCGGGTCGAGCACCACACCGTTCACCCTCAAGGTCGGCGACGACAACGCCGAGGGCGTCAGCCGCGCCACCCTGCGGCTGGTCAGCGCGGCGGACCCGTCGGTCGTGGTGGCCGAGCGTCTGATCAGCGCCGACATCAGCCCGGTGCCGTCGATCTGGTACCGCTACCGGTGGCTGCTGCTCGCCGCGGCCGTGCTGCTGGCCGGCGCCCTGGCCGTGGTGCTGATCCGGCTGCGCGCGCTCAACGAGGCCAGGAAGGTTCGCGGGCTGACCGTACGGCTGTACTCGGCCGGAACGCTGAGCGACGAACTCCCGGCCCCCGACCCGAACAGCAAGGTTCTGCGCTTCACGGTCAACCAGGACCACAGCGGCCTGCACCTGCAGCCGGCCGGGCCGCGGGAGCCGGAGGTCTACGAGGTGCGGCGGGCGGGCGCGGGTCTGGCCCTCACCGCGCCGGACACCGCGCGCACGCAACTGGGCATCGGCGTGCAGCGGCGGATCGGCAAGGACCGCGCCATCGCGGTCTTCGACGCCGGCCCGGGCGCGACGTCCGACCCGGAACCGTTCGGCGCGACCTCCTACGACCCGTTCGGCGGGGCGCCGCCGACCCGGTCCGAGCCGTACGCGACGGTGCCGGGCCAGCGATCCGACCCGGACACCTATTCCTATCCGCCGCCCCAGGATCCGTATCTCAGCGCCCCGTCCGACCCCTTCGGATCGGGCCCCCAGTTCGGCGATCCCTTCGACGAACCGGACCGGACCCGCCCGTCGCCGCCCAAGCCCGCGCCCGGTTCCGGACCCGGGTCCGGGTCCGGGTCCGGCGGCAGCTTCGACCCCAACAACCCTTTCTAGCCGGCCGGGAGCACTCTCATGAAGAAGATCCACCAGCCGATGCTGTTCCTGGGCCTCGGGGGCACCGGCTGCAAGGTCGGCGCCGAACTCGAGAAGAGGCTGCGGGAAGGGCTGTGCGGCCCCGACGGCACCGCCTTGCAGCAGGCGATGCCCGACCGGAACCTGCTGCCCTATCAGCTGCCCGCCTTCACCCAGTTCGTCTACGCCGACCTGAGCACGGCCGAGCTGCAGCGGGTACGCAACGAGGTGGTGCCCGGCCGCGAGCACGACCAGGCCGCCCAGAAGACGATGCGCCTGATCACCGACCTGGTGCCGGCCGGGCTGGGCAACTCGGCCGAGGTGGCGCAGAGCCTGCGCATCAACCTCGACGAGGAGACCATCGGGTGGCTGCCGTCGCGTGAGACCGACCCGCGCGTGGGCCCGCTGATCCGGGGCGCGGGTCAGCTTCCGACGGTCGGCCGGGCCGTGCTGTTCGAGACGCTGCGCCGCAACCGGGACACCGCCCTGGCCGGGCTGCGTGACGCGCTCACCGACATCAACAAGGCGGGCGGCGACCTGAGGGCGCTCAGCGAGGGGAACCGTCAGCTCAACACCGTGCTGGTGTTCGTCGTGTTCTCCGTCGCGGGCGGCACCGGCAGCGGCCTGTTCCTCGACTACCTGCACCTGCTGGGCGACATGATGGTGAGGGGCAAGAAGCGGGCCGAGATTTTCCCGCTGGTGCTCATGCCGTCGGCGTTCGACGGCGTGCAGGGCGGGGGCCGGGCGGCCGAGCTGAACGCCGGCTCCGCGCTCATCGAGCTGTTCCGGCTGATCGACGATCAGAACGCCCAGGGCTCGGAAGACCTTTACACGGCCAGCAGCACCCACCGTACGGTCTCCGTGCGCTACCCCGGCGCCGGCGCGCGCGCCGAGGTCGTGCAGCTGCCGCCCAGCATGATTCAGACGGCTTTCCTGTTCGGCCGTCCGATCGGCGGCGTGCACCGCGACGACCTGCACCGGTCGATGGTGTCGCTGATGGACTCGCTGCTCAGCACCGAGCCACCGGAGCAGGAAGTACAAGCGGGCACGAACGCCAACTACCCCACCTTCGCCGACGACTTCATCAACCGCACTGTCGAGCGCAACCCGATGTCCGACACCGGGGTCGGCCGGCGCGGCGTGACCACGAGCGCGGTCGCGGCGCTGACCACGCCGCTGGGCGAGATCACCGACATCGTGTCGAGCCACCTGCTGGCCCGCGCGGTCGACGAGCTGATGGAGCCGCCGGGCGCGGCCGAGACGAACAAGCCGTTCATCCGTAACTTCATCTCGGCCGCCGGCCTCGACACGATGCTCGAGGCCAAGCCGACCAAGCTGCCCCCGCATCAGAACCCGTCCGGCTTCCAGGCCGTGCTCAACGCGCTGACCGAGCGGGCCAACGCGATGACGGCCAACGTGGAGCGCAGCCAGGAGCGGCTGCCCGGGCGGATCGCGGCCGAGGCCCAGGACATCCAGCCGGTGACGGCCACCCAGACCCTGTTGCGGGAGCTCGACCTGTTCCGGGCCCGCCGCGTGGTCTTCGGCGACCCCAAGCTGGCCGACCCGACCGACCGCGGCGGCTTCCGGGCACTGCTCGAGGGGTGGACCCAGCCCCCGTCGGCGCCCGACGGCCTCAACGCGGCGGCGCCGCCGATGCCGGAGAACCTGCGCCGCCGGCTCATGCAGAAACTGCACGTCACCGATCCGGCCGTGCAGCAGGTGATCCGCAAGCAGGACGTCTGGTACGCCTGGCAGAACCGCCGGCTCTACAACGCGGCCTGGAACGACAGCCGCCGCCTGTGGGACCGGCCCTGGCAGGGATACGTCGACGAGCTGAACGCGGTGCACGAACAGTTCCTCACCCATGCCCGCGAGGACCGGCAGCTGTTCGACGCCCGTTCCAAGGACCTCTACAAGCCCCGGGTCGGGGTGTCCTATCTGCTGCCCCGCAACGACGGCGGGCTGACGGGCTTCTACACCACGGTGCTCGACCGGATGAAGCTGCAGCTGGCCGACCGGCTGCCGCCCAACCCGCACGAGGGTCATCTGCTCAACGTGCTGCTCGGCCCGGACGGCTGGCTCGCCGCGTACGAGGCCGGCCGCCGGGACCCGCTGGCCGCCGTCGGACTCGTGCGCCAGCGCATCAAGCAGGCCGTCAAGGAGCAACTGCAGCCGTCGGGCGGCGAGCGCCCCGCCCTGATCCCGCGAATGGAGGACCTGCTGGCCAGCGCCGCCACCGGACGCTCGCGCTCGGTCACCGACGAGGACCTCAACCGGTTCCGCCAGAAGCTGGCCGAACTGGTGCCGGGCGGATTTGCCCCGGACGGCTCGGCCCCGATCAAGACGCTGTTCACCTATCCCGCCCAGCACGAGAATAAGGACATCGAACGGTTCCTGACCCAGGAGGTGGCGCTGCCGGACGACATGCAGGCGACGCCGGAGTTCCGCGCCGTCCCGGGCGAGTCCATGATGGTCGTTCTGCTGCGCAGCGCGATGGGCGTCACCGAGGTGCGCGAGGTGCGCGGGGTCATCAAACTCTGGTCCGACGCCCAGCGTGAACCGCATCCGCACGACTACCTGACCTGGCGGCGGCGCCAGAAGCCGGACCCGGGATACCGGCTGCTGAGCCGGGAGGACCGCCGTTTCGTCCTGCACCACCTGCTGTGTGCCGCCTGGGACGGGCGCGTCAAGGCCCGGGGCGACGACATCAGCAGCCCGGATCGTCTCGTGCTGCACGTCGGAGCCACGGACGCGGCCCAGATGGCCCTGGACCTGTCGGCCCTGGGCGCGCTCTCCTCCTGGGCGAGCATGCTGCAGGCGTACGAGCAATGGGTGCTCGGCGACGACGACCAGGGCCGCCGTGACCTGGCCGCCCGGCTGATGTCGCTCAGCCCGCAGAACGTGGACCGCGCGGTGCGGCGGCCCGCGCCGGAGTTCGCGGCGATCGTCGACCTGGCCAAGCACGAGATCAAGAAGTTGCAGGAGGCGGCGCAGCACCGGGTGCTCAGCCGGGACCCGCAGCTCGCCGTGATCCGCGAGTTCTGGGAGGAGTCCCTGCCGGCGGCGCTGGACTTCCCGGTCGGCACGACCAACCGGAGCCTGGCCGACCTGCGGGAGCAGGTCGAGGCCGCGCACGGGCTGGGGCAGCCATGACCGTCCAGGTGATCGACCTGCGCCGGCGGGACGCCGAGCCGCCGGCACGACCGGACGGCAAGGTCCTCGTCCTCGACGACGCCGACACGCTCATCAAACACGGTGACGTCTATCAGGAACTGATCGGCCAGCCGACCGTGGCCGGGTTGATCTGCATCGCCGTCGGCGACGCCGGGCCGGAGGCGCTGGTCGACGGGGTGGCCCTCACCGTTCCGGGCGCCCTGCGGCCGGACGGCGAGCGTCGCAGCGCCGTCCTCTGGGCCGGTGACTCGCAGGGCCTTCGCTGGGCGCCGCATTCCGCGCCCAGCTTCCCGGAGGCCGGCGAAGCAGCCCTCGACGATCTGATCGTCGCGCTGCGCGACGACGAGGTCTTCCAGGCGGTGCTTCTCGCGGCGGCCGGGATGCCGGGCGCCGTGGCCGGCCCCGCCGTCCGGCTCGCCCACGGCCCGGCCGGCGCGACGGCGATCGCCGAGGCGGCCACGGCTGCCGCGCGATCCCTCTGCGCGACCGGTGACGGCGTGTCCCGGACCTTCCCCGCGGCCGTCCGGCAGCTGGACGCCGGCCACGATCCGGCCGGACCCGTTCTCGGGCCGCCGATCGAGGCGCGGGCCGGCGAGGCCAAGCGGCACCTTGCCCGGGCCGCCGGCCAGGTGGGCCGGCTCAGTTCCGGCTGGGACCTGTTCGGACCGGATCGGGCCACGCTCCTGGTGGGCGGCACGATGCAGGCCGCGGTCCGGTCCGCCGCGGCGTACGGGTCGGACCTCGATCAGCTGCTCAACGACATGGACGGCCACCTCGAGGAGGGCCGGCCGCCGATGGCCGAGGTGGCCGCCCGGGGCGTTTCCGAACCGCGGCCGGCGCGGAGCCGGGAAATTGTCGAGGAACTGCGACGGCTGGTCGGCGAGCGGCTGAGCGGCGGCGCCACCCTGCCCGACCTGGCCCACGAACTGAGGGCGGCCTCGGCGTTCAGCGCCCCGCAAGGCGTCAGCGCCCTGCACGAACGGGTACGCCGGCTCCGCGTGCCCGCGGGCGAGCTGCCGCCGTTCCCCCTCCGTCCGCTCGGCCTCTGGACGCTTCCGGTAATCGCGCTCAGCTGCCTCGCAACCGTGCTGCTGGCCGGTCCCGGCTCCGACGGGCCGGCGATGGGCCTGCTGCTCGGGCTGGTCTGGACCCTCGCGGGCTGGCTGCTGCTGGCCCGCCGGCCCACGTCGCACGGCGAGACCGGCTTCGGGCGCTCCGCCGCGGCGGCCCTGGGCCTGTACGCGACGTCCTCGCTGGCCGGCGCCGCGGCGGGTTACGCCCTGCGCCGGGGCCTCGACGACCCGCCCGAGATCGCGTACCCGATGGTCCTGTTCGGCGCCTTCGTCGTGCTCGCGCTGGTGCTCGCCCTCGCCGGCTGGCGGGCCGCGGCCCGCGAATGGAGCCGCACGCTGCCGCTCGCCGAGGTGAACACCGCCGTCACCACGCTCGACAGCAGCCTGGCCGAGGCCTGCGTCACGGAGTGGCAGCCGATGCGCCGCCGCCGGGTGATCGCCGGGGTCGCGGGCGCGGCCGCCGGTGGTCTGGACGTCATCCGGCAGACGCTGGAGGACGCGGGCGCCGGCCTGCTCCCCCCGGATCGTCGCCGGCCGGCCGAAAGCGCGGGAGCGGGACCGGCGGTCGCCGTGCCGGAACTGCTCGACGTCGTCCGCGGCGACCTGGTCGGCCTGTGCCGCACCGCGCTGGGCCCGGTGTGGTCGACGGCCGAGACACCGCACGGATCCACCGAGGTCGACGTCGCCCGGGAATTCGGCCGGGTGCTCGCCGAATACCGCCTCCACCTCGCCCGCAACGGCCTGATGAGCCCGTTCACCGCCGACGCCGGCCCCTCGGCCCGCGACGCGCTGCTGACCCGGGTCTGGACCGGATCGTCCTCGGCGCGCGAGGTGCTGCTGACCCGGCCCGGCGACCACATGATCCAGCTGTGCGACGCGCGTCAGCTCAGATTCTTCAGCGGCGCCGCCGATCCCGTCCTGATCCGGATCGCCCCGCAGGGACTCGCGCAGGTGCTGCGGCACGACCCGACCGATCAGCGGATCGCCGACGACCCGCAGATCTCCTGGATCCACCGGGGCGAACTGGTCGCCGCCATCCGGCTGCAGCCGCTGCGGGCCGAGTCGATCAGGTCGGGCTGGGACGGCGGGTTGTCGTGACCGGCGACGAGGAGGTGATGTGCCGCGACCTGTCCGGTCGGCTGCACCGGGTGCGCCTGACCGACCGCGGCGCCTTCGGCTCACCCGGCTCGACGCTGAACCAGCGGCTGGTCACCGGCCCGCACGAGGCCCCGTTCGTGCACAAGTCGGTGCCCGCCGAGGCCGGCCGGCGCGATCCGCGGCTGTACGACCGGCTGGACAACGAGATCCGGGTCGTCGCCCACCTGATGCGGGTGCTCGGCGGCCGGGTCGGCGAGGTGCCGGTCCTGGTGGGCTACAACGTCGACGTTGAGCAGCCGTTCGTGCTGCTCCGCCCGTACGTGGGGGAGCCGCTGGCCGACGTCGCGCGCACCTTCGACGACAACCGCCGCCGGCAGGTCCAGATCGGGCTGCTGCGGGCGCTCGACCTCATCGGCGAGGTCGGCGTCGTGCACGGCGCGCTGAGCCCGGAAGTGTTGCGCTGGAACGGATCGATCGTCCAGCTGGTCGACTTCGAGCAGGCGCAGTACGCCGGGGAGCCACGCCGGCGCGGCGCCGGCCCCTACCAATCGCCGGAACGGCTGCACGGTGTGGGCCCGGCCGACCCCCGCGACGATGTGTGGTCGGCGGGCGTGCTGATCCGCGAACTGGTGCTGGGCCCGCAGGCGATCGCCGCGCCGACCGACCAGACCGGCGACCCGGAACGACTGCGGCAGCGGCTGCACGACGTCTTCGTCCCCGTCGAGGTCCGGCCCCCGGCGGCGGAGCTGCTGCGCCGGACGATGCGAGCGGCCGTGCCGCAGGTGGCGCTGACCGATCCCTATGCCGGTCTGGCCGAGGGCTACCGGATGTTCGAGGACGCGTGCCGTCGCAAGGGCGGGGGCCCGCCGCCGCAGCCTCCGGTCGCAGCCGAGCCGCCGCCGAACGGCCGCCGCCGTGGCCTGATGCGCTTGTTCTCCGCCAAGGCCGACCCCCGATGACGGCCGACCTGCAGGGGACCACCCGGCTCGTACGCTGCCCGGCGTGCGCCGACGAGTTCCTGTGGCCGGACACCACCACGGTGCTGGTCTTCGACGAGGGCTCGGCCAAGTACGAGAAGCTCGACGTCGCCCGGCTCTCCGAGGCCAAGCGGGCCGGGGCACGGCGGGGCGGCTACATCAAGTGCCCCAACCCCGCGGGCGACATGGCGCCTCACTACCTGCCGGCCACCTACGCCCAATACGACAACCCGCTGATCGTGGGGCTGGTCGGGCCGCCCATGGCGGGCAAGACCCACCTGCTCACCGCGATGATCCGCGAGGCGTACCGGGGTGGCCTGGACCGGTACGGCATCAGCACGTCGGCCCTCGACTTCCGGCGGCACAACAACTTCCACCAGGAGTTCGTCCAGCCCTTCGAACGGGGGACCGCCCTGGCCGGCACCAACCCCGGCGTGATCGAGGCGGCCGACATCCTGCTGCTCCGCGGCCCGGCCGGGGGCCGCCCGGTGACCTTCTTCGACGTGGCGGGGGAAGACCTGCAGAGCACCGAGACCATGAACCGGTCCACCCGCTTCCTGCTCGGGGCCAACGCCGTCATCTTCGTGCACGCGCTGGAGGACGCGGACGATGAGCAGGCGACGGGCGCGGTCGACCCGGCGTGGTCGTTCGAGCTGGCGGTCGAGCGCCTGCTCGGCGTGCCCGGCAACGCGGCCCGGATCCCGGCGGCGATCGCGGTCACCAAGGCCGACCGGATGCGCTACGTGCCGCCGGTGGACCGGTGGCTCCGCGGCCCCGGAGCGGGTGTGAACGCGGCCCGCGTCCGCGCCGAGAGCCGCGACGTCTACGCCTTCCTCCACCGGCAGGGCGCGGTCGGCTCACTGCGCCCGTTCGAGGCTTTCCGCCGGTGCACCCTGCATTTCGTCTCGGCCAGCGGGGGCGACGCCGAACCGGCCGGCTCCGACGGCCACCCGGGCCCGCCGCGGTTCGTCCGTGGCGTCCGGCCCGCCAACGTCCTGGCCCCGCTGGTGGCGATCCTGGCGATGAGCGGCGTCATTCCCGGTCCGGAAGCAGGAAGGGTGGGTCTGCCGTGACTGCACCGAACAACGGACGACTCGACCAGATCTTCTTCGGCTGGTCGCAGCACCACGGCAAACAGTGGGTGCTGGACGATTCCTTCGACGGGCCGGACGAACACAGCCGCTGGCAGCACCGGCTCCAGTCGCACATCCGGCTGCTGCCGCTGGCCGACGCGGAGCTGCCGGGCCACGCGCTGTCCTACTTCACCTTTCCGGAGGGCAAGGCGGTCGTGCTGCGCCGGGCCGGCGCCGGGGTGGGCCCCGGGCGCAACAACTCGCACGCGCTCGTCGGCCCGGCCGACCTGCTCAGCCCGCGTGTCGCGCTGGGGCTGGCGTACTGGCCGAACTGGCTCGACGAACGGCCTTCGACGCCGCTGACCGCGGTTCCGGGCGCGCGGCTGGCCGCGGACGCCATGCGGGTGGCCGACCACCGCCTGTTCCCGGTGGCGGCGGAGGCTCCGGCCACGCTCGTGCCGATCCTGGCCGGGATGCTGGACGACCCGGACGCCCCGATCAGCGTCGTCGGCTGCCCGGAGGAGCAGAAGCTGGCGATGATCTGGGCGCTGACCGAGATCGCCGAGCGGACCGGGACGGTGCCGCCCGACCGCAGCTTCTCGACGTACGAGAACCAGCACGATGCGGGGGTGGAACGGCCGGCGCACATCATGTTCCTGCCCGCGCGGCCGTACGAACGGGCCGAGGTCCAGCGCACCATCGTCGATCTGGCCCGGCCGGTCGCCGCGGGGGCCGGGGTCGAGGCGGCCCGGAAGCTGTGCCGGCAGTTGACTGAGGGCGAGATCGTGCCCTCCGAGGCGCCTTCGCCCCCGCCTCCGCCCCCGCCTTCGCCCCCGATCGAGGCGCCGCCGGTCCTGGTTGCGCCTACCCCTCGCCGGGTGCCGGCTTCGGTCCCGACGTCGGCGTCGGCGTCGGCTTCGGCTGAGGATGACCTCGTGGCCGCGCTGTGTGACTCGCCGACCATGCAGGAGTTCGACCGGGTGCTTCACGACCTGCGGCGGCGCCATCCCGAGGACCGCCGGCTGGTGCGGTCGGCGCTCGGCGCCGCGGCCATGGACAACGCCGCGCTGCGCGTCGAGGTCACCTATCGCGAGCAGATGCTGCGGCGGCTGCTGGAAACGGCGTACGGGCCCGATTGCCAGGATCTCGCCGGTCCCGAGGCGCAGAAGCACGCCGTCGAGGTGATCCGAGGTGGCGGCTCCGAACAACTCGCCATGATGATCGGAACCGCGGACGCCGCGGCCCGCAGCTCCGTCCCCTCGGCCGCCTACCGGCGCTGGAGCGCGGAGGCTCGCGGCTCCCGTTCCGAGCCGGGCCCCCGGTTCCTGCGACGCCTCCGGGCCGGCCGACGCGCCCGCTATCTGCCGGTGGCGCTGGCCGTCGCGGTGCTCGCCGTGCTGGCCACGACGTTCCTCGGCGGCCTCCTGCTGGGCCGCGGCGGGGACGACCCGGCCGCGGCCGCACCGCCGGTTCCGGACGCGTCGGCCTCCACCCAAGCGGTCCCGGCCCGGGTCGAGGGTGGCTTGACCTCCGTCCCGGCGGCGAACCCGGCCCAGGCCACGGTGGTGGCCTTCGTCCGGTCCGGCGACTCGGTGCTGCGGCCGCAGGGTCCCTGCCTGCCCGTCTCGGGTGGCCTGTGGTTCTGCCCGGCCCGCGGCGCTCTGCCCGCGGCCCCGGACGCCGGTCTGGTGGCGTACGCCGTGCCCAGGCAACAGGTGGAGCAGGTGCTGAGACAGGAAATCGTCACCGCGACCCCCGACTGGGGTGAGGGACACGAGGTCCGGTGATCAGCGGGCGCGGACCAGCCAGCAGGCGGCGGTGAAGCGGACGTCGGGGCCGTCGATGTAGGGGGCGAAAGCGGGGAGGACGGCGTCGATGACCTCGGCCCGTGTCTCGTCGCCGACGGCCGGCAGGGCCAAGCCGACCGGGCCCAGGCGCGTGAAGTAACCGACCAGCTCGGACTCGGGGAAAGTGCACGGGACGTCGACGGGCTCGACGGTGACGCCGTCCCAGCCGGCCTCGGCCAGGATGCGGCGGACCTTGCCGGCGTCGGCGAAGGCGAACTGGCCGGGAGCGTCGGGCCGGCGGGGCGGCAGGTCGGGCAGCAAGGGCGCGGCGGCCCGCTCGGCCGTGGTCATGAACGGGTTCTCGGCGATGTCTCGCCACGCCACGAAGTGCAGGGTGGCGTCGTCGGTCGCGGCCCGTCGGAGGTTGCCGAAGGCGCGAACGGGATCGTCGAAGAACATGACGCCGAACCGCGACATGACGGCGTCGAACGTGCCGGGCGCCCACTCGTGGTCCTGGGCGTCGGCGCGGAGGAACGTCGCCGCTCCGCCCCGGGCGCGTGCCGCCTCGATCATCGGCTCGGAGATGTCGACACCGAGGCATCGGGCGGCGGAACCCAGGCGTGACGCCACGGCCACGGTGGTGCCGCCCGTGCCGCAGCCGACGTCCAGCACGCTCCGGGGCTGCCGCGCGCTCACGGCGTCGACGAGCAGGTCCTCGAGTGGCCGGTACATGCCGTCCATCAGCGCTTGGGTCTGCACCCAGGCCTGCCCGGACGGCCCGTTCCAGCGTGCGGCGCCGCCGTAGCCGGGCGCTTTGGTGCCGCTCATGTTTGTGCCCCCTGCGATCGTCCGGTGATCGGCTCACTCTCGCACTTCGAGTGACCTTCCGGCTCGCCGGACGGGCGTGGGGCTCAGGTCGTGCGACGCCGCGCGGTAGTCAGGGCGTCTGGCTCAGGCTGTGACGCCGCGCGGCGGCAGGGGCGGCCGGCTCAGGCTGTGACGCCGCGCGGCGTCACGGGCGGGTGGCTCAGGCTGTCTGACGCTCGCGGTGGCCCGGGCGGTGCGTTTCCGCGGTGACGGCGAACGGGTCACGCAGCTGCTGCATGGCGGTTTCGCCACGGTCGGCGGCGTGCGGGGCGGGCTGGTCCTCGGCGGCGACGGGCGGCGCGAGGAACTGGGCCGGAACAACGGTCATGTGGTGCCTTTCTCGAACGGTGCGTCGCGGCAGGCGAGGCTCGCGGGTCGCGGAAAACGCGCATACCCGAACCAAAGCGGTTGAATCGCCTCTGCGTGTGCTGGCGCGGCACAAAAGAATGGGTGGTTGTGTCGTCGTGAGTCGGAACGACATGCACGCTGATCCATCAGCTCGTCGTTTCCTGAACTCGACATCTTTCAACCGTCGGAGAATCCACGGGAAGAAAGAGGCAACCGCAGGAAACGTAGCACAGAATCCGTCGCCGGCCCTCGGGCGAACGGCCGCAGTGCACAGGGTCACTCGGCCCGGGGGAGCCGAGGTCGGCGAAGCTGGCGGGGCCCGCGTAGGCTTACGTCGATCGGTCCGCCCTCAGCGGCGGCGGACCACCTGCCCACCGGGCATGCTGCGCAGGATTCGGCAGTCTTACCGGACCACCCCCCGACCGGCCTCCCCCGATTCCGCCTGCGCTCGGCCGTCACTTCGTCGGCCGCGAAACCCGTTGTTCCCTGATGGGGCTGTCAGCGCCGGCCTCACCGAGCACCAGCGAACCCCCAGGAGAACCACATGACCTCCATGTCCACCACGTCCAAGGTTGCCCCCCGAGTGATGCGTGAACCCGTCAAGACGCTTCGCGAGAAGAGTGCCGACAACTTTCACGCCGCGCTCGCGGCCATCCTGTTCGCGGGGCTGGAGGACGCCCTCGAGGCGGGCGACCACGCCAAGGCGGTCGCTTTCATCAACCGTGGGTTCGCCGAGGGCCGCCCCGAACTGGGCCGCGACCTTCTGTGCCGGGCCATGGCCGTGGTCGGCGGGGCCCGGACGTGGACCGTCCAGCTGGCCCCCGAGACTCGCCGCTGAGCCTCGGAGCGTTCAGCCGAGCAGCTCCCACTCGGCCATCTGGGTCGCCGTCGCGCCGTGGTTGGCCGTGATCTGCAGGCGGTAACGCGAGAAGGCCGCGGGGCCGGAAACGACGAAGGCCCGGGTCTGGCGGCGGTCGGCGAAGTCGAGATTCGTTCGCGTGTCCACCGTCGTCCAGGTCGTGCCGTCGTTGGAGCCCTGCAGGGTCCAGCTGCGCGGGTCGCGTTCGGGGGCGTCCTCGGCCGACGTCAGGGTGTACTGCCTGACGGCCTGAGCGGCGGGCAGGCGGTATTCCAGGGTGGCCGTGTTCGCGAAGGTCAGCCACTTCGTCAGGGACGTGTCGTCGACCAGCTTGGCCGCGGACTCGTTGGGGGCGTTCTCGCCGCTGACCGTGAGCGTGCCGCCGGTGGCCCGGTCGGCCAGCGGGCGCGGGGCGGCGCTGCCGGTGGTGATCGAGGGTGCGATGTCGCCCGCGCCCGTGCCCCACGCCGAGGGCGTGGAGCCCATCGTGAAGCTGAGCGTGCCCCCGGCCAGCAGGTCGGCGTGGGTCAGATAGTTCTTCGTGTACGGGACCCCGTTCAGCGTGGCGCTCTGGATGTAGCGGTTCGTGTCGCTGACGCCGGGCGCCGAGACGGTGAAGGTGCGGCCGTTCTCCAGCGAGATCGTGGCCGACGGGTGCAGGGGAGCGCCGATCGTATAGTCGGTGCTGCCCATCCGTGCCGGATAGAAGCCGAGGGCGCTGAAGACGTACCAGGCCGACATCTGACCGTTGTCCTCATCGCCGAGGTAGCCGCCGCCGTTGCCCGCGCCGGACCCGTACAACTTGGTCAGCACATCGCGCACCCGGGTCTGCGTCTTCGCCGGGGTGCCGGCGTAGTTGTACATGTAGAGCATGTGGTGGATCGGTTCGTTGGGATGCGCGTACTGACCCATGTTGGTGTCGTAGGCCTCGCGCATCTCGTGAATGACACCCCCGTACGAGCCGGGCAGATAATCGCGGGACGCGGCGAACACCGAGTCGATTTTCGCCGCCAGTTGCGCGCGTCCGCCGTACAGGTTGGCCATGCCCTGCGGATCCTGCGGCGCGGGCGTGGCGTAATGCCAGGGCGCGCCCTCGGTGAATTCGTATCCCCACTCGTTGGGCTTGAAGGCCGAATCCGCCGTACGCCAGGCGCCGTTGGCCTGCTTGCCCCGGAAGAACCCGGTCGAGGCCGAATACAGGTTCGCGTAGTCGAGCGCGCGGTTCTCGAAGTAGGCGGCGTCCTCGGTGAATCCGAGCGCCCGTCCCAGCTGCGCGATCCCGAAATTGTTGTTCGCATCCTCGAGGGTCCAAGAAGCCGCTTCCCCCCGTACGTCGGTGGGCACGTACCGCTTGAACGTGGACACCTCGATTCCCTTGCGGCCGCGTGAACCCGACGCCGAGTAGACCGCCGCGTTCTTCACCATCGACGCGTACGCGGCCCGGTAGTCGAAGTTGCGGACCCCCTTCATGTACGCGTCGGCGAAGGCCAGATCCTGGTTGGTGCCGACCATGATGTCGATGTAGCCGGGTCCGGACCAGCGCGGCGTCCAGCCCCCGTTCTTGTAGGCGTTGACGAAACCGTCGAGCATTTCGCCCGTACGGGTGGGGGAAAGCAACGTGTAGAGCGGCCAGACCGCCCGTGCCGTGTCCCAGAAGCCGTTGTTCACGTACATCTGCCCGTCGTGCACCTGGTTGTCGTACGGGCTGAAGTATTTGCGCACCCCGTCCACCATCTCGGACATGTTGTTGGGGTACATGAACGCCCGGTACATGTTCGAGTAGAACGTCACCAGGCGGTCGGTCGAGGCGCCCTCGAGCCGCACCTTGCCCAGCGTGCTGTCCCATTGGGCCGCGGCCTCCTCGCGTACGGTGTCGAAGCTCTTGGCCCCCACCTCCTGCGACAGATTGGCGGTGGCCTGCGCGACGCTGATGTACGAGGTCGCCATCTTGAGCGTGACCTGCTCGTTCGCGGTGGTGGCGAAACGGATCCAGCTCGTCACGCCCTGCCCGCTGACGTTCCCGGTCGCGGCGATGGCCTTGTCGACCGTGGCCGAGAAATACAGGCGCGGGCCTTTGTGGTCGAGGTAGCCGGTGATCGTACGGGCCGACGCATTGACGCTGATCGAGCCGCCGACCTTGTCGATGGTGTCGAACACGATGACCGACTCGGACGCCGCGGGATATTGGAAACGCATTACGCCGGCATGGTCGGACGGGCTCATCTCGGCGGTGATCCCGTACGTGTCGAGCCTGGTCTTGTAGTAATGCGCCCGGGCCACCTCGTTGCCGTGACCGAACGTCGACTTGCGCGCGTCCGGGGTCGTCTTGACGGCGCCGGTCATGGGCATGACCTGAAGCTGGCCGTAGTCGCCGATCCACGGACTGGGCTCGTGGCTGACGGCGAATCCCTGCACGGTCGTCGCGTTGTACTGATAAAGCCAGCCGTCGCTGTTGCCGTTGGTGACGGGCGTCCAGAAATTGAAGCCGTTGGGCACGGTCGCCCCCGGAAACGTGTTCCCGCGCGAATAGCTGACATCGGAATTCGAGCCGCGCCGCGTGTCGATCAGATCGGACAGGCGCGTGGCCGGGGCATCGGCGGTGACGGCCACATCGTCCAGATAGCCGCGGAACGTGCCGGTGTTCGCGGGCTGGTCATAGCCGATGAGGATCCGGTCGACCGTCCGGCCCGCGACCCATTGCCCGATCGACGAGGTCACGTAGTTCCACCGGTCGAAACCGAGAACAGACCCGTTTCCCTGGTACGACGGGTGGAGCCGGACGCCGTTCTGATCGAGCGCCCCCGAATCGCGCAGCCGGCCGCCGTCGGTGAAGACCAGATCCACGGCGACGTCGAGATGGCCGCCCGACTGCGGATAGAGCCAGTAGGAAAGCGTGGTCGCCGCGGTCACCGGGATGTCGACGTCGAAGAGCCGGTTGTACGAGTACGAACTGGTGGCGCTGAGGTCGTTACCCGAATACATCAGCGCGGCCGTGCCGGCGTGCGCGGTCTCGTTGCGGGGGGCGCTCTCCATGCCGGTCAGCGCGCAGCAGTAGCCGCCGACGCCGGTGCCGGTTTCGACGCTGTTCTGCCATGTGATTGCCGGGTCGCCACTTTCGAAGCCGGTCACGAAGTCGCCCGGGGCGGCCGCTCTGGCAGCCGCGGCAGCTTTGGGGGCGGTGGCTTTGGCAGCGCTGGGGGCGGTGGCTTTGGCAGCGCTGGGGGCGGTGGCTTTGGCAGCGCTGGGGGCGGTGGCTTTGGCGGCGCTGGGCGTGGTGGGTCTGGTCGCTCCGGGCCTGACGCTCTGGGCGGTGGCCGCGGGCTCGGCGGCTCCGGGCGTCGCGGTCGTGGCGTCCGGTGCGGCAACGGCCGGGGTGGTGACCGTGAGGCCGAGGCCCGTGGCCAGCAGCAAGGTGGCGAGCCAGATGGTCTTCGTGGTGGCCTTCGTGCGCATGGGCGACCTGCCGTTCGGTGACCGGGCCGTGACAACGTTGTCAACGTTTCGCGATAGTAAACACGGCCATGGACGAACGTCAATGACTAGGGATCGACGGTCTCCGATCGTCCACTTTCGTCTGCGAGACCTTTACTTTCATCGATGTGAGTCATAAGTTTCTCCCATCAGACCGAAGTTTTGATCCTTCTGAGAAAAGTCCGTAACACGCGCACGGCGGTGGGTGGCGGCCCCACGCCGGGCGTGGCGCCGCCGTGGGCTGGAGCTGCGGCGTCGCCGGCGTAGGCCGTCTCGACCGGCCGCGGTGGTTTGCGTGCCGGCCGCGGACGACCCCCGATTCGTCTGCGAGTGGTCTCGATCCGCCCCCGCGGCGGAAGGCGGTCCTCGACGGTGGGCCCGCCGGGACGGCACTCAGCGGACACCTCTTCCGACACGTGGGCGTCCCGGTTCCGGCCGGCGACGCGGGAGGACGCGCATGAAAGATGACAACGTTGTCAGCCGAGCTTGGCGGTGGCGGGGCCGAAAGGCCACGCCCACCGGCGATGCCGCAGCCGGCTCTGAAGCGGCGGGTAGCGGCCAGGCCTTGGGCGACGCCGCGGCCGAGTCCCGGGCGGCGGTTCGTGGCCAGACGAACGGTGACGCTTTGACCGGCTCCGAAGCGGCGGGTCGCGAGCAAGTCATAGGCAGCGCAGCGGCCGGGTCTGAACCGGCGGGTCGCGGACAAGCGATCGGCGGCGCTGCGGCCGGGTCTGAAGCGGCGAGCCGCGGTCAGGTCTTTGGCGGCGCTGCGGCCGGGTCTGAAGCGGCGAGCCGCGGTCAGGTCTTTGGCGGCGCTGCGGCCGGGTCTGAAGCGGTGGGTCGTGGTCAGGTCTTTGGCGGCGCTGCGGGCGGATCTGAAGCGGTGGGTCGTGGTCAGGTCTTTGGCGGTGCAGCGGCCGGATCCGGGGCGGCAAGTCGCGGGCAGGCGATCGGCGGCGCTGCGGCCGAGTTCGAGACGGCGGGTCGTGGGCGGGCTTCGGGTGGTGCTGCGACCAGATCTGAGGTGGCCGGGCACGTGACCAGCGGCGCTGTGGCCGTAGGCGGTGGCTCGGCGGTGAACGGGGAGCAAGGAGACCAGCAGTTGCGACGGCGGTCCTTGCTGGCCGCCGCCGGTGTGCTCGGGCTGACCGGGGCCGCGGTCACGGTGGCCACGACGACCCGCAGCGTGCCCGCCATCGCGGCCGAGGGCGTCACCAAGCGGATCACCATCTATGCCGTGGCCCTGCCCGGGAACCAGTTCGGCTACGGGCTGACGCCGGAGACCGCGACGATCCCCGGGCCCATCCTCGAGATGTACGAGGGCGACACGCTCGAAATCACCCTCGTCAACACGACCAACCAGCGGCTGTCCATCCACCCGCACGGGGTCGACTACAGCACCGAGTCGGACGGGGCGCCGTTCAACAACTCGTTCAACGCGCCGGGGGAGACCCGCAAATACGTGTGGCGGTCGCACGAGATGACCGCGACCAGCGGGCGGCGGTTCATGCCGGGCAGCGCCGGCTACTGGCACTACCACGACCACGCGATGGGCACCGATCACGGCACCGCGGGACTCATCAAGGGCCTGTACGGCGCGCTGATCGTACGGCGGCGCGGGGACATCCTGCCCGACAAGCAGGTCACCGTCGTGTTCAACGACCTGCAGATCAACAACAAGGTCGCCCCCAACACGCCGATGTTCGAGGCCAACCTGGGCCAGCGCGTGGAGTGGGTCGCGATCGGCCACGGCAACTTCTTCCACACGTTCCACCTGCACGCGCACCGCTGGGCGGACAACCGGACCGGGATGCTCGAGGGCCCGTCCGACCCCAGCCAGGTGATCGACAACAAGGACCTCAACCCGGGCAGCTCGTTCGGCTTTCAGGTCCTCGCCGGTGAGGCCGTGGGCCCTGGCGCGTGGATGTACCACTGCCACGTCCAGTCGCACTCGGACACCGGCATGGCCGGGATCTTCCTCGTACGCAACGCCGACGGCACGATGCCGCCGGGCGCGCAGGAGGCGATCGACCGGTTCAACGGCCACCAGCACGCGGCGGCGGCCAAGGCGGCGGCATCGGCCAAGTCGCAGACGGCCGCAGGCGCGGATCAAACGCACGTCCACGGAGGCACTGGCTCATGAGGTTCAGACGGTACCGTGATCCATCCGACCGCCCCACACTTATCCACAGTCGAGGGTTATCCACAGGCCACCCCGCAAAGATCACCACTTCCGACGATAATGGTCTGAGGGGGCGCCCCCTTGGGAGGGTGGGCCCTGGTCGGCGATCGTTGATCTTGGGGCTGGGTTCGATCTTGGCGCTGGGAGTGGCGTCGCCGCAGGCTTTTGCTGCTCCCGGTGCCGGCGCGGCGCCGGCCCCAACCAGTGCGGCGGCCACCGACCCGGCCAAGCCCGCCGGCGCCGCCACTGACAGGGCCAAGCTCGCCGCGGCCGCGGCCGAGCCCGGCGTCCTAGTCTTCTCGGGCGCCGCCGCCGGCCAGCAGGACCCCGTAGCCAGGGCCGCCCAAACCATCAAGGACCTCGGCGAGGCGCAGGGCTTGACCGTAACGACCAGCACCGACCCGGCAGTGTTCAGCGCGACCGGCCTGGCCCCGTACCGGGCGGTAGTGTTCCTTTCGGCCGACGGTGTGACGCTGACCGGCGTACAGGAAACCGCGCTGAAAAGCTTCGTCAACGCGGGCGGCGGGTTCCTCGGCATCGGCGACGCGGCGCGGGCCCAGCTCGATTCGACGTGGTTCACCGGTCTGATCGGCACGCGGCCGGCGGGGGCGATCCCGGTGGCGTATCCGGTGGCGGCGGTGACCGCGAGCGGCGAGAACCCGCCGAATGAGATCGCGGTCAAGCTCAACGACGGTGACTCCGCCACCAAGTGGCTGGTGCGGACGCCGGCCGCGTGGGTGCGTTACGAGCTGGCGGCGCCGGCGCGAGTGACCGGGTACGCGTTGACGTCGGCCAACGACTCGGAGGGGCGCGACCCGAAGGACTGGAAGCTGCAGGGCTCGGCGGACGGGCAGAGCTGGACGGACGTGGACGGGCGCGCAGGGCAGACGTTCCCGGACCGTTTCCAGACCCGCCGCTTCGACGTGACGACCCCGGGCTCCTACAAGTTCTACCGGCTCGACATCACGGCCAACAGCGGGGAGCCGCTGACCCAGCTGGCCGATCTGCGGCTGTTCACCGGTACGACCGAGACCCCGGCGCCGCCCGCGGTGAACCGGTCGGTGGTCGACATCCTGGACCGGCAGCACCCGGCGACCAAGGGGCTGCCGCTGACGGTCACGCGCGAGGACCGCTGGCACAACTGGGACCCGAACCCGATCGGCCAGGTGCACACGCTGGCTCAGGTCGAGGAGCGGCACTACAACCCGGGTCTGGGCTCGAACGGCCCGTTCCATCCGATCTCGTGGTGCCGCGACTATGACGGCGGCCGTTCCTTCTACACCGGCATGGGGCACACCGAGGGCTCGTACTCCGAGGACGCCTTCCGGAAGCATCTGGCCGGCGCGCTCGGCTGGACCAGCGGCATCGTCCGCGGTGACTGCCAGGCCACGATCGCCGCCAACTACAAGGTGGAGCGGCTGACCGCGGTCAACAAGACCGGCGAGCTCGACCAGATCGGTGAGCCGCACGGCCTGACCATCACGCCCGGCGGCACGGTGTTCTACGTCGGCAAGGCGGCCTGCCCGAGCGGGCCGGTCGTCCCGTGGACCGATCCCAAGGTGGGGCTGGGCTGCGGCACCATCCACTCCTACGACCCGGCCACCAAGCAGGTGAAGCTGCTGACCACGCTGCCGGTGATGGGCAACCGGGGCAGCGGCGACGAGCTGGTCAAGAACGAGGAGGGTCTGCTCGGCATCGTGCCGGACCCGAAGTTCACCGAGAACGGCTGGCTCTACGTGTACTGGATGCCGCACGCCTCCATCGATCGGGAGAAGCGCATCGGGCAGCGGACCGTTTCCCGTTTCACGTACGACAAGACGGCGCAGACGATCGACCAGGGCACTCGCAAGGACCTGCTGAACTGGCCGGTGCAGATCCACAGCTGCTGTCACGCGGGCGGCGGCATGACGTTCGACGACAAGGGCAACCTGTACGTCGGGTCGGGTGACAGCAACTCGTCGCAGGGCTCGAGCGGTTACTCCGGCAACAACTGGACGGCCGAGTACGAGGGCACCTCGTTCCAGGACGCCCGCCGTACGGCCGGAAACACCAACGACCTCAACGGCAAGATCATCCGCATTCACCCGGAGGCGGACGGCACCTACACGATCCCGCCGGGCAACCTGTTCGCGCCGGGCACCGAGAAGGCCCGCCCGGAGATCTACGTGATGGGCGTGCGCAACATCGCGCGGCTGCAGATCGACCCCAAGAAGCAGTGGCTGACCGCCGGCTGGGTCGGGCCGGACGCCGCGTCGCCGAGCCCGGAGCTGGGACCGGCCAAGTACGAGACCGCGACGATCATCACCGAGGCGGGCAACCACGGCTGGCCCTACTGCATGGGCAACCGGCAGCCGTACCGGGATCGCAGCAACACCAACGCGGCCACGCTGACCGGCTGGTACGACTGCGACCACCCGAAGAACGAGTCGCCCCGCAACACCGGTCTGGTCGACCTGCCGCCGATCAAGGACAACATGGTCTGGTACTCGCCGGACGGTGGCGGCCCGGTCTTCCCGAAGCGGGCCGGCAGCGACATCCCGACCTACAACGCCGCGGATGCGACCTACACCCAGCCGTACCTGCGGGGTGGCGGGCAGGCCATCATGTCGGGCCCGACCTATCACCGCGATCTGGCCGACGCCGCGAGCAAGGTGGCGTGGCCGTCGTACTGGAACGACAAGTGGCTCATCGGTGACCAGTCGAACGCGGCCAACCGGGTCGCGGTCACGGTCGACGGTCCGGGCAAGCCGCCGGCGTTCGGTGAGTCGCTGCGGTCGATCATCCCGGCCGGTGGCGGGACCAACCAGCTGCAGTCGTGGATGGACGCCAAGTTCGGGCCGGACGGCGCGCTCTACATGCTTGACTACGCCGGCGGTTTCTTCAGCCTGCACCCCAACCAGAAACTGATCCGCATCACCTATCAGGGTGGGGTGCCCACTCCGGTTCCGGCCGCGGGCGCGGTGGCGGTGCAGAACAAGCCGCTCACGGTGGCGTTCAACGGTTCCCGCTCGGGCGGGCTGTCCTACAAGTGGACGTTCGGCGACGGCGGCACCTCGACCGAGGCCAACCCCGTGCACACGTACGCCAAGGTCGGCAAGTACACCGCCACGCTGACGGTGACCTACGCCGGCGGGGTGACCTCGACCGTGACCACCGCGGTCACCGCGGGCTGTGTGGTGGCGGATCCTTCCACGACCGTACGGCTGGACGGGGTCGACACTCAGGTGCCCAACCGCGTCGTCGGCGAAGGCTGCACCATCGACGACCTGATCGACGACGAGAGCACCTGGTCCACCCATGACGCGTTCGTCCGGCACGTCAACGCGGTCGCCGCGCGCCTGAAGGCCGACGGCAAGCTGAACGACCGGGAGGCCGGCGCGCTGACCCGCTTCGCGGCGTCCTCGAAGATCGGCACCGCCGGGCACACCGGCTACGTCTCGATCTACAACGGCACGCCGGAATCCCTGCAGGACTGGGCGCAGGCCCCGACCGGGCAGTTCACGATCCAGCCGGACGGGTCGCT
This sequence comes from Actinoplanes sp. NPDC021490, assembly GCF_055562135.1. Classification (NCBI taxonomy): domain Bacteria; kingdom Bacillati; phylum Actinomycetota; class Actinomycetes; order Micromonosporales; family Micromonosporaceae; genus Actinoplanes; species Actinoplanes sp. NPDC021490. The sequence continues at coordinate 40,919 of NZ_JBVHFW010000008.1, forward strand.
GCGGCCCAGCGGCGGGCTCGGGATGCTGTATTACACCAAGCCGTTCAAGGACTTCTCGCTGACACTGCAGTTCCGTGACGTCGCACCCGGCGACGCCCGCGGCAACAGCGGAGTCTTCACCCGGTTCCCCGATCCGCGGATCCCGCTCGACCAGCGGCCCGCGGGCAGTTGCGGAACCGTGGGCTCGGCCCGCACCTCCCAGGCCTGGGTGGCCATCTACTGCGGTCACGAGGTGCAGATCTACGACGGCGAGACCGGCGAGACGCAGAAGACCGGCTCGATCTACAACTTCGACCCGAACCCGCTTTCGGCCGCCCGGCCCACGGCCAAGAACGTCTGGAACTCGTACGAGATCCGGGTCGTCGGGCAGCACTACACGATCATCCGGAACGGGGTCGTCATCAACGAGTTCGACAACACGCCGGGCAAGCAGTCCTCGCGGGCCGGGGACCCGCCGACCGACCTGCGGCAGTTCGCCGAGGGGCTGATCGGGTTGCAGAACCACAGCGACACCGACCTGGTCGACTTCCGGGACATCCGGGTGCGTGCGCTGTGAGGAAGCTGCTGATCCTCCTGGCCGCGCTGCTGCTTCTCGTTCCGGCCGCCCCGGCGTCGGCGGCGCAGACCATCACCTGGACGGCCGACGACAACATCACGGCCTACAAGTCGGCGCCGACCACGGCGTCGGCCGGTCAGACCACCATCGTGTTCGAGAACAGCGCGGCCACCGGCAACACGACCGGGATGCCGCACACGCTGACCTTCGACACCTCGACCGAGGGCTACAACCACGACGTCACGCTGAACATCCTGGCCAACCCGTTCGACGCCAACAACGGGCGGCACGAGGCCACGGTGACCCTCACTCCCGGGCGGTACCGGTACTTCTGCTCGATCCCGGGGCACAGCACGATGGTCGGCGAGTTCGTGGTCACCGACGGGCCCGGCGACCCGGACACGACGCCGCCCACGGTGACCGCGACCGCGGCCGGCACGCGGGACGCGAACGGCAACTACGTCGGTACGGCCACTGTCACGGTGGCCGCCACCGACAGCGGCTCGGGCGTCGACACCGTCGAGTACTCGCTCGACGGCGCCGCGTTCCAGCCGTACACGGCGCCGGTGGCGGTGCCGGCGGCCGGGGCGCACACCGTCCGGTACAGGGCCACCGACAAGGACGGCAATGCCTCGGCGGAGGGGTCGCTGGCTTTCACGGTCGTCGAGCCGTCGCCCGAGGAGGACACCACGCCTCCGGTGGTCAACCATGCGCTGGCCGGTGAGCAGGACGCCGACGGCAACTACGTCGGCACGGTCACGGCCACGCTGACCGCCACGGACGCCGATTCCGGGGTGGACCGGGTCGAGTATTCGCTCGACGGGGCGGCCTTCACGGCGTACGGGAACCCGGTTGTGGTTTCGGCCGTGGGCATGCACATGCTGCACTACCGGGCCACCGACAAGGCGGGGAACACCTCGGCCGAGAAGATGGCGCACTTCACGGTGGTGGCCGCGGAAGAACCGGACACCACGCCGCCGACGGTCGTGGCCGAGGTCGACGGCGAGCAGGACGACAGCGGCGCGTACGTCGGGCGGGCGACCGTCACCGTGACGGCCAACGACACCGACTCGGACGTGGCGTCGATCCAGTACGCCCTCGACTCGGGCGCCTGGATCGCCTACACCACCCCGGTCGTGGTGAGCGGGCTCGGGGCGCACACCGTACGGGCCCGCGCGACCGACTCGGCCGGCAACACGTCGGCCGACAAGACCGTCACCTTCACCGTCGTCGGATCGGGCTCGGAGGCCTGCGAGGTTCCCGACCCCCGGCCCACCGTGGTGATCGACGGCGACGACACCCGCGTGCCCAACAAGGTCACCGGCGACGGGTGCACGGTCAACGACCTGATCGACGAGTACGCCGCCTATCCGAATCACGCCGCGTTCGTGCGGCACGTCGAGACCGTCACCGCCGCGCTGGTCACCGGCGGCACCCTCACCAAACGGCAGCAGGGCACGATCGTGCGCGCGGCCGCCCGATCGGACATCGGATCTTGAGAGGCCTCATCATGCGTAAACGTTTCCCGTCCTTCGTCGCCGCCGGGCTGCTGGCCGGCCTGATCCCCGCCGTCCCGGCAAATGCCGCGCTCGTCACCTACTGCATCGGCACCGGTGGCGCGGTGACCGTCCCCAACGACCTGTACGTGCCGGCCGGCGAGTCGTGCGCGCTCACCGGCACGATCATCACCGGCAACGTCAGCGTGGCCGCGGGCGGCAACCTGGTCATCGCCGGGGGCCGGCTGTCGGGCGACGTGCGGGTGGCCGGCAACGGCTATCTCGACGCGTCGGACACCTCGATCGCCGGGCCGGTGGTGCTGGCCGCGGGCGGCTACGGGGTGTTCCTCAAGGACGCGTCGAGCGGCACGGTGACCGTACGGGCCAAGGGAACCACGACAATCGACAGCTTCCTGTACGTCGAGGGCAGCACGATCGCCGGCAACGTGTCGGCCCAGGCCGGCGAGGTCCGCATCGACCGGGGCAGCGAGGTCGAGGGCAACGTGAGCAGCACCGGTTCGTACTACACGGACGTGCACGACTCGTTCGTCGACGGCACGCTCTCGGTGCTCAACAGCGCCACCGGCAGCGTCGTCTGCGGCAACTCGGTGCGCGGCAAGACGACCTTCGCCGGCAACCTGGGCGGGGTGCAGCTCGGCCCGAACGGGCCGCTCGACAGCTGCGCCTCCGGCGGCTTCTTCGGCAAGGACGTCAGCGTCACCAGCACCACCGGCGGCGTCACGGTCGACGACAACATCATCGACGGCGCGCTGACGGCCACCGGCAACAACCCGGCCGCCCAGATCGCCGCCAACAACCGCATCCGCAAGGGCGTCGTCACCGACGGCGCGGCCCGCTCGGCTGCCCGCTCCGCCACCGCGGCCCGCCCGGCCGCCCCGCGGACGGACGACACGGCCAAGGCCGACGAGCGCCGCACCGACGCCGTCCAGGAGGCGAAGGCCGCCGGCCCCGCCGACCTCTGACATCCCTTCCACCAGCCGGCCCCGGACCCGCCCCGGTCCGGGGCCGGCCTATGTTCGCCGGGTCAGCGGCGCTGGGCGCGCCAGGCGGCGATGGCCAGGCCGGTGGCGATGGTGGCGTCGATAAGGGCTATCCGGCGCCAGCGGGGGGACGTGGCGGCCAGGGCCACGCCGGTGCTCGCGTGCAGGGCGTCCAGGGCCGCGCTGAGCCGGGCGACGCGGGCGGTCGGCGTGGCGGTGGTGACGGCGGCCTGCACGATCTGCCTGGTGCCGAGCACACGGGCCACGGCGGTCGCGGCGGCGGGGACCGGCCGTCCGCCCGCGGTGCGCAGCAGGAGTTCCGGCGCGAGCAGCAGGGCGGCGGCCCAGCCGGAACGGGCCACGGCCGCGGCCCGCATCGGATGCCGGTCGGGTTGGCCGCCGGCCGCGTGCAGGCGGCGTACGGCGGCCGTCGCCACCTCGCCGGGCCGGCGGCGGCGACCGAGCAGCGTGGTGAACGGGCTGTGCCGCAGCACCCGGCCGGAGTGGGCGCCGTGGACGCGGCCGGGCTCGTCGATCGGGCCGTCGACGTTGTCGGTCCCGTTGTCCGGGCGATCGGTGAGCTGCGTGCCCCGGCCGACGCGGCGGATCGAGAACAGCGCCTCGGCCAGGGCCGGGGAGAGGCGCTGGGTCAGGAAGAACGCGGCCGCCGCGCCGCCGACGGGGATCTCGCGCCGCGGGTGCCGGGCCGCGTGGACGATGGCGTCGGCGACGATCTCCGGCGCGTACACCGGCGGTGGCGGCTTGACCATGGCGCCCAGCTTGCTGCGGGCGTGCTCGAAGAACGGCGTGTCGATCGAGGCGGGCAGGATGGTGGTCACCGCGATCGGCGCCCCCTCCTGGGCGAGTTCGACGCGCAGGGTGTCGTAGAACGCCCGCACGGCGAACTTGCTGGCCGTGTACGGGGCGTGCAGGGGCACCGACCGTACGCCCTCGACCGAGGCGACCCCGATCAGCACGCCGCCGCCGGCTCGGCGCAGGGCGGGCAGTGCGGCGTGGACACCGTGCACCTGGCCGAGGAAGTTGACCCGCATGACGCGTTCGAACTCGTCGCCGGAGATGGCCTCGACCGTGCCCCACACGCCCACGGCGGCGTTGTTCACCCAGGTGTCGATGCGCCCGAACTCCCGTTCGGCGGCGTCGGCGAGCGCGTTCACCGCGGCGGGGTCGGTGACGTCGGTGGGCACGGCGATCGCGGTGCCGCCGTCGGCCGTGATCCGGGCCACGAGCGTGTCCAGCGCCTGCGTGCCGCGCGCCGCGCAGACGACCTTGGCCCCGCGGGCGGCGAAGGTCAGCGCGGTGGCCCGGCCGATGCCGCTGGACGCCCCGGCGATGACCACGACCTGATCGGATACCGGCTTCGGCATGCTGTTCCGCCCCTCCTGGGATCGACCTGCTGCGGTTGCGACTACCCGTTCCGGAGCCGGATACGCTCGCGCCGGCCGGGGACGGAAAGTGTCGTACCGCCCGGTTAGGGTGCCCGCCATGGGTGCTTCCGGATGGGACTACTACGTCCCCTATCAGCCTGACCTGGGCCTTGCCTTCGACGAGCTGCGCACAAAGGTCTTCCTCGAAGGCGACTACTGGTGGGCGGTGCCCTACGAGTTCGAGAAATCGGCCGCCGACTTCCCCGACCGGCCCCGCACCGAGGAGGAGTTGTGGTCGGCCGAGGCGGTGCAGGAGTCCGGCACCCACTCGATCCTCGACATGCGCGCGGTCGGCCGTTCGCGCGAGTTGGGCAACGTCGTGCCGGTGACCGACGACGAGGCCCGGGCCGCCGCCGGCACCACGGTCCTGACCCGCGAGCATGTCGACCGGCTCCAAGACCTGGCCGACGAGCGGTGGATCGGCCGCTGCGCGGTCCTGCACGACGACGGCGGCAAGCCCGCCGAAATCTACTTCTGGGGTGCCAGCGGCGACTGAACCAGGCTCCGGAGCGGAAAGCGAGCGGCCACGCGCGTACGTGTGGCCGCTCTTTTTTGTCGTACCCCTCTGCTCTGCTGGACCCCAGCCGATAGTCGACCATGCGAAAGGGCGATGGTCGGGCCGGTGATGATCGCCCATCGTGGGTGGGGCGGTTGCTGTGAGCGAGGGGAGTGCCCGTGGAGTCGGTGGCGGAGATCCTGGCGGCCGAGCAGAAATACTTCGACCACGTGTCGGATCACCGCGAGCGGATGCGCCGGAGCCTGCTCGACGCGCCCGCCGCCGCGGCCAACGCGGGCGCCGCGGTCCGGATCCGCAAGGACGCCGAGGCCCGCCTGCAGCACATCGGCGAGCCCGACGACGCGGTGGCCGTCGGCCGCATGGACGACGAGGACGGCGACGTCCTCTACGTCGGCTATCAGACGATCTTCGACGACGACTCCGAGGTGCTGGTCGTCAACTGGCAGGCGCCGGCCGCCTCGCGCTACTTCGCGGCCACCCACGCCGACGCGCTCGGGCTGGCGATGAAGCGCAGCTTCGACACCACCGGCAACGTCATCGACGCGTACGCGGACACGGTGTTCCGCCAGCTCGCGGAGGCGGTGGCCGAGCTCGAGGAGCCGGGCGACGCCCTCCTCGACGATCTCAACCGCGACCGTACGGGTCAGATGCAGGACATCGTCCGCACGATCCAGGCCGCCCAGTTCGACCTCATCCGCGCCCCGCTCGACGAGATGCTGATCATCCAGGGCGGTCCGGGCACGGGGAAGACGGCCGTGGCTCTGCACCGGGTGTCCTGGCTGCTCTTCAACTACCGGGGCGCGCTCGCGCCGGAAGACGTGCTGATCGTCGGGCCCACGCCGACGTTCACCCGCTACACCCGTACGGTGCTGCCCAGCCTCGGCGATGTCAGCGTCGCCCAGCGCGACATCGGCCAGTTCCACCCGCCGGTCCGGCGCGGCCGCCCCGAGGACGCCGACGTGGCCCGGCTCAAGGGCGACGGGCGGATGGCCGGGCTGCTGCGGCGGGCGCTCTACGATCGCGTCGGCGTCCCGCCCGGCCAGCGCCCGATCGAGGTGCAGCTCGACGGCCGGCCGGTCGTGTTCACGGCCGAAGAGATCAACCTGTTCGTCGCGCGCAGCCGTCAGACGCCCGGCACGTTCAGCCAGCAGCGCCAGATCTTCCGCAGCCTGATGGTCAACTCGGCCACGGAACGCGCCCGCGAGCGCCGGCTCGGTGTCCGGACGGGTCTCGACCAGCTCATCGAACGCGTCTGGCCGTCGTTCACGGCGCCGGCGTTCCTGCGTGAGCTGTTCGGCTCCCGCGACCGCCTGATCGCCGCCGCGGGCGAGGAACTGACCGCCCGCGACATCGCGCTGCTGCACCGCCGCGGCAGCGAACGCATCTCCGACGAGGTGTGGGGCGAGGCCGATCTGCCGCTGCTCGACTATCTGGAGGCGCTGATCCACGGCGTCGAGGAACGGTACGGCCACATCGTCGTCGACGAGGCGCAAGACCTGTCCCCGATGCAGCTGCGTTCGATCGCGATGCGTTCCTCGTCCGGCTCGATGACCGTGGTCGGCGACATCGCCCAGTCCACCGGCCTGTGGGCCCGCGACGACTGGGACGACGTGCTCGAACATCTGCCCGCCCAGCTGCCGCAACGCCTGGCCGAGCTGAAATACGGCTACCGCGTGCCCCGCCAGGTCTTCGCGATCGCCGAGAGGCTTCTGCCGTACGCGGCCCCCGCCGTCACCGCACCGCAGGTCGTGCGGGACGGCCCCGGCGACCCCGTGTTCCGCCTGGTCGACGACGACAACCGGGCCTCGATCGCCGTCGAGGCGGCCATGGCCCACGCCTCCCACGGCCGTTCCGTGGCGATCATCTGCCCGGCCGTGCACCGCTGGGCCGTCGAGTCCGAGCTGGCCTCGCGCGACGTGGCCTGGCGGGCCGCCTCCCGCAACGAGCTGGGCCAGGGCGTCAACCTGGTGAGCCCGCAGGAGGCCAAGGGCCTGGAATTCGACGCCACGATCGTGGTCGAGCCGCAAGACATCGTGGCCGAGGACGAACACGGTTACCGCCTGCTGTACGTGGCCCTGACCCGGACCACCCGCTACCTGGCCGTGATCGGCGTCCTCCCGCCGGTGGGAGCGCCCGCCCCGCTCGAGCTCGAGCCGCTCGACCGATTCGAGCTGACCCGCACGATCACCCTGCCCGCCGCGATCGGCACCGCCACGGTCCCGGCTCTCGCGCCCACGGAACAGCCCCCGCTCGCCCCGGTGGTGGAGCGGGCCGCCGAGGCCGTCCCGACCGCGTCGCCGGTGTTCGGGGCGTTCGCGGTGCCGGCGGTGCCCGCCTTCGAGCAGACGTCACCCATGTCGGCGCTGCCGCCGGCCGCCGTCGACCCCCGGGCCGCAGCCCCGGTGTCAGCGGTCCCGGTGTCAGCCGTCCCCGTATCAGCGGTCCCGGTGTCAGCGACTCCGATGTCAGCGGCCCCGATCCAAGCCCCGACTCAGATCCCGATCCAAGCGCCGGTTCAGGCTCCGGCCCAAGCGCCGGTTCAGGTTCCGGCCCAAGCGCCGGTTCAGGCCCCGATCCAAGCCCCGGTTCAGGCGCCGGTCCATGTCCCGGTTCAGGTTCCGGCCCAAGCCCCGGTTGCGGCGATGCCGGCTCGTGGTGGCAGCCTCTCGGCGCAGATCATCGAGCTGGCGGCGACCGAGTTGGCCGGCCAGATCCGCGAGAATCTGCAGCCGTCCCAGTGGCAGGCGGTTCTTGACCGCGTCCGGGAGATCCTGACGAACGAGTAGGTGTCCCGGCCCGGATGACGATCGTCCGGGCCGTGACGGAACATTGCTCCCCGGCCCGGACGATCGTCCGGGCCGGGAAGGACGTTGCTCGGCGGCCGGATGACGATCAGCCGGGCCGGGACGAAATGGTGCTAGGCGCTCGTGCAGACGTTGCCGTTGAGGGTGAAGACCTCGGGCAGCACGTTGGGTCCGCTGTAGTTCCCGACGAAGCCGATGTTGGTGGTGGCGCCCGCGGCCAGGGCGTTCTCGCTCGTCACCCGGACAGTGCGGCCGTCCGGGGTCCACGTTGCGTTCCAGCCGCTGCCCAGGCTCTGCCACGTGGTGGGCCAGGCGAAGGTCAGCGTCCAGCTCGCGATCGGGTTCGCCGTGTTGTTGGTGATGTCGATCGAACCCACGTAGCCGTTGCCCCAGTCGTTGGTGTCGCGGAGCTTCACCGTGCAGGGCGCGCCGGCGGGGGTTCCGGTCACGAACGTCAGCGGCGGTGAGGCGGCCGAGGTGCGGCCGGAAGCGTCACGCGCCACCACGTTGACGGTGTAGCGCTTGCCCGGCTCGAGGTTGCGTACGGTCAAGGAAGTCGACGTGGTTTCGCCCAGCTGCTCGGCCACCCCGTTGTTCTGGCGGAACACCTCGTACTTGAGGCCCGGCCCGGCGGACGGCCACGAGATCGTCGCGGTGCGGTCGGTGGTCGTGGCGGTGGGCCGGCCCGGCGCCTTGATCGCGGGGGCCGCGTTCGCCGAGTGCAGGGTGACCAGCGAGATCGAGTACGGGGGCAGGGTCTGCGCCGACGCGGTGCCGGTCGGGGCCGTGGTCAGCCCGTCGGCGCCGTTGGTATAGGTGGTGACGGCCGGCGTTCCCGCCGCGGGGGTGAAGCCGTGGTAGTTCAGCGACACGGTCCGCGCGGCGTCCGGGTCCTTGTTGATCAGCAGGACGGCCAGGTCGCCGTTGGGCCGGCGGACGGCGTGCGAGCTGACCAGCGCGTCGCCGGTGCCGGAGCCGACGAAGCGGTCGCCCGGGTGCGCGAACGAGCCCATCAGCTTGAGGGCGTAATAGGGCGCGAAAGGCGTGTTCAACGGCGGCTGGCACACGGTGTTGTCGGCGTTGCAGTTGCCGCTGGAGAGCAGCCCGAAGTCGTTGTAGTCGGTCTGCCCGGCCACGGTCGAGACGGTGCCGAGGCCGTTGTGGACGTTCCACCAGTGCACGGTGAACACACCCTGGGCGAGCAGGCCGCTGTAGACGTCGGCCAGGAACAGCGCGCCCGGCTGGGTGTTGCGGCCGACGTCGACGTTCGTCTCGGTCATGCTGATGCCGATGTCGCCGGCGTTCGCACCGGCGTACCGGTCGATCTGCTGCCGCAGCAGCTGGACGGCGTCGTTGATGTGGGCCGTCTTGGTCAGCGTCTCCGCGGCGCTGCTGCCACCGGGATACCAGTGCACGTCGGCGAAGTCGATGACCGATCCGGCCCGGGTCAGCACCTCCTGGTTCCAGCTGCCCTGGTCGCCGGAGCCGACGATGCCGTCCGGCCAGTTGCCGGGCATGGTGAGCACGGCGCCGATCTTGATGGTGGGGTCGACGGCCTTCATGGCCTGCGCGTACGCCACGACGTTGGCCGCATACTCCTTCGGGCTCTTGTCGGCGTGGTCGTCGGCCTCCCATGCCGAGCCGTAGTGACCGTTGCCGTAGTTCTCGTTGCCGATCGTCCAGTATTTGGCGTCGTAGCCCTTGGTGATGTTGGCGTACCGCACCCAGTCGGCGGCCTCCTGCGCCGTGCCCGTGCCGTAGTTGGCGATGATCATCGGCTCGGCCCCGGTGCGCCGCGCCCCGGCCATGAACGTGTCGAAGTCAGTGTCCGGGGCGACGTAGCCGCCGGGGGCGGTGTGGTCGCGCCAGTGGTAGATGTCGGCGTACGAGCCGCCGGGGTAGCGCAGCATCTGCACGCCGGCGTCCTTGAGCAGCCCGGAGACGGCGGGGGTGCCGAGCTGGGAGTCCCAGATGGCGTGGTTGACGCCGAGGGCGCCGGTCGGGACGGTGGCCAGCCCGGCGCGGACGTCGACGTCGACGCGGGTGTCGGTGGGGGGAGCGGCGGCATGGGCGACTTGCGGTGCGACGGCGATCGACGCGAGCAGGACGGTGCTCGCGAGGCCGCGCCGCAGGAGGGAACTGTTCACTGGACTCTCCGCAGAGGTGAACGAATGGGAGCGCTCCCATCGTCGGCTTACGGAGTGACACCTGTCAATGAGCCTCGAGAAGCCGTACGCGGATGACGCCGACCGCCCGCCGCAGCGGCTGATGGCAGCGCGGATCCCAGTCCCACAGCCAGTCGATCATGCGATCGGCCGCGGAAACGTCGGCGGCGCCGTCGAGCTCGGCGGCGAATCGGGCGGCCGCGCCGGCGTCGTCGAGCTTGATGAAGAACATCCGGGCCTGCTCGGTGATCATCGCGGCCGCCGACGCCGCCGCGGCCGCGACCCTCGGCGCCGAGACTTCCCGCCCGGTGGTCCGCAGGATCTCCTCGTACATCGACGGCATCAGGATCGGGATGTCGCGCGCCACCACCCGCGAGTTGACCATGGCCAGGTCGACCGTCTGCACGAACCGGTCGGCCTCGTCGAGCGTCTCGAACGCCGGCTGCAGTCCCGCCCCCGAGATGATCGCCAGGAACCGCCCGGACCCGCGCCGGCCGAGCTTGGCCTCCCGGACCCGGTTGCGGTCGACACGCCGGTCCAGCTTCCCCTGTCGTACGGTGAAAATCCGCTCGTTGGTCACCACGACCACCCCGGCCCAGCCGCTGCGGTCCACGCCGATCACCAGCAGCAGCTCCCCGGCGCGCAGCTCCCGCAGGATGGCGAGCTGCGCCCGGGCCAGCTCCTTGCGGGCGCGTGATTCCCGGTTGACCAGCTTCGACGCGACCGCGGCCTCGAGCGCGGGCGCCGAGTCGAACAGTCCCACCTGCGGCCCTCCCGTCAGGATCCGTGCACGACGAAGCCGGCCCAGAAATACGGATCTGTAAACCCTCTTCCCGTACGCAACCAGCGCTGGCTCCGCTGCAGGGCGAGCGCGACGTCCTCCGGCTCCCCCTGCCGGCGCATGTCGGCCAGCTCCCGATAGAACCGTCCGGCCATCAGCGCGGTGACTCGGTCGCTCACCGGCCACAGCGTGCTCACGACGGCCGCCGCGCCCCCCGACAGCAGCGCGAACGGCAACCCGATCATGTCGTCGGACAGCCCGCGCAGGTCGGCGTGCCCGATCTGGCACGCGCTCAGGAACACCAGGCGCGAGCCCAGCGGGGGCAGCGCCCGCAGGTCGTCCAGGGTGACGTCGCCGCCGGTCAGCAGCAGCCGCATCGACGCGAACTCGGTCCAGTCGTTGTAGCCGTGACAGGCCAGGTGCGCGTACCGGCATCCCGGCAGTTCCCGCAGCAGCGCGTCCTTCGTGGCCTCGGCGGCCAGCAGCACCGTCGCCGTGCCCCCGAACGAGCCCTCCACCTCGGCCGCCTCGGCCCGGGTGCCGGGCAGCGCGGGGGCGTCCGACCGGACCGGGTCGGCGAAGATCACGGCCGGGCCCGGACCGGCCTCGGTGGCGCGCCGCCGGCACAGCCCGGCCATCGCGGCCGACGGCGCCTGCGCCAGCACGATCACCTCGCCCAGCGGGGCCGGCTCGCCGGTCGCGGGATCGGTGACCTCGGCCGCGGCCCAGGGAAACAGGGTGGCCGGCCCGGTCGGCACGATGGTCAGCCGGTCCTGGCCGGCGCGGTGCAGGGCGTCCACGACCGGTTGCAGCAGGTGTCCGAGCGGTCCGGCGATCCGGCGTACGGCATCGGTCGGCACCAGACCCTCCGACTGCGCCGACACCAGGCCCTGGCCCGGATCGGTCAGGTGGTGGAACATCGCGAAGAACGCGGTCGACGTGGGGTCGTCCTCGTAGACGTCCACCCGGTCGCCGCGCACCAGCAACACCGCCGAACCGGCCGGCACCGACACCACGTACGCGATGGGGAAGCCGGTCTCCCCCGCGACCGGACCACCACCACTGCTGCGCATGCGGGTGCGCTCCAGCAGGTCCACCGCCGCCCGGGCCTCACCGCAGCGGACCACGCTGTACGCCGCGTGCCGGGCCAGCGTCGGTCTCGCCGCGAGCAGCCGCCGCCGCTCGTCCTGTCCGGCGGCGTCGCCCAGCATCTCCTCCTGGATCGTCAGGGCGTCCTCGTACGCGCGCCGCGCCTGCGGCCACCGGCCCAGGTCGGCGTATCCCGCGGCCGTCAGCTGGGCGATCTCCAGGGCGGGTTCGGGCGTGAGCCGGGGATCGATCAGCCCGCGAAGCCGTTCCAGCGTGCGGGCCGTCCGCTCGGAACTGCCGTAGAGCAGGTCGGTGGCCCGCGCGGCGATCTTCGCGAGCGACCCCCGCCGTACGGGATCCGGGGTGGCCAGCCCCTCCTCGGCCACCCCGACCGCCTCGAGCAGCAGCGACGCCTCCTCGTCGGACGGCGGCCCGCGGAAGATCTCCCGCAGTTCCGCCTCCGGCTCGTCGAGCCCGACGGCCCCCGGGTTGACGTCCATCAGCCGCAGCACATCCACGTCGGGCCGGTCGCCGAAATGCTCGGCCAGCACCCGCTCCTGGCGTTCCGTCCGCATGGCCGCCGCAAGATCGCGCAGCGCGCGGCAGTAGTCCTCGCGCGCCGATTCCAGCAAGGGCAGCACCAGCCGGTACGTGGCCACGGCGTCGCCCAGCCGCTCCCGGCGCGCCGCCGGATCGCCGTCGAGCCGGCTCAACGCCAGCGCCAGGTTGGCCGCCGTGAACGCCCAGCCCGCCGGATCCTGCTCGATCGGCCGCAGCGGCAGCGCCTCCCGGCACAGTTCGACGGCCCGTTCCGGCTCACCCAGCCGCAGCAGGACGACGGCCAGGTTGGTGGCGCTCTGCGCCTGCAGGCTCGCGTCCCCCGACCGCCGGTGATGCTCCAGCGCCTCGGCGATCAGTTCCTCGGACTCGGCCAGCCCGTCCGGCGTGGCCGGCAGCGCGATGGCCAGGTTCTCGCTCGCGGCCAGTTGCCCCTCGCGGTCGCCGAGCTCGATCCACAGCCGCCGGCTGAGCCGCAGGCACTCGACGGCCCACGCCGCGTCCCCGGGCCGCCCCGGCGCCCGCCGATGCACCACCGACCCGATGTTGAACAGCGCGGCCGCGCGGGCCGCGGTCAGCCCGCCCTCGGCCAGCAGGCCGAGCGCCTCCCGGGCCACCGGATCCCACCGGTGCGGCGGAGCGTCGAGATTTTCGCTGAGCCATCGAACCTGTCGCAGGCCCTCTTCCCCGGCGACCAACCGCTCGCGTCCACCCACCCGGCGCCACCCCTTCCCTCACCGTCTCTCTGACGGACAGGGAAGTGGCGGCTAGAACTTGCGGGTGTACGCGGCCAGGTTTTGGAAGCGGGTCACGTCGAGCCAGTCGGTGCCGGTGGTGTCGACCGCGCAGCCCGCGCTGCGCAGGCGGCCGGCGATCTTGTTGAGGCTTTCCGGGGTGCCGTTGAAGTGGACGACGTTGAGCCCGGCCATGTCCGAGGCGGGGCGCAGCCGGCCGATCTCGATGATGACCGTGCGCTCGGGCTGCAGGGCCAGCGCCATCCCGGCCTCGATCAGCACGTTGGGCCGCGGCTGCCCGGTCACCGACGTCTCGTAGGCGGGCTCGTCGGAACCCTGCAGCGCCGGGTGCAGATAGGCCCCGTCGTCCGGCGTCATCAACACCACGGCGGCCTGGTTGGTGGCGAAGCCCTCGCGCAGGATCTCGCCCATGTACGGCGTCGGTTTCCCGGTGCGGTTGCGCACCTCTTCCCAGTCGAGCGGCCGCAGGTCGAGCGACTGCAGAAACGCCCAGAGCGCCTTCCTCGCCTGCTCGTCCCGGCCGTGGACCACAAAGACGTCGCGCGCATCAGGCATGCGACAGATCGTAGTGGTCCACGGCCATCGGCCCCGTCGTCAGTATCCGGACGGCAGCCGGGGCGTGTAGTGCTCCTCGAGCGTGCCGAGCTCGTCGTCGGTGAGCTCGAGGTCGAGGGCGGCCACGGCGTCGGTCAGGTGATGCGGCTTGGTCGGGCCGACGATCGGCGCGTCGACCACCGGGTTGTGCAGCACCCAGGCCAGGGCGATCTGGGCCATCGGCACGCCCCGGGCCTCGGCGACCCGGCGGACGGCGTCGACGATCGGGCGGTTCTCGTCGCCCTCGTAGCGGGCGTGCAGCGGGTCGACCCGGGCTCGCTGCGAGCCCTGCTCGTCCCACGGCCGGGCCAGCCGCCCCTTGGCCAGTGGGCTCCACGGCATCGACCCGACGCCCTGATCGGCGAGCAGGCCGAACATCTCGCGCTCCTCCTCGCGCTGCACGAGGTTGTACTGGTTTTGCATCGACACGAACCTGGTCCAGCCGCCGAGGTCGGCCGCGTGCTGCAGCTTCGCGAACTGCCAGGCCCACATCGAGGACGCGCCGAGGTAGCGCACCTTGCCGGCCCGGACGACGTCGTGCAGGGCCTCCATGGTCTCCTCGACCGGCGTGTCGGGGTCGAACCGGTGGATCTGATAGAGGTCGACGTAGTCGGTGCCCAGCCGGGCCAGCGAGTTGTCGATCTGCTCGAGGATCGCCCGGCGGGACAGCCCGCGGCCGCCCGGCCCCTCGCTCATCGGGAAGAACACCTTGGTCGCGAGCACGATCGACTCGCGGTCGGTGTATTTGCGGATGGCCCGGCCGACGACCTCCTCCGAGGTGCCGTCGCTGTAGGTGTTGGCGGTGTCCCAGAAATTGATGCCCAGCTCGAGGGCCTGCCGGAAGACCGGCTCGGCGGCGTTGTCGTCGAGCGTCCACTGATTGCTGCCGCGATCGGGCTCCCCGAAGCTCATGCATCCCAGCGCGATGCGGCTGACCTTCAGACCCGAAATCCCCAGACGCGTGTACTCCATGCCGCCCAACCTATGCCGGTCGGCCGGGCGCTGCATGGGCATGCCGTACCGGGGGTAGACCGGGGTCATGAGCGAAGAAACCGGCGTCTGGCGAGACGAGAGCAAACTGCCGTTGTCCGAGCTGACCAAGGCGATGGCCAGCAACTCGCAGGACGGGCAGGTCGACGATCTGACCGGCGAGGATGCGGGTGCCGAGGAGACTTACGGGCACGGCACCTCGACTGATGAGGATCGGGCACTCCGTCCCTCACCCGACGGAACCACACCTTTCGGACGAACCGGGCCGAACTGACCGGACGCCACCCTTCCGGCCGTGGCGGCGGCCCTGAAGGAGTGGTCTGCGCCTCGGTGGTGATGATTCGCTGTAGAACTGGGTAAACGCGGCTTCCCACATCAGCGAGAGAGACGAGTCGCCACCCATGAAGATCTGGCCTGGATCGCCCTACCCGCTGGGCGCGTCCTACGACGGCGGCGGCACCAACTTCGCCTTGTTCTCGGAGGTTGCCGAGCGGGTCGAGCTGTGCCTGTTCGACGACGACGGCACCGAGACCCGCATCGACCTGCCCGAGCGTGAGGCGATGGTGTGGCATGGATACCTGCCCCGGATCGTGCCCGGGCAGCGCTACGGCTATCGCGTGCACGGCCCCCACGACCCGGCCAACGGGCTGCGCTGCAACCCGAGCAAGCTGCTGCTCGACCCGTACGCGAAGGCCATCGACGGCCACTACGAGTGGAACGAGGCCCTGTTCTCGTACCGCTTCGACGACCACGGCGCCTACAACGACGACGACTCGGCCCCGTACTCGATGAAGTCGGTCGTCATCAACCCGTTCTTCGACTGGGCCAACGACCGGCCGCTGCGCATCCCGTTCCACCAGACGGTCATCTACGAGGCCCACGTCAAGGGCATGACGGCCCGGAACCCCAGAATTCCCGAGGACGTACGCGGTACGTACTCCGGCCTGGCCCACCCCGCGATGATCAAGCACTTCAAGGACCTCGGGGTGACCGCCGTCGAGCTCATGCCGGTGCACCAGTTCGTGCACGACAGCAACCTGGTCGAGCGCGGCCTGCGCAACTACTGGGGTTACAACACCATCGGCTTCTTCGCCCCGCACAACGACTACGCCTCCTTCGGCGGTCACGGCGCGCAGGTGCAGGAGTTCAAGTCGATGGTCAAGGCGCTGCACCAGGCCGGCATCGAAGTGATCCTCGACGTCGTCTACAACCACACCGCGGAGGGCAACCACCTCGGGCCGACGCTGTCGTTCCGCGGCATCGACAACCCCGCCTACTACCGGCTGGTCGATGACGACAAGCAGTACTACTACGACACGACCGGCACCGGAAACAGCCTCAACGTACGTCACCACGAGTCGTTGCGGCTCATCATGGACTCGCTGCGTTACTGGGTCACCGAGATGCACGTCGACGGCTTCCGGTTCGACCTCGCCGCGTCCCTGGCCCGCGACTTCCACGAGGTGAACCGGCTCGCGGCCTTCTTCGACCTGGTCAACCAGGACCCGATCGTGTCGCAGGTCAAGCTGATCGCCGAGCCGTGGGACGTCGGCGACGGCGGCTACCAGGTCGGCGGGTTCCCGCCTCTGTGGACCGAGTGGAACGGCAAGTACCGCGACAGCGTGCGCGACTTCTGGCGCGGCGAGCCGTCCGGCCTGGGCGAGTTCGCCTCACGGTTCGCGGGCAGCTCGGACCTGTACGAGATCGACGGCCGCCGCCCGATCGCCTCGATCAACTTCGTCACGGCGCACGACGGCTTCACGCTGGAGGATCTGGTCTCCTACAACGAGAAGCACAACGACGCCAACGGCGAGGACAACCGCGACGGCGAGAGCCACAACCGGTCGTGGAACAGCGGCGCCGAGGGCCCGACCGAGGACACGGCGGTCATCGCGCTGCGCGAGCGGCAGAAGCGCAACTTCCTGGCCACGCTGCTGCTGTCGCAGGGCGTGCCGATGATCGCGCACGGCGACGAGCTGGGCCGCACCCAGGGCGGCAACAACAACGTCTACGCCCAGGACAACGAGATCAGCTGGATCGACTGGGCCGAGGCCCGCCACCACGACGTGCTGACCGTCTTCACCCGGCACCTGACGAAGCTGCGCGCCGAACACCCGATCTTCCGCCGCCGCCGGTTCTTCACCGGCGAGCCGGCCGGCGACTCGGGCCTGCCCGGCATCGCCTGGCTGCGCCACGACGGCACGCCGATGGCGGAACAGGACTGGGCGCCCGGCGCGGCCCGCACGCTGGCCGTGTTCCTCAACGGCCACGGCATTCCCGAGGCCGACGCGCTCGGCGAGCCGATCGTCGACGACTCGTTCCTGCTGCTGTTCAACGCCGCACCGGAGCAGGTCGAGTTCACCCTGCCCGATCCGGCCTACGGTCAGGCCTGGCAGGTCACCATCGACACCGCCGACCCGCTTCTGGCCAAGGGCGGCACGCTCAAGGCGCAGGAGGGCCTGAAGCTGCCGCCGCACGCCATGCTGGTGCTGCGCTGCCAATACTGAGCGGCGGCTGTTAGGGCCGGTTCGGCCGGGGTAGGCAGCGGCATGGAGAACCATGACTGGACAGCGGTGGCGGAAATTCTCCAGGCCGCTGACTACCCCAGCAACCGGCAGGATCTGATCAACCACGCGCGGCATCGCGGAGCCGACGGCCGCACCCTGTCCCTGGTCAAGGCTCTCCCGTCCGGCGTCTATCGCAACCTCGTCGACGTACGCGACGGCCTGCGCCGCGCCCTCACCCTGCCCGAGGCGTCGTAGCCCCCACCGGACGGGACGCCGCCGGCACGCCCACTCCGCGCTGGACCGACGTGCTCACCGCCGTCCGGGCCGCCGACGGGCCGACCACGCTGACCGTGCTCCGCGGCGGCGAGACGGTGACCTTGAACGTCGACGTCGCCGACGGCCGGATGGGCGCCTCCCCGCAGCCGCCGCCGGCCTATGTGAAGGGCGGCTGGGCCGAGACGGCCGCGTTCACCGGCGAACTGATCAGCGACACGGCCGTCCAGCTCGCGGCGTTCCCCGAGCGGATCCCGGCCGTGGTCAAGGCGATCGGCGGGGAACGGGCGGCCGACACGCCGATCAGCATGGTCGGCGCGAGCCGGCTCGGGGGAGAAGCGGCCGAGCGCGGGCTGTGGGCCACCTTCCTGCTCCTGCTGGTCAGCCTCAACCTGTTCCTGGCCCTGTTCAACCTGCTGCCGCTGCTCCCGCTCGACGGCGGCCACATCGCGGTCGTCTGGTTCGAACGCCTCCGCGACACCGTCCGACGCCTGCGCGGCCGGCCCGCCGGCGGCCCGGTCGACTTCACCCGGCTGTTCCCGGCCACGATGGTGCTGGTCGTGCTGGGCGGGGCGGTGATGGCCCTGACCATCACCGCCGACCTCGTCAATCCGATTCGTCTGCAGTAGACGCCCGGAACATGCGCTCCTCGTCCAGGGCGGACGTCTGCACGACCAGAACGTCGCACACGGCGTTGCGGACGACTCCGGCCGGGACCGAGCCGAGCAGCTGGCCGTGGCTGGCGCCCAGGCCGCGGTTGCCGACGACGATCAGGTTGGCCGGGTTGTTGCCGACCGTGTCGAGCAGGGCCTGGGCCGGGTCGCCGCGCACCAGCAGCTGCTCGATGTAGCGGGCGCGTTCCCGGGTCAGGCCGGTGACCGACTTGCCCATGGCTCGGCGGGCGACCTCGACCCCGTACAGGTCGTGGTGGGTGCCCTCGGCCAGATCGGCCGGCGGGTCCTCGTCGTCGCGGTAGGCGGTCACGACGACGAGACGGGCCTGGGCCGCCTGTGCTACCTCGGCCGCGCGGTCCACCGCGTACAGGGAGGTGGGTGTGCCGTCGGAACCGACCACCACGCGGTCGTAGACGGTAATGCTGCGCCGCCCACCGAGCGGGACGATCGGGGACTCGTCGGCCTCGTCCGGCGGGTTGACCCACAGCATGGCCACGGCGCCGATCCCCAGCAGCACGCCGGCCAGGATGATCGCGTTGCTGCCCTTGCTGTCCAGCCAGTGCTCGAAGATCCAGCCGAACGTGAGCGTCTGCACCAGCATCGGCACCACGATCATCATGTTGAGGATGCCCATGTAGACGCCGGTGCGCTTGGCCGGGACCATGCTGGCCACCATCAGGTAGGGCACGCCGACCGCGCTCGCCCAGAAGATGCCGACGCCGATCATCGGGACCAGAGCCAGGTACTGGTTGTCGATGTGCGCGAGCCAGACCAGCGCCACCGCCGCCAGGCCGAGGGCGATGGCGTGCACCCGCTTGGCGCCGATCCGCTGGGCGAAGCCGACCAGGAACAGCGCGGACACCATGGTGACGAAGTTGTAGGCGCCGTTCTCCAGGCCGCTCCACGCGATCGCGTCGTCCCAGGCCCGGCCGCCCTGCTCGGGGTTGGCGTTGAACACCGTCTCGCCCAGGCTCACCGCCAGGAACTGCCAGTAGATGAACATGGCGTACCACTGGAAGGCGAACACCACACCGATCTTGTGCATGGCCACCGGCATGACGCGTACGGCATCGGCAATTTCCCGTACGGCGGGCCGGAGCCCCCGGGGCGCGTTGGCCATCTCCTCGAGATCTTCGTCCGAGGGCTTCAGTTCCCTCGTACGGGACATGGCCGTGAGCACGGTGAGCAGGATGCAGACGGTGCCGATCATGAAGCAGGCGAACATCCAGTACGGGACCCCGTTGCCCGCCTCGGTCTGCAGCGCCTCCACTTTCTGCAGCGCGAACAGCGACACGTTGGCCAGCACGGCCCCGGCGCCGGTGAACATGCTCTGGGTCAGGAAGCCGCGCGCCAGCTGCGATTTGGGCAGCCGGTCGGAGATGAACGCCCGGTACGGCTCCATCGAGGTGTTGTTGCCCGCGTCGAGCAGCCAGAAGCAGATCACGCCGAGCCAGAGCACGCCGACGAACGGGAACGCGAACAGGATGATCGCGCACAGGATGGCGCCGGTCACGATGAACGGTCTCCGCCGGCCGAACCGGGGATGCCAGGTGCGGTCGCTGATCGCCCCGATCAGGGGCTGGATGATCAGACCGGTGACCGGACCGGCCAGGTTGAGGATCGGCAGCTGTTCGGGATTGGCCCCGATCAGCAGGAACAGCGGGTTCACCGCGGACTGGGTGAGCCCGAAGCTGAACTGAACCCCGAAGAAACCGAGGTTCATCATCAGCAGGGCGGGCCCGCTCATCAGCGGTTTGCGATCGGCTGCCCCGGATCCCGTCGAGACGGTGTCCGACGTCGTAGTGGTCATGGGCGAGCTCCCCTTCGACCTCGAAGATGGTGCTGTGAGTGATCTAGATCACACACTCCGTTTCGACGCTAAACCCGTCGCGGGACACCCGCAAGCAGAGACGTCGATACGTGCGTCTGGCTGCCGTTTTCCGGCCTCGACATTGCCGGGCGGGCGACGGCGGGCCTGTAATGAGCTATGAGCACATGGACGACGATCGTTGTCGGCGTCGATGGATCGCCGAGCAGCCGCAAGGCCCTGATCTGGGCCGCGGCCGAGGCGGCGGATCACGGCGCCGATCTTCTCGTGCTGAACGTGTGGGAGCACACACTGCTGCCACCGGTGGGTGGGCCCAGTGTTTCCGACCACGCGGTGGCCGAGCCGAGCCAGGTCACCACCGAGGAGCTGCTCCAGGTGATCAAAGAAGAGCTGGGGGAGGATCCGCCGGTTCCCGTGCAGGCCCAGGTCCGGCAGGGGCGCCCGGCCAAGGTGCTGATCGAAGAGTCGGCCGGCAAGGACCTGCTTGTCGTGGGCAAGCGCGGCCACGGCGGTTTCGCCGGGCTGGTGCTCGGCTCGGTCAGCCAGCACGTCGCCGCGTACGCGCAATGCCCGGTGACGGTGGTGCGTTAGCGCGGGTCGCGGACGGCTCCGAGGAAGAGGATCGTGCCGGTCTGCCGGTCCGAGATGGTGAACTGGAACGGCCGGTCGGCACGGAACACGGACGGGTTCACGGTGGCCGAGGTCGTCATGACCCCGCCCGTGACGGCGGCGGCCTCGGTGCCCTTCTCGTCCACCTTCACGTACGTCTTGTGGTAGACCTTCTCGAGCCATCGGCCGTCGGGTGACATCGGACGGAAGTTCGCCCGGCCCGGGTCGAAAGCCGTGACCATGCCCAGTTTCCGCAGCGGCCCGTTCAGGTCGCCCTCCCAGCGCAGCTCGAAGCGGGGCAGGGCGACGTCTTCGAACTTGCGGGACACGAGACCGGTGCTCAGGGCCTGCCACTGGGCGGCGCCGGCCGTCGTGCCGTCCTCGGACAGGATGATTTCCATGCCGTAGCGCCCCTTTTCGCCGTACGGGAGACGCAGCATGCGGAAGCCGTCGCGCTCGGCGTAGAGCAGCGAACGGCCGGTGAGATGCATCATCGGCACGGTGACCGGGCCGCCCGGCGTCGTGAACCTCTCGCCGCGCGCGGTCTCGAACTCGTTCTGCCATTTTCCGAGGAAATACACCGCATTGAGCAGGACGAGCACCGCCTGCGCACTGGGCAGTCCGAGCTCGCGGGCGATGCCCTTGATGCGGCCGCCGGTGTTCTCGTCGACCCAGTCGTCGATCTTGCGGGCCGCCTCGGGCGAACCCAGGTCGACATCCTCCACCGTGCCGCCGAAACTGCGCCGTACGAACTCGAGATAGTCGTCCTCGAGGGTGCCGTTGTTGTAGAGCGCGTCGGACACCGACAGCGTCACCTCGTCGGTGTCGGCCAGCTCCCGCAGCAGCGCCCCGACCCGTTCGTCCTGACCCTCGCGCAGGCCCAGCACCCGGGCCATCTCGGCCGCCGTGCCGCCCTCGGCGCCGGCCGAGACCATGGCCAGCAGCACGGCCACCGACAGCGGCGAGGTGATCGTGTTCCGGTCCGCCCGGTCGACCTCGCGGAACAGGTCGAAGCCGAACCGGCCGACCGCCCGCGCCACCGGGCCCGCGTCGGCCGCGGCCAGCTCGACCTGAATGCGAGCGGCATCACCCGGTGGCTTGCCGCCACCGCACGCGGCGGTCACCAACACGCCGCAGACCAGGACAAACGTTGTCAGGAGACGGATCACACAACTGAGACTGGGAATCGGTCCGGCGGGTTCCCGGCCGATGAGAACAAGCTCACGATTGAGCCTTCAAGTTTGGCCGTACGGGTCCCGGCGTGGTTACCGTCGGCCGGTCCGCAATCGCGGCACCCCGGGCGGAACGCCGAATCCTGCCGCCGCCCGCGAGGAAACGAACCCAGGCATGGAGCGGGGGACCCACTAGTTCCTCGGCGCGCCGCTGCATTGAGACGCCGGCGCGCCTCGGGGTGAAGCCGCGTCTCGCGGCCGGGCAGCCCAGCCCGAACCCGACAGCTCACCTCGCAGGCGTGGAGGTAGTTCTGTCATGGCACAGCTCGGAAAGAAGACCCGTGTCGCGTTCGGCCTGACGGTCGCCGGTGTCGCCGGAGCGTTCGGCCTGCTCGGCCCCGCGTCGCCGGCCCAGGCGTCGAGCGTCAACTGGGACGCCGTCGCCAAGTGCGAGTCCGGCGGCAACTGGAGCATCAACACCGGCAACGGCTACTACGGTGGCCTGCAGTTCAGCCGCAGCACCTGGAAGGCGTACGGGGGCACGAAGTATGCCTCGACCGCGAACAAGGCCACCAAGGCCGAGCAGATCAAGGTCGCGGAGAAGGTGCTGAAGGGTCAGGGCATCGGGGCCTGGCCGACCTGCGGCAAGAAGGCGGGAGTGAAGAAGGCCACTCCGGTCGCCGCGAAGAAGCCCGCCAAGTCCACCGGCAAGTACTACGTCGTGCGGTCCGGCGACACGCTGGCCTCCATCGCGGCCAAGAAGCACGTCAAGGGTGGCTGGAAGGCCCTCTACCAGCTCAACAAGTCGACGCTGGACAGCCCCAGCCGGATCTTCCCCGGTCAGCGGCTCGCCCTCTGATCGGCCGTGTGCCCGGCCCGGTCGCGGGCCGGGCACACGTTATCTTTCCCGGGCCGATCGGCTGTACATCGACAGAATTAAATGGAAACTTAAACTTTACAAGCGGTTCTTCCCCGCTGGAGCCCACGAACTGTGAGGATCTCTCACATAGACATACGTGGATGTCTATGCTCGTGGGGAGGAACAAACGTGAGATTTGCTGTCGCGCTGGCCGGCGCCATCGCCCTGGCCAGTGGGGGCCTGGTGGTCACCGCCACTACCGCGTCCGCCGCGCCGGTCACCCCCGGCTCGTCGTTGCTCGACCAGGCCGGACCGTCGATCAAGAAGTCGGACAAGGACCGCTACGCGGTCTACAGCACCAGGAACGGGATCACCCGCTACACCCGCACGTACGACGGGCTCCGCGTCTACGGCGGCGACCTGGTCATCCGTACGAAGGCCGGGAAGTTCGCCGGAGCCTCGGCCGGCCTGACCCGGCCGCTCAGCCTGAGCACCAAGCCGTCGGTCACCGCCGACCGGGCCGCCGCCGCGGCGAAGGCCGAGTTCGAGGGCACGATCACCGGGACCGCCAAGCCGGAGCTGTTCGTCGACGCGAGCAGCGGCCTCGGCAAGCTGTCCTGGGAAACGGTGATCACCGGCTGGCAGCCCGACGGTCAGACGCCGTCGCGCTTCCACGTCATCTCGGACGCGCTGACCGGCCGGGTCGCCGGCTCGTACGACGAGATCGAGAACGTCGCGGGCACCGGCAACAGCATCTACTCCGGTCCGGTGGCGCTCGAGTCGACCGCGGCGGGGGAGTCGTTCAACCTGATCGATCCCGTACGCGGGGGCGGTCTGACCTGCGACATGGGCAACCGCACGTCGGGCGCCTGTGCCACGTTCACCGACGCCGACAACACCTGGGGCACGGGCGCGCCCGCCGACCGGCAGTCGGCCGCCGTGGACGCCCACTTCGGCGCGGCCGTCACATTCGACTACTTCAAGGACGTGCACGGCCGCAACGGCATCTTCGGCGACGGTCGCGGTGTCCCCTCGCGTGTGCACTACGGCAGCGCGTACGTGAACGCCTTCTGGGACGGCGCCCAGATGACCTACGGCGACGGCACGGGCAACGCCAAGCCGCTGGTCGCGCTGGACGTGGCCGGGCACGAGATGTCGCACGGCGTCACCGAGAACGTCGTGCCGGGCGGGCTGACCTACTCGGGTGAGTCCGGTGGCCTGAACGAGTCGACGAGCGACATCTTCGGCAGCATGGTCGAGTTCCACGCGGGCAGCACCGAGGACGCCGGCGACTACGACATCGGCGAGAAGATCGACATCAACGGCAACGGGTCGCCGCTGCGCTACATGTACAACCCGACCCTCGACGGGCGCTCGCACGGCTGCTGGTCGACCTCCACCCGCAGCGTCGACGTGCACTACTCCTCCGGCGTCGCCAACCACTTCTTCTTCAACCTGGCCGAGGGTTCGGGCGCGACCGCGTACGGGACCTCGCCGGTCTGTGGCAGCGCCGAGTCGGTCACCGGTATCGGCCGGGAGAAGGCCGCGAAGATCTGGTTCCGGGCCCTCGACGCGTACTTCGTCTCGAACACCGGCTACGTCAACACGTCGACGCCGGCCAACACCGCACGGGCCTACTCGCTCGCGGCGGCCACCGACCTGTACGGCGCCTGCAGCACCGAGTACAAGGCCGTGCAGACCGCGTGGACCTCGGTCAACGTGGCCGGCAACGACGAGGTGTGCTCGGACGGCAACGACTTCTCGTTCGCCCTGTCCGCCGCGAGCGCGTCGGTCGGTCCCGGCGAGTCCAAGACCATCACGGCGACCACCGTGCTGGTCAACGGCGAGGCCGAGCCGATCACCTTCACCGCCGGCACGGCCCCGGCCGGTGTGACCGTCTCGTTCGAGCCGGCCACCGTCACCGCCGGTGAGTCCACCACGATCACGGTCAGCGCCGCCCCCGACGCCGGCCGGGCCAGCGCGCCGGTCACCGTCACCGCGGCGGCGCCGTCGATCACCCGCTCCAAGCCGCTGACCGTCACCGTCGGCAGCGTCGCCGCCTGCACGGCCACCAACGCCACCGCGCTGCCGATCCCGGACCTGAGCACGGTGAGCAACGAGGTCGAGCTGACCGGCTGCGCGGCCACCCCCTCGACGGCTAGTTCGGTCGAGGTGCACCTGCAGCACACCTACATCGGCGACCTGATCGTCAGCCTGATCGCGCCCGACGGCACGGCCTACGTGCTGCACAACCGGGCCGGTGGTGGCACCGACAACATCGACCAGAGCTTCCCGGTCAACCTCTCCTCGGAAACCGCGAACGGCAAGTGGACCCTGCGAGTGCAGGACGCCGCCCGCGCCGACACCGGCACCCTGACCAGCTGGACCCTCTCCGTCTGACCACGTCCGCCTCCCGGGAGACCGGGAGGCGGGCCTTTTATTGACACCCTTCTATGTCATGTTAACGTAAACATATGGTCACGCGCAGAACAGTTCTCGGTGCGGTAGGTGCGGGCGTAGCCGGCGGCGCGCTCCTGGGTGGGCCGGCGCGAGCCGATGCCACGATCACCGTCGATCCCGCGGCCGACTACGGAACCTGGCAGGGCTGGGGCACCTCGCTCGCCTGGTGGGCCAACGTTTTCGGCGACCGCGACGACCTCGCCGACCTCTTCTTCACCACCCGCACGGTCAGCTACAACGGCGTCGCGCTGCCCGGCCTCGGTCTCAGCATCGCCCGCTACAACCTGGGCGCCAGCAGCTTCAACGACGTCGCCGGGGAACGCATGGCCGCCTCGCCCAACATCCCGCGGTTCAAGCAGATCGAGGGATTCTGGCAGGACTGGCGCAACCCCGACCCGGCCTCGTCCGCCTGGAACTGGAACGCCGACGCCAAGCAGCGGGCCGCGCTGGTCAAGGCCACCCAGCGCGGCGCCGTCAGCGAGTTGTTCGCCAACTCCCCGATGTGGTGGATGTGCCTCAACCACAACCCGTCCGGGGCGGCCGACGGCGGCCTGAACTTGCAGTC
The DNA here is from genome assembly GCF_055562135.1 of Actinoplanes sp. NPDC021490. Taxonomy (NCBI): domain Bacteria; kingdom Bacillati; phylum Actinomycetota; class Actinomycetes; order Micromonosporales; family Micromonosporaceae; genus Actinoplanes; species Actinoplanes sp. NPDC021490. The sequence goes on from NZ_JBVHFW010000008.1 coordinate 66,617, forward strand.
GTGGAACCACACCCAGCACGCCGCCCACCTGGCCGCCACCGCCCGGCGGGCGCGCGACAACTGGGGTGTGACCTTCCGCAGCGTGGACCCGTTCAACGAGCCCTCCTCGAACTGGTGGCGCGCCGACGGCACCCAGGAGGGCTGCTACATCGGCGCCACCACCCAGCGCAGCGTGCTGGCCCAGCTCCGCTCGGAACTCAACCGTCAGGGCCTCAACGGCGTGACGATCTCCGCATCGGACGAGACCAACTACGACGTCGCCCGCGCCACCCTGGCCAGCTTCGATTCCGGCACCCGAGCCCTGATCGGCCAGGTCAACGTCCACGGCTACCAGGGCTCGGGCGGGCGGCGCGACCTGCTGTTCAACGACGTGCGGGCGGCCGGCAAGGTGCTCTGGAACTCCGAGACCGGCGACGGGGACGGCACCGGCCTCACGATGGCCGCCAACCTGTGCCTGGACTGGCGCTGGCTGCACCCGACCGCCTGGGTCTACTGGCAGGTGATGGACCCCAGCGCCGGTTGGGGCGTCATCCGCTACGACGCGGGCAGCCTGACCGCCGGGCCGATCGAGACCAAGTTCTACGTGCTGGCCCAGTTCACCCGGCACATCCGCCCCGGCATGCGGATCCTCGACACCGGCGCGGGCAACGCGGCCGCCGCCTACGACCCGGCGGCGCGCCGCCTCGTCGTCGTCGCGGTCAACACCGGCGCCGCCCAGACCCTCACCTTCGACCTGTCCCGCTTCACCCAGGCCACCGGCGGCGCCAACGGCCAGGTCCCCCGCTGGACCACCGTCCCGTCCGCCGCCGACCGCTACACCCCGCGCACCGACATGCAGGCCGCCGGCAAACTCCTCCGCGTGCCTTTCCCGGCCGCCTCCGTGCAAACCCTCCAGATCGACAACGTCGTCATCTGACCCCGGCCGCCCGGCGTGACTCCGGCCGCCCGGCCTGACCGCAGCCGCCGCGCCTCACCCCAGCCCGCTGAAACTCGGCCCGAAACCGCCCAGCTACCCCCGCTCGGCCCGAGCCACCCCGCCCGGCCCGAGCCACCCCACCCGGCCCGAGCCACCCCACCCGGCCCGAGCCACCCCGCCGGCATCCGACACCGCGTAGGGCACGGCTTCGGCAACCTCGCCCCGCCGTGCCTCGCGACTGCGTGCCTGTTGGCCTCCTCGTGAGAGGATCTGAGGCGTGACCTTCAGAAGGGGCCGTGCCTCGTAGGCAACCGCAAGCACTTCGTCGCCGCGCGCCGATCACGCGAAGCCCGTGGATCCGTTACCGCGATGTTCCTGGACTCTCGGGTTCCGCGAACGCTGCCGTCCGCCTGCTGGAGGGACAACGGTGGCTGCCGGGCGTGGTGGCCGCCGCGGTCAGCGTATGGGGCGCGCATGCCCACGGCACCCGGCGTCGGTGGAGGCCGTGGGAAGCGGAGTTCACCTGCTCCTGCTGTGGCGAGGGCTGGGCCCGGCAGCGCTTGGAAGAGGCGATCACCATGCTGCCCGGACACGCCGCGCGAGAGCTCCGAGTTGTTGTCGAGCGGCTGGACGACGCCCTGGTGAGGCGTGCTCCTCACGACCCCCGAACGCCCGAGGCTCAGCACGGCCTATAGCAAACGGCGGATTTCGCCGTATGTGCGGTAGAAGCCGCCGCGGCTCGCCTCGCGCACCCCGGTTACGACGTAACGGCTGCCGCGCTCGCGGATGCCCTTGGGGAACTGGACCTGCCAGTCGCGGTGGTAGCCGTCGCTGAGCACGCGGATGCGCAGGCGGCCGCTCTCTTCGACGCACTCGACCACCACGCCGCCGGCCACGTCGTGGATGACCTCGACCGTCGTGGACGGGACGACCGCGGACATGCGGGGCGGCGCCTTGACGTCGATCGGCTCGGGGATCGTGCCCGTGACGGCCGAATGGATCGCCGCCTCGCTCGCGTCGATGCAGGCCAGCGCGCCGTTCGTGGTGACGATGTAGAGCCGCTCGTCGCGGTACTGCATCGAGTAGGCCGAGCCGCAGCCCGTGCCCAGTTTCCACAGCCGGGCGCCGCTGACGTCGAAGCAGTAGATGGACGAGCTGCTGTCGCCCGCGAACACGTATCGCCCGTCCTTCGACGTGGCGCACGAATACACCGGGGCATCACAGCGGTACGTCTGCCGGTGCTTGCCGTCCTTGCCCAGCTCGACCACCTGGCGGGTCGCCGTGCCCGCGTACAACGTGTCGCGTTCCTGCCATCCGAACAGCACGGCGCCGGTCGGGGAGTTCCACAATTCCTTCCCCGTACGCCAGTCGTAGCTCGTCACGCCGTTGGAGTGACCGTGGTGCACCGCGGCGGCGTCGCAGCGGACCATCCAGGCCGATCGGCCCCGGCCCGGCCGCCGCCACAGGAACTCGTCCTCGTGGTCGATCGTCGCGATGCCGCCGCCGGAATCGGAGACGCCGAGCACGCCGTCGTGGATGTCGAGCCAGTAGATGTCGATCGACGGGTCGATCCGGTAGGCCAGCCGCGGCACCTTGCCCGACAGGTCGTAGACGTTGCCGTCGTCGCAGCCCGCGTAGAGCCAGCCCTCGTCGGCCACGATGCACTTCACGCCGTCGGGCAGCCGGAACTGCTGCAGCACCTCGGCGCCGTGGCTGAGGGTGGTGATCAGGCCGCTCTCGTTGCCGACCATGCACACGTCGTCGTCGACGAAGATGCCGAACGCGGGGCTGCCCGAGTCGTAGCGCCACAGGATCGGCGCGCGGGTCGCCGTCGACCGGGTGCTGACGATCTGACGGCGGGAGATCGAGCGTTTCGACCGGCCGCCCGGCACCGCCGGGGCGTACCCCTTGCGGACCTTTTCCCCGATCTTTTTGGACGCCTCGGCCCTGGCCTTGTCGTGGGTGGTGAACGACGACTGCTTGGTCTGGCCGCGGTCGCCGATGCGCCCGTAGCGGACCGCCACCTCCGTGCCGTCGACGGTCACCTCATAGAACTTGTGCGCGCTTCCGGAGTCTTCGGAGAGCTCGAGGTACGTCGTCTCGGCCGGCATTCGGGGCCACCTTTCGCGAGCGGATCGATGGCCCCGAAGCTATCGGGTGGGTATGACAAAACTCAGTGGCGTCCACACAGGACGTCGTTCACCAGCCGGAGCACCCGCTCGTCCACGGCCCGCCCGGCTTCCGGGGCGGCCAGCTGAGTGGTCAGCGCGAGGGCGACGACCCGCTTGCCGTCGGCGCTGACACCGTTCAGGGTCCGGGTGCCGGGCACGTCCCCGCCGTGCGACCAGTAGCCCCCGCACCGGTTCGGGAGGTATTCGATGCCCAGTCCGTAGCGTGCGCCCGGCACGTGCTCCTGCCACGTCGTGGCCAGGACGGTGCGGTGCATCTCGGCCATCTGGCGCGGCTTGAGGAGCCGGCCCTGCTGCAGCGCCTGCCAGAACTGGGCCAGGTCGGACGGCGTGGTCACCAGCCCGCCCGCGGTGCCGGCCACCGTGGGGTTGAGCAGCGTGGTGTCGGTCAGCGGGCCACCCGGCTCCCACTGCTGATAGCCCCGGGCGTACGGCCGGGGCAGCGACGCCCGGTCGCCCGGATACGACGTGTGGGTCAGGCCGAGCGGCCGCACGATCCGGTCGCGCACCTCGGTGGCCCACGGCCGGCCGGTCGTACGCTCAATGATCATCCCGGCCAGGATGTAGTTGGTGTTCGAGTAGTCCCAGGAGGTACCGGGCGCGAAGGCCGGTGGATGCTTCATCGCCAGCGCGACGAGGTCCTCGGCGTCGTAGTGGTCGAGCCGGTGGACCAGATAGGAGTCGTAGGACTCGAGCCCGGCGAGCGAGTTCGTGTAGTTGTAGATGCCGCTGGTGTGCTGGAGCAACTGGCGTACGGTGATCTGCCGGCCGTCGTGGCCGTTGCCCCGCACCACCCCGGGCAGCCGGCTCTCCACCGTGTCGGACAGGGACAGCTTCCCCTCGCCGACCAGCTGCAGCACGACGACCGAGGTGAACGTCTTGGTGTTGCTGCCCATCCGGAAGTGGCCGTCGAGCGGTACCGGGGCGTCCTTCCCGAGCTCGGCGAAGCCGCTGCGGGCCCGGATGGTGCGGCCGTCGGCCCGGGCCACCGCCTGGACGCCGACGTTGCCGATCTCGTGAAGGTCGTCCACCGCGGACTGCAACGGGCTGGTCGTTGCCGGTGCGACGAGGGTGGCTGCCAGTAGTGCCGCCACTGCGAGCATGTCGGAACCTCCTGCTTTTCGAGGTGAGATCCGACCGTACGAAGGTCCGGGTGTGGTTCCGAGCCGGTTAGCACCCGTCTTCCAGGTGGGGTCATCTCCACTTGACACCCGCCGGGAGCGTGCCCACACTCATGGACGTCTATCTATGTGAACGATAACACCGACACTTAAGGAGTCGAGGTGGGCAAATCGCGCCGATGGCGGGCCGCCCTGACCGGTCTCGCCGTCACGGTGCTGGCCGGCGCCGGAGTGCTGTTCGGGCTGCCCACGGCCCAGGCCGCCACCGTCAACCCCTCCGCCTGGTACGTGCTGGTCAACCGGAACAGCGGCAAGGCGATGGACCTCTACAACCGGGCCACCACCGCCGGGGCGGGCATCGCCCAGTTCGCCCGCAACGACGGCAACTGGCAGCAATGGCAGTTCGTCGACGCCGGCAGCGGCTACTACAAAATCAAGAGCCGGCACAGCGGGCTCGTGCTCGAACTGCCCAACGCCAATGACGGCACCCAGCTGATTCAGAACACCGACAACGGCACCACCCGCCAGCAGTTCACGCTCAAGGATTCCGCCGGGGGATACGTGCGGCTGCTGAACCGGCACAGCGGCAAGGCGGTCGAGGCGTGGGAATGGTCCACGGCCGACGGCGGAATCGTGGCCCAGTACGGGGATCTCGACGGCGCCAACCAGCAATGGCAAATGGTTCAGGTCGGCACCGGCAGCGGCTCGGCGAGCGCCTGTGGATCGGGCACGTTCCAGTCCGAGGTGACCGTGAGCGGAAGCACCTGGACGGCCCGCAATGCATCGGGCACGTCCGTCTACAGCGGAACCGATTTCCGTGCCGCGGTGCAGGCCGGAATCGGCAGCCTCACGGCCGGGCGTACGTCGATCCAACGGGTCGTCGTGCGGGGCAACGGCTCGATGACCGCGGGCAGCCGCATTTCCCTCGCCTCGTACACGTCGCTCTCGGTCTGCGGCACCATCAACGTGACCGGATCGGGCAGCGGCGACTACGCGCCCATCTATGCGCGCGGCGTCAGCAACATCGAGGTGCCCTATCTCAATCTGACCGGCGCGCCGATCTACGGCATTTTCCTGCGCAACGTGACGAACGTCTGGCTCGGCGCCCTCGACATGCGTCTGAGCGGGGGCCTCGGCGTGCGCATCGACAATCGCGGCGACACCAGCCAGTGGACCCGCAACGTCAAGGTCGATTCCGTGTACGTCTCCGGGGCGTCGTCACACGCGATGGAGACGTACGGGGTCGACGGCATCACCATCGGAACGGTAACCGCCCGCAACGTCGGCGAATCCGGGCTGCTGCTCAACCAGACCATCAATGCCACGGTCGGCACCGTCGATGCGGAAAACGCCGGCGCCGGTACGGGTTATGCCGCCTTCCGGATGGCCAACCGCAACGGCCGGATCGGCGACGCCTACCCGAACAACATCAAGGTTGGAACCGTGCGGGCGCGCGGTGGCGGCCGGGGCATCTTCTGCGTCTCGGAAAGCGGCGGCGCGACCATCGACCGGGTCGACATCGCCAACACGGGCAACAATTCGGTGCTCGTCGAGAACTGCTACAACGTCGTGATCGCCGGCGTCTCCGGCACGATCAGCGGTGGCGGCGAGGTCCGCATCGCGGCGCGCACCGAATTCCCCCCGTCGTCGGGCATCAGCTTCCGCAACCTGACGGTCTCCAACACCAACATCACCTGGAGCCCGTGCACCGGAAGCAACAACACGATCAGCAATGTGACGCGCTCGAATTCGACACTCACCTGGTGTTGACCGGCCCGTCCGCGGGCAAGTGCCCGGCATGAGCCGATTGACGCGAGCATTCGGGCAGGCGGCCCTCGGCGGTGTGTTGCTCACCGCCGGGGCCGGCCACCTGACCACCCAACGGCAGGAGTTCCAGGCGCAGGTGCCGTCCTGGTTCCCGGCCGATCCCGACAAGGTCGTCCTGGTGTCCGGCGTGGTCGAACTGGCCCTCGGCACTGCCCTGCTGGCGACCTGGCGTCAGCCGGCCCGCGGCCTGCTCGGCAAGGCGGTGGCCGGCTTCTTCGCCGGGGTCTTCCCGGGCAACATCGCCCAGTTCCTCGAACGCAAGGACGGTTTCGGCCTCGACACCGACACCAAGCGCGCTTTGCGCCTGCTGGGCCAGCCCGCCCTGATCGCCTGGGCCATCGCCGCCACCCGCCGCTGACCCCGGCTTTCGCTCAGCCGATGTCGCGGCGGCGGAAGCCCGCGTAGCCGGCGGCCAGGAAGGCGGCGGCCACCAGGGTCACCGTCAGCAGGGGAGTCGCGGTCAGCGGGTCGGCCGGGATCTGCGGGGTGTGCCGGAACGGGGACGCCTGCTGGGTCCAGTCCGGCAGTTTGAAGGAGTCGGCGAAAAGGGTGACGACCGCGCAGTAACCCACGATCACCCACGCCACCGCGGCGGCCGGGCGGGGGAGCCAGCCGACGGCCAGGACCGCGGCGGCGACGATCAGCCAGACCGCGGGCAGGTAGGCCAGGGCGATCCCGATCAGGCGGGGCACCTGGCCGGCGTCGGAGATCGTCAGCGCGTAGGCGACGCCCTCGCCGGCGCCGATCGCCAGCAGGGCCAGCGCGGTGCCGGCCAGGGCCACGCTGAGCTGGGCGGCCAGCCACGTGCGGCGGCTCGTGGCGGTGGCCAGCACGGGCTCGGCCCGGCCGGACGTCTCCTCGGCGCGAATGCGCAGGACACTGGTGACGCCGTACGCGGCGGCGATCAGCGCGGACACGCTGACGGTCAGCGCCAGGTACGAGTCGAGCACGCTCTGCGCCCCACCGGGCAGGAACTCGGCGAACTGGGGATTGTCGCGTACGTACTGTTCGATGGTGTTGCCGATCGATCCGTAGGCCGCGCCCAGCAGCGCCAGCCCGGCCACCCATCCGAGCAGCGCGCCGCGTTGCAACCGCCAGGCCAGCCCGTACGCGTTCCCGAGCGCCCGCGAGGCCCGGGGCGGACCGAGCCGCGACGGGATCAGGCCCGCACCGAAGTCGCGCCGTCCGAGCAGCAGCATCGCCGCCGCGACCAGCAGCCCCGACATGGCCGCCGGGAGCAGCAGCGGCCACCAGCGATCCCCGGAATACGGAAAAGTGCGCTGGCCCCACCCGATCGGCGAGAACCACGACAGCAGGCCGTTGCCGGTGTCACCCGCGGCCCGCAGGACGAAAGCCGCGCCGAGCAGGGCGCCGACACTTCCGTAGACGGCTCGCGCGTTCTCGAAGACCTGCGCGGCCACCGCGGTGAGCGCCGCGAACGTGAACCCCACCGCCGCGACCGCCACGCCGAACAGGATCGAACCGCCCACCGGCAGTCCCGTGCCCGCGGCCACCGCGAACACCAGCAGCCCGGCGGCGACGTCGGCCAGCGCGGCCAGGCCGAGCGCCGCGGCCGGCAGGGCATGACGGCCGACCTGGGTCGAGCGGATCAGCTCGGCCCGCCCGGTCTCCTCGTCGGCCCGCGTCTGCCGGCCGATCAGGAACATGTTCATCAGCGCGACGACAATCGCCAGAAACGCGAAGATCTCGAAGACGACCTCGCCGCCGATCGACTCGAGCAGGCCGGGCGGGCCGCTCATCGCGATCACCGCCGTGTTTGCGCCGATCGTGTCGCGCAGTTTTGCCAGTTGCTCCGCGGTGCCGTACAGGCTCTGGCTCTGACCGGACTGGACCAATACGAGCACTGTCGTGCCGAGCAGCCACCAGGGCAGGGTGGCCCGTTCACGGCGCAGCATGAAGCGGAGCAGGCGTGGCGCCCCGGCGGTCTTGGCAAACGCGGTCATCGGCACTCCCCGTGTCGCCACGATCGTACGACCGCCGGTCAGGACCGGGGTGTGCCAACATCGCGGGGATCCGGCCGCGGGTGCAGTTCACCGAGGCGGCCGGGCAGATGGCGGGGCAGATCGCCCCGGCCGAGCAGCAGCAGGTCGTGACCGATGCGGGGCGCGGTGGTGGCCGAGCCGTTTCCGCGGTGGATCGGGGCGGCTATTTCTGCTGGTAGGCCGGGTAGCCCAGCTTCTCGACGAGGTCACCCGTGGCCTTGTCGAAGGCCTCGTAGATGTCGTCGTCGAAGTGGTTGGCCCAGTCGCCGGGCTGTCCCTTGCGGTAGTGCGAGACCTTGCCGGTGCCCTGACGTTCGTTCATCTTGTCGAAGCTGTATCGGTCGAGCACCGTGGCCAGGGCGTCGGGGGGCAGGTTGATGCCGCAGTGGCGCAGCAGCGCCTCCATCTCACCCGCCTGGCCGGGACCGGTCAGCTCCTCGTATTTGACCAGCCGGACCTCGTCGGACCCGGGCGCCTCGATCCACGAGCGGATCGCGCCGAACCGGTTCTTCTTGGCCATGTCGCCGATCAGCCAGAGCAGGCCTTCCTTGCGCGGCTTCTCGAGCAGCACCTTGCGCACCTCGAGCACGTCGCCCATCGGCCCGTGCGAGTTGCGGGTCGAGAAGTAGCTCGAGACGACCATGTCGCGCGGGTCGCGCATCACGAAGAACGCGCGATACTTCTCCGGTTTCGGCATCTTGTCGAAGCGGGGGCGCGGGAAGAACAGCGACAGCCCGATGCGGTGCGACGGCACGACACGCGGGTGCCTCCAGCCGTAGAACCGCGGGTCGTAGGTGAGCAGGCCGGAGTGCCGATAGACGAGCGGGTCGCTGAACACCGCCTTGATCCACTGGCTGGCGGTCTTGCGCACCGCGCAGTGATAGATGTTCTCGAACTCGCTCCGGGTCGCCACCGGCACGGTGACTCGCAGGCGGGCGTTGTATGCCTCGGCCTGAGCACGGCGGGCCACAACGCGCACCGGTTCCGGTGTGCGTTGCTTGGCGAACATGACAGCGCGGTTGAACATCGTCGAGCCCGTGTCCTTTGCGTACGAAATCGCGGGTTCGCTACCAAGTTGATCTTGGTTGACGTGGTGTCCTGGGACTTTATAACAAAATCGATCGAAATAGTCAGCACGGCTCCTGGGAGCTTGCTGAAAAGGCAAGCCCCCGGGAGAGGTAACGAGCCAGGGCCGCGTCAGCCTCGGGCTCGGATCATCCGGCGCAACTCGTCGGCGTATTCGAGCACGGTCTGACGGACCACCGGTGCGGCATCGGCCACGACCTTCTCGGCCCGCGCCGGGAAATCCGTGGTTGTGCCGAATCGGGGGAGCAGCCGGCTCGAGTAGACCATCGCCGGGACCATGCCGCCGCGGGCGAAGCCGGGCAGCAGGCTGAGGTACTTCTCGTCGTAACCGGCCAGGATCGTGTCCTGCCCGGGCCGCCAGAACGCGTTCGTGACGGCGCCCATCGAGCTGATCGGCACCGACCGGTCGACGGTCAGCGCCTGCCAGACGGCCTCCTTCTCCTGAGCATCGGGGCGGGCCGCGCGCACCGCCAGGGCCCGGTACGTGGCATCCGGGTCGGGGTCGCGGGCGAGCAGATCCCGTACGGCGGCCTCGGTGTCACCACCCAGCTCGGCCGCGCGGATCAGGCAGCGCCAGCGCAGGTCGATGTCGTCACCGGCCCGCTCGCTCAGCCGGTCGATCGCGTCCAGGCCGCGCGCCGACCGGATCATGCCGCGCAGCGCCACCTGCTCGCGTCCGGGCTGCTCGGCCAGACCGGCGCACAACGCGTAGAAGTCGCCCATCAGGCGGTCGTCGCCGGCCCAGAACTCGGCGGCGTTGCCGGCCAGGCGCAGGTACGGCTCGATCACCGCGTCCGACGTCTCGACCGCGAGCACCGAGACCAGGCAGCTCACCGCCTCGTCGGGGGTCGCCTCGCCGGCGGTCAGCATGTCCCAGACCGTGGCCACGGCGACGCCCCGCGCCACCGCCGTGGGCAGGGCGCCGGCCGACGTGACGAGGGTTTCCCGGTCGCGCTTCGACGGCCGGACCGTCGCGAACGTCAGGTCCTCGTCGTTGACCAGGTAGAAGTCGGCCTCGGGCAAGGCCACGGACGTCGAGGCGCTGTGCACGTCGACGGTGTCCAGCGCCGTACGCCGCAACGCACCGTCGGTAAACGCGTAAGAACCGACAGCGAGCACCTGCGGGCGGGGCGGGCCGGCCGGGCCCCTGCCGGTCAGCGTGCCCGCCTCGTACGTGAACCGGTCGACCCCCGCAGTCTCCAGCCACCCGGCGCGCCACGCGTTCAGATCGCGGCCCGACGTCTGGGCCAGGGCGTCGATCAGATCCTGCAGCGTCGTGTTGCCCCACGCGTGCCGAGCGAAGTAGGACCTCATCCCGGCGACGAAGCTCTCCTCGCCCACATAGGTCATGAGCTGCCGCAACACCGCCGCGCCCTTGGGATAGGTGATCGCGTCGAAGATGGACGCGGCCTCGGCCACGTCCCGCACCGGCTGGCGGATCGGATGCGACACCGGGCCCTGATCGGCCAGATAGGCGGCCAGCTTCTCGCCGGCCAGCAGCCCCACCCAGGCGTCGGTGTGGCGGGTCGCCCCGACGGCCGCCCAGTAACAGGCGAACTCGGCGAACGCCTCGTTCAGCCACAGGTCGTCCCACCAGCGCATCGTCACGAGGTTGCCGAACCACATGTGCGACATCTCGTGCAGCAGCACCACGGCCAGCGACTCCTGCTCGGCCGGTGTCGGCTCGGCCCGCCGCAGGAACGAGTCCTCCCAGGTCACGCAGCCCCAGTTCTCCATCGCGCCGCCGAACTCGGGCATGAACACCTGGTCGTACTTGCGTTGCGGGAACGGCAGGCCGAAGACGTCGCCGAAGAACGCCAGGCCCTGCTCGGTGACCGTGAAGATCCGGTCGGCGTCGCGCTCCAGCATCGGGGCCAGCGAGCGGCGGCAGAACAGGCCGAGGTCGTACCCGCCCGCCTCGCGGCGCACCTCGTGCAGCGGGCCGGCGTTGACCACGCAGTTGTACGTGGAGAGCACCGGAGTGTCCGGGAACGACCACCGCCGTACGCCGCCCCGATCCTCCACCGCCGCGTCGCCGCTGTTGCTGGTCACGGTCCACGAGGACGGCGCGGTCACGACGAACGCGTGCGGCGCCTTCAGATCGGGCTGGTCGAAACACGCGAAAAGATGACGTGCCTCGTCGGGCGCGAACGTCGTCCAGACATAGACCTCGCCGTCGGCCGGGTCGATCGCCTTGTGCACGCCCGCGCCGTCGGTGGTGTCCGCCTGCACGCTCTCCACGCGCAGCACGTTGTGCCCGGCGAGCCGGGGGAGCGGGATCCGCCCGTCGACGGCCGGCGGCAGGGGCTCGCCGTTCAGGGTGGCCGAGACCACCGGGGCCACACAGTCGGCGAAGGTCTGCGCCCCCGGTTCCCGGCAGCTGAAGGTCACGGTCGAGACGCACACGACGGCCGAGCCGGTCGGCAGATCGGTGAAATCGATCGTGATGTCGTAGCGCTCGACGTCGATCAGCGCCGCGCGCTGCTCGGCTTCGACCTGGGTCAGACTCCGTGGGCTCATGCGCACGATCGTAAAACTGTGTTTGCCGGACCGCGCCCGGGTTAATGACCGGTCGCATGGTTCCACTGATGATCGTCAACGGATTTCTGCTCGGCGCCGCGTTCCTGTTCCTGCTCGCGATGCCGGCCCGGCGGCAGCACGCCCGGGCCGGGGAATCGGCTCCGGTGCTGCCCGAGCCGATCGAGGAACTGGCGGCGGAGTTGCAGGCCGTCGGCACCGCGGCGCAGCGGGCGCAGCAGGAGGCCGACGCGGCGCGGCGCCGGGTCGACTCGGCGGAACAGGAACGCGACCAGGCCGAATACCGCTACCGGGAGGCGCAGTACGGGCCGCGTCCCGACGCCGCGGAGCCGGCGCGCCTGGTCGAGCGGGCGGCTCTGGAGGCGTACCGGCGCGGTGATCTCTCGGCCTCGCAACTCGACGCCATCTGGCAGCAGGTGCCCGGCGCGGAGCCAGATGTGCGCGAGGACGCGGTGCAGACCGCGCGGGAACTGTACGAGAACGCGTCGGCCCAGGCGGTGCGGGTGCGGCAACAGGCGTACGTGGCCGGGGTGGCCGCCGAGGTGCTGGCCGAGGAGGAACGAGTGGCCGCGGGACAGCTCTCGGCGGCCCGGCAGTCGGTCAGCGGAGGCCTGCCCGGTCTCTTCGCCCCGCTGTCATGACAGCGGCCGGCGCCGGCTCAGCACGATCCGGCGCACCTGCTGCTCCTGCCGGAACCGGAAGGTCGAGCAGCGGGTGTCCTTAGCGGCCGAGGTCATCGCGTGGTGGGCGCAGCCGCCCATGCAGCCGGGCAGGGCCACACACGAGCGGCAGTCCTCGTCGGAGAACGGGTCGTACGTGAGCCACTTCGACAACCGGTCACCCGGCTGCGGCCAGGATCGCAGATTGCCGACCACCTCGGTGGGGTCACCGACCGTCTCCGTGCACTTGTAGATCTCTCCTCGCGAGCCGATCACCAACTCGTTGTCGCGGACGGCGGTGCACGGCGCGCCGCTCGGCTCCGGCGAGGCGACAGTGGCGAATCCGAGCCGGGTGGCCCGGTCGGCGAACTGCTGTTCGGCCTCCGCGAAAGCGGCCCGGGAAAGACACGCGGTGGCGTAGCGGGCGCTCGGGGCGAGCGGATTGGTGGTGGCGGCGACGATGTGTCCCGGATAGACGCCGATCCGCCCGGCCAGCCCGGCCGCCGCCAGGATCTCGAGCAGCCGGGGCGCGTCGCCGGCGTTGTCGGCGTCGAGATTGACCCGGACGGTCACGTCGAGCAGCCCGGCCACCGCGACGATGTTGGCCAGCAACCGGTCGAACGTGCCCCGGCCGCCGGCGAGCGGCCGGCGCCGGTCGTGCACCTCGGGCGGGCCGTCCATCGTCACCTGCGCGGCCGTCACGTGCCGGGCGCGCAGAAGTCCGGCCGTCGCGGCGGTCAGGAGATGGCCGTTGGTGATGATCTCGGCGGTGTAGGGCACCCCGGCCGCGGCGCAGCGGGCGATGAACTCGTCCGAGAGAGTGAGCAGCGCCGGCAGTCCCACCAGCGGCTCGCCGCCGTACCAGAGAACGGCGAACGAGCGTACGGAGGAAAGCTTCTGATCGACCAGGCGCAGCAGGCGTTGCTGAACCTCGTCGTCCAGCAGCGACGGATGCTTGGCCTCGAAGCAGTAAGGGCAGTCCAGGTTGCAGCCGAGACTCGGCACGATCGTGAGATGGAACCGGCCGGGATTGCGCCGGGTCCGCTCGTACCGGTGCCGCAGCAGGTCCAGTTCGTCGGTGCCGTCCGCGACAATCACGTGATTGTCGACGAGAGTGCTGATCAGTGCGGGGTCGACCGTGACAGAGTCGTCGCCCGCGATGAACCGCCGGGTCGGTTCGCGTTGCGCGATGGGCATGGCGGCGGTCCGGCCGGAGAAGCCGTTGTGGACGTACGTGGTGGGACCGTCGTCGATCCAGGTGTTGTACCGCGACTCCCTCATGATCGGCCCAGCGCGCTGACCTCCGGCCCCCAGATCAGGGCGATGTCCACGCCGGAGTGGCCGGGCCGGTCGGCGACGACGCCGCACGGCCGTCCCCCGAAGGACACCCCGGCGTCGCCCCGGGCCGCCGTTTCCGCCGCCTGCTGCTCGGTCGCCGCCCGCACCTCCGGCGTGGTGGCCGCGGGCGTGCCGATCCGGTGGATGTCCGGGCCGGGCCGCCGCCGGACGCCGTCGGAGAAGCCGTTCAGGTACGCCACGAGGACATCCACGGCCCAGGTGACTTCTTCCGGGAACGAGTGGGCGTTCGGGCCTCTCAATACGAGATGCTGGAATTGGTCGTTGCCGTCGGACATGGCGATCCCTCCCGGGCGATTAAATGATCTGACATTAATGATCGAATATCGCGTGAAGGAGCCGGGTGTCGTTAGGACACTCCCGCTCAACAACGTGAATGTCAATACAGCGAGCGGTCGATTCCCGGAAGCCGTAAACGAGATGCGCCGATCTCCGTGGGCCGCCTAGCATCGCGGCATGGCCGGACGGCTGCGAGTCCTCACCACGACCAAGACGCCACCCGCCACGATGGTGGAACGTTCCCGCGAACTCGCCGCTCTGCGCACGTGCCTCGGTGAGGTTCGCGACGGCCAGGCACGGATCGTGGTGCTCGAGGGCGCGGCCGGCGTCGGCAAGACCGCTCTGCTCCGGTCCGCCCGCGACCGCGCCGCCACCGACGGGTTCCGCGTTCTCTGGACCAGGATGCCCCACCTGGCCGCCACCGCGCCGCACGAGCTGCTGCGCCGGCTGCTCGGGCCCGAGGTCGCCCGGCGCGGCGGTCCCGGGTCGCTCACCGGGGCCGCGGCCTTCGCCGCGCCGCTGTTCACGCCGGGCAACACGACCGTCACCGGGATCGACTACGGCTGCCAGTGGCTTCTCGCGGCGCTCGCCGACGACGGCCCCCTGCTGCTGGCGATCGACGACATCCACTGGGCCGACGTCGAGTCGCTCCGAATCCTGGTGGACGCGGTGGAGGACCTGCAAGGCGCCCCGATCGGCGTGCTGGCCACGGCCCGGCCCAAGGCGGCGGACCCGGCCGTCGAGGCGATGCTGTCGCGGCTCACCACGCTGGGCGGGGCGAGCGTCGTGCGGCCCGGCCCCCTGACCGAGGCGGGTGTCGCCGAGGTGTTGTGGGCCGCGTTCGGCCGCGAGCCGGAACCGCCGTTCACCCTCGCCTGCGCTCAGGCCAGCGGCGGCAACGTGTTCTACCTGCGTGAACTCGTCCGCCCGCTGGTGGCGGCGGGCCTGCCACCGACGGCGGCCGCCGCGGCCGAACTGGCCACCAGCGGCCCGCAGGCGCTCGCGGCCACCGTGCTGTGGCGCCTCGACCAGCTCGGAACGGTCGCCACCGGGCTGGCGCAGGCGGCCGCGGTGCTGGGCGACGACGTGCCCCTGCGGATCGTCGCCGCCCTCGCCCAGGTCGACGGCGAGCCGGCCGGCCGGGCCGCGGCCGCGCTCGAGGCGGCCTCGATCCTGGGGCGGGCCGACCCCGCGGTCTTCCCGCATCCGCTCGTCCGGGCCGCCGTCGAGCACACCGTCGCGCCCGGACAGCTCGGACGACTGCACGCCGCCGCCGCGCGCGTCCTGCTCGCCTCGTCCGCGCCCGCGGCGCAGGTGGCCCGCCATCTGCTCCGGGCGCCGCCGGAGGGCTCGGAAACCGTCGTGGACCTGCTCGTCGAGGAGGCTCGCCGGGTCCTCGATTCCGGATCGCCGGAGACCGCGCACCGGCTGCTGACCCGCGCGCTGGCCGAGCCGCCGTCGCCCGCGGCGCGGCCGTCCGTGCTGCTCGCGCTGGCCGAGGCCGAACGGGCGACCGGCGCACCGACCCGGGCCCAGGAGCACCTGTTCGAGGTGGTCGAGACCGGGCCTCGCGACCTGTCGATCAGCGCGATGGCCGAGCTGTTCGACCTGCTCTACGAACTGGACGACCAGGACGGCGCCGAGCGATTGCGGCGGCGGGCGTTCGACGCCGAGCCGTACGGGGTGAGCCCGGCCGAGGTCCGGCTGCGCGCCGAGCTTCTGCTGGATGTCGCGGCCGGCCGGACCGAGCGGGCGCCCGAGCGGCTGACCCACGTCGACCTGGACCGGCTCGAGATCGACACCGGGGAACAGCGTTACCTCCTGCTCTGCGTCGCGATCCACCGCCGGGCGACCGGTGAGTGCCCGCCGGAGGAATTCCTGGCCCACCTGCGGCGTGTCGTCCACGAACTGCCGGACGGCCGGCCCCTCACCGGATGGGAGGTGAACGCGGCCCTGGACTCGGCCGCCTTCCTCGCCTCGGCCGAGGCCATGTCGGACGCCGACCGGGTGCTCGACCGCCTGCGTCCCGACGTGGCCCGGTTGCGGCGCGCCTCGCCCGGACTGCAGGCCGAGTGGTCGCATCGCAGCGTGCTCAACTGGCTGAGGTGCGGCCGTTTCGAGGAGGCGCTGGTGGCGCTGGGCGAGGCCGAGCAGTTCGCCGACCGGCACGGCCTCACCGTCTATGGCGGCCTGGCGAACTACGCGCGCGGCTGCATCGCCCTGGAACGCGGCGACTACGCCGAGGCGGGCCGCCAGCTCCTGGCGGGCCCGGCCGAGGCGGCCTTCGCGAGAGCGCTGGGTGAGCTGGTGTCCGGCCGGCCCGAGCGGGCCCTGATCCTGCTCGACCCGCCGGTGGGCGAGGGGCCGGCCTCCACCGAACGGGAGATCGAGTTCGAGGTCCACCTGCTGGCCAGCCACGCCCATCAGATGCTGAACGACCGCGAGGCGGCGTTGCGGGAATCCGAACGGGAGCTCGCCGTTCGCCTGCGGCATGGTCCGTCCTTCCGGCTGGCGCTGGCCCTGCGCAGGCGCGCGTCGTTCGCGCCCGCGCGGGAAGCGGTCGAACTGCTCGAGCGGGCGGTGGGGGAGTGCGCGGACACGCCGCGGCTTCCGATCCGGGCCCGGGTGCAGGCCGGCTACGGTGCCGCGCTGCGCCGGGCGGGCCGGTTGCGGGAGGCCCGGGTCGAGCTGGCCTCGGCCCTCGACCTGGCCGAAAGCCTCGGCATGACCGGTCTGTCACGGCGGGTCGTCACCGACATCCGAGCCGCGGGCGGCCGTCCACGGCGAACCCGGGTCACCGGCTGGGCCGCGCTGACCGGCAGCCAGGCGGCCGTGGCCCGGCTCGCCGCCGACGGCCGCACCAACCGGGAGATCGCGGAAAACCTGTACGTGACCATCAAGACGGTGGAGACGCATCTCGCCGCGGTGTACCGCAAGCTCGCCGTGGCCGGGCGCGACCAGCTGCGCGAAGCCCTGACGCGGGATCCGCAATTCTCAGGGGGGCCACCCTGACGCTCCCAGCCGACCCCGAAACCGACGATAACTGTCATGCCAGGGTATGAAGGTTCGCTCAGCATCGCCGCACGGCCGGCCTCCGACCGCGCCCAGGCGACGATCATCCGAGTCGTGGTCGCGGACGACGAGCCGCTCATCCGCGCCGGCCTCACCGCACTGCTTTCCGCGGGCGCCGGCATCGAGGTGGTGGCCGAGGCCCGTACGGGAAACGACGCCGTCGCCGCGGCCGCGGTGCTGCAACCGGACGTGCTGATCCTCGGGTTGCCGGCCGGACGCGACGCGACAGAGCTGATCGCCGAGGTCGCGGCCCGTCAGACCGTACGGGTGCTGGCGATGTCGGCCGACTATCTCGCGCCGCTGGTCTGGACCGCCCTGCGCGCCGGCGCCGCGGGCTTCCTGCTCAGGTCGCAGCCGCCGGAGGTGCTGCTCGCCGCGGTCCGCGCGGTCGCGCTGGCCGGGGTGTGGCTCGACGACGTGTTCGTCACCGACATGCTGGGCGAGATGGCGGGCCGGTCGGCGGACCGCGCCAGCTCGTCCGTGCTCGTCCGGCGGCTGACCCCCCGCGAGCGCGAGGTGCTGGTGCTGCTGGCCAACGGCCTCGGCAACGCCGAGATCGCCGAGCGCCTCTTCCTCAGCGACGGGACGGTCCGCACGCACATCGGGCACATCCTCATGAAGCTCGAATGCCGCGACCGGACCCGCGCCGTCGTGATCGCCTACCGTACGGGCCTGGTCGGGATGTTGCCCGCCGACGCGCTTCACCGCTGACGCACCGTCTCGGCCAGGCGCCGGGTCTGGGCCGCGGTGACCGTATCGAAATGGACCATGGCCTCGGGGTCGGCCACCAGCCGGCTGAGGAGTCGCGCGGCCCGGGTGTTGTCGGCCGGGCCCGCGATGAACTTCTTGCCCCCGAAGGCCAGATGCGACCGCGAGAAATGGATGCCGAGCGTCCGGGTGAGCGACGCCGCCAGCGGGTCGCTCATGCCGTACCGGGCCGCCCGTTCCTCCTGGATCGCTTGAACCGTGCCGCCCGCCCCGCCGCACGCGTTGCCGCCGCCGAGCGCCAGCCACGCCCCGACCTCCGGTTCCAGCAGCTGGATCGCGTGCCGCTCGTCGTCGCGGGTCGTCGGGTACGCCACCCAGATCGTCAGCGACTTGCCCACCGCCATGATCGGCCGTCCGCCGGGGCCGGGCAGGTAGAGCAACGGGGTCAGCCGATAGCCGCCCGGCTCGGCCAGGGCGAAGCCGTTGGCGCCGAACCAGACGGTGATGTTCTGGTCGGCGACGAAGCCGGGCGGCAGCTCCTTGTCGTCCGACGCGAGACTGAGGCATCGCTGGACCATCGGCACGAAGGTCTGCGCTTCCGGCCCTCCCGTACTGTTCGCGGTCGCCCTGTTCGCCGTCGCCCGTTCCACCGAGATGCCCAGATAGCCGGCTTTGACGTCGAGGGCGTCCACCGGCAGCCAGACCGAGTCCTGACTGGTGTTGGCCAGCGACACCTTCAGCTGGACCGGCTGGCCGAACGCGAAGTGCGGGCCGCCGGGCGGCGGGGTGAGGGTCAGGTCCAGCCCGGGCGCGGGCCGATCGGGGACGTACGCCGGCCGGCCGCCGGGTGCCAAGCTCCAATAGTCGTACGAGTGGAAGGCCGCGCCGCCCGGCATGACGGTGGAGCGGTTCCCGTGCCGCAGAAAGGCGAGCTCGTCCGGGTCGAAGCTGTACCGGGACTCTTGCCAGTACTCGGCTTCCTTCGCGCCGCCCAGGTACTCCCACGGATAGTTCATGAAGGAGGTCGAGTGGCCGCGTCCGATGGCCGGCTCGAAACGGTGCGTGAGATTGAGGGCGTGTCCGACCTCGTGGGTCATGGTGTAGATGATCTGCCGGTCGGGTTCCGCCGGGAAACGTTCGCGGATCTCGTCCACGAAGACGGCGCAGCCCTGCCGGGGCAGGCTTCCGCCGAGGTCGAACATCACGCCGTACAGGTCCCGCCGCTCCGACTTCGAAAGCATCAGCAACTGAACCTGCCAAGCCGGGGTGTCCATCCGCGTCTGCGCCACCCGGGCCGCTTCCCGGTTCAATTTGTCGAAGGTGTCCATCACGGCGTAGATGTTGGCGTCCGACCACTCCCAGCCGCCGTCGTGCTTCGGAATCCTGGATCGGTCGCCCGCCGGCACGACCTCGATGCCGGCTCTTTTCATGCATTCCTGGAAGGTGATCTCGTCGCCGTTCACCTGCACCGGTTTCGGCGGTTCGACACCTTCCTCGAACTCGGTCTCGACGCCGAGCCGGCGCAGTTCCGCCCCCAGCCGCCGCAGCGTGACCCGCACCGGGTCGCCGAAGGGCAGGCCGTTCAGCGGCCCGGCCAGGCGGAGTTCGACGGTGACGTCGCCGGTCGGCCGGGGCTCCACGAAAACGTGCCCGCGGGTCGCCTTGCCGTTCTCGGCGAAGCAGGCCACCGGCCACGGTTCTCCGGCCGCTGTCGTGAGCGGGTCCTCGGTGCGGAAAGAGGCCAGATAGACGTGCTCCCCGCCGTCGTCCAGCTCGACGTCGCCGCTCACGACGCCGTCCCCGTCCGTCTCGATCCGCAATTCGAGGAAGAGGCGGCCGTTGTCGCCCTCGTACCGTCCGCCGGCCAGGTTGCCGATCATGAGAACCCCTCTCGACAGACCGATTCTTCTGCGTCGATACCCGGGCCGCGTCAGCCTTTTCTCCTGACTGCGGTGTCGGATCATCGACGTAGAAAAAGGATCATCTCGGCAAGGGTGACTACGCCGATCGACGTATCGGGTTGGCTTATCGCCTTTCCGGTTTCCCTTTCTCGGTTGCCGTTTCCCTCGTACGGGGATCCGCTCAGCTCCGGACTGTTGCTGCGCCGCATGGTTGTTCACCGCGCGGCGGGGGATGGACGAGAGGGAGGGCTATTGGGTGTGCTTTCTCAGGTGCAGTGCCGGGAGACCGGCGACAGCCACTGCGTCAGGGTGGGGCCCAAGGTCTTGTCGACGTCCTTCGCGGTCTTGATGGTGCCGAAGAACTTCTGATCGGTGGACTTGGCGTGAATGGCCGCCGCGGCCTGCTTGCCATCGGCTTTGAGCTGGGCGTCGGCACTCGTGGCGGTGGCCTCCTGAACGCCGGTGGCGAACGCGGCCAGCGACTGCTGGGCGGCCGCGATGGTCTTCCGGTCGGAGACATACTTCGTCAGAGCCTCGGCCAGGGGAGCCATGTTCTTGCCGTACGCCTGACCCAGCGCTTCGCACGTCGTCTTGATCGCGGCGGGCGCTGTGGCGGCCGGGGCCCCCGACGCGCCCGGAGCCGCCGGCGCCGCGCCGGGCGTCGGCCCCGAGGCGGTTCCGCAGGCGGCGGCACTCAGCGCGAGGCCGCCCGCCACCAGGTAGCCGGCGAGCCGGCCGCGCCGGAACGGGGTGGCGGTCAACGCGTGTACTGGACTGTGGGACATGGGGGATTACCTCCGGGGAGAGGGCAGGACGTTGGGAGCGCTCCCAACGATCCTGCACCCTACGACGCGGAGAGAGGCTTGTCGATGCCCAAGCCTTCCGGCCCGGGTCAGTTCTCCACGAGGGTGCGCAGTGTCCGGCGAAGCTGATCCGTCGCCTCCGGACTGATCGCGGCCAGGAACGCGCTCTCGGCCTTCCCGTACGCCACCTGCGCCGCGTCGTAGGTCTGAATCCCCTGCTCGGTGAACTCGACGACGTTCCGGCGCCGGTCTGTGGGGTCCGGCCGCCGCGTGATGATGCCCTTGCGCTCGAGCACGTCCAGCAACGCCACCATCGTGGTGCGGTCGATGCCGAGCGTCTGCGCCACTTGCAGCTGCGACGCCAGTCTCCGGTGGGCCAGCACCCGGAGGGCCCCGAAATCTTTGCTGTCGATTCCCAGCGGCTCCAGCGCCGCGTCAGTCAACGTCGTGAGCTGCAGGGATGCGTGCTTGAGGAGGTACCCCAAGACCTCGTGCGGGTCGGCGGTGGTGCTGGGCTCGGTGGACACGGCTCCATTCTAGGCCTAGCCTGATCGTCAGCACTACTGACGATCAGCTCCACTGCGAAAGGCGCCATCATGATCCTCGTGACCGGAGGGCTCGGCTTCATCGGCTCCCACACCGTCCGCGCCCTCACCGACGCCGGCGAGGAGTGTGTTCTGCTCCAGCGCCGCACCCCGCAGGTCCCCGCGCACATGGCCGACCTGCCCATTCACGCCGTCCAGGGCGACGTCGCCGACCTCGACGCCCTGCTCGCCGTCGGCCGGCAGTTCCCGATCACCGGAATCGTGCACCTCGCCGTCGCTGTGCCCTGGGCGGTGACCGACCTCGACCCGATCGACGCCACGGCGGGAGCCCTGGAGGCGTTCCTCAACATCGTCCGCGCCGCGCAAACCTGGGGTGTGCGGCGTGTCGTCACCGCGAGCACCATCGGTGTCTACGGCTTCGGCTCCGAGGGCGCACTCACCGAGGACGTGCCGGTCTCCCTGGAGCACGCCCACGCCATCCCGACTTTCAAGAAGGTCGTGGAACTTCTCGCCGGCCACCTCTCGGACGTGACCGACGTGGACATCGTCAACGCCCGCATCTCCGGCACCTGGGGTCCCGGCGGCCACCTGCCCGACCCGTTCTTCGCCGCCCCCTCCCTGGCCTATGCCGCAGCCCAGCGCAGCGAGCCCGACCTGTCCGGGCTCATGGCGCCGCCGCACGCCGAAGACGCTCTCGACCTGCTCTACGTCAAGGACACCGGTCGCGCGCTCGCGCTGCTGCAGCTCGCCGGAAAGCTGAACCACTCCACGTACAACGTCGCCTCCGGCCGCGCCACCAGCAACGTCGACGTCATCACCGCGATCAACTCCGTCGAGCCCGGCTTCCAGTACGAACTCCCCTCGGCCGGAGACCGCAAGGTGAGCTGGCTCGACATCACGCGCCTGCGCGAGGACACGGGCTTCGAGCCCCAGTACGACACGGCCGCGGCTGCCGCCGACTACATCGCCTGGCTGCGCGCGGGAAACCAGCGGTAACCCCGAGCCGCCCTCGGCTGCCGTCACGCAGATCCGATCGTTGCCTTGCCGGAGACCGCCCCCAGCATCTCCGGCAAGGACTCCGAACGCCCTCGAGAGGTCGCCGGATGCTGACGAGCGAAGCCCGGATACCCGGCCGCTGGATCGTGTGTTCACACCAGCAATGCTCTGCGCTCTTGCCGGCAACTGCATGCGGCTTCGAGGCGTGCACCGGCTCGCGCTGGGGCGCTTCGATGCCGCCACGAGACAGTCGCTGAGCAACCTACGGGCTCCTGCGCCAGACGCTCGAGACCGCCCGATCGCATCTGGTCACCGGGGGCCCGCTGCGGACCGCGGTGGGCGCGAGCACCGCCTGGCCGACGCGGCCTGCTTCGGGAGCCGGCGCAAGCGGCGCCGGCGCGGACGCCTCCCTACTTCGACGACGACCCGCACCGGTACAGCGTCAGCACCGGCGGCACCGACGCCATCAACCTCCTCATCGGGAGGACTCGCCGACGGGCCGACGACTTCAGCAACTTCAGCAACTGCGGCATCGGCATCCTGCTCGCTCCGACGGCGACCGACCCTGGCTACGTTCTCGGCGCGGGTCATGAGCTACCACCCTCAGATCCGAAGAGCCACTCCGGTTAAGCCAGCCGCAGGCCCACAATCCCGCCGTAGCCGTAGCCGTAGCCGTAGCCGTAGCCGTAGCCGTGGCCGTGGCCGTGGCCGTGGCCGTGGCCGTGGCCGTGGCCGTGGCCGTGGCCGTGGCCGTGGCCGTGGCCGTGGCCGTGGCCGTGGCCGT
>NZ_JBVHFW010000008.1:89498-311901 GCF_055562135.1 Actinoplanes sp. NPDC021490
GGCCGTGGCCGTGGCCGTGGCCGTGGCCGTGGCCGTGGCCGTGGCCGTGGCCGTGGCCGTGGCCGTGGCCGTGGCCGTGGCCGTGGCCGTGGCCGTAGCCGTAGCCGTAGCCGTAGCCGTAGCCGTGGCCGTAGCGCCGGCCTCGGCCCCAGTGTCAGCCCCGATGTCCGCCGCACCCGGAGCGCTGGCCCTGGCGTCCTGCCGCACCCGGAGCGCCAGTCGTGCCGTAGCCGGATCGCCGGGCCCGGGGCCGGGGCCGGTCTGGTCCAGTCCGGCCTCAGCCAGCCCAGTGTCAGCCCGGTCCGGGCCGATTTCAGTCTGGCCTGCTTCAGTCTGGCCTGCTTCAGTCCGGCCGAGCCCAGTCCGGCTGAGCGGCACGGCATGGGTCTCGGTCTCCGCCTGTCGTGCGGGCGACGCCGCGATGCCGGCTCGGTCGCGGCCCGAGCCGGTGCGGCTCGCAGTCGGGCCGGCGTCGAACTTGAATCTGGGCCGGGTGGCTTTGGCTGGGCGATCTGCCGGCCGCCAGTGATCGGATCGGGTGTCGGCGTCCGCGCGCCGGGCGGGGCGGCCTCGTGGGGCTGGGCCGGGCGAACGCGATAGTGGGCCGGCAAAAGGTTGTTCATTTGCCGAACACATTAAATACTGTCGATGGGAGCGCTCCCAGCCCGTCCCGATCTCCGTCCTCGATCCGGGAGTACATGTGTTTTTCAAGAGAGCAAGCAAGTGCCTGGCCGTCGCGTTGGGGCTTACGCTGGTCCTGCCCGGCGTGGCCGGAGCGGCCGGGAAAGCCGGCCCCGCCGCGGAGGCCGTGACTGTGCAGTATGCCCAGCAACAAGCCGCCGCGCCGGGCAATGACTGGCTGCATGTGGCCGGTAATCAGATTGTCGACGCGGCCGGGAACCCGGTCTGGCTGACCGGGGTGAACTGGTTCGGGTTCAACGCGACCGAACGCGTCTTCCACGGGCTCTGGTCGGCCAACATCACGCAGGTCACCAAGTCGATGGCCGACCGCGGCATCAACATCGTGCGGGTGCCGATCTCGACGCAGCTGCTGCTGGAGTGGAAGAACGGGCAGGCCACCGCGCCCAACGTCAACACGTACGCGAACCCGGAACTCGAAGGAATGGACAGTCTCGAGATCTTCGAGTTCTGGCTGGACCTGTGTGAGACGTACGGGATCAAGGTCATGCTCGACGTGCACTCGGCCGAAGCCGACAACTCCGGGCACATCCACCCCGTCTGGTACAAGGGCACGGTCACGCCGGAGCTGTACTACCAGGCGTGGGAGTGGGCGGCGACGCGCTGGAAGAACAACGACACGCTGGTCGCGTACGACCTCAAGAACGAGCCGCACGGCACGGCCAACGACAGCTTGCGCGCCAAGTGGGACAGCACGACCGACGTCGACAACTGGAAGAACACCGCCGAGACGGCCGCCCGGCGCATCCTCGCGATCAACCCCGAGGTGCTGATCCTGGTCGAGGGCATCGAGATCTATCCCCGCGAGGGCAAGACCTGGAGCTCGCCGAACACCAACCCGGACTTGTCGCCGAACTACTACAACAACTGGTGGGGCGGCAACCTGCGCGGCGTCAAGGACAATCCGATCAACCTGGGCGCGAACCAGGACCAACTCGTCTACTCCCCGCACGACTACGGACCTCTCGTCTTCAACCAGCCGTGGTTCGACAAGCCTTTCGACAAGACCACGCTGACCAACGACGTGTGGCGCCCGAACTGGCTCTACATCCACGAGAACGGCACCGCGCCGCTGCTGATCGGCGAGTGGGGCGGCCGCCTCGGGCAGGACGCGCGGCAGGACAAGTGGATGACCGCGCTGCGTGACCTCATCGTCGAGCACAAGCTGCACCAGACGTTCTGGGTCCTCAACCCGAACTCGGGCGACACCGGCGGCCTGCTGCTGGACGACTGGAAGACGTGGGACGAGCAGAAGTACGCGCTGCTCAAGCCGGCCCTGTGGCAGTACAGCAACAGGTTCGTGAGCCTCGACCACCAGATCCCGCTGGGTGGCACGGGCAGCACGACCGGCATCAGTCTCGGCCAGCGTTACAGCGATGGCGGAGGCACGGGCGACACCGCCGCGCCGACCACTCCGGGTCAGCCTGCGGCAAGCAGCATTTCCGGTACGGGCGTGACCCTGACGTGGGCCGCGTCGACCGACAACGTGGGCGTGACCTCGTACGAGGTCCTGCGGGGAAGCACCGTGATCGCCACCGTGTCGGGCACGTCGTACGCGGTGACGGGTCTGACGCCGTCGACGGCCTACACGTTCAGTGTTCGCGCCCGGGACGCGGCCGGTAACGTGTCGGCGGCCTCGGCCGCACGGTCGGTGACGACCACGGCCGGTGGCAGCGATCCGGGCACCAACCAGGGCTGCGAGGCCGTCTACAAGACGACCACTTCGTGGACCGGTGGTTTCCAGGCCGAGGTCACCGTACGCAACACCGGCACCTCGGCCGGCACGCGGTGGACCGTCAACTGGACGTACCCGAGCGGCACCACGGTCGCGTCGCTGTGGAACGGTGTGCTGACCACACCGGCCGTCACCGTGCGCAACGCCGACCACAACGGCGCTCTCGCGGCGGGCGCGAGCGCCACGTTCGGTTTCGTCGGCAGCGGTGCGGCCGCCACCCCGGCCCCGATCAGCTGCACGCTGAGCTGACCTGGGGTTTTCGGGCGCAACCCCTTACGCACGTCGCCGGGGTGGGCTTCGCGTTCTGGACGCGTCAGCGGCCAGCGAAGCCTGCCCCGGCCCTCGGCGGGAGCGACGTTCCGTACCCACCACCCCGCTACGACATCTGCTTTTCCTTCTCCGGTGTTCGCACGGGTTCGCCGGCGGGGACGGTGAACCAGAAGATGCTGCCGCCGCCGGGGTTGGGGTCGACGCCGACCCGGCCGTGATGCCGCTCGATGATGCGGTGCACGATGGCCAGGCCCAGTCCGGTGCCGGGGAAGTTCTCGCTGCCGCCGACCCGGGTGAAAGCGTCGAACACGGCGCCGCGGTCGCGGTCGGGGATGCCGATGCCGTTGTCGCTCACCTCGCAGCGCCAGCGCCCCTCGGCCACCGGATGACAGCCGATCCGGATGCGCGGCTCACGGTCGGCCGGGGTGTATTTGATGGCGTTGCCGATCAGGTTGTCGAGCACCTGCCGCAGCAGCGTCGGATCGCCGTAGACGGTGGGCAGGTCGCCCACCACGACGTCGGCCGGACGGTCGCCGGAACGCTCGCGGGTGATCTCCTCGGCCAGCCGGTGCAGGTCGACCGGCACGTTGGCCATGGCCCGGTTCTCGGCGGTGGCGTAATCGAGCAGGTCGTCGATCAGCACCCGCATGTGGTCGGCGCCCTTACGCAGCCGGCTGAGGAAGTCGCGTTGCATGTCGTCGAGCCGGTCGTACGCCTCCTCCTGCAGGAAGTCGGCGTAGCCCATGATCCGCGCGAGCGGGCTGCGCAGGTCGTGTGCGACCACCCCGGCGAACCCGACCAGCTCGGCCTCACGCTGCCGCAACCGGTGCTCGACCTCCTCGCGGCGCGCGATGTCGGAACGCAGCGCCGCCGTAGCCTCGTCGACCCGGCGCAGCGCCCGGTTGCGTGACGTCGCGATGGTGCCGGTCAGCGCGACCAGCAGGGCCGTCAGCACGATCCCGACCAGCCAGGCGAGCTCGTCGAACCCCTGGGCGCTGTCCGTGAGCAGCCGTTCGGTGCCCTCGACCCGCAGCGTCCAGGTGCGTTGCGCGACGACGACCGGCACCTCACGCGGTTCGACAGCGCGGTGGAGCGGCACGTCCGGTTTCCAGGCGGCCATCGGCAGCGGATCGCCGGACCCGCCGTCGATCAGGGTGACGGTGACCCGGTCCC
This sequence comes from Actinoplanes sp. NPDC021490, assembly GCF_055562135.1. NCBI lineage: Bacteria > Bacillati > Actinomycetota > Actinomycetes > Micromonosporales > Micromonosporaceae > Actinoplanes > Actinoplanes sp. NPDC021490. The sequence continues at coordinate 93,376 of NZ_JBVHFW010000008.1, forward strand.
CGGCCGAGCCGGCCACGACCTCGCTCAGGAAGTCCCCACCGCGCACGCCGAGCGTCAACCACCCGCGGAAGCGGCCGGCGTCCTCCGCGCCGGGCGAGGTGGCGTAGATCGGGGCCACCATGACGAACGACAACTGACGGCGTTCGGGCGCCATGTCGGAGTCCTTGAGCAGCCGGTACGTGCGGCTGACGGCCACCCGATGGCCGTCCTGGGCCGCGTCCATCGCCTCGACCGCCTGGGCCGAGGCGGACAGGTCGATGCCCGCGGCCGACCCGGTGTCGTCGAGTGACTTGTCCAGGACCGCGAACCGGTGCGGTCCGGCCCCGGACGGGCGCAAGGTCAGCCCGGTGGCACCTAGTCCCCGCCAGTGCGCCTGCAGCGCCGCGGTGTTCGAGGTGGGCACGACCATGGCCAGCCCGGTCGCACCCGGGAACCGCCGCCGGTCGACCGCGGCCGTGATGGCGGTGAACTCGGCCGCCTCCAGCGACGACTGCGCGCCGACCGCCGCGGCCATGTCGATCAGCGAGGCCGAATACCGGCTGACCTCGGCCGAGATCGCCTGCCGGATGAGCGTCGTCCGCTGCCCGAGGGCCCGGGTCTGCCGATCCTGCTCGGCGTTGCGCAGCGCCAGGGCGGACAGCACGGTTCCGGCCAGCCCGACGACGGCGACCAGCACGAGCACCACCACCGACCGGCGCATGCCGGGCCGGGCGGTCTGATCGGCGCTGGCGGTCACATTTGCGAACGTACGCCCGATGCGCGATGCTTCGTGCCTGTTCCCCGCGTTGATCAGCTAGTTCTCAGACCATTGCGTTTTCCCGTACGGGTCCGGGGGTAACCGTGCGCGCATGGCACGACCGATCTGGACCGGGGCGATCACCTTCGGGTTGGTATCAGTTCCCGTGGCGATGTATTCGGCCACGCATGACCACGAGGTCAGCTTCCACCAGTTCGCGAAGGGCACGTCGGACCGCATCCGGTACCGCCGCGTCAACGAGCGCACCGGCAAAGAGGTCGACTACGACGACATCGTCAAGGGCGCCGACGTGGGCGACGGCGACTACGTCATGCTCGACCAGGACGAGCTCGACTCGGTCGCGCCCGGCCGCTCCAAGAGCCTGGACATCCACCGGTTCGTCGACCTGGCCGACATCGACCCGCTCTACTACCAGAAGACATACTGGCTCGGGCCGGGCAGCGAAGAAACGGCCAAGGTGTACGGCTTGCTGCGCGACGCGATGGCCGACAGCGGCCGGGCCGCCGTGGGCACACTGGTCATGCGGGGCAAGGAGTACCTGACGACCATCCGCCCGGACGGCGACCTGCTGGTGCTGCAGACCATGTATTTCGCCGACGAGGTGCGGGACCCGGCCGAACAGGTCGATTCGCTGCCGAAGCGGAACAAGGCCAAGCCGGCCGAGATGCACATGGCCCAGCAGTTGATCGACTCCATGTCCGGGCCCTGGAAGCCGGCCGACTTCCGCGACACCTACACCGACCGGGTCAACGACCTGATCAAGGCCAAGGCCAAGGGCAAAAAGGTCAAGACGGCCGACCCGGCCCCCGAGCCCACCGCGGCGTCCGACCTGTTCGAGATCCTGCGCAAGAGCGTGGAGGCGGCGTCGAAGCGCCGGGCCTCGCCGTCCGCTTCCTCACCTTCCTCAGCTTCCTCAGCGAAGAAGTCGACGGCGGCAAAGAAGGCCACGGCGAAGAAGGCGGGCCCGAAGAAGTCGTCCGCTCCCGACGTCGCCGGCATGTCGAAGTCCGACCTGCTCAAGCTGGCCCGCAAGCTGGACGTGCCCGGTCGCTCGTCGATGTCCCGCCCCGAACTGGAGAAAGCCGTCCGCAAGGCGGCTTGATCGCCGAGGCCGGGCAAAGCGGGCTCTAGCATCGGACCATGGGTCGTCTGTCGCTGCGCCTGGATGCCTTCTACTGCGCGATCGTTGCGGCCTCGCTCGCGCTCTTTGTGCGGCCGCTCTCCGCAACGCTCGACCTGCGGCCGGCTGTCACGCTTGCGCTGGCTCTCGGCGTCGGGGTCTGGGCGTTCGTTCTCTACCGTGCCGCCTACGGCCCGCGGCTGCGCCGATCGCTCGTTCTCGTGCTGACCGCCAACGTCGCCGCGGCGTCGCTGATCGGGGTCTTCGCGGCCATTCGGCCCTGGCCGGGCTGGTTCGCGCTTCTCGCCGCCGCGGTGGCCGTCGAGGTGGCGATGTTTGCCGTGAGTCAGGCGATGGCCCTCCGGGGACGCCCGAAAGTGTGACGACGATTTCGTCGGTGACGACATCGACGCCTGCACCTTCCAGCCCACCACGGTGTTGAGTGGCTACTTCGGCTCGCCGGAGGCGGCGCTCACCGTCTGGCGTGACAACGTCGGCGCTGCGGCCGCCGGGGATGTCGAATGGGCCGAGATCGATGACGCGCTGCTGCTCAGCGATGTTCTTCCCCGGGAGGAAGGGTTCATGGCGTTCGGCGGAGAGACGGCCGCTCAGTTCGCCGAGTATTACCGAAGCCTCCGGCTGGCCGAGGAACTGCTCGACCCGGCCCTGAAGCTTCCCACCGTGAACCGCGCGGCGCCTCCCGAGCCGTCGGACTTCGCCGCCTGGCAGCGTGACCGCGTGACCGCTGCTCCTCGGGAGGACCTCGACGAGATGGCGGAAGCGCTGGCCGAGCTGTGGGCCGGTGTCACACCGTCCCTCTTCCTTTGCTGCTCACCCCACCGGGTGGCCTACGTCGCGCTCGCCTCCGGGACGAGTTCCACCCCGAGTACGCGGCCGAGGCGCTGACGCTTCTTCCCGACTGGGTCGCCTGATCGCCGAACGCTCCGGCCTCGATGCCGACCTGACCGTTCGTGCTCTGACCTACGCTTCCGGCCAGGTGCACTTCGCTCTGGGCGCAAATCCCCGGGATCTGGACCCTCAGGCGATTGTGGCCGAGTAGCCGTCGACCTCGTATCCGGCGGGCGGACCGGTCTGCTCCCAGCGCACGCCGACCACCGTGGCCGAACGGAGGCGCGTGCCCGGAGCGTGGCCCTGGTAAGGCTCCACCAGCAACGCGTCCAACGTCTGCCGCGCGCCCGGCAGCGAGCCTCGCAGGCTCACTGTGCGCAACTCCCGGCCGAGCGTGATCGCTACGTCGCGTACTCGTCGGTCGGGGCCGGTCTCGCCCGCGGTGAGGGCTGCCTCGATGCGGGTCCACAAGTGCCACGAATTGTCGTCGAGCAGGGAACGGGCCGCCCGGTCGAGGGCCACGCACGTGATGTCGACGGCGGCTTCCTCGCCCAGTTCGGCCACCCAGGACAGTTCCTCGGCGGCCGGGCGCAAATGCGGGGATTCGTGGAGAAGCGTCGCGTAGAGCATTCCCAGAATGGTCTGGCGGCCGGAGCCGTCGTAAAGGGCGCCGGCGGGTGTCCGCAGGCGGGGGAAACGGGTGGTCAGGTGGGCGGCGCGGCCCAGCGGCAGGTCGACCGCTTCGCGGGTGTCGCGGACCCGGGCGTGGAAGGGGCGTTGTTCGCGTTGCGCGAACAACAATTCACGATGTTCGTTGGCCAGCAGGCGGGCCGCGACCGAATAGGCCACGTTCAGCTGGGCCGCGAGCGCTCGAATGGCGCGGCGGCGGGCTCGGTCGGGCACGGGGTGGCGTCGCTTCGTTCCGGTCATCGCTGTCCTCCCTCCGGGCCATCGTAGGACGACCGTTGTATGTTGAGGGGGCAGCGCGCCTGCACGAGCGTAGCGAGGCCCCCCACGCGGGCCGCGCGTTCACGCCAAGAGGCTCGGACTCAGCGCACACCACCCCGATCGCGATGACGCATGCGTCTGAATGGGTGGGGTGCGTGGGGCCTCGCCGCGAGGACGTGAGTGTCGTGTTCGAACGATTCACCGACCGTGCCCGCCGAGTCGTCGTGCTGGCCCAGGAAGAAGCCCGCACGCTCAATCACAACTGCATCGGCACCGAGCATCTGCTGCTGGGCCTGATCGTCGAGAGCGACGGAATCGCCGGGCAGGCACTGCGCAGCCTGGGAGTGACCGCGGACAGTGTCCGGGGCCGGCTGTCCGAAGGCGAAACCGCGCCGGGCACCCACATCCCGTTCACCCCGCGGGCCAAGAAGGTGCTCGAAATGGCCCTGCGCGAAGCGCTGCAACTCGGGCACAACCACATCGGAACGGAACACCTTCTTCTCGGGCTGATCCGCGAAGGCGAAGGGGAAGCCATGCGCGTTCTGCAAGCAGATCCAGCAGACGTACGCGACGTCGTGCTCAGCCTGCTCCGAGGGGCCCCCGAAACCGTCCCGGAGACGGCCGTCGTCTCGACGCTGCTCGAACAGTTCGGCGTGAACCTGACCCAGCAGGCCCGGGACGGCAAACTCGACCCGGTCGTCGGCCGCGACCGCGAAATCGAACGGGTCATGGTCGTGCTGTCGTGCCGGATGAAGAACAACCCCGTCCTGCTGGGTGAACCGGGAGTCGGCAAAACCTCGGTCGTCGACGGCCTGAGCCAGTGCATCGTCCGCGGCGACGTCCCCGATCCGCTGCGGGTCAAGCAGGTCTACACGCTCGACATGAGTTCGCTGGTGGCCGGCTCGCGCTACCGCGGCGACTTCGAGGAACGCCTCAAGAAGGTCGTCAAGGAGTGCCGGACCCGCGGCGACATCATCCTGTTCATCGACGAGATCCACACGCTCGTGGGCGCCGGCGCGGCCGAGGGCGCGATCGACGCCGCCAGCATCCTCAAACCGCTGCTGGCCCGGGGCGAACTGCAGACGATCGGCGCCACGACCACCACCGAATACCGCAAATACTTCGAGAAGGATTCGGCGCTGGCCCGGCGCTTCCAGCCGGTGCAGATCGACGAGCCCACGTACGCGCAATCGATCGAGATCCTGAAAGGTCTGCGCGACAAATACGAGGCCCATCATCGCGTCCTCTACACCGATGCCGCCCTGACCGCTGCGGTGACGCTGGCCGACCGCTATGTCGCCGACCGGTTCCTGCCGGACAAGGCGATCGACCTGATCGACGAGGCCGGCGCCCGGGCCCGCATTCAGGAACTGACCGCGCCGGACCGCAATGCCGCGCTGACCCGGCTGCGGCGGGAGAAGGAAGCGGCGATCGACGCCCAGGACTTCGAACGGGCCGCGCGGATCCGCGACGACGAGAAAAGGGCCGCGGTCGAGAACTCGATCGAAGTCGGCCACGAGCAGATCGCCGAGGTGCTGGCCAACTGGACCGGGATCCCGGTCTACAAACTGACCGAGGAGGAGACAACCCGGCTGCTGCACATGGAGGATGAACTGCACCGCCGGGTCATCGGCCAGAACGAGGCCGTGGCCGCGGTGTCGCGCGCGATCCGGCGTACGCGGGCCGGGTTGAAGGATCCACGGCGGCCCTCGGGCTCGTTCATCTTTGCCGGGCCGTCCGGTGTCGGAAAGACGTCGCTGGCCCGGGCGCTGGCCGAATTCCTGTTCGGCTCGGACGACGCGCTCCTCCAGTTCGACATGTCGGAATTCCACGACCACTCCACGGTGTCGCGGCTCGTCGGCGCCCCACCCGGATACGTCGGCTACGACGAGGGCGGCCAGCTGACCGAGAAGGTGCGCCGCAAACCGTTCTCGGTGGTGCTGTTCGACGAGATCGAGAAGGCGCATCCCGACGTGTTCAACACGCTGCTGCAGATTCTCGAGGACGGCCGGCTGACCGACGGCCAGGGCCGCGTCGTCGACTTCAAGAACACCGTCGTCATCATGACGACCAACCTGGGGACGCGGTCGTTCTCCGGGGTTCCGGTCGGTTTCGGCGCGACCGGCCAGACACCGGCCCGGCAGGTGCGCGAGGCGCTCAAACAGCATTTCCGGCCCGAGTTCCTCAACCGCATCGACGACACGATCGTGTTCCCGCCGCTGGGCCACGACGAGGTGCTGCGGATCGTCGACGTGATGATGGCCCGCATCGAGACCCAGCTGCGCAACAAGGACATCACGCTGGAACTCACCGATGGCGCTCGCGCCTATCTGGCCCGCAAGGGATTCGACCCGGCCATGGGCGCGCGCCCGCTGCGGCGGACCATTCAACGCGAGGTCGAGGACGCGCTCGCCGAGAAGATCCTGTTCAACGAGTTGCGCCCCGGGCAACGCGTAGTAATCGACGCCGATGACGGAGGGTTGCTCTTCGGGGAGCGTCAGCCGGTCTGAGCGGGTTCGCCTCCCGGCTCCGATAGTCTCGGGGCATGTCACAGCGGGTCGCGCTGGCGCTGGGGTCGGGAGGCGCCCGGGGTTACGCGCACATCGGCGTGATCCAGGTGCTCGAGGAGCGCGGGTTCGAGATCTGCGCGGTGGCCGGCACCTCGATGGGCGCCCTGGTCGGGGGCGTCTTCGCCGCGGGCCGGCTGAAGGCTTTCACCGACTGGGCGATGACCCTGAAACGCCAGGACGTGCTGCGCCTGATCGACCCCAAGTGGTCGGGCGCCGGCGCGATGTCGGCCGACCGGCTGATCAACCACCTGAACGACTTTCTCACCGACGTCGAGATCGAGAACCTGCCGATCCCGTACACCGCCGTCGCCACCGACCTCACCGCCCGGCGCGAGGTCTGGTTCCAGCGGGGCCAGCTCCGCTCGGCCATCCGCGCCTCGATCGCCATCCCCGGCGTGATCACCCCCGTCGTGGTCAACGGCCGCCTGCTGGCCGACGGCGGCCTGCTCAACCCGGTCCCGATCGAGCCCACGGCCGCCGCGAACGCCGACCTCACCGTCGCGGTGTCCCTGCAGGCGCCCCGGCCGGCGCAGGAGCCCGCCAGCCCCGTACGCGCCGCCGCGGCCCCCTCCTGGGCCCGGCTGCGCCAGGTGTTCACCAGCCGCAGCGCCCAGGCCACCCCGGCCTCCCCGCTCCCCGACGACCTGCGCATCGGCGACGTGCTCGGCCTCTCCCTCGACGCGATGCAGGACTTGATCGCCCGCTACCGGATGGCCGGCCTGCCACCGGACATCCACATCACCGTCCCGGTGAGCGCCAGCGGCATCATGGACTTCCACAAGGCCGCCGACCTGGTCTCGATCGGTCGTGAGCTGACCACCAAGGCCCTCGACGACGCGGGTTACTGATGCCGGGGGGATTAACCCGGTGAAGCGAAAATTGACCCGCTATGGGGCCGAAAATGGATGACGCAGTGGCAGCCTTCCGAGGGAGTGGAGCATGACGGCGGTCTACGAGATCGACACCTGGCCGTGGCTGGCCGGACTCAGCCGCCGCTACGGGCGGACGGTGACGCTCGGCGACGTGCCCGGTGAGGTGTGGGACGGGATCGCGGGGCCGGACGCGGTCTGGCTCATGGGCGTCTGGGAGCGCAGCCCGGCCGGGCTGGCCATTGCCCTCACCAACGAGGGGCTTCAGCGTGAATTCCGGAGTGCGCTGCCCGATTTGACCGACGAAGACGTCGTGGGTTCGCCCTACTGCATCCGCCGCTACGAGGCCGACCAGAGGCTGGGCGGGCCGGACGGGCTCAGGACCGCCCGAGAAGAGCTGAAAGCGCGCGGGATGAAGCTGATTCTCGACTACGTCCCCAATCATGTGGCCCCGGATCATCCGGCGATCAGCGAGCACCCCGACTGGTTCATCAACGGCACCCCCGACGACCTGGCCGACAATCCCACCGACTGGTTCAAGGCGGGGGACCGCATCATCGCGCACGGCCGTGACCCGTATTTTCCGCCGTGGCCCGACGTGGCCCAGCTCAACGCCTTTCACCCGGGCCTGCGCAAGGCCACCGTCGAGACGCTCAAGGCGATCGCCGGGCAGTGTGACGGCGTACGCGTCGACATGGCCATGCTGATGTTCAACGACATCTTCGGCCGCACCTGGGGCGACCATGCGGGCCCGAGGCCGGCGCAGGAGTTCTGGCCGGGCGTCATCCAGGCCCTTCCGGACGATTTCCTGCTCATCGCCGAGGCCTACTGGGACACCGAATGGGCGCTGCAGCAGCAGGGCTTCCACCTCTGTTACGACAAGCGCCTCTACGACCGGCTGGCCCATGAGGATGCCAATGCGGTTCGCGGGCATCTGCGCGCCGACCGCGGCTATCAGGACAGGCTGATCCGCTTCATCGAGAACCACGACGAGCCGCGCGCCGCCGCCGCATTCGGTCCCCGCCATCGGGCGGCCGCCGTCGTCATCGCCACTTTGCCCGGCGCCACCCTCTGGCACGACGGGCAATTCGAGGGCCGCCGCGTCAAACTGCCGGTGTTCCTGGGCCGCTATCCCGACGAGCCCGTCGACGAGGACCTGCGCGCCTTCTATCGCAAACTCGGGGACGTCCGGATCAACGAGGGCGAGTGGCACCTGCTCGACACCCACGACGTTCTCGCCTGGACGTGGCAGAACGGCGACGCCCGCCACCTCGTCGTCGTCAATTTCGGCGACAGCACCGCGCGGACCCGCGTACGGGCGCCGTGGTTCTCCGAAAAGCAGGAATGGCGACTGACCGATCGGCTGGACGGGCGGGTCTTCGACCGCGACGGCGCCGAGCTGGCCGCCGAGGGTCTTTACGTCGAGCTGCCGCCCTGGGGGTTCCATGTCCTCGAGATCTGAGAAAGCGCTCGAACAGGCGGCGGAGGCGGGGCTGGACGGCCTGCTCCTCACGCCCGGCCCCGATCTGGTCTATTTCACGGGTCTGCGGCCGCCGGTCACCGAACGGCTCACCATGCTGATCCTGCGGCACGGCCACGAGCCGCATCTGATTGTTCCGCGGCTGGAAAAGCCGGCCGGAATGGAATCCGAGGATTGGTCGGACGGCGACGACCCCTACGCCCTCGTCACCGAAAAGCTCGGGAGCGGCCGGTACGCCATCTCGGATTCGGCTTGGGCGATGCACCTGCTCGAACTGCAGAAGCCGGGAATCGTCTACACCTCGATGACCAAGGCCCTGCCGATGCTGCGGGCGATCAAGGACGCTGACGAGGTCGCATTGCTGGCCGCCGCCGGAGCCGCCGCGGACAAGACCTTCGAAGCCGTCAAGGAAACGCGTTTCGCCGGCCGCAGTGAACGAGCGGTCGCCGCCGACCTGGCCCGGCTTCTGCGGGAGCACGGTCACGAACAGGTCGACTTCACGATTGTCGCCTCCGGTCCGAACGGCGCGAACCCGCATCACGAGCCCGGCGACCGGATCCTCGCCGGCGGCGACATGGTCGTGCTCGATTTCGGCGGCCTCAAGAACGGCTACGGCTCCGACACCACCCGGACCGTCCACGTCGGCCCGCCCACGAACGAGGAACAGGAAGTCCACGACATCGTCCGCGCCGCCCAGCAGGCCGCTTTCGAAGCCGTACGGCCGGGGGTGGAATGTCAGGAGATCGACCGGGTGGCTCGCCGGGTCATCGAGGACGCGGGATATGGCCGGTTCTTCATTCACCGCACCGGGCACGGCATCGGCCTGGAAACCCACGAGCCGCCCTATCTCGTACGCGGGGAAACGCGGCCCCTGGTCCCCGGAATGTGCTTCTCGATCGAGCCGGGCATCTACCTGCCGGGCCAATTCGGCGTACGCATCGAAGACATCGTCACCGTGGCTCCGGACGGCGGCCGGCGGTTCAACAACACCGCACGAACGATCGCCGTCGTCGACTGATCGTTCCCGGCCCAGGGGAGAGCGCCGCCGGCCTGGCCGGCAGCGCTCCCTTGGTGAGTCTCAGGCGCCTGACTGCCGCTTGTCCTCTTCGGCGTCGTCCGCACCGACCGGCACGCCGTCGGAGTCGCGGGTGGCGTCGGTGAGGCGGCGGTCGTCCCCGCCGGCGCCGGAACGCACCGCCTCGGCGTCGGCGTCGGCGGCGCCCACGGTGGGGCCGTCCGAGGCGGCGCCGGAGTCTTCCCGCACGTTGTCGCCGAATTCGTCGGACAGTGCCGCGGCGATCGGCACGCCCTGCGGACCCGAGGGGTTCGTCATGACGAGATCCTTCCGTGAGAAGTGAACAACCCACGGATACCCGCTGCGGCGTGGGGTAGTCGCGGTGCATGACCAACAAGCGCACAGTCTCGGATCTCGTGGTGGAGCGGCTCGCGGCCTGGGGAGTCGACCGGGTGTTCGGCTACGCCGGCGACGGGATCGACGGCGTGGTCGGGGCGCTGCGCCGGGCCGGGAAGCCGGCTTTCGTGCAGGCCCGGCACGAGGAGAACGCGGCGTTCATGGCGGTCGGGCACGCGAAGTACACCGGCGGCGCCGGGGTCTGCCTGTCGACGCAGGGGCCGGGCGCGGTGCACCTGCTCAACGGGCTCTACGACGCCAAGCTCGACGGCAAGCCGGTGGTGGCGATCGTCGGCCAGCAGGCGTCGACCGTGCTGGGCAGCTCGTACCAGCAGGAGATCGACCTGCAGCGGCTGTTCGGCGACGTGTGCGCGCAGTTCGTGCAGACCGCGCACGCCCCCGAACAGTTGCCGATGCTGCTCGACCGGGCGTTCCGGACCGCGTTCGCCACCCGCAGCCCCACCTGCGTGATCCTTCCGCACGACGTGCAGACGGCCGAGGCGCCCGACGAGAGCACCCACGAGCACGGCGTGATGATGACCAGCCCGGGGCTGCGGCCGGCCCGGGTCGTGCCCTACGACGAGGACCTGCGCGCGGCGGCCGAGTTGCTCTCCGGCGGCGAACGGGTCGCGGTCATGGTCGGGCAGGGCGCGTACGGGGCGGCGTCCGAGATCGCCGAGCTGGTCGAGCGGCTCGGCGCGGGTGTCACCGCGTCGCTGCTCGGCAAGCCGGTGCTCGACGAGACCCTGCCGTTCCACACCGGGGTGATGGGCCACCTCGGCACCACGGCCAGCCAGCACCTGATGTCCGAGTGCGACACGCTGCTGCTGGTCGGCACCAACGACCCGTGGACCGAGTTCTATCCGGTTCCGGGCCAGGCGCGGGCGGTGCAGATCGACATCGACGGGCGGCAGCTGGGCGTACGGTATCCGGTCGAGGTGCCGCTGATCGGGGACGCCGCCGAGACCGTGCGCGCGCTGAACGCCCTGATCAAGCCGGCCGGGGGCCGTGCCTGGCGGGAACGTGTCGAGGGCTGGGTGCGCGACTGGCACGAGATCGCGCAGGCCCGGGCCGACGCCCCGGCCGAACCGCTCAACCCCCAGCACGTCGTACGGTCGCTGACCGGCCGCCTGCCGGAGAACGCGCAGGTCGCGGTGGACGTCGGCTCGGTCGTCTACTGGTACGCGCGTCACCTGCGGCTGCCGCGCGGCGTGCCGGCCCACCTGTCGAGCACGCTGGCCTCGATGGGCTGCGGTATCCCGTACGGGCTGGCCGCGAAACTGACGGCCCCCGACCGGCCCGCGGTGGTGCTGACCGGCGACGGCGCGATGCAGATGACCGGGCTGGCCGAGCTGGTCACCGTGGCCGCGCGCTGGAAGGACTGGGCCGACCCGCGTTTCGTCGTCTGCGTCCTCAACAACCACGATCTGGCCGAGGTGAGCTGGGAGCAGCGCGAGATGGAGGGCGAGCCCCGGTTCACGACCTCGCAGGAGCTGCCCGACGTGCCCTACGACCGCTACGCCGACCTGCTCGGGCTGCGCGGCCTGCGGGCGGAGTCGCCGGCCGAGATGGAGGCGGCGTGGGAGACGGCCCTGTCCGCCGACCGCCCGGTGGTCATCGACGCCCGCACCGACCCCGCCATCCCCCTGCTGCCGCCGGGCCGCACCGCCGAGCAGGTCCAGGGCATGTACGACGGGCTGGCCGCCGAGGAGGGCCCGCTGGCCCGCCGGGCCGAGGCGCACCTGCGTCGCGAGCGCGCCGACGAGGGGTACACCGACTAGCCTCACCCGCATGACGGTGCTCGACAACCGGGCGCTCAACCGGGCCCTGCTCGCCCGTCAGATGCTCGACGTGCGGCACACCAGGCCGGCCTTCGACGCCGTCGAGCACCTGTGCGGGCTGCAGGCGCAGGAACCGCACGAGCCGTACGTGGGTTTGTGGAGCCGCCTGGCGGGCTTCGAGCCGGCCGAGCTGGTCGAGCTGCTGGAGACGCGTCAGCTCGTGCGGACGTTGCTGATGCGGCGCACCATGCATCTGGTCACGGCGGCCGACTGCGTGGAGTTGCGTGCTCTGCATCAGCCGATGCTCGTGGCGCGCGTCCGGGCCGTCTACCGCCGCGAGCTCGAGCAGGTCGACCTGGGCGAGCTGGCGGCGGCCGGGCAGGCGGTGTTCGCCACGGAGCCGAGCACGCTGCCCGAGGCGGGCCGGGCCGTGGGGGAGCGGTGGCCGGACGTGGCGCCGCGGGTGCTGGGCGACACGCTCAGCTCGCTCGTGCCGCTGGTGCAGGTGACGCCGCGTGGCCTGTGGGGGCGGAAAGCGCCGGCCCGCAACACCACCGTCGAAGCCTGGCTGGGACGGCCGGTGGAAGAGCCGTGCGAGGCCGACGAGCTGGTGCTGCGTTACCTGCGGGCGTTCGGCCCGGCGGCGTCGGCCGACATTCGCGCATGGTCGGGGCTGAGCGGTCTGCGCGCGTCGCTGACCCGGCTCCGCCCTCAATTGCGCACCTTCCGCGACGTACGGGGAAGGGAGCTTTTCGATGTGCTCGACGGCGAGCTGCCCGAGACCGGGGACGTGCCGCCGCGTTTCCTGCCCGCCTTCGACAACGTGGTGCTCGGCTTCGACGACCGCAGCCGCGTCATCGACGACGCCTATCGCCCGCTCAGCGTCGAGGGCACCCGTTTCGTCCTGGTTGACGGGCGTGTCGCGGGCCTGTGGAAGCCCGCCGGCCCAGACCTGCAGGTCACGATGTTCGGGCCGGGGAGCACCGACGAGGTGGCCTTCGAGGGCGAGCGCCTGCGAGCCTGGCTCGGCCTCGAAGGGCGTACGGTGATAGAAATCCGTCGATAACGGGGAAGTGATCGGATGCCGGACAATCTCGCTGACAAGTCGTTTCATGCCAACCCCCATCCCTCGTACGCGCAATGGCGGCGCGAGGGGCCGGTCCGGGAAGTTCGCGTGGCCAGCGGCGCGATCGCCTGGCTCATCACCCGGTACGACGAGGCCCGCCGGGCGCTGGCCGATCCGCGGTTCTCCAAGAACGGGCACGACGGCCGCCACCCGTCCAGCGCGATCGAGCGGGCCCTGTCCCGGCACATGCTCGCCGTCGATCCGCCCGACCACACCCGCCTGCGCCGTCTGGTGTCGGCCGCGTTCACGGCCCGGCGGATCGAGGCGTTGCGGCCGCGCATCTCGGAGATCACTCAGGACCTGCTCGACAACTTTCCCGCCGACGGGCCGTTCGACCTGATCGACGCGTTCGCGTTCCCGCTGCCCATCCAGGTGATCTGCGAGCTGCTGGGTATCCCGGCCGACGACCGCGACGCCTTCCGGGCCTGGTCCAACATCATCGTCGGCGGCGTGGCCTATCAGGACCAGTTCCCGGACGCCGCGGGCGCGATGGTCGGCTACATCCAGGGCCTGCTGGCCGCCCGCCGCTCCGAGCCCGGCGAAGATCTGCTCTCCGGCCTGATCGAGGTGCGCGACAGCGGCGACAGCCTGGCCGAGGACGAGCTGGTCTCGATGGTCTTCCTGCTGCTGATCGCCGGCCACGAGACCACGGTCAACCTGATCGGCAACGGCATGTATCTGCTGCTCTCCCGGCCCGAGCGGTGGCAGCGTCTGTGCGCCGGCCCGTCGCTGGTCCCGACGGCCATCGAGGAGTTCCTCCGGTACGAGTCCCCGGTCGAGACGGCCACGTTCCGGATCACCACCGAGCCCGTCACGATCGGCGGCCGGACGATCCCGGCCCACGCTCCGGTGCTGATCGGCCTGCTGTCGGCCAACCACGACGAGTCCCGTTTCCCCGAGGCCGACGACGTGGTGCTCGATCGCGCGCAGAACTCGCATCTGGCCTTCGGGCACGGCATCCACTACTGCCTGGGGGCGGCGCTGGCCCGGCTCGAAGCGCAGATCGCCTTTACCGCGCTGTCCGAGCGCCACCCCGGCCTGCGCCTGGCCGTGCCCGAGTCGGAGCTGGTCTGGCGTCCCGGCCTGTTGCTGCGCGGACTCTTCACGTTGCCGGTGACGCCCGGATCGGCATCATCGCGCTGACCTTTTGTCGGTGGGCCGGTGTCACGCATTTCGGCCCGCGCCCTCTGAATGGCATGTCCCTTATTTGACGTGGGCGGTAGCCGAATCAGGTGAACGGACGATCCGGCATCGTTCTTTGGTGGCGAATCCCTTGATACGGCAGGGTTTCCGGTGTGGCAACGACCACTGCGCCGCATGCGTCATGCCCGCAATTGTCTGATTCGTTTTCCGTACGGAAACAATTCTTCGCCAAGTCTAAATAGTTGCCGACCATTCTCTTATGCAATTCATAGATTCCATGTGTAGGGTTCCGCCCGCCGGTTGATCAACTGGCTTTCTCCGCCCGCATGGAGCGCCCTGTCATGACCGAGAGCATCGACGCCAGCGTCGTCATCCCCACGCACACCGAGCGCCGCTGGGCGTCGTTGCAACGCACGGTCGCCTCGGCCCAGCAGCAGAAGGTGAGCCCCGCCGAGATCATCGTCGTGGTCGACCACAACCCCGACCTGTTCGAGCGGGCCAAGGGCGAGTTCCCCGGCGTGACGGTGCTCGAGAACACGTCGCTGCGCGGCGCGTCCGGCAACCGCAACACCGGCGCGTTCCACTCCCGCTCCGAGCTGATCGCCTTCCTCGACGACGACACCGTGGCCCACCCCACCTGGCTCGGCCACCTGGCCCGGCCGTTCGCCAACCCGGCCGTGGTCGGCGCGGGTGGCCTCATCGTGCCGGCGTGGGAACACACCCGCCCCAACTGGATGCCCGACGAGCTGCTCTGGACCGTCGGCGTCTCCTATGCGGGCATGCCCACCTCGGTGGCCGAGATCCGCAACGTGTGGTCGGCCAGCATGATGGTGCGGCGCGAGGCCTTCGGAAAGGTCGGCGGCTTCCGGGTCGGCTTCGGCAAGCTGGGCGACCAGAACCGCCCCGAGGACACCGAGCTGTGCCTGCGGATCAGCGCCGAAACCGGCGGACACTGGATGTACGTGCCCGACTCGGTCATCGAGCATGACGTGCCCATGGATCGTTCCACCTTCCGGTTCTTCCTGCGCCGCTGCTACGCCGAGGGGCGCGGCAAGGTGCAGATGGCCGGCCTGCTGCCGCGGGATCAGAAACTCGGCGCCGAACAGGACTACATCCGGCGTACGCTGCCGCGCGCGGTCGCCCGCAATCTGAAGGCGGCCACCCTCGGCCGCGGCGGATTCCACGCGCTGCGGGCCGCCACCGTGATCGCCGCCGTGGCCGCGGCCGGTTTCGGCGGCGGCGTCGAGACGATCTCCACGATGGGCGAGTCCGAGGCGGCCACCCGCTGACCGGTCCCCGGTCAGCCATTCGTTCCGGCCGCTTAACCCCGGGTCTTTAACGTCCCCGCTCATGCGAATCGTCCGCACTATCGTCGCCGGCACCGGCGTGCTCGCGCTCCTGCTCCCGGTGGGCGGGACCGCCTCGTACGCCGGCGGCCACCACGTCACCAAGCCCACGCTCACCGGCTGGGCCGCGCTGCCCGCCGGCACGTTCGTCCCCGGCAGCGAGCCCTCCGGCGCGCTCGCCACCGGCAACCTCAACGGCTTCACCGCGCCCTTCGCCGACCAGCCGATCCAGGGTTTCTCCGGCATCGTCGACAACGGCGACGGCACCTTCGACGTGCTCTCCGACAACGGCTACGGCAACCAGGCCAACTCGGGCGACTTTCTGCTGCGCGTGCAGAAGCTGGCGCCCGCCTTCGGCCGCAACCGGGTCGACGTGCTTGGCGGCATCACGCTGACCGACCCCGCCGGCAAGGTCCCGTGGACGCTGACCCGTCCCGACCGCGTCCTGACCGGTGCCGACTTCGACCCCGAGTCGATCGTGCGGGTGGCCGACGGCTCGTACTGGATCGGCGACGAGTTCGGCCCCCACCTGCTGCACTTCGACCGCGCCGGCCGCCTGCTCGACACCCCGGTTCCGCTGCCCGGCGTGATCGCGCCCGAGACCGCCGCGCGTACCGGGGCCGCCGCCACCGCCCGCAGCAGCAAGGGTTTCGAGGGCCTGGCCCAGTCGCCCGACGGCCGCCACCTCTACGCGCTGCTCGAAGGCACGGTGACCGGCGACCCGGCCGGCTCGCTGCGGCTCAACGAATTCGACCTGCGCGCCAAGGCGTACACCGGCAAACGCTGGACCTACCAGCTCGACAACCCCGACTTCGCCATCGGCGACGCCATCTCAATCGCCCCCGGCCGCTTCCTGATCATCGAACGCGACAACGGCCAGGGCGCCACCGCTGTCACCAAGAAGATCTACGAAGCCACGGCCCGCGGCTCCAAGCTGGAGAAGCGTCTGCTGGTCGACCTGATGAACGTCTCGAACCCCCGCAAACTCGGCGGCTTCGGCACCACGTTCACCTTCCCGTTCCAGACCATCGAGGACGTGGTCATCCTCGACGACCGCACGATCGCCGTCCTGAACGACAACAACTTCCCGTTCTCCACCGGCCGCAGCGCCACCGCCGCCGACAACAACGAGTGGATCACGATCGCCCTGCCGTCGTCCCTGCACCCCGACCGTCGCATTTTGCGATGACTCAGGCTTTCTGTAGCTATATGTCGTCCCAGCGCGCTTACTGCCTGCCGCTCCTGCGGTAACTTGCGCTTTCAGCGGCCCGTCGCGCTCCCTTTTTCGTACGACCTAGGGTTGGTCACCTGGCGCACGGGCCGCTGATTGCAACAACATCACTCCACCCAGCTTCCGGCGGCCCCACGTGGCCAGGAGCCCGCGCGGCCCGCTGCTTGTGATGGGCAACATCGCCCCACCCAGCCTCCGGCGGTCGACGTGGTCAGGAGCCCGCCCCGATAGCTGGCCCGCCCTGACCTGCCTCGTGGATCCGCCCATTCAGGCTTGCGGCCCACGTCCGTCGCGGCCGGGCCGAGCCGGGCCGGGCACAGCGTCCGTCCGGCCGTATCTGTCTTGACTACAGCGTAGGAAGCCCCACCCAACAACCTAGCCTCCTAGGATGCCTAGAGGTTGAGCCCCTTCATCAGTCGTGATCATTCGGCGGTCACGCAGGGTCGGCTCGTCGTCCGCGCGCTGTGGCCGACATGCCGTCTCCACCGTGCGACGTGCCGTTCGCCAAGCGACATGCCGTCTCCACCGTGCGATGTGCCGTTCCGTAAAGCGGCGTGCCGTCTCCGCCAGACGTGTTGTTCGGCCGAGCGACGCGCCGTTCCAACCAGCGGCGCGCCGTCTTCGCCAGGCGACGCCTCTCTCCGCGAAGTGGTGTGCCGTCTCCGCCCGGTGGGGAGCCGCGGAGCCGGCCACTCCGGGTACGTGCCCACAGGGCCGGCCCGCGGCCGGCTGCCGGTCGCCGGCGGAGCCGGGCCCCTCGATCGGCAGGTCGTCCGGCATCCGGCCGGCCGGGGTCTCGATGGTCGGATTTGCCGTCTGTGCAACGAAACCAGCCGTTCGGATGCGTACGAGTGTGAACGCCTCGTGTCCGGAGTGTGCCGCCGCCCGGGCGGTGTGAGCAAGAAAATTCTCGAGGCTTTTACCGGGCCGGATTGTGATCGTTCCGCAGGTCGGGGAAACGGTGTCTCCGTTACGGCCGGCATTGTCTAAAGTGGAGTGATAACTCCGTTACAAAGGGGACGCTAGGCTGATGATCGGTCAGTCGGCTGTTTTAGCGACATAAGGTACGGAGGCAGGTTATGACCGCGCGGGCGCCGCGTGCTGATGCTTTGCGGAATCGGTCGAGGGTGCTTGCCGCGGCCGAGCAAGTCTTCGTGGCGCGGGGCACGACGGTGTCGACCGAAGAGGTGGCCCGCGCAGCCGGAGTCGGCATCGGTACGGTCTTCCGCCACTTCCCGACCAAGGCGACCCTGATCGAGGCGGTCTTCCGCGAGCGGCTCCGGCGGTTCGCCGAGGAGGCCGACCAGCTGGCCGTGTCCGACGACCCGGCCACCGCGATCTGGACCTTCCTGGGCCGCATAGCCGAGGTGGCCGCGGGCAAACAGGCCTGGGCCGACGCCTTCGCCGCGGGCGACCTGCACGAGGCCCTCACCCCGGCCCGCGAGCAACTGCCACGTGCTCTGGGGGCGCTGCTGACCCGGGCGCAGGAAGCCGGCGCCATCCGCCACGACGTGACGGTTCCCGAGTTGACAGCTCTCATGCTCGCCGTGTCCCGGGTTCCCGACCACGGCGCCGACGGCGCCCCGTTGCGGGCCCGGGTGCTGGCCATCGTGTTCGACGGCTTGCGGCTCCAGCATTGACCCTCTGGGGTGTGGCTGGGGGCCACCGGCGGCGCCCGCGCAGCTAGGGTGGTGCGGTGGCTGCGCTGAGTGTTGCCTGGGTGGACGACCAGTACGACCGGGAGAACGCGGGGCTCGGGCGCAGCCGGTTCGCCGAGCACGTCTGGGTTCATGCCAAGGAGTTCGACGACTGCTGGGGTGACATCTCGCCCGTCGGGTTCGCGTGTGCGGCCTGGCGTCTGGCCACCGCGCCGCACCTCGATCCGGGATACGTGCGGCTGCACCGGCGTGTGCTGACGGCCGAGCTGCGGCGCAACACCTGGGACGGCTCCCTCACCGCGGCCGTCGAGCTGGTCGCGCCCTGGCCCGCGGCGATCGGGGCGTCCAAGAGCTGGACCCAGGACCGGGGCTGGCGTGACTGGCCCGAGACGTTCGGCCAGTTCCTGGCGCCGTCGCAAGAGGAACTGGCCCGCATCCCGCACGCGCGCTCGATGCTGGTCGTCGAGGCGCCGCTGTCGTTCGCCGGTCTGCCCGCGATGCCCGACAGCGCGGGCCCGGAGCTTCCGGAGCTGGCCGAGCGCACGGTCACGGTCCTGGTGCGCGAGCTCAACGACCTGCTCTCCCCGATGGTCACCCAGTTGGAGGCGGCCCGATGACCCGGCTTCTGGGGGCCCTGCACGAGGCCGAAGACCTGACTGACGCCGTACGGGCGCAAGGGGGTGGCCTGTCGCGGCATGAGTTGCTCGGGCAGGCGGCGGGGGTGGCGCGACGGATCGCCGGACGCCGGATGGTGGCCGTGGAAGCGACGCCGACGCTCGACACCGTGGTGGCCGTGACCGGCGCCCTGCTGGCGGGGGTGCCGGTGGTGCCGATCCCGCCCGACGCCGGGGAGCTGGAGCGGGCGCACATTCTGGCCGACTCGGGCGCCGAGCCGATCGACGCCGGGCCGTGGGCCGCGAGCAACGACGTTCCCGCCGAGCCCGACGATTCGAGCCCGGCCCTGGTCCTTTACACCAGCGGCACGACCGGGGCGCCCAAGGGCGTGGTGCTGTCCCGGGCGGCGCTGGCGGCCGACCTCGACGCGCTGGCCGAGGTCTGGCAGTGGACGCCGGCCGACACCCTCGTACACGGGCTGCCGCTCTTTCATGTGCACGGTCTGGTGCTGGGCGTGCTCGGGCCGCTGCGCGTCGGTTCCCGGCTCGTGCACACCGGCCGGCCCACCCCGCAGGCGTATGCCGCCGCGCCCGGGACCTTGTATTTCGGCGTGCCCACGGTGTGGTCGCGGGTCTGCGCCGCTCCCGCCGAGGCTCGCGCGCTGGCCCGGGCCCGCCTGCTGGTGTCGGGCAGCGCGCCCCTCCCGGTGCCGGTGTTCGACGAGCTACGCGCGCTGACCGGCCAGGCCCCGGTGGAGCGGTACGGCATGACCGAAACGTTGATCACGGTGAGCGCCCGCGCCGATGGTGAGCGCCGCGCGGGGCATGTCGGCCTGCCCGTTCCCGGAGTCGAGACGCGGCTGACCGACGACGCCGGCGAGCCCCTGCGGCCGGGCGCCGAGATCGGGCACCTGCAGGTTCGCGGGGCCACGCTGTTCGACGGCTATCTGCACCACGGGCGTCCGGAGGTGGACGGCTGGTTCGAGACCGGCGACGTGGCCATGATCGGCGAGGACGGGTGGCATCGGATCGTCGGACGGGCCTCGACCGACCTGATCAAGACCGGGGGCTACCGGGTCGGCGCGGGCGAGGTCGAGGACGCGTTGCTGATGCATCCCGCGGTCCGTGAGGCCGCCGTCGTCGGCACCCCGCATCCGGATCTCGGCGAGCAGATCACCGCGTACGTGGTGGCCGACGGGACGACGGAGCGGGAGCTGATCGATTTCGTCGCCACCGGCCTGTCCGTGCACAAGCGGCCCCGCGTCGTGCACCTGGTCGGCAGCCTTCCCCGCAACGCGATGGGCAAGGTGCAGAAGGCGGCACTACGGTCGGCCCGATGAGGGTCTGGCTTACTCCGCAGTTCTGGCTGCGCGTGCTCATCGTGGTCTCCGGGCTGGTCGGCCTGCTCATCGGCGAGCACCGCATCGCGTACTACACGTGCCAGAGCAACCTGATCACGCTGGGCTATTTCGGCGGGGTCCTCTATTGGATGGTGCGCCGCCGCACCACCGATCCGGCCGCACCCCGCCTGCGCGGCGCGGTCACCCTGTGGATCGTCATCACCGGCCTGATCTCGCACTTCATGCTGCAGAACGGCGAGAACCCGCTGCCCGGCCTGGCCGCCGACGACCCCGCCCGGCAGGTCACCAACTGGTCCCTCTTCCTCGTGCACTACGCCGTGCCGCTGCTGGTCCTGGCCGACTGGATCGCCTTCGGCCCGCGCCGGGTCTCCCCGTGGCGCGACCTCCCGCTGTGGATCCTGTTCCCGCTCGGCTACGGCGCGACCTCGGTGGCCCGCGCGGTCCTGTTCCCCACGGTCAGCGACCGCTACCCCTACTTCTTCCTCAACCCCACTTCGCACGGGTACGGATGGGTGGCCGGCCAGTTCGTGAAGCTGGGCGTGATCTTCGCCGTGCTGGGTGCGGCGCTGCTGGCCATCGACCGCCTCGCCGCACGGATGAGCCCCGAGCCTGTCCACCATCCCGAGTTGTCCACAGGCCGCCCCGCCAAGATCGGCTCAGCTCACGCCGACAGCACGTAGATCCGGGGGTTCAGCTTGCCGATCATCTGGTACACGCCCCACAGGCAGTCGGTGAGCATGAACTCGTAGCCGATGGTGCCGAACCGCTCCTCGTACGCCGCACGGTTGCGCAGCATCCGCGACACCCGCAGCAGCTGTTTGGAACTGGTGGCAACGCCATCCTCCTCGAGGCGCTCGCGCGTCTCACCGTGCAGCTCGATGCACTGGACGATGCTCAGCCCGGCCCCGGTGATCGCGGCCTCGAACCGCTGCGGATCGGTGCTTGCGGCGTGGATGCCCGCCGGCGGCCACAGGAACGCCGCCTCCGCCGGCGTCAGCCAGTCGGTGGCGGTCATCTGAAAGATCACCGCACGAGCGCCGGGTTTGAGCACCCGCCGGAACTCGCCGAACACCGTCTCCAGATCCTCGACGTGAACGAGGACGTCCTTGCACCAGATCAGGTCGACCGAGCCGGTGGGATCGGTCAGTTTCTCGGCGCGGCCCTCGTCGATGCGGACCCGGGCGGCGCCTTCGGGTTCCTCGACGGCGAACGCGGCGAGGTCGCGGGCCGCGTTGTCCAGATGACGGCGCACCGGCTCGACGCCCCGCACCGTGAACCCGAAGCGACGCGACAACTCGAAGCAGTGACGTCCGTCCCGGGCGCCGACATCCAGCACGGCCGAACCCGGCGGGAGGCCGGTCTCGGCGACCAGGTCGAACAACAGCTCGTTCAGGCCCCGCGGCGACAGGCTCTCGTCCAGGGCCGCATCGATCTCCTGGTCGTCGAACGCGTCACCGTAGACGTCGTCGATGCTGCGCATGGCCCGCGGGGCGGGAAGGCTGGTCATAGCCGCGCACGCTAGGAGCGGCCCCGCGAGCGCGCAACGGACTTTCGAAGGGCCGCGGGGCCGGACCCCGATTTCAGCCCCCGATCCGGCCGAATCTCACCTGCTTCCAGTTCCAGATCCGGGCCAGCTTCACCCGGTCGCCCGGCTTGGGGGCGTGCCACACCTGGCCGGCGCCCGCGTAGACGGCCACGTGGTAGGCCCGGCCGCCCGAGACCCAGAAGACCAGGTCGCCGGGGCGGGTCGCGGCCCCGGTGATCTTCCGGGCGGCGCTGTACTGCGCCTGGGCGGAGCGCGGCAGGTTGACGTCGGCCTTCGCGTACGCGAAACCGGTCAGGCCGGAGCAGTCGAACGCGGCGGGCCCGCGGGAGCCGTACCGGTAGGGCTTGCCCCGTTGGGCCCGGGCCGCCGCGACGATCTTCTGGCCGCGAGCAAGAAGGGCGGCCGCAGCGGCCGGGGCCGCGGCAACCGGGGCCGCCGAGGCCGGTGCGGGAGCGACGAGCAGGGTGGCGGCGATGACCGCGGCCGCGAACATGAGCAGCAGGCGGCGCGGCGTCGTGAGGTGGAACAAGACGATCCTCGGTCCTTCAACCGCCTGCGAGGTTAGCTGTCGGATTAGGCCTGAAGGCGGCCCGCCGCGTACGCGACTTCACCCCGAGCCGGCGCGATGGCCGGCGTTCTGGTTCCCCCGCTCCCGCCCACTGAAGTTCCGTCGATGTCAGGTCGGGCCACCCCCGGTGGGCGGGACTCGGCGTTCCGGGGCGGCCTGGTGCGTGTCCCGATGTGGGGCGCACGGAAGGACGATCGGCCGGTTGCCGCGATCCGCCACCCTTTCGCAGCCGTCCCAGAAACCTCGTGCGTCCCCAATCGAACAAAAGACCGCAAATCGCTCCGGACATCGGGGACGAAGAGCCCGGAATGACCGCGATATCGGGCGCGCGGGCCGGTGAGGCTCCTCACCAAATAACCCGGAGCGCAGCAACCTAAGGCATCGCTTAGGTAGCTGTTGACATTGGACGCCGCTCAGGAAAGATGCTCGGCAATCGAGGGAGGTGCGGCGTGCAGGTTCCGGCTCCGTTCGAATACGAGCGTGCCACCAGTGTGGACCAGGCGATCGGACTGCTGGAACGTCTGGGCAGCTCAGCACGGCTGGTGGCGGGCGGGCACAGCCTGCTGCCGATGATGAAGCTGCGGCTGGCGAACTTCGAATATCTGATCGACATCAACCCGCTGCACGCCGAACTGGGATACATCCGGGTGCAGGCCGGTGAGGTTCGCATCGGGGCCATGACCCGGCATCGGGAGCTGCTCGAGTCCGACGAGCTGGCCGCCGCGTTCCCGATCTTCCGGGACGCCGAGCGCGTGATCGCCGATCCCGTGGTGCGCAACCGGGGCACGCTCGGCGGCTCGCTGTGCCAGGCCGATCCGTCCGAGGACCTGTCCGCGGTGTGCACGACCCTCGACGCCAGCTGTGTGATCCGCGGGCCGGGCGGCGCCGAGCGGGTCGTGTCGATGGAGGAGTTCCACTTCGGGCCGTACGAGACCGCCGTCGGCGACGACGAGATGCTGGTCGAGGTGCGCTTCCCGGTGCGTACGGGTGGCGGCAGCGCGTACGAGAAGGTCGAGCGCCGGGCCGGGGACTGGGCCGTGGTGTCGGCCGGCGCCGCGGTGTGGCTGGCCCCGGACGGCACGATCGCCGACGCGCGGGTGGGTCTGGCCGCGGTCGGGCCCAACACGACCGGCATCCCGGAGATCTCGCGGGCGCTGCGGGGCAACACGCCGGACGAGGAGATGTACGAGCGGGCCGGTGCGATCGCCGCGGGCAGCTGCGACCCGGCCACCGACCAGCGGGGCAGCGAGGACTACAAGCGCCACCTCGCCGACGAGCTCACCCGCCGCACGCTGCGCAAGGCTGTCGAACGGGCGAGGAGCTGAGTCCATGCAGGTCACGATGACCGTCAACGACGTCGAGGTCACCCGGGAGATCGAGGGCCGGCTGCTGCTCGTGCACTTCCTGCGCGACACGCTGAGCCTGACCGGCACGCACTGGGGCTGCGACACCAGCAACTGCGGCACCTGCGTGGTGTGGCTGGACGGCGAGCCCGTCAAGTCGTGCACCGTGCTGGCCGCGATGGCCGGCGGGCACGAGGTCCGTACGGTGGAAGGCCTGGCGAAGGGGGCCGAGCTCGACCCGATCCAAGAGGGCTTCATGCAGTGTCACGGGCTGCAGTGCGGGTTCTGCACGCCGGGCATGATGATGACCTGCCGGGCGCTGCTCGACAAGAATCCCGACCCCACCGACGCCGAGATCCGTGAGGCCATCTCCGGTCAGATCTGCCGGTGCACGGGCTACTCCACGATCGTCCGCTCGGTGCGCTGGGCGTCGGTCCACGAAGCGGCGGCGAACAAATGACGACAGTGGAAGAGCCCAGAACGACCACGTTCGACGACAACGACCAGAAGCCCGTCGGGTACGGGCGGATGCTGCGCAAGGAGGACCCGCGCCTGGTCCGCGGCCGGGGCCGGTTCACCGACGACGTGCAACTGCCCGGCATGCTGCATCTGGCCATCCTGCGCTCGCCGTTCGCGCACGCCCGGATCGTCAACGTCGACACCAGCGCCGCCGAGGCCGCGCCGGGCGTCAAGGCCGTGGTCACCGGCGAGACTCTCAAGGGGCTGGGCCTGGCCTGGATGCCCACGCTCTCCAACGACGTGCAGGCCGTGCTGGCCACCGACAAGGTGCGCTTCCAGGGCCAGGAGGTCGCCTTCGTCGTCGCCGACGACCGGTACGCCGCCCGCGACGCGCTCGAACTGATCGACGTGGAGTACGACGTCCTCGACCCGGTCATCGACGCGCGGCAGGCCCTCGCGCCGGACGCGCCGCTGATCCGCGACGACCTCGAGGGCAAGACCGACAACCACTGCTTCGACTGGGAGACCGGCGACGCCGACGCCACCGAGGCCGTCTTCGCCCGGGCCGACGTGGTCGTCAAGGAAGACATCGTCTATCCGCGCGTACATCCGGCGCCGATGGAGACGTGCGGCGCGGTCGCCGACTTCGACTCGGTCGAGGGCCGGCTGCGCCTGTGGTCGACCACCCAGGCCCCGCACGCCCACCGCACCCTCTACGCGATCGTGGCCGGGCTGCCTGAACACAAGATCCAGGTGATCGCGCCGGACATCGGCGGCGGGTTCGGCAACAAGGTGCCGATCTACCCCGGTTACGTGTGCGCGATCGTCGGTTCCATCGTCACCGGCAAACCGGTGAAGTGGATGGAGGACCGGTCGGAAAACCTGATCAGCACCGGGTTCGCGCGCGACTACATCATGCGCGGCGAGATCGCGGCCACCCGCGACGGCCGCATCCTGGCCATCCGGACCAACGTGCTGGCCGACCACGGCGCGTTCAACGGCACGGCCGCCCCGGTGAAATATCCGGCCGGCTTCTTCGGCGTCTTCACCGGCAGCTACGACATCGAAGCGGCGTACTGCAACATGACCGCCGTCTATACCAACAAGGCTCCGGGCGGGGTCGCGTACGCGTGCAGCTTCCGCATCACCGAGGCGGTGTACCTGGTCGAGCGGATCGTCGACTGCCTGGCCGCCGAGCTCGACATGGACCCGGCCGAGCTGCGCCTGAAGAACTTCATCCAGCCCGACCAGTTCCCGTACGAGACCAAGACCGGCTGGGTGTACGACTCCGGCAACTACGAGCCCACGATGCGCCAGGCCATGGACATCGCCGGGTATGCCGAACTGCGCCAGGAGCAGGCCGAGAAGCGGGCCCGCGGCGAGCTGATGGGCATCGGCATCTCGTTCTTCACCGAGGCGGTCGGGGCCGGCCCGCGCAAGGACATGGACATCCTCGGCCTGGGCATGGCCGACGGCTGCGAGCTGCGGGTGCACCCCACCGGCAAGGCCGTCGTCCGGTTGTCGGTCAAGACCCAGGGTCAGGGTCACGAGACGACCTTCGCGCAGATCGTGGCCGAGGAGATCGGCATCCCGCCGGCCGACATCGAGGTCGTGCACGGCGACACCGACCAGACGCCGTTCGGGCTGGGAACGTACGGGAGCCGCTCGACCCCGGTCTCGGGCGCCGCGGCCGCCCTGGTCGCTCGCAAGGTGCGCGACAAGGCGCAGCTGATCGCGTCGGCCATGCTCGAGGTGACCGTGGCCGACCTGGACTGGGTCAAGGGCTCGTTCCAGGTCAAGGGCGACCCCGGCAAGGCGGTCACCATCCAGCAGATCGCGATGCGCGCGCACGGCGCCGGCGACCTGCCGGACGGCATGGAGGGCGGGCTCGAGGCGCAGATCTGCTACAACCCGTCGAACCTGACCTACCCGCATGGGGCGTACATCTGCGTGGTCGACGTTGATCCGGGAACCGCGCAGGTCAAGGTGCGGCGGTTCATCGCGGTCGACGACTGCGGCACCCGGATCAACCCGATGATCATCGAGGGGCAGGTGCACGGCGGGCTGACCGACGGCGTCGGCATGGCGCTGATGGAGATGATCGCCTTCGACGAGGACGGCAACTGCCTCGGCGCGTCCCTGATGGACTATCTGATCCCGACCTCGCTGGAGGTGCCCGACTGGGAGACCGGCTACACGGTCACGCCGTCGCCGCACCACCCGATCGGGGCCAAGGGAGTGGGGGAGTCGGCCACCGTGGGGTCGCCCCCGGCCATCGTCAACGCCGTGGTCGACGCGCTCAAACCGTTCGGGGTGCGGCACGCCGACATGCCGCTCACACCGTCGCGGGTGTGGGACGCCATGCGCGGCCGCGCGACCCCGCCGATCTAGGGACAGCCATGACGATCACGGACAGGGCCCGCGAGCTGACCGTCTCCAGGCGGCCGTTCGTGCATGCCACGGTGGTGCGCGCCCAGGAACCGACCTCGGCGCGCGCCGGCGACGACGCGGTGATCCTCGACGACGGGTCGATCGAGGGCTTCGTGGGTGGCGTGTGCGCCGAGGGTTCCGTACGGGCAGCCGCTCTGGACACGCTCTCGTCCGGTCAGACGCTGCTGCTGCGGGTGCTGCCGGACAACGCCCCCGAGTTCCCCGAGACGCCGGGGGCGCTGGTCGTGGTCAACCCGTGCCACTCCGGCGGGGCGATCGAGATCTTCCTGCGCCCGGTGCTGCCCCGGCCCCTGCTCGGCGTCGTCGGCGGCACCCCCATCGGCCGGGCCGTCGGCGAGCTGGCCTCGTTCCTCGATTTCGAGCTGACAACCCTTCCCTCGTACGCGGGGGCAGCCGCGGTCGTCGTGGCCGGGCTCGGCCGCGACGAGGAAAGGGCCATCCGGGCCGCGCTGGACGCCGGGGTGCCGTACATCGCCCTGGTCGCCAGCCACACGCGCGGCAAAGTGGTGCTCGACGGCATGGGTCTGACCGGCGCCGAACGGTCCCGGGTGCGCAATCACGCGGGTCTCGACATCGGCGCCCGTACGCCCAAGGAGATCGCCCTGGCCATCCTGGGTGAGATCGTGCGCGAGATCCGGGCCGGCCGGCTCACCCCGGCCGCCCCCGGACCGGTGGTCGTCACCATCGCGGCCGCCCCGCCGCGGCAGGCCGTCGATCCGGTCTGCGGCATGACCGTGTTCATCGGCGACGACACCGCGCACGCCGTCGTGGACGGGCAGGACCACTGGTTCTGCCGGGCCGGGTGCCGCGACACGTTCGTGGCGGCGGCGGCCTAGCCGATGAACGACCCGCACGAGGTCAGCAGTCGCCTGGACGCCGTGGACTACCTCGTGGACGACGGCCTGGCGATGGCGATGTTCCTGGCCATCCGGCTCGGCAAGCCGCTGCTGCTCGAGGGCGAACCCGGCGTCGGCAAGACCGCGGCGGCCAAGGCCCTGTCGCTCGCGCTCGGCACCCCGCTGATCCGGCTGCAGTGCTACGAGGGGCTGACCGCGGGCGAGGCGCTCTACGAGTGGAACTACCAGCGGCAACTGCTCGCGATCCGGCTGGCCGAAACCCGGCACGAGAAGCTCACCGACGCCGACCTGTTCACGGCCGAGTTCCTGCAGGAGCGTCCCATTCTTCGCGCCGTACGCCACCAGGGCCCCGTCCCGCCCGTGCTGCTGATCGACGAGATCGACCGCGCCGACGACGAGTTCGAGGCCCTGCTGTTCGAATTCCTCGGCGAGGCCGCGATCACCGTCCCGGAGTTGGGCACGTTCACCGCCCTGCGACCGCCCGTCGTGGTCCTCACCTCGAACCGCAGCCGCGACCTGCACGACGCCCTGCGCCGCCGCTGCCTCTACCACTGGATCGAGTTCCCGGCCCCGGCCCGCGCCGCCGAGATCGTCCGCCGGGCCGTGCCGGGCGCGGCCGAACCGCTGATCCGCAGCGCCACCGAGTTCATCGGCCGGGTCCGCGGGCTCGAACTCGACAAGGCCCCAGGCCTGGCCGAGACCATCGACTGGGTGTCGGCCCTGTCCGCCCTGGGCGTCGCCGACCTCACCGACGCCGCCGTCGTCAGCACGCTCGGCGCGATCGCGAAAACCCCCGACGACCGGACCGCCGTGGCCCTCGTCGTCCCCGAGGAGGCCTCATGAAGATCACCAACGAGTTCACGGTGCACACCCCGATCGACCGCGCCTGGCATGTGCTGACCGACCTCGAGGGCGTCGCCCCCTGCCTGCCCGGCGCCCAGCTGACCGGTGTGGACGGCGACGTCTACCGGGGCAAGGTGAAGGTCAAGGTCGGCCCGGTCATCTCCGACTTCGCCGGCACCGCCCAGTTCACCGCCAAGGACGACACCGCCTACCGGGCGGTGATCGACGCCAAGGGCCGCGACGCCCGGGCCGGAGGCAACGCCTCGGCGGTGGTGACCGCCTCGCTGCGCCCGGCCGGGGAGAGCACGGTCGTCAGCGTCGACACCGACCTGAAGATCAGCGGGAAGCTGGCCCAGTTCGGCAGCGGCATGATCAAGGAGATCTCGAACAAGCTGCTGGCCCAGTTCGTGGCCAACCTGGAGGCCAAGCTGGCCGCCGACAACACCGGCCCGGTCGCCGCGGCCGGCTCCGGCGTCGCGGCCGACTCTGGCGTCGCGGCCGGTGCTCCGGCCGGTGCTGCGCTGTTGCCCGCGGCCTCCGATGCGCCGTCGACAGCGGCCGGTGCCTCGTCGGTGCCCGCGACACTCGATGTGCCTTCGCCCGCGGCCACCGAGACTGCCGCCGACACGGCCGCGGTGCTCGCGCCCGGTGTGCCCGCCGCGGCTCCGAGCGCCGACGCGCCCAGCCCGGCCAACCTCACCGCCAACCTGATCCCGGCCGAGCCCGGCGCGGCCGAGCCCGCCACCCCCGCCGTCGCCGGAAGCGAGCCCCTCGCGGCCTCGGTCACCGACAACACGGCCGACGCCGTCGTGGCCCCGCCCGCGACCAGCACCCCTCCCGCGCCGACCACCACTCCCGAGGCCGCCGCCTCCGCCGCCAACGGCGCCCCCGCCTCCGCCGCCAACGGCGCCCCCGCCTCCTCCGCCGCCACCAACGGCGCCTCCACCTCATTCGCCGCGGCCGTCGACAGCTCGCCCTCTCCGGCCTTCCCGGTCAACGGCTCGGCCGCCCCGTCGCCATCCAAAACCGCGCCCACCAAACCGGCTCCCGCCGCGACCACCGGCTCGGGACCGTCCGCGGCCGTCTCTCGCCCGACCCCGTTCGGGTCCGTTTCCCACCCGGCCCCGTCCGCCGCGGCCCCCGCCGCCGAACCCGAGCCGCTCGACCTGCTCGCCATCGCCGGCAGCTCCGTCTACAAGCGGGCCATCCCGGCCGCCGTCGGCGTAGCCGTGGTCGTCGGCCTCATCGTGTGGTTCGTTGCCCGGGGCTGACCTTCCCGCCGGCGCGGCGCGCGGCCCTGGCCCGGGCCGCCCGCCGTCCACCCGGCCGGTGCTGCTGCGGGGCACCGACCGGGCCGGGCTGGCCGTCGCCCTGACCGACCGCCTGCGCCGCGCGGGCGTGCCCACCGGCCTGACCGAGACCGGCGACTTCGTCCACGCACTCGAGGTGTGCCCGCCCCTGACCCTCGGCACGCTCTATTGGACGGCCCGCACGTCCCTGGTCCGCCGCCGCACCGACCTCGCCGCCTTCGACGAGGTGTTCGCGGCCGTGTTCGCCGACGCCCCGCCGCTGCCATTGCTCCGCCAGGCCGTCACCCCGGCCGCCCGCCGCGACGACGACGTGCAGGTGCCCGTGCCCACCGGCTCCGACGACACCACCGACGGTGGCGGCCTCCCCTGGGCGACGCTGCCCCCAATCGTGGCCGCGGCCGACCCCGCCGACGCCGGCCTGAGCGTTCCCGACCGCCGCCCCAGCGCCCTGGCCGCCCTGGCCGAGCTCCCCTTCGCCGACCTCGACCCGGCCCAGACCGCGTTGCTCGGCGAGGCACTGCGGGCCACCCTCACCCGCTGGCCCACCCGCCGCACCCGGCGCCACAAACCCGACCCGTCCGGCCGCCGCATCGCCTTACGCGCCACCATCACCCGCGCGCGCCGCACTGCTTGGGAGCCGGCCCACCTCGTACGGGAAAAGCCTGTGCGCCGCCCCCGCAGGGTCGTGCTGCTCTGCGACGTCAGCGAGTCGATGCGCGCCCAGGCCGTCGCCTACCTGCACCTGATGCGCGCGTTCACGCTGGTCGCCGAGGCCGAGGTCTTCGCGTTCGCCACCACGCTGACCCGCCTGACCCCGGCCCTGCGCCACACCGACGCGGCCGAGGCCCTGACCCGCGCGGGCGCCCTGGTGACCGACCGCTTCGGCGGCACGAAGATCGCCACCAGCATCGCCGCCCTGCTCGCTTCGCACCACGGCAACAGCTTGCGCGGCGCCCTGGTGATCGTCGCCTCCGACGGCTGGGACAGCGACCCGCCCGAGGCAATGACCACCGCCATGGCCCGCCTGAGCCGCCGGGCCCACCGAGTCCTCTGGCTCAACCCGCGGGCGAGCGCCCCCGGCTTCGCCCCCCGGGTGGCCGGCATGGCCGCTGCCCTCCCATACTGCGACCGCCTGCTCCCCGCCGCCACCTTCCACGACCTGATGAACGCGACCCATCTGTTGCAGAGCCTCAGTTCCCGGGCCTGATCGATGTGGCCGACCTGGCAGAATCCCAGCCTGGCCGCTCGGTTTCGCCGCCCATCAGCGCCGCCCAGCTCCCGGGCGTGATGGATGCGGCCGGCGTACTGCAGAATCTCAGCTCCAGAGCGTGACGTGCACCGACGGGCGGAAGTGGCCGACCTTGGCGCCGGTGCCGCGCATCATGGCCTGGATCGCCCGCGGGCTGGAGGCGAAGCGGGACAGCTCAGCAGCCGCCGACGGGCCGCCCTGGTCGGTCAGGGTGAGCGCATGCCAGCTGGCTTCGAGCTGGGCGTGCGGGCCGGGCAGCTGCACCAGCAGGCCGTTGCGGACGTCGGGCGCGACGGCGAACGACAGCGCCGGGGTCACGCCGTGGCCGCGTTTCGCCTCTTCGAGGGCGGCGGCGTTGCTCTGGTAGATCTGCTGGTTGCCCTCGGGCACACCCAGGCGGCGCATCAGTTCGGGGACCGCGCCCACCTGCGCCGCGGCGGACGGTCCGAGCAGCCACTTCTGGTCGCGCAACTGGGCGGCCGACGGGCGCAGGTGGACGATCGGGTGCTCGGGGCCGGCCACCACCACGATGCGGTAGTTCATGACGGGCCGCGACGCGAACGCCGGCTCGAGCACGGCGGGATGCGGGCCGATGGCGATGTCGATTGTGCGGGTCTGCAGCAGAGTCTCGAACGAGCGGGGATCGCGGACGCTCAGTTCCAGGTCGAGATCGTCGGCGCGGCCGGCGAACAGTTCGATCAGGCCGGGCGCGGCATGCTCGGCGAACAGGCTGGACGCGCCCACCCGCAGCAGGCGGCGCCCGCGACCGGCCGCGCTCACCTCGAGAACCGTGATGTCCTGCAGGCCGAGCAGTTCGGTGGCCCGGCTGGCCAGCCGCAGACCGCCGGGGGTGAAGGCCAGCCCCGCCGCCGTCCGGGAGAACAGCTGATCGCCCAGCTCACGGCGCAACTGCCCGATGTGGAGCGACACCGCCGACTCGGAGACCGACAGGTGCGCGGCGGCCAGCTTGACCGACCCCAGCCGGACGACGGCCGAGTAGGCGCGCAACTGTGTCGGCGTCATCACCGGCGCTCACCGACCCGAGCCATAGACCGCGCCTCCAAGCCGATTCCGAGTTGTTCTCGCAATCTATCGCGCCGGCCCGGCCCTGAGCGGCCCCGCGCAGCCGATGATCGACCGGTGGCGAGCCGCCGCAGCAGTCGCCGAATCCGAGCCGCGTCGACAAACAGCGCAATGTCGTACTTGCCCGTCCGGACGGCTGTCTCAGTGCCCGAGCAGGCGGTGCAGGGCGGCGCGGGCGGGTGGGGCCCAGCTCGGCTTGCCGCCCGGCAGGCCGCGGACGCCCGCGTTGCCTATCAGCAGGCCGCTCAGCACGCGGGCCATCGCCCAGCCGCGGGCCCGCCGTACGGTGGCGGCGTCGACGGCCGGGCGGTAGGCGGCGAGGAAGGGCTCGGCGTCCGGCAGCAGCAGCCACGCGGCGGACAGGTCGTAGGCCGGGTCGCCCGCGCAGAGGTCACCGAAGTCGATCACTCCGCTCAGGACGCCGCCGGTGGTGAGGACGTTGGCCGGGTGCAGGTCGGCGTGCAGCCAGAGCGGCGGGCCGGTCCACGGGGGTGCGGTGACCGCGTCGTGCCAGACGGCGCGGACGGCGTCCGGATCGTCGATCAGGCCGAGCGAGGCCGCGGAGTCCACTCCCCGGTCGAAGGATTCCGCCCGCTCGGCCAGCGGACCGCCGCGATCCCGGCCCGGGGGCGCGCCGGCCGCAGCGGGCTGGTGCAGAGCCGTCAGGAAGTCGGCCAGCAAGCCGGCTCCACGCGCGATGGGAGCCTGGTCGGCTGGGGTGCCCGGAACCCAGGTAGTGATGATCCACGGCCGCGGGAACCGCGCGGAGGGTTCCCCGAACCGTTGCGGCACGGGGATCGGCAGCGGCAGGCGCGGGGCCAGTTCGGGCACCCACGTGTATTCGTTGCGCAGCAGCTCGTCGGCCGGGTCGGTGTGCCAGGCGATCCGCACGGCCAGGTCGTCGCCGAGCCGCCACAGCTGGTTGTCCCAGCCGCGCGCGCCCAGCTTCACCGGGTGGTCGGCGAGGTCGGGGTGCTGGTCGCGTACGAGATCGCGGACCAGCTCGGCGGTGATGTCGATGTGATCAACCCTAGAACCCTGGCGCCAGAGAGGGCTGACATCTAACATTTCAGTTCAAGGAGAGCCGGGAGGGGCCGCAGACGTGGAACGGGTGGAACGCAGGCTGCTGCGCGAGACGGCGTACGAGTCGATCCGTGACGCCGTCGTGCGCGGCGACCTCGCGCCCGGGGCCGTGGTGAACAGCGCCGAACTGGCCGACCGGCTCGGGCTCTCCCGCGCCCCGGTCCGCGACGCCCTGGCCCGCCTGGCCAACGAGGGACTGGTCGAGACCAAGCCGCAGAGCTACACCCGGGTCACCGAGGTGCTGCCGCGCGAGGTCCGTGACGCCGCCGCGGTCGTCCGGGCCATGCACGAGCTGGCCGCCGGCCTCACCGTGGCCGAGCTGACCGCCGAGGACCTGACCGCGATGCGCGCCGCCAACCATCGCTTCGAAAAAGCCGGTCGGGCCGGTGACATCGACGCCGCCATGGCCGCCGACGACGAGCTGCACGGGGTGCTCGTGCGGGCCAGTGGCAACCGCGCGCTCGCGGCCACGATCGAGCGCTACACCCCGCTGATCCGCCGGCTCGAGCGCCTGCAGTTCGCGCGGAGCCAGGCCCGCCGTTCGGTCGAGCGGCACGACGACCTGATCGCCGCCTGCGCCGCCGGCGATGTCCTGGAAGCCACCCGCCTCACGTCGCTGATCTGGCGCTCGTTGGAAGAGAGATCCGCATGATCGAGTTCGACCGTTACCCGCTGCTGTTCGGACCCTCCCCGGTGCACCGGCTCGACCGGCTCACGGCCCACCTGGGCGGCGCCGCCGTCTGGGCCAAGCGGGAGGACTGCAACAGCGGCATCGCGTACGGGGGAAACAAGACGCGCAAGCTCGAATATCTTGTCGCCGACGCGATCGCCCAGGGCTGCGACACGCTCGTCTCGATCGGCGGCGTGCAGTCCAACCACACCCGGCAGGTCGCCGCCGTCGCCGCGCGGGCCGGGCTCAAGTGCGTGCTCGTGCAGGAGAGCTGGGTCGACTGGCCCGACCCGGTCTACGACAAGGTCGGCAACATCCTGATCAGCCGGCTGGCCGGGGCCGAGGTGCGGCTGGTGCGCTCCGAGTTCGGCATCGGCTTCAAGGAGAGCTGGGAGCAGGCGCTGCGCGACATCGAGGCTTCCGGCGGCAAGCCGTACGCGATCCCGGCCGGCGCCTCCGATCACAAGCTCGGCGGTCTCGGCTTCGCCAATTGGGCGTACGAGGTGCAGGCGCAGGAGGAGCAGCTCGGCGTCTTCTTCGACACTGTCATCGTCTGCTCGGTCACCGGCAGCACCCAGGCCGGCATGATCGCCGGGTTCGCCGCCATCCAGGACGCGGGCGGCCGCCCCCGTCGGGTGCTCGGCATCGACGCGTCGGCCAAACCGGCCGAGACCCGCGAGCAGGTGGCCCGGATCGCCCGCAACACGGCGTCGCTGATCGGGCTCGGGCGCGACCTGACCGAGGACGAGATCCTGCTCGACGAGCGCTACCACGCCGGCGTCTACGGCATCCCCGACGAGACCACGCTCGAGGCGATGCGGGTCGCCGCCCGTACGGAGGGAATGGTCACCGACCCGGTCTACGAGGGCAAGTCGATGGCCGCGCTGATCGACCTGGTCACGCGCAAGGAGATCCCCGCCGAGGCCACGGTCCTGTACGCCCACCTCGGCGGCCAGCCCGCCCTGAACGGCTACAGCGCGCTGTTCTCCTGACGCAGAACCTCTTGGAGCCAGCGGTACGAGTCTCTCGGCGTACGGGAAAGGGTCTCGAAATCGACGTGGACCAGCCCGAACCGTTGTGAATAGCCCTCGGCCCACTCGAAGTTGTCGAGCAGGGACCAGACGAAGTAGCCGCGCACGTCGACCCCGGCGGTGATCGCGTCGTGCAGGGCCTGCAGGTGGGCGCCGAGGTAATCGATGCGGAACTGGTCGGCGGTGCCCTCGGTCGTGGAGCAGCCGTTTTCGGTGATGTAGATCGGGGGCAGCGCGTCGCCGTACGTGTCGCGCAGCCCGGTCAGCAGCTCGGTCAGCCCGGACGGCACCACGGGCCAGCCGAACGCCGTCGTCGGCACACCCTCGATCGGCCGCAGCTCGAACGGCAGCGGCGACTCGCCGGTGGGCGCGCCGGCCAGCGTCGGGTTGTAGTAGTTGATGCCCAGCGCGTCGATCGGCGTCCGGATGACGTCAAGATCGCCATCGTGCACGACGTCGCCGAGCGCGGCGCCGAGAAAATCGGGATACGAGCCCAGCAGTACGGGGTCGTTGAAGAGCCGGTTGTGGAAGGCGTCGTACACGGCGGCGGCGGGGGAGTCGTCGGCCGCGCGGACGGGCGTGCAGTTGTTGGTCAGCATGATTTCGGTCGCGCCCGCGGCCCGCAACGCCTGCACGGCGAGGCCATGACCGAGCAGCTGGTGATGCGCGACCGGGAGGGCTTCGAGCATCAACGTGCGCCCAGGGGCGTGGGTCCCGTACGCGTAACCCTGCGCCATGTGCACGACCGGCTCATTCAGCGTGATCCACCGGCGTACGCGATCGCCCAGACGGGCCGCCACGTGCCCGGCGTAGTCGGCCAGCCGCGACGACGTGTCCCGCGACAGCCAGCCACCCTGATCCTCCAGCGCCTGCGGCAGGTCCCAGTGGAACAGCGTGGGCAGCGGCACGATGCCCTTCTCGAGCAACGCGTCGACGAGCCGGTCGTAGAAGTCGAGGCCGGCCCGGTTCGGTTCGCCCGCCCCGGTCGGCTGCACCCGGGGCCAGGCGATCGAGAACCGGTACGCCCCCACGCCGAGATCGCTCAGCAGTTCCACGTCGGCGGCGAAGCGGTGATAGTGGTCGCACGCGACATCCCCGGTGTCCCCGCCGAGCGTCCGGCCCGGCGTGTGCGCGAACGTGTCCCAGATGGACGGACCGCGCCCGTCCTCGCGCACGGCCCCCTCGATCTGGTAGGACGCCGTGGAGCAGCCGAACAAGAACCCGTCAGGAAAGCGCGGCACCATGACCCGACCCTAACTTGAGTTTTAACCGGTGCGGCGGGGCCGCGGCGTGGTTGAGGTCTTCTTTTTCGTTGCGCTGTGCGGTTGGTTTGTCCTGGTGGCGATGTGGACGTCGTGGCGGGTGGCTGGTCGGCTGTTGCGGCGTCCGGGTGGTCGGCCGGGTCCTGGTCGGGAGGGTTTCGGTGCACTGGCAGGAGTGCCGGTCTGAGCGTGCAGGTGCCGAAATGCTCGCCGGACGCGGGCCGGGGTGAGCCGTTGCGGCTGCGCGGGGCGTTCCCAGGGCCGCCGCAGGTCCGCGACCAGCGTTCGAGCGAGTCTGAGCTGGGTGTAGGCCGCCAGCAGCAGCATGGTCCATCGGTCGGCGGCGGCCGGGTCGCGGAGTTTCGGGCTGGTCCAGCCCAACGTTTGCTTGAGCATGCGGAAGGTGTGCTCGATGTCGAAACGGCGCAGGAAGCTTTGCCAGAGCAGGTCGACGGTGGTGGCGTCGGCGTCCGGGATCGAGGACCACAGCCAGACCGGTTTCGCGGCGGCGCCCGACGGCAGCCGGTCCACGCGCAGCAGGATGACGGTGCCCTCGATGACCGGTAGGACACCGGCGTGGCCGATCCAGGCGGTGCGATGGGTCAGTCTCGGGTGCAGGCGTTGCCAGGCCAGTACTGTCGCGGTGCCGTAGAGCCGGGTCACGGTGGTGATGCTGGTGTCCGGGGTGCCCCAGCTGGTGGGGTCACCGAAGATGAACTCCCCGCCGTGGCGTTTCGTGCGGCCCTTCGTGCCGGGCTCACGCGGCGGTGCCGGGCGGCGCAAGACCCGGTCCGAACGCATCCGGACCAGGACTTTCACCGGTAGGTCGGCGAGTAGCAGAGCCAGCCGGGGACCGTCGTAGCCGGCGTCGGCGACGATCCACATGTCCGGGTCGCTGGGCTGCCACTGCCCGGCGGTGATCAGGCGTTGCACGACATCGCGTAACTGGTCGGCGGTGACCGTGGCGGCGTCGTCACCGGGCTGCAGCCGGCGGGCGTCCAGAGGTGCGGTCCACGAATGGCGTCCCGATTCCAGCGCGACCACGACTGAGTAGGGCCAGCCCGGGACCCCGATATGGGTGTCCTTGGTCCGGCCGTAGGTGTGACACAGCACCCGCTGCGGGCTGGTGTGTGCTTCCGGGCGCAGCCAGCACGTCACGTCCACCGCGAGCACGATCCTGCCGTCCGCGGCCCGTGGCACCGGCACCGCAGCCAGGGCGGTCCGCAACCGGTCGACGTCGATGCGGCCGCGGTTCAGCCCGGCATACAGCGCGCCGTGACCCCGGCGATGCTGGCCGGCCAGCGACAGTTCCGCCAGCGAACGCACCGCCGTGTCTGCGCACAACACGGCGTCCACCAGCTCGAACAACGCGTCCGCGCGAGCGGTTAGACAGCGATGGAACTCAGCCCGGAACCCGGCCAGACGCCCGAGAGCACCAGCTTGGTCTACGTCAGGCACACTGATCATCAGACAGCCCTTGATTCGGTTCTCTTCCCTAGACAAGAAGATCATCGATCAAGGGCTGTCCCCGTGATCAGCCAGGGTCGATACCACCCAGCCGCACGTTAAAACTCAAGCTAAGGCGTGTTTCATAACTGGACCAGGCCTGCGCCGGGGCCCAGATTTCGTCTGCGCGCGGCCCGCGAAAGGCCGGTTACAACACCGGTAGCCTGCCTTCCGCGGGCCACACGCAGACGAAATCTGGACCTCGCCGCAGGCCTACCCCAGTAATGGAACACGCCTTAGTGATGATCGAGCGCCGCGGCCAGGTCGGCGCCGTCGAGCCGGGACAGCACCATCTCGCGGAAACGCGGGCACTCCTGGTAATTCTCGTGCCGGCAGCGCAACCCGTGTTCCAGCAACGTGCGCGACAACGTGAGGCGCGCGATGCGTTTCTCGACCTCGGCGAGCTGGCCGCGCAGCACAGCATGGCGGTGTTCGCGGTCGGGCGCGGCCACCAGCTCGCGCAGATCCGGCAGGCCGAAGCCGGCTTCCTTGCCGAGCAGGATCTCGGCCACCCGGATCTCGTCGGCGGCCGAATACACGCGGCGGCCGTTGCCCGTGCGCACGGGCGACAGCAGGCCCT
Organism: Actinoplanes sp. NPDC021490; assembly: GCF_055562135.1. Classification (NCBI taxonomy): domain Bacteria; kingdom Bacillati; phylum Actinomycetota; class Actinomycetes; order Micromonosporales; family Micromonosporaceae; genus Actinoplanes; species Actinoplanes sp. NPDC021490. The sequence continues at coordinate 131,481 of NZ_JBVHFW010000008.1, forward strand.
CGTCCTCCCAGTGGCGCAACACGTGCGTGGCCAGGCCGAAGCGCTCCGCCAGTTCGCCGATCGTGTACTCCATCGGTCCTCCTTGACTTCAGGTCGACCTTAAGTCGCAGACTCGCCGGCATGGGCTACCTGGATTCCGAAACCCTGATCAAGGCACTCGACACCGCCGAGCTGACTCCCGACGCCGTCAGTCTGCGACAGCACACGTACGCGGCCCTGCGGCACTCGCCCGGCCAAGCCGTCGTGGACGTCGGCTGCGGCACCGGCCGGGCCGTGTCCGAGCTCGGCGGCAACGCCGTCGGCGTGGACTCCAACCCGGCGATGCTGGACGCCGCCCGCGCCCGCTTCCCCGGCATCGACGTCCGGGAAGCCGATGCGACCGCCCTGCCACTCGACGATGCCTCCGTACGGGGCTATCGCGCCGACAAGGTGTATCACGTGCTGCCCGACCCGGTGGCGGCGCTGGCCGAGGCCCGCCGCGTGCTCGCTCCCGGTGGCCGGATCGTGCTGGTCGGGCAGGACTGGGACACCATCGCCATCGACTCCGGCCTCCCTGACGTGACCCGCCGGATCGTCCACGCCCGGGCCGACACGATCGAGCACCCCCGGATCGCCCGCGCATACCGCAATCTGCTGCTCGACCACGGCTTCCGCGACGTCGAGCTCACCGTTCACACGGCCGTCTTCACCGACCCCGGCGCGCGGCAGTTGCTCGTCGGGCACGCTGAAGCCGCGCGCGAGGCCGGCGCCATCACCGTGGCCGAGGCCGACGCCTGGCTGGCCGATCAGGACCACCGCGCCGCAACCGGCCGCCTGCTGATCGCCATGCCGATGTTCCTGGCCTGCGCTACTCATTGACCCGCCGCGCGATCCGCCCGCCGTACAGGAACCGGCCGTCCTCGAGGAACGTGAGCGTGGAATGGAAGCCGTCGTCGGGCTCGGTCGTGATCCAGGTGTCCCCGGTCAGCGGCACGTACCGCCGGGTCGACGGTTCCTCCATCTCGGCCACCACACCCAGCGGCGTGGCCGTGATCTCGAGGCCGCCCGCCGGGTGGGGCCGCACGTCGTACCGGCCCAGCGGATATTCGAAGCGGCCCTCGACCGGGGCGCCTCGGACGATCGCCGGCGGCGGCACCGGACGGCCCGGGACAGTGACGCCGATCAGCTCGCGCACCACCCCGTCGAGCACGTCGTCGATCAGCCCCGGGGCGTTGCCGCCGTTGGCGTTGATCGCGATCACCAGCGAATGTGACGGCACGACCCGCCACAGCGTCGACTGGCCGACCGTGCCGCCGTCGTGGCCGAACGCCGCCGTGCCCGCCCAGTCGAAGATCTCGGTGCCCAGCGCACGCCGCCCGTCGCCGCGCTCGGAGACGCCCGGCAGCGTGAGGCACGGCGTCGTCATGGCCTCGATCGACTTCTTCGAAAGCAGCTCGCCGTGGAGGAACATCCGGCCGAACCGGACCAGGTCACGCGGCGCGGCGCACGGTGTCGACCCGGCCGGCCCCATCGCCCGCGTCATCACCCACGGCCGCACCACTTCGCCCGACCGCAGATGCCCGGCCGAGGCCCGGAACAGCACCGCCTCCTCCGGCAGCAGCGCCATGTGCCGGGCGCCCAGGGGGTCGATCAGCCGTTCGCGCAGCACCGACTCCCATGTGCCGCCGCGCAGCCGGGCCACCATCGCGCCGAGCACGGCGAAGCCCGCGTTGCAGTACGAGAAGTAGCGGCCGGGCGGCGCGATCTGTTCTGCGTGACCGCCCAGATAGTGCAGGTAGCGGTCGAGGGCGTCGTCACCGCGGCCGGTGTCCTCGAACAGGTCGCCGTCGAAGCCTCCCGTGTGCAGCAGCAGTTGGCGGACCGTCACCCGCTCGGAGACCGCCGGGTCGGCGACGGCGAAGCCGGGAAGATAGCGCCGGACCGGCTCGTCCAGGTCGACCAGGCCGTCGTCAACCAGTTGCATGACCAGCGCGGTCGTCCATACCTTGGTGACCGAGCCGATCTGGAAGACGCTGTCGGGGGTGGCCTCGACACCGGTGTCGCGGTTGACCACCCCGGTCGCGGCCTCGAGCAGCTGGTCGCCGTGACCGACCGCGACCGCCGCGCCGGGAACGTGGTGCCGGGCCGCCGCTTCTTCGAGAAGTTCGTCCACAAAGCTCATGAGCCTGCGACCATACGCTGCGGGCCGATCGCGGACGGCCAACCCGGAACGGCGGTGTAGATGACCTTTGCTCTGTCCATGCCGCCCATCGTGCCTCCGCCGCTGTGGCCCAACCAGGTCATGTCATTACCTGGATGTCGCCGGGCGACCGGGCCAGAGTCGTCGGCATGACAAATCCGCTCATCGGCAAGATCGCGTTCGTCAGCGGCGTCGCCGCCATCCGGGCCACCTGCGGCAGCGGCGCGACCGTCAACAGCTCCGGCGTCGGCAGCCTGACGGGCAAACCGGAAGTGCGGAGCCCCGTGCCTGGAAACAGCCGCGCCCGGCAGTCCCCGCCAGGACCACCGGGCGCGCCCCCGATAAGAAGTGAGGCTCAGTTATTTGGTGCCGCCCGACGAGAGCGGGCCGGGCGCCGCGGCGGTCTTGCCGCCGTCCGGCTTGATCGCGAACCACTTGCCGTTGAGTCCCTGGCCGTTGATGTCGCCCGGCTTGGCGTCGGCGACGAAGTAGTAGACCGGCCAGCCGTTGATCGTGACCTGACAGGTGCCGTCGGCGCGCTCGACATAGCCCAGGATCTTGGGGTCGATCCCGTCCGGGAAGATCTTGCCGGGGCTCTTGATCAGCAGGGGCGGCCAGGCCGTGGCGCAGTCGCCGTTACAGACCGACTTGGGCGGCTTGTTGGAGTCGTTGTCGAAGCGGTAGAGCGTGCGGCCCGCGCCGTCGGAGACGTACGTGCCGATCTGCGCGTTCTCGGTGGCGTTGAGCTCGACCGTCTTGCTGCCGCTGGTGCGCGACTTCGGCGGGGTGATGTCCTTCTGCGACGGTCCGCTGAAGATCTTGACCCACTTCTGCGTCTTCGCGACGGTCGGAGAGGCCGCGGGCTCGGGAGCGGCGTCTGCGTCGTCAGCGTCGGCGTTGCCGGCGTCGGCGGCCGGCTCGGTCACGGCCGGGTCCGGGTCGGTGGTCGCCGGCAGTTCCTCGGCCGAGGGCGGCGCCTCGATGCCGGCCAGATCGGGCAGCTCACCGGGGCCCTGCGGGTTCGGCGGAGCCTGGCTGGCCTGCACCGCCACCGGCACCTGCCCGGCGGACTCGGTGGCGCCCTGGCTCCCGCAAGCTGTCAGGCTCGCCAGGCCGGTGGCCAGAATCGCCGCGACGTAGATATTCCTCATGACCGTCTCCCGTCTCAGATCTTCCAGGCCTGCCCTCCACACGACGGCTCCCGCCGGCCGGTTCACCGGGATGTGCCACTTTCCGAAAATCTTGATCCGGGTGGCCGACCCGCTACGTACTTCGAGTAGCCGCAGCACAGTACTTTCATCGATGTCGTTCCGTTCTCGTAACGCGAGGCGTGCACGTGAAAGTGCCGCGGGGAGAGAAAAGGATGCCGTCGAGCAGACAAAGACCGCACCGGGAGGTGGCCGATGAAGCCCTGGTCAGATCGTTGTTTCAGGAACACGGACGGGCCATGCTCGCGTACGCCACGCAGCTGACCCGAGATCGCGCCGCCGCCGAGGACGTGGTCCAGGAGGCGCTGGTGCGCGCCTGGCGGCACCCCGACAGCCTCAACAACGGCAAGGGCTCCGTACGGGGATGGCTGCTCACGGTTTGCCGCAACATCGTGCTGGATCAGATCCGCGCGCGGAACCGGCGCCCGCCCGAGGTCGCCGAGAGCCCGCCCGACGCCGCTGTCGAACAGGACCACTCCGACCGCGTGGTCACCTCGATGGTCGTGGTCGACGCGCTCAGCCGGCTCTCCGCCGAGCATCGTGAAGTGCTCGAACAGGTCTATCTCAAAGGCAACACCGTCGCCGAGGCCGCGGAAGTGCTCGGCATCCCGCCCGGGACGGTCAAATCCCGATCCTTCTATGCGTTGCGGGCCTTGCGCGAGGCCGGCACGGAACGGTTGGCATCATGAGCACGCCGGAGAGCGCGAACAACACGGCGAACGAGCACGTCGACATGGCCGGCTACCTGCTGGAGATGCTCTCCGACGAGGAGAAGGCCCAGGCCGAGGCCCACCTGGCGGGCTGCGCCGAGTGCCGGGCCGAGCGCGACTCGCTGAAACAGTGGTCCGACCAGCTCGGCGGGGTGCCCGAGGAGATGCTTCTCGACGGCCCGCCCGACGACGCCGACCTGCTGCTGCAGCGCACGCTGCGTCAGGTGCGCCGCGAGTCGTCCGGCCGGCGTTACAAGCGGGTCGCCACGCTCACCTCGATCGCCGCCGCCGTGGCCGCGATCGCCGTCGTGGGCGGGGTGCTGGTCGGCCGGGGAACAGCCCCGTCAGCCGAGCCGCTTGCCCAGCCGACGGCGACCCTGTCGGTGCCCGCGGGCGCCCGGGTCGGGTCGGCCACCGAGCCGTCCACCGGGTCGCGCATGGAGGTCGCAGTCACGCCGGCCGCCGGATGGGTCCGGGTGTCGGCCACGGTCGGGGGCATTCCGGCCGGCGAGAAATGCGTGATCGAGGTGGTGGGCCGGGACGGTTCCACGGCGGTCGCGGGCAGCTGGCTCGTGTCACCGGCCGGGGAGGCGGGCGGCACGACGCTCAACGGCAGCGCGCTGATCGATCCGGTGCAGGTCGAGGCCGTACGCGTGGTCAACACCGCGGGAAAGACGTTCGTCACCGTGCCGGTCTAGAAGTTGACCGCCAGGGCCTCGGCCAGGGCGTCCTGCGCGTGGAAGACGTCGACCTCGTTGTGCTGCAGCGGGCCGCCCGGTTCGGTGAGCCGCGCGGCCTCGGCGCCACCGGCGTAGAACGGCGCGAAGCCCATGTCGCGGATCAGCGTCGACGCGGCCTGACGGGCGTCCCGGTGATCACTGCAGACGAACTCGGCCAGCAGCGGATCATGCCCGCGGCGCCGGTTGAGCGTGGCCGCGGGCAGCGTGTTGAAGGCCTTAGCCCAGTGCGCTTTCGGCGCCATCTGCACAAGCTGCTCAAAGCCGCTGGTCGCGCCGACCGGCCCGGTCGGATTCGTGGCATCAATAATGATCTTGCCGTCGAGCGTCGTTCCGGCCAACTCGGTCGCCTCGTAGGCCGACTCCCAGTTGGGCGAGAACAGCACCACGTCGGCAAACTCGGCCGTCTGCGCGATCGGCAGCGCCGTGCCATGCCCGAAAAGATGGTCGACCACGCCCGCCAGCCGCTCCGGATGCCGCGAAGTGACAGCCACGTCGTGCCCGCTCTCCGCGCACCATTCGGCCAGCGTCGCACCGAGCTGTCCAGCCCCGATCACCCCGATGTGCATGCCCCCCAGGGTGCCCGAGCTGACACCCTTTCGAGTGGCAAATACTGATTTTCCCGTACGCCTCGTCGGCCCGGACAACCGCACCACTCCTGAACCCGCCTGCTCCGCGGCCCAGCCGACACTCCCGGCCGCAGCGCGCGACCGGGATGTTCCCGCGTCCCCCGGCACGACGCGTTCACGTGCCGGGGAGCGTCGGGTGCTGTCGGGTGTCGCTAAGCGTTGCCGGGATGTTCCGGCGTCCTCCGGCACGAGGCGTTCGTGTGGCGGGGAACGTCAGGTGCTGCCGGGTGTCGCTGGGCGTGGCCGGGACGTTCCGGCGTCCCCCCGGCACGAGGCGTTCGTGTGGCGGGGAGCGTCGGGTGCTGTCGGGTGTCGCTGGGCGTTGCCGGCGTCCCCCCGGCGCGAGGCGTTTGTGTGGCGGGGAGCGTCGGGTGCTGTCGGGTGTCGCTGGGCGTTGCCGGGATGTCCCGGCGTCCCCGGCACGACGGGTTCGCGTGCCGGGGAACGTCAGGTGCCGTCGGGTGCGGCCGGGCGCGGCCGGGAGTTGTCGGGTGCCGTCGGGCCCCGCTGCGCGCCGTCGGGTGCTGTCGGTCCCCGTCGGGCGCTGTTGGAACCGGTGGGTGCTGTTGGGAGCGTCGGGTGCTGTCGGGTCAGAGGAGGCGGCGGATGCCTACTCCGGCGTTGACCACCGCGGGCACGGCCGCCGTGGGGTCGAGGCGGGTGCGCAGGGTGGGCGTCCAGCCGGCGTCCGGGATCAGGTCGGGGTCGTACGCGGCGTTGTAGGCGGCTACCAGATCAACCGGCGCGGCCGGGCGATGTGACGTCTGCACCAGCGTGCCGACAGCCGTGATCCGTGTGCCCTTCCAATAGGCGATCACCTCGGCCGGCGGCACGTCGGCGGCCAGGCGGAAGTAGTTGTTCTCGGCGTAGATGCTCGATTCGACCCCCACGCCCAGCGAGTAGCCGTATTCCTCGTCCGTCGCCAGGTAGAGGTTGTTGAACACGTCGACCTGGCCGAAGCGTACGCGGGGAGCTCTCTGAATCACGTTGCCGAACCGGTTGTGATGGACGGTGACGCGCAGCTTGCCGACGTCGACGCCGGGCGTGTCGGTCGAGCCGATCAGCATCGTCTTGTCGTGGTCGTAGTAGTCGTTCCACGAGACCGTGATCAGGTCGGAGCCGCGGATGAAGTCGGTCGCCCCGTCGTGCACCTGGTAGGGCCGGCCGAAATAGAGCGGCTGGTCCTGATCATGGTTGTTGCCGTCGCTGAACGTGTTGTGATCGAGCCACACGTTGGTCGCGCCGCTGAGCGACACCAGATCGTAGAGCGAGTTCCAGTTGCCGGCCGAGCCGTCGGTCGGATCCCAGGCCGGGAAGCAGTCCGCGGCGTCGGTGACTTCCAGATTCCGTACGATCACGTTGCTCACATTGGTCAGCACGAGGCTGCCATGCTCGAGCCGCCCACCGTTGACGCCCAAAATCGTCGTATTGCTGCCCACATTGACGCGAATCTGGTCCGACTGCCGCTTGGCCGAACGAACCCGAGCTTCCTCGAGCACCCCCGACGGCTTGGCCGCCCGCCCCCACACCGCCGGGTCATAGGCGGCGAGGAAGGCATCGAGCGAGTACGCCGGATCCGCGAAGTCGCCGCACGACAGCACGTTCCCGGCATCATCCCGGCTCAGGTCGATCCGCCCGCTGACGAGAACAATCTTCGGCGTCGCGTTCTGTCCGTTCGTGAGCGCATTGCCGCCCAGAGCCTCAATGAGCTCCGCGCGATTGCGCACCACAAACACGTGCGCGTCATCCGCCGCCGACCCGCCGCTCGTCCCTGCCCCCGCCGCGGCCCAGCCGTCATCAGGCGCGATGCCCTGCCGGGCCAGAGCGAGCGCGGCCGGACTGGCACCAGCCTGCCCGGCGACAGTCGTGCGACCGGCAACCGGTTGACCCGCAACCGGCGGCGCAGCCAGCGTAAACAGCAACGCGGCAACGACTCCGGCCGCAGAAGCGATGGGCATAACAGTTCCTCTCAAGCGGCAGCGAAAAGCCGCATCCACATGCAGGAAAGCGCTTGCCGCCACGGTCACACGCAGCTCGACCGCCGTCAATAACTCCAACAACGCAGGAATTTTGCAGTCCCACCGCTCCGCGCCCGCTCCCGCAGATGCCCACCGCAACACCCCACCGGCCCCCGGCGCGGAGGTACGCCCACGGTTGAGTCGGTGGTTCCCGCCGGCTCCTGCATGGACGCCCGCTCAGCATCGAGTGGCGGTTCGCGCAGTCGTCTGCGCGAACGCGCATCAACGCTCAGTCGTGCTGCTCCGCGATTCCTGCGCAAGGCGCGCAGCACCAGATGGCACTTCACGCGGTCTTCTGCGCGAACGCGCGTCAACGCTCAGTCGTGCTTGTCGCCGGTATCCTGCGCAAACCCGCTTCTACTCCGACCGAGCTTTCAGCGTCTCCACAGTTAACGCGCTCGACGCTGAGCCGGGCCTCCTGTGGTCTTGCGCGAACGCGCAGGAACGTCCAGTCGGCCCGCGACTGGTTTCTGCGCGAATGTGCTGAACGCCGAGTTGGGCTCTCCGCGGTCTTCTGTACGAACGCGTAATCAACCGCCGACCCGGTTCACGGTGGCGCCCTGTACGAACGCGCTCAGCGGGGCCTCTCGTGGATCTCCTACGCGGGCGGAGGGGGCTGGTCGGCGCGGAAGTCAGGGACGGCGATCGGGTGACCAGTTGTCGGCGCCGCGCAGGAAGGCGGGGACGGTCTGCGCGGCGGCTTCGGCCGGTGTGAGTTGCGGGCGGTCGGGGGAGATCAGGGCGCCGCGGCCGTGGTTGCGGTACTCGGCGAAGCGGGCCTCGCGCCAGGGCCACGTGCCGAAGTCGCTCCATGCGGTTGCTCCGATGTGCGCGTCGATGCGCGAATCGCGGATGATTGTCTGGCCGATGGCGTTCGGGTCCTGGCTGGGGTGCCACGGACGTCCGAGGAAGACGCTCGCTTCCGGTGCGTCGGACGTGAACGCGCATCGGGCGAACAGGAAACCGTGCGCGTTTGTGATGTCGGTGCTCGGCGCGGTCACGTACCCGCGGGGGGTCGAGTCGCGGTCGAGCGAGTGGATGCGGCAGCGGTCGAAGACGGCCGTGGCCCGCCCGAAGATGAAGTCGACGTCGCCCTCGACGTAGCAGTCGCGGAAGTATGCGCGAGCGATCGTCGTTGCTGCGGGACTGTTCGCGTACAACGTGTCCTGGTTGCCGAGGAACCGTACGCGGGTGAAGGCGACCCGATCGGCGCGCGTCAGCACGGCGACCGCCTGCCGGTTGGTGATCTCGGGGTGGGCCGCCTCATCGAACAGGTTAGCGAACGTCAAGTTGTGCGCCCGGAAACCCGCCCCGTCCACGGTGACCGACGCACTGCCCGTCGTGCCCCACGTGCCGCCGGCCGGATTGGGCGTCCCGTTGGCGCGGTCATCGGCGATCACCACATCGGAGGTCCGCCGTCCGAGTCCGACGATCGTGACGAGCGGGCGATCGGACGGGATGACAACCCTTCCCGCGTACGTCCCCGGCCGCACCCCGATCACGAAGGGCGTCGCGTTGCCCGCCGGCACGGCATCAACGGCCGCCTGAATGCCGGCAAAGTCCCCGCTACCGTCCGCGGCCACTACGACCCGTACGGGGATGCCGAGCTGCCCGGCACCCCCGGCCTCCGCCGTCCCTGACCCTGCCGCGTGCCATGCCGTTCCCGTCGAGGCGGAGGCGGCGCGCCCACCGAACATCGAGGCCGCCGTGATGACCCCCGTCGAGACGCCAAGAAACGTCCGTCTGCGCATGCCGCACTTCCCGTCCGGTCGATCAAGCAAAATGCCTGAGGTAAGCCCTTTCCTGATGGACCATAGGAGTGTCCATAGGCGTAGGTCAATAGAACGGCCCAAGCCTGCAAACCGCCTGCGAACCGCCGCCTCGTTGTCCCTGCAAGCCCCTCATGATCTGCAAACGCCGAGCCGAAAAGCTCGCACGACCCGATCCCGAGCGGTGGCGGCAAACTCGGTGGCAGGCGGCGGACTGGGCGGCGTGCGGGAGTGTTGTGGAGGCCTGCGGCTTGGCGGTGCACCGGGGGGAGCGAGACACCGGGCTGCCCGCCCGAGGATCACTGACTGCCCGTGAGAGGTACTCGTCGAGGCTCGACAAAGATGTGACCCTCGACGGGGTGATCAACGCGGTTCGCCGAAGGAAGGAGATCGGGTCGCCCGTGGCGGAACCGGCCCGGGCGATGCGCTCAGGGCGGCGCTGCGTCGCACGATCGAATGACTCGAAGTCGAAGTCGAAGTCGAAGTCGGACTCGGACTCGGACTCGGACTCGGACTCGGACTCGGACTCGGACTCGGACTCGGACTCGGACTCGGACTCGGACTCGGACTCGGACTCGGACTCGAACTCGAACTCGGACTCGGACTCGAACTCGAACTCGAACTCGAACTCCGGCTCGGGCTCCGGCTTGAACTTACGACGTCCCGTTCGGCGTGGATCGGCGTAGGCGACGGTCGGTCAGCGGGAGTCCCCCTGGGCGTGGATGCAGCCAGGCCCAGGAGTGCGGTGTGGATCGATGGTCCGGTGGCGTGCGCGTTCTCGTCGGCGGCGGGCCGGCCACGGGGCGCAGCGCATGGATCGACCGTTCGATGGCGTGCACGTCTTCGTCGGTGACGCGCGGAACGGTCCCGGGCGGCGTCGAATCAGTGGGACTGGGAGACCGGCCACGTGCTTTCGCGGCGGATCAATTCTGCGGCGATCTTTTCGACCCGGGGTGGGGCGTCGGGGGGCGGCGGGTTCAGGGCCAGTTCCATCGCTCGCTCGCCCAGCCGGGCCAGGGGCAGGCGGATCGAGGTCAGGGCGGGTGTGACGTCGCGGGCTATGGGCATGTCGTCGAAGCCGATCACGCTCAGGAAACGGCCCGCGGCTCGCATGGCGGCCAGGGCGCCGACGGCCATCGAGTCGTTGAGGGCGGCGATCGCCGTCACCGAGGGCGCATCGGCCAGCAAGGCTGTGGTGGCGGCCTCGCCTCCGTCGCGGGTGAAGTCGGAGTGGATGACGTGCAGTTTCTTGTTGTGGGCGGCGGCTGCTCTTTCCAGGCCGGCCAGGCGGTCGGCCGTGGTGGTCAGGACGGCGGGGCCGGCGATGACGCCGATGGCGGTGTGGCCCAGTTCGAAGAGGTGGGACGCGGCCAGGTAGCCGCCCTCCTCGTTGGCGGGCAGCACGGCGTCGGAGCTGTGGTGGTGGCGGCCGATCACGGCGATGCGGCCGCCGGTGGCCTCGAAGGCGCGCATGCGTTCGTCGAGTTCGGTCTCGGCGTCGGAGGACAGGTAGCCCGAGCCGGCGACCACGATGGCCGCGACCTGGTGGGCGTGCAGGAGGTCGATGTATTCCAGTTCGCGTTCGGGCTCGCGGAACGTGTTGCAGATGATGACCAGGCGGCCGCCGGCCGTGGCGACGCGTTGCAGGCCTCGGGTGATCTCGGCGAAGTACGGGTCGGAGACGTCGTGGACCAGCACGCCGACGGCGTTGCGGTTGGAGCGGGCCAGCATCTGGGCGTGCGCGTTCGGCACGTAGCGCAGCTCGGCCACCGCGGCCAGCACGCGGGTGCGCAGCTCGTCGGTCACCGGCTTGGAACTGCCGTTGATGATGCGCGAGGCGGTCGCCGTCGACACCCCGGCGCGGCGCGCCACGTCCGCCAAGGTCGCCACGCCAACCCCCACACGAAGATATCTGCCGACCGGAGGATACCGCCGACGGTCTTGCCCGTCCGGCACCACGCCCCGTACGGTATCAGGAAAGCGCTTACCTAAGCGGTTTGCGAGCGAAGCGGAGGCTGGAAAGAGCATGGACCGCACCCCACTCGGCATTGTCCTCAACGGCGTCACCGGCCGGATGGGCCTGCGTCAGCATCTGATCCGCTCGATTCTCGCCATCCGCGAGGACGGCGGCCTCCCGCTGCGCGACGGCACCGTCCTCTGGCCCGAACCCGTGCTCGTCGGCCGCAGCGAGGCCAAGCTGCGCGCGCTGGCCGAGCAGCACGGGCTCACCGACTGGACCACCGACCTCGACGGCGCCCTGGCCCGGCCCGACGTGCAGATCTACTTCGACGCGCAGGTCACCTCGGCCCGGGTCAAGGCGCTGCGGGCCGCGATCGAGGCCGGCAAGCACGTCTACACCGAGAAGCCGGTCGCCGAAAGCCTGACCGAAGCGGTCGACCTGGCCCGGGAAGCGGACGCGGCCGGCATCAAGCACGGCGTGGTGCAGGACAAGCTCTATCTGCCGGGCCTGCAGAAGCTGCTCCGGCTGGTGCGCGGCGGCTTCTTCGGGCGCATCCTCTCCGTACGGGGGGAATTCGGCTATTGGGTTTTCGAAGGTGACTGGCAGTCCGCGCAGCGTCCGTCGTGGAACTACCGGACGGCCGACGGCGGCGGCATCACGCTCGACATGTTCCCGCACTGGCACTACGTCCTGGAGCAGATCTTCGGCCCCGTACGGTCGGTGACCGCTCGCTCGGTCACGCACATCGACCGGCGCTGGGACGAGTCGGGCGAGCCCTACGCGGCCACCGCCGACGACGCCGTCTACGGCCTGTTCGAGCTGGACGGCGGCATCATGGCCCAGATCAACAGCTCGTGGGCCGTACGGGTCAATCGCGACGAACTGGTGGAGTTCCAGGTCGACGGCACGCACGGCAGCGCGGTGGCCGGACTGCACCACTGCCGGGTCCAGCCGCGCGCCGCCACCCCCAAGCCGGTCTGGGACCCGGACGTGCCGACCGCGCAGCGCTTCCGCGATCAGTGGCAGCAGGTTCCCGACAACGAGGTCTTCGTCAACGGTTTCCGGGCCCAGTGGGAGCAGTTCCTGCGGTACGTGGCCGAGGACGGGCCCTACACCGGTGACCTGTGGGCGGGCGCCCGCGGCGTGCAGGTGGCCGAGCTCGGGCTGCAGTCGTCGCTCGAGGGCCGCCGCCTGGAGATTCCGGAGCTGGGCCGATGAGGTTCAGCGGCCGCGGCAGCGAATACACGCCCGGCGAGCCGTTCACGAGCCGCATCGCGTACGCCGCCGCGCCCGTCACGGCCGACCCCGGCGGCGAGAACATCCCCGGCGCCCCGGCCGCGCTCGACTGGGACACCACGCTGCGTTTCCGGCACCACCTGTGGTCGTACGGCTTCGGGGTGGCCGAGGCCATGGACACCGCCCAGCGCGGCGCGGGGCTGGACTATCCGGCCACCCGCGAGCTGATCCGCCGCAGTGCCGCCGAGGCCCGGTCGGTCGGCGGCGCGATCGTGGCCGGCGTCGGCACCGACCAGCTGCCGCCCGGCCCGGCGACCCTCGACGAGATCACCAAGGCCTATCTGGAACAGCTTCACGACGTACGGGACGCCGGGGCGACGCCCGTGCTGATGTGCAGCCGGCACCTGGCCGCGGCCGCGCGCGACGCCGACGACTTCAAACGCGTCTACGGCGAGCTGCTGTCGCAATCGGACAAGCCCGTTCTGCTGCACTGGCTGGGGGAGGCGTTCGACCCCGCGCTGGCCGGGTACTGGGGCAACCGCGAGGCCGTCCTCGAGATCATCGGCGAGCACCGGGACCGGATCGCCGGCATCAAGCTGTCGCTGCTCGACGCCGACTACGAGATCGAGATGCGGCGCCGGCTGCCCGCGGGCGTGCGGATGTACACCGGCGACGACTTCAACTATCCGTCGCTGATCCTCGGTGACGACCAGGGTCACTCCGAGGCGCTGCTCGGGGTGCTCGCGGTCATCGCGCCGCCGGCCGCCAGCGCTTTCCGGGCGCTCGACGCGGGCGACACCGGGACGTACTCGCGCATTCTCGAGCCGACCCTGCCCCTCGCGCGGCACCTGTTCGCCGCGCCGACCTACCACTACAAGACCGGCATCGTGTTCCTGAACTGGCTGGCCGGCCATCAGGACCACCTCACGATGGTCAACGGCGCGCAGTCCGGACGCTCGCCGCGGCACCTGCTCACGCTGATGCAGCTGGCCGACGAGGCGGGTCTGCTGCCCGACGCCGAGCTGGCCGCGCACCGGGCCGGCGCCTGGCTGACGACCGTGGGACTGGACCGATGAGGGGCTTCTCGCTCAACCAGGCCACCACCAAACGCTGGCCGCTCGACGAACTCGTGCCCGGCTGCGTGGCGGCGGGCGTGCAGGCGGTCGGCCTGTGGCGTGAGGAAGTCACCGACTTCGGCACCGACAAGGCCGCTTCCCTCGTACGGGATGCCGGGCTGACGGTCTCGTCGCTGTGCCGGGGCGGGTTCTTCCACGAGGCCGGCTGGTACGACGAGAACCGGCGCGCCATCGAGCAGGCCCATCAGCTCGGAACCGACACGCTCGTGCTGGTCAGCGGCGGGCTGCCGGGGTCGAGCCGCGACCTCGACGGTGCTCGCCGGCACGTGGGCGACGCGATCGGCGCGCTGGTGCCGGACGCGCTGGCCGCGGGCGTACGCCTGGCGATCGAGCCGCTGCACCCGATGTTCTGCTCCGACCGCTGCGTGGTGGCCAGCCTCGGCCAGGCCCTGCGGCTGGCGGCGCCCTACCCGGCCGAGGCCGTCGGCGTGGTCATCGACACCTATCACCTGTGGTGGGACGACACCGTGTGGGACGGCATCGCCGAGGCCGGGCGCGAGGGCCGGATAGCCGCGTTCCAGCTCGCCGACTGGATCACGCCGCTGCCCGCCGGTGTCCTGCTGGGCCGGGGACTGCCCGGGACGGGGTCGGTCGACATGCGCCGGTTCGCCCAGGCCGTACGAGAGACCGGCTACGACGGGTACGTCGAGGTCGAGGTGTTCCACGAGGAGGTCTGGTCGCGGCCGGGCGCTTCCGTTCTGGCCGAGGCGATCGCGGGCTACGAGGCGGCCGTCGCGTGAGCTTCCTGCGCGTCGGCGACACGGTCGTTGCCACGTACGTGGTGGATCCTCCGCTCGACATCCGGCTCGCGCCCCGGCCGTACCTGCACCCGGTGCGCACCCTGGGCGGGACCGTGGTCACCGACGAGCTGTGCTTCGACCACCCCTGGCATCTGGGCGCGTCGGTGACGATCGCCGACGTCAACGGCTGGAACTTCTGGGGCGGCCGCACGTTCGTCCGCGACCAGGGTTACACGTGGCTCACCGACCACGGCACGATCCGGCACGACGGCTGGTCGGAGTCCGCACCGGGGAGCCTGTCGGAGAAGCTGCGCTGGTGCGACGGCGACGAACGGACGTTGCTGACCGAGCGGCGGACCATCGAGGCGGCCGCGGCGCCCGGCGGGTGGGAGCTGTCCTTCCGGTACGCCCTGACGACCGCCCCGGGCCTCGAGGTGTCGCTGGGCAGTCCGGCCACCCACGGGCGTACGGGGGAAGCGGGTTATGGCGGTTTCTTCTGGCGCTGCCCGCCGGGCCGGGCGGTGGCCGACCAGCCCCACGGAAGCACGGCCGACTCGGTGACGCTGACCGTGGACGACCGATACGCGCTGACGTTCCGGGGGCTGGCCGTCGAGGACCGCTGGTTCATCCGCACCGGCGAATACATCGGCGTGTGCGCGGCCCTCGCCTGGGAGAAGCCGTTGGTCATCCCGGCCGGCGAAACCCTGTCCCGCCACCTCCGGGTGCTGGTGGCCGATCTGTAGCGGGTCAGTCTTCGAGGGTCTGGAGCTGCTGCAGGGCGGCGCCCTTGCGGAGGTAGGTGCGCTGGGCCACGAGCTCGCCGGAGTCGAAGCCGCGGACCCGGACCATGCGGGCGCCCGCGCCACCGGTGACCGTGACCGGGCCGCCGCTCAGGTCGGCGCTGCAACGGGGACGGCCGTCGGCCTCGATGTCGGCCCGGTCGATGCCGAGTACGCCGAACGACGCGGTGAGGTCGCCGCCGGTCTCGGACAGCTCGACGTCGAACCGGCGCGCGGGCGACTTCTCGAGCAGGGCGACGGCCGCGGCCAGCAGGTCGGCGTCGTCCTCGACGATGTCGCGCCGGGTGGAGCTGTGCCGCTCGTCGGGGACGACGCCGTAGTCCTCGAGCGGCGTGCCCGCGTTGGCGCCGACCCGCAGCACGCGCCGGATGACCAGCGACAGGCCGGCGCCGAGCGGCAGCGGCTTGAACGGCACGTCGTCCTGACCGGCCAGCGAACCGATCAGGTCGGCGAGCTGCCAGACGTTGCCGCCGCCGGCGCCGGTGTTGCCGTCGGTGCCCAGCACCGGGCCGATGCCGTTGTCCTGGAAGCCGGCGGCGAAGATGTCGGTGGCCGAATAGCAGCGGGCGTCGGTGAGCAGCACGACCGGCCCGAAGTAGGACTGCGGCACGGCCTCCAGCCACTCGCGCTCGGTGAAGGCGACACCGGCCGAATAGGGCGCGCCCGACTCGAGCGCCTGGTCCATCGACTTGAGCCAGGGCCGCAGGTCGTCGCGGGTGCGGCACAGACGCAGGTTGAGCGCGGTCGCCGCGAACTGGGCCGGCTCCGGCTCGACCGGGCGGGCGGTGAGCGCCTGCAGGCACAGCTCGGAGGCGACGACCGCGCCGCCGCCGTTGCCGCGCACGTCGAGCACGAGACCGTCCGGCGGCAGCGCGCCGAGCAGCCGCGCGAACTCGCGGACGAACGCCACGATGCCGCCGGCGGTGGGCATGAACGTGCGGATCCGCAGGTGTCCGGCCATTCGGCCGCCCACGGTGACCCGGCGGGCCTCGAACACGGTGGCCAGGTCGGGGCTGACCGCGACGCTGCCGGGCGTGTCGGCGGTGATCTCCTGCCCGGTCTCCTCGGCGATCAGGGCCTCGGGCGCGAACAGAGCGGCGCGCAGCCGGGCCAGCTGGGCGCCCTCGATGTCGACGCCGAGAGGGGTGCCGGCCGTGCCGCTCGCGTTCTCGGTGGCCGCCGCGATCGGCGTCGCCTGCCAGGTCATGCGGACCTCGTGGGCCTCGCCGTGAGCGTCCAGATAGCCGACGATGATCCACTCCTCGTCCGGCGGCGGCGCGAAGGCCAGCGACCGTACGGTGAACATCTGCAAGGCCCGGGCATGGCGCGCGTCGGGGTTGGCCCCCGGCAGCCGGTCGCCGAACCGCTCGATCGCCCGCGCGATCGGCACCCCGTTCCAGTGGGTGACCTCGACGCCGAAGCGGAACTCGCCGAGGTCCAGGTCGGACTGGGCGGCCTGGCGCTTGCTGACCAGATAACGCCGGCGACCGTCCTCGGTGAACTCCTTGAGCAGGAACGGCAGGAAGACGCCGACCCCGTTGTACGGCTGCGGAAGCGTGTAGCGGGTGTGCAGGTCGCGCAGCGAGTTGAAGACGTCGACGAGCTCGGCGTGCATGCGCCACTCGAGCTCCGGGTCGCCGTCGCGGTCGAGCCGCTGCGAGAGCAACCGCAGCCGCTGCAACGGGTTGATGCCGTAGCGGGCCATCTTGAACGGCAGCAGCGCGTAGCTCTGCTCGAGCACCAGCCGCGCCTGCTCGACGATGAGCCGGCGCTGTGCGAGCGTGAGCCGCCCGGCCTCGGTCGCGCCGAGAAAGTCCGTGAGTGAAACAGCCTGGGTCATGGTGATCCCTCCCGCCGCGAAGGGGTTCAGCGTAGGTCCGCGCATACCGTCCGTGGCTGTCCGATCAAGGACTACACCCCGGCGGGAGCGGTGACGCCGTTGCGCGGGGTCCGCTCGACCCAGGCCACGATCGGCGCGGCCGCGGCCCACGCGACCACGAAGATGGCGGCGATCACCCACCAGCCCCACCCGCCCGTGTGGATGGCCAGGAACGTCAGCGAGGCCGGGCCCAGCATCTTCGTCACCCCGCCGACCGACTTGCTCGCGCCCATGTAGGCGCCGCGCTGGTCGGCCGGCGGGATCTCGGTCTGCAGGTACCACTGCGCGCCCGACATCCACAGCTCGGTCGCGGTGAGCAGCACGATCGTGATGGCCAGCAGGGCGATGGTCACCCACCCGTGTGTCGATCCGCTGAGCGCGACGACCGGGCACGCGGCGACGGAGGCCAGCGCCGCCCAGCGCAGCAACCGGGTGGACCCGGCCAGGCTGTCCGCGCCCCGGGTGGCCCGCACCTGCAGCGCCACCGCCATCACCGTGTTGATCGCGAAGAGCACGCCGAGCAGTGGTTTCGGCGCGTCGGTCATGGTGATCGCCCACAGCGGCACGACCTCGCCGAAGAGGGTGGCGTTGAGCCAGAGCAGGCCGAAGAGCGAGGCCAGGGCGGTGTACGGGTGGTCGCGCAGCACACCCCACGGGCTGGGCCGCTTGCCGGCGGACGGCTCGACCGGCGCCAGGGCGGGCATCCGTGACACGAAGAGCGCGTTGAGGGCCAGGCCCACGGCGTTGGCCAGCACC
This sequence comes from Actinoplanes sp. NPDC021490, assembly GCF_055562135.1. NCBI lineage: Bacteria > Bacillati > Actinomycetota > Actinomycetes > Micromonosporales > Micromonosporaceae > Actinoplanes > Actinoplanes sp. NPDC021490. The sequence goes on from NZ_JBVHFW010000008.1 coordinate 149,238, forward strand.
AGCACGAGCAGACCGGCCCGCGAGTCCAGGGCCAGCGCCGCCGCCCCGAGCCCCGAGCCGACGGTGAAGCCCACATTGAGGTACGCCCGGACGAACGCCATCGTGCGCACGCGCTCCTCGCGCCGCAGGGCCGCCGCCGTGTAGACCATCCGGCCCGCGTTGGCCAGCGTGTCGGCCGCGGCCTCGATCGCGATCAGCGCGAGGAACATCCAGAACCCGTCGGTGAACGGGTAGGCGGCGAAGGTGAGCGCCCCGCCCAGCGCGCCGAGGACCCAGGCGCGCCGGCCGCCGATCCGGTCGGCGAAGTGCCCGAGGGGCAGCGACCCGACCAGCCCGACCAGCCCGGCCACCGAGAACCCGATGCCGACCTGGATCGGCGACAGTCCGACGTACAGCGTGAAGAAGACGACGCTGCCGGTCAGGAACGTGCCGCCACCGACCCCGAGCAGCGCCGACTGGGTGGCCAGCCGTCGCGGCAGCCCCGGCGGCGGCAACACCTTCCTTACTGATACCCGTAAATCCCCCATATCCGCATCGCATCATGATCATCTTTGTCTCGCAACCCCGTTTCCGCCCGCGCGATCAACCGGTCGTGGCCGGACGGGAAAACGAATTCGTACGGAAGGGTGCGAGTCGTAGCGCTACGTATATAACGACGTGGACACACCGCTACGCCGCTGGTACTAGTTAGGCGTGTTGAGGGCCATCGAATGGATTGTGCTGGGAACAGGCAGCGCGAGCGCCATCCTCTACGGCGTCCGACGTCACCGGCCCGCCCGCACCGGGCCGTGGCTGCTGCTCGCCGGCGCCATCGTGGCGAGCACCGCCGGCGATGTGCTGACGGCGTTGAACCGGCCCGAAGTGGCCGACATCAGCTTCTACATCATGTGCGTGCTGGTCGCCTGCGCCCTGCTCCAGCTGACCCGCATCGGTGCGATTCTCGTCGACCGGGCCCGGCTCATCGACCTGCTCGCGTTCGCCTGCTCGGCGCTGCTGGTGGTCTGGGTGTTCGTCCTCGGCGACGCGGGCCGGATCGGCGACGTCTCCGGGTCGTACGCCATCGGGGCCCTGTTGCTCCTCGCCGTGGTCGTCCGCCTGCTGATCGCCGTGGGCCGGAACCTCTCGGCCACGCTGCTGGTCATCGGGGCGGTGGGGGTGCTGGTCAGCGACATCCTGCAGCCACTGTGGCCGGGCCGGCTGAGCGAGTCCGGGTTCGTGGTGCTCTATCTGGCCTGGGGCGCGGCCGCGCTGCACCCGTCGATGGTGCGGCTCACCGAGCCCGCGGCGCCGCGTCCGAGCCCGTGGCGGGTGCACTGGGCGGCGCTGCTGGGCATCTCGGTCGCCACCCCGCCGGTCGTGCTGCTGATCGAGGCCGTCCGCGGCACGGTCGATGACGGCGTGGTGATCGCCGTGGCCGGTGCGATCACCCTTCTGCTGACCATCACGCGGCTCATCGACTCGGTCACCCTGAACGGCCAGGCCCTGACCCGGGAGCGCGGCTTGCGGCAGGCGAGCGCCGCGCTGGTCGCCGCGGCCGACACCGCGGCCGTGGACGAGGCCGTCCGGGCCGCGATCGCCGAGCTCATGCCGCCGGACACGCTCCGCAGCACCGACTTCGCCGTCGACGACCGCAGCCTCACTCTCGAGGCGGTGCCCGGCCCCGGAAGCGGCCCACCGCACCGCAGCTGGTGGATCGAGGACGCCGATCGCGACTACGCCACGCTGGTCTGCCCGCTGTGGCTGGAGCCGCTCGCCGTCGCCCGGCCCAGCGGTGGCGCCCTGATCCTGGTCGGCCGCCGGGACACCCTCACCGCCACCCGCGACACCCTCGAGGTGCTGGCCGGTCAGGCCGCGCTCGCGCTGGACCGCATCTCGCTGGTCGAGGCGGTCGGCCGCCGCGACAGCGACCTCTATCTGCGCGCGGTGATCCGGAACAGCGCCGACATGATGGTGGTGCTCGACGACGACCAGCGCATCCGATACGCCAGTCCGTCGCTGCGCGACCTGCTCGGCGCCGACGACCTTCCCCCGCTGGCCACCCTCGACGAGCTGGTGCATCCGGACGACCGCGCCCAGGTGCGCCGCGCCTTCGGCGGCTCCGGTGACGGTGTGGTGTTCTGCTCGCTGCTGCGGGCCGACAAGACCCAGGTGCTGGTCGAAGCCACCTACCGTGACCTGCGGGCGGACCGCCTGGTCCAGGGGTTCGTGGTGACCATGCGGGATTTCCCCCAGGGCCATGAGCCGGACGAGAAGCTGCGCCATGGCGACAACCTGGAGGACCTACCGGCCCGGGTGAACCGGCGCAGCTCTCGGCACAAGTTCCGCTATTAGGACAGGGGAAGCCGCCGCCGATGCGGACCGGCGGCCCACGCCACGCCCAGCTCGGAGGGGAGCGCGAGCGTGTCGGCGGCCCGGCGCAGCAGGTCGTTGACGCCGGGGATCGTACGGGCCGGGCCCTCGATCTTGACGACGTCGGCGGTCAGCAGATGGGGTGCGGGGACGTCGGGCGCGGTCAGGGCCTCCAGCACCACCGTGAAGTCGGCCGTCGACTCCAGCGGCACCAGCAGTCCGGCGCCGTCCGACCGGTGGTCGAGCAAATTGGTCAGCAGGTCGGTGCGGCCGGGCACCTCGACGGGCGCCGGGTCGCCGGGCAGCGCCAGCCGGTCGGTCGGGTATTCGAGCAGCGCCCGCCCGCCCGGGCCGCGCGCCTCGATCTCGCCCGCGATGAAGTCCTCGCCCGCCAGCGTGACCGCCACCAGCAGCGGCAGCCCGCTGTCGAACGTGATCCGGGCGAACGCCGTGTCCTCGACCTCGATCGGCCGCACCCGGTAGCGCTCGACCTCGAGCAGCCGCGGCCGCCCGGCTCCGGCCGCCGCCCCGGCCGCCAGCGCCTGCATCACCGCGTGGGCGAGCGGATTGACCAGGGCGCCGTCGACCACCGGCCGGCCGTTCACCGAGCGGCGCCCGGCCCACGGCGAACGGGCGTAGTAGGCGTCGTCCCGTTTCCACGAGGCCACCGCGGTCAGCGCCGTCAGCGACGGGTTCAGGGCCGAGCGGAACCGGGCCCACGCCTGCGATCCGAGCGCCTGAAAGCCGACCTGGCAGGCCCGGCCCGCCCGCGACACGGCCTCGGCCAGCGTGTGGTGCGCGGCCTGCGAGGTCACCGGCGGCTTCTCCAGCAGCAGGTCGCAGCCGGCGTCGAGGGCGTCGAGGGCGATGGGCAGGTGGGTGTGCGGCGGCGTGCAGATCACCACCACGTCGGGCCGGGTCTCGGCCAGCAGCCGGCGGTGATCGGTGAACGCGGGCGCGTCCGGCGGCGGCGAGATCGGCTGCAGGTCGGCCAGGCCCACCAGCCGATCGCCGATGTTCCGCCGATGCCACCGTCCGTGCCCGTTGGCGCCGATCAGCGCCACCCGGGCCGTCACGCGGCACCGGCCGGAGTCGCCGGCACCCAGTGCCCGTTCGCGCCGATCGGCGCCACCCGCGCCGTCACGCGGCACCGGCCAGGGTCGCCGACACCCCGTGCTTCTCGAAGGCGGTCAGCCATTCGACGAGCGCCGCGCGGAACTCGGCGTTCTCGGCCAGCGCCGGCGTGAACACCGTGTCCAGGCCGAGCAGCGCGCCGGCCACGCCGTCGGGGGTGGCGGGGGCGGCCGCGAGCCGGGCCCGGATCCGGTCGGCCAGCGGATCGTTCAGCGGCAGGGGCTGCCCGTCGTCGGTCACTCCCTGCACGAACCGCATCCACGCCGCCACCACCAGGGCGCCCCAGCGCGGCACCGCCCCGGCCGCGAGCCGGTCCTGGATCGTCTGCAGCACCCGCTGCGGCATCTTCTGTGAGCCGTCCATGGCCACCTGCACGGTCTGATATTCGATGGCCGGGTTCTCGAACCTGGTCAGAACCTCTTCCCCGTACGCGATGGTGTCGACCCCGGACGGCGGGACAAAACTGGGCGCCACGTCGGAAGCGATGTACTGCCGCACGACCTCGCGCATCCCCGGCAACTCCAGAGCCGACGCGATCGTCGTCCGGCCGGCGACCGCGCCGAGATAGGCGATCGCCGAGTGCACCCCGTTGAGAGTGCGCAGTTTGAGCCGTTCCCAGGGCCGGGCGTCGTCGGTCAGCACCGCACCGGCCCGCTCCCACGCGGGCCGTCCGGCCGGGAAGTCGTCCTCGATCACCCACGCCGAGTACGGCTCGCCGTTCACCGCGGCCTGATCCCGTACGCCCAGGGCCCGGGCCGCCGCCGCGAACGTCTCCGCCGTCGTGGCCGGCACGATCCGGTCGACCATCGAGCCCGGGAACGTCACGCTCTCCCGCACCCAGTCAGTGATCGCCGTGGCCGCCGCGAGCTTGTCGATCAGCCCGCGCAGCCGGTGCCCGTTGGCCGGCAGGTTGTCGCAGCTGGCCAGCGCGATCGGCCCGGCGTCGGCCCGCCGCCGCGCGCACAGGCCCCGGATCAGCAGGCCGGGCACGGTGTGCGGGGGACGGCCGGTCTCGAGGTCGGCGCGCAGGTCGTCGTCGAGCAGCAGCCGCCCGGTGGCCGCGTCGAGCTTGTAGCCCTTCTCGGTGACGGTCAGCGTCACGATCTTGATGGCCGGGTCGGCGATCAGGGCCACCACGGCGTCGGGGTCGGCGGCGGCCCGCAGCTGCCCGGCCGACGAGCCGACGACCCGCGTGCTGTTGCCCGCCGGGTCGAGCGTGGTCACGCTGAACAGCCCGTCCTGCGCCCGCATGGCGTCGACGATCTGCGGCGAGCGCGGCGCGACCCCGACGATGCCCCAGTCGCCGCCGGCCGCGGCCATCGCGTCCTCGGTGAACACGGCCTGGTGGGCCCGGTGGAAGGCGCCCAGCCCGAGGTGGACGATTCCTGGTGCGGGGGCGGCGATCCGGGGCCGGGAGGCGGCCGGCACCGACGACAGCGACGAACGGCTCAGCTCCATGCCGGACCGTCCGGGAACGAGAACTCGGCGATCGAGGCGGGCCGCATGTCCGAGCTGTAACCCGGCGCCTCCGGCAGCAGATAACGGCCTTCCCTCGTACGCACCGGATCGGCGAAATGCTCGTGCAGGTGATCGACGTACTCGACCATCCGGCCGTCCAGCGACGTCCCGACGCGCAGATAGTCGAAGATCGCGATGTGCTGGACGAGCTCGCAGAGCCCGACGCCGCCCGCGTGCGGGCAGACCGGCACGCCGAACTTGGCCGCCAGCAGCAACTCGGCCAGCACCTCGGGGACGCCCGCGACCCGGCACGCGTCGACCTGCATGACGCCGATCGCCGAGGCCTGCAGCAGCTGCTTGAAGATGACCCGGTTGGCCGCCACTTCACCGGTCGCGACCCGTACGGGGGAAACGGCTTGTTGAATGCGGGCATGACCGAGCACGTCGTCGGGATGGGTCGGCTCCTCGATCCAGTAGGGATCGAATTCGGTCAGCCGGGCCATGTTGGCGATCGCCTCGTCGACGCCCCAGATCTGGTTGGCGTCCATCATCAGCAACGCGTCCGGGCCGATCTCGCCGCGGATGATCCCGGCCCGCCGCACGTCGTCCTCGATCGGGCCGCCGACCTTCATCTTCATGGCCCGCCAGCCCTCGGCGTACGCCTGCCGGGTCAGCGCCCGCACCTTGTCGTCGGGATAGCCCAGCCAGCCGACGCTGGTCGTGTACGACGGGAAGCCGTCGCGGCGCAGCTCTTCGAGACGCTCGGACAGCCCGACCCGGCCCTTGTCGAGAATCGAGGCGGCCTCGTCGGGCGTCAGCGCGTCCGAGATGTGCCGGAAGTCCACGCAGGCGACCAGGTCCTCGGTCGGGAGCTCGGCCAGGAACTGCCACATCGGCTTGCCGGCCAGCTTGGCCCGCGCGTCCCAGGCCGCGTTCACCACCGCGCCGGTGGCCATGTGCAGCGCGCCCTTCTCGGGCCCGATCCAGCGCAGCTGCGGGTGGGCGGTCAGCGAGCGCAGGAACTGCAACGGATCGGCGGCGAGGTCCACGCCGATCAGCGAGGGGGCCAGGGCCCGTACGGCGGCGCAGGTGATCTCGTTGCCCTGGCCGTTGGTGAAAGTGAACCCGGTGCCGGTCACCCCACCGTCCGTCGAGAGCTCGACATATGTGGCCGAGTAGTCGCCCCGGTTGATCGAGTCGGAGCCGTCCCCCGCCGCGGCGGTCGGGAACCGCACGTCGTGCACGTCGACGCCCGTGATGGTGGTCATGCCTTCTCCAGCTTGAAGATCCGTTTGGGCAGGTGGTACGCGAGGTCGGCCATCGTCTCGGCCGCCTCCGGGAAAGGCAGCCGGTCCTGCACGACGAGCGAGGCCAGATAGGCCGCGTCGACCCGGCGCGCGACGTCATGACGAATGGGAATGGAACAGAAGGCCCGGGTGTCGTCGACGAACCCGGCCGTGTTGTAGAAGCCGGCCGAGTCGGTGACCGCCTCCCGGAACCGGCGCATCGCGTCCGGCGTGTCCAGGAACCACCACGGCGCGCCCAGGAACAGCGCCGGATAGCCCCCGGCCAGCGGGGCCAGCTCGCGGCTGAACGCGGTCTCGTCCAGCGTGTAGAGCACCACCCGCAGGCGGGAATCCATCCCGTACGCGTCCAGCAGCGGCCGCAGAGCGTGAACGTAATCGGTCGCCTGCGGGATGTCGCCGCCCACGTCTCGTCCGTGCGCGGCGAACAGCGGGCGGTTGTGGTCACGCGACGCGCCCGGGTGCAGCTGCATCACCAGGCCGTCGTCGATCGACATCCGGGCGAACTCGAGGATCATGTGGGCGCGGAACGTCTCGGCGTCGGCCGCCGACGCCTCGCCGCGCAACCCGCGTTCGTAGAGCTTGGCGGCGTCGGCGGGGGAGAGTTCCACCGTACGGGCGGTGGGGTGCCCGTGGTCCGAGGAGGTGGCGCCGGCCTCGATGAACGCCTCGCGCCTCTTGCGCAGCGCGGAGAGGTAGCCGGCGTACGTGGTGGGGTCCTCGCCGGCCAGCTCGCCCATCCGGGCCACGTTCGCGGCCCAGCCGTCGCGCTCGAGGTCGACGACGTCGTCGGGGCGGAACGTGGTGATCACCCGGCCGCCCGGCCCGCCCCACCCGTCGGCGGCCAGCTTGGCGTGCCGGGCCAGGTCGTCGGTGGGCGACTCGGTGGTGGCCAGCACCTCGATGCCGAAGCGCTCGAACAGGGCCCTCGGCCGGAATCCCGGCTCGGCCAGGCGCGCGGCGATCGCGTCGTACAGGTCGTCGGCCGTGTCCTTGGTCATCGGGATGTCGACCTGGAAGACCGTGCGGAACGTCTGCTCGAGCCACAGCCGCGACGGGGTGCCGCGGAACAGGTGCCAGTTCGCGGCGAGCAGGCGCCAGATCACGCGGGGGTCGGTCTCGACCGGGCCGCCGTCGCGCCGGGGCACACCCAGCCGGTCGGGCGGGATGCCCTGGCTGAGCAGCATCCGCGTGACGTAGTGGTCGGGGACGATCAGCAGCCGGGCCGGGTCTCCGAACGGCTCGTCGTCGGCCAGCAGCGCCGGGTCGACGTGGCCGTGCGGGCTGATCAGGGGCAGGTCGCGCGCCACCGCGTAGAGATCACGGGCCAGGCCGGCGTGACGCGGGTCGGTGACGAAGATGGGGTCGGGCACGGGTGGTTACTCCTTCTTGAGCAGGTCGTCGACCCGCACGGGGGCGGCGTCCCGCAGGCTCCGGTTGGCGGCCAGGCCGGTGAGCAGGGCCAGGGCGCCGTCGCGGGCGGTCGCGGACCGGTTCATCGGGTCGGTCTGCCCGCCCAGCAGCACGGCGGTCATCCGCTTGTCGGCGCCGCCGTGGCCCTCGCGGCCGACCGGTTGCAGTTCGACGGCGTACGGGGGTGTCCAGTACGGCCGGATGGTCAGGGTCACCGAACCCGACTCGGGGCTGGCGCCCTGCTTGACCATGCCGGCCGCGGCCGGGCTGACGTGGTCGCTCTCGATCACCTCGAGCTCGAGCCGGCCCTTGCTGCCGTTGACCATCAGCCGGTAGCCCTCCCACGGGGCGTACGCGGTCAGGTGGTAGGTCATGGTGGCGCCGGTGTCGTAGCGGACCAGCACGGCCAGGTCGTCCTCGATCGTGACGCCGGGCGCGAACACGTCCTGGTCGCGGTGGTAGCCGTCCTCGGCCGCGGGATCGACGTAGAGCGCCCGCAGACGCGGGTCGGCCGTGAGGTCGAGCGCGAACCGTTCCCGCGGGTGCTCGCGGCCGTGGCCCCGGTCGCCGTAGAAGAACAGCCGCCCGGACGCGAAGACCTCGGCCGGCGCGGCGCCCAGCCACCAGTTGACCAGGTCGAAGTGGTGACCCGACTTGTGCACGAGCAGGCCGCCGGAGTTCGCCTTGTCGCGGTGCCAGCGGCGGAAGTAGTCGGCGCCGTGCCGCACGTCGAGCAGCCATTCGAAGTGGACCGAGCCGATCTCGCCGATCTCGCCGCCCGCGAGCAGCGTCCGGACGACCTCGTGAACCGGGTTGAACCGGTAGTTGAAGGCGACCTGCACGCGGCGGCCGGTGCGCTCGACGGCGTCGAGGATGCTCCGGCAGCCCGGCGCATCCACAGTCATCGGCTTCTCGGTGATGACGTCGCAGCCGGCTTCGAGGGCGGTGACGATGTGCCCGGCGTGGGTGCTGTCCACGCTGGTCACGATCAGCTCGTCGACTCGTTCGGCGGTCAGCATCCGGGGAAGATCGGAGGCCTGGTACGTCGGCACGGGCCGGTCGAGCCAGCCGTTGTGGACGTCCATGCGCGACTGGTTGACGTCGGCCAGGGCGACCAGTTCGGCGGTGTCGGCGTGGTCGTCGGTGACCGCGCGGATGAACATTTCGGCACGCGAGCCGGTGCCGATGACGGCGATGCGGCGGCGGTGGGTCATGGGGTCCCTCCCGGCGTTCCGGGGCGGCAAAGGTTTGCAGGGAAGTTAGGCCGGTCGATCCCATGTCGTCAATGTCCCTGCCCGGACTGGTCCGGATTTGCCCGAGTAAGAGCGCGTATCAAGTGCCCGCTTGCAACCTCTCCGCAACAGAACGCCATTGACAGTTGTGCAACCGCTTGCATTAATGGCTGTCATCACGTGACCCGGGACACAGGATGGGGAGGTTCGTATGGCGGTCACCATTCGCGACGTGGCGCGGGCGTCCGGCGTGCACATCTCCACGGTGTCCCGCACGTTCTCGGCGCCGCACCTGGTCAACCCGAACACCCGCACCCGCGTGCTGGCCTGCGCCGAGCAGCTGGGATACCGGCCCAACCGGGCCGCCCGGGCGCTCATCACCGGCCGCACCTACAACATCGGCCTGATCGTGGCCGACATCGCCAACCCGTTCTTCCCGCCGCTGATCAAGGCGGCGGAAAGTCAGGCCCGCAAGCACGACCACCACATCTTCGTCGCCGACACCAACGAGGACGCGGCGGTCGAGGAAGAAGTGGTGCGCGCCCTGGCCAAGCAGGTCGACGGCGTGCTGCTGGTCAGCCCCCGGATGAGCAACGCGCTGATCGAGCAGCTCAGCCGCGAGGTGCCGCTGGTCGTGGTCAACCGGCAGATCGCCGGCATCCCGGCCGTGGTGATGGACGTCGCGCGCGGCGCCCGGATCGCCATCGAGCACCTCACGCGGCTCGGCCACCGCCGGGTCGCCCTGCTCAGCGGCCCGCGCGGGTCGTGGACGAGCCGGGAGATCCGCCGCTCGGCCACCGCGACCGCCAAGGCCGCCGGGGCCGAGCTCGCCATAATCGGCCCCAACCCGCCGACCGAGGTCGGCGGTCTCACGGTCGCCGAGGACGTGCTGCGAGCCGGCGCCACCGCCGTGCTCGCCTACAACGACCTCATGGCGATCGGTCTCATCGAGGGTCTGCTGGCCGCCGGGGCACGCGTGCCCGCCGACGTCAGTGTCGTCGGGATCGACGACATCATGCTCAGCCGGCTCACCCGCCCCAAGCTGACCACGGTGGCGACCCCCACCGCCGCCGCTGGTCGGGCGGCCGTCGACATGCTTCTCGCGCATGGCGACGACCGTCGCACCACCGCCCAGATACATCTGCAGACCGAACTGGTCATACGCGACTCGACGGGGCGGGGCCCGGGTCCGCACAGCCCTGCGGACCCGGGCGACGCGCTCGCCCCCGGAGGTGTCGCTTCCTGAAGGAGAAGCGTCATGGAGCCCATCACGCGGGCGGTCACGCCCGCTCAACGTACTACCCGGCGCCGGCTACTCGCCGCCGCCCTTACAGTTCCGCTCCTGCTCGGCGCCGCGGCCTGCGGCGGTGACGACGAGGGCGGCGACTCCGGAAAGACCGAACTGTCGATCTTCTGGTGGGGCGCCGAGAAGCGCGCCGAGCTGACCGACCAGGCGCTCGCGCTCTACACCCAGAAGCACCCGGACGTCACGTTCAAGAAGACCTGGCAGGGAAACCAGGGCTACTTCGACAAGCTGGCCACACTCACCGCCGGCGGCAACGCGCCCGACATCTTCCAGATCGACGACAACTACATTTCCGAGTACGCGGGCCGGGGCGTCACGCTCGACCTGACCCCGTACGCCGACAGCGGCAAGCTCGACGTCACCAAGTTTCCCAAGAGCCTGCTCGAGTACGGCAAGGTCGACGGCAAGCTGTCCGGCGTCGCCATGGGCGAGAACACCCAGGGCCTGGTCTACAACAAGACCCTGCTCGAGAAGTTCAACCTGCCCGAGCCGAAGACCGGGATGAGCTGGGAGGAGTTCATCGACTGGGCGGCCGACGTCTCCAAGAAGGCCAAGCTGCCCGGCACCCAGGACGCGAGCGCCGTCTACCAGGCGCTCTGGGTGTTCCTGCGGCAGAACGGCAAGGACCTGTACGCGGGCAAGCAACTCGGCTTCGACGAGGCCGACATGACCAAGTGGTTCACCCTCTGGAAGGACGCCCGGGCCAAGGGCGCCACGCCGACGCCGGACGTCATCCACGAGGGCAACGCCAGCGACGTCAGCAAGCAGCTGATCGTCACCGGCAAGGCCGGCACGTCGTGGGTCTGGACCAACCAGATGCCCGAGCTGAAGAAGAACACCGACGACGAGCTGGGCCTGATGGCCTACCCGGGCGATTCGAGCGTGCAGTGGGCGCGCGCGTCGCTGTACCTGTCGGCGTTCCGCGGCAGCAAGCACAAGGACACCGCGGTCGACGTGATCAACTTCCTGGCCAACGACCCGGAAGCCGCGAAGATCCTCGGTACCGACCGTGGCCTGCCGCCCAACACCGACATCCGTAAGCAGATCGCCGCCACCGTGAGCGACCCCAACATGAAGCAGACGATCGCCGTCCAGGACGAGCTGGGCGCCAAGTTCGGGCCGAACCCGCCGACCGTGCCGCCGCAGGGCCACAGCAAGGTGCGTTCCGAGCTGGTCCGGGTGGCCGAGGAGGTCGTCTACGGACGGCAGACGCCGGAGCAGGCCGCGGCGGCGTATGTCAGCGCCGCCAAGGCGGCGATCGGCGCCTCGTGACCGCCTCGACCTTGACCGCCGACCCCGTTGCCCCCGCCGCCCCGCGGCCGGGGCGGCGGGTTCGCCGGCGCCGGGAGAACCTGGCCGCATACGTCTTCCTCTCGCCGTGGCTGCTGGGCCTGCTCGGCATCACGGCCGTCCCGATGCTCATCTCGCTCTATCTGAGCTTCACCGACTACAGCCCGCTGATCTCGCTGGGCGACGCGAGCTGGGTCGGGCTGGACAACTACCGGCGAATGTTCACCGCCGACCAGTCGTACTGGCACGCGGTCACCGTGACCGTCACCTTCGCGCTGGTCGCGGTGCCGCTCAAACTGGCCGCCGCGCTCGGCGTCGCCCTGCTGCTCAACCGCACGATGCGCGGCATCTCGCTGTTCCGTGGGCTGTTCTATCTGCCCTCGCTGCTCGGCGGCAGCGTCGCGCTGGCCATCGTCTGGGTCAGCATGTTCAACCGGGACGGCGCCTTCAACTCGTTCCTGGCGCTGTTCGGCATCGAGGGCCTGCCCTGGGTCAACGACCCCGACTGGGCGCTGTACACGCTGATCCTGCTGGCAGTCTGGCAGTTCGGCGCCCCGATGGTGATCTTCCTGGCCGGCCTCAAACAGGTGCCTTCCGAGCTGTACGAGGCGGCCTCGGTCGACGGGGCCAGCCCGTGGCGCAAGTTCGTGCACATCACGCTGCCGATGCTCTCGCCGGTCATCTTCTTCAACCTGGTGCTCGAGACGATCAACGGCTTCCAGGGCTTCACGGCCGCGTTCGTGCTTTCCAACGGCACCGGCGGGCCGGTCGACTCCACGCTCATGTACACGCTGAACCTCTACATCAAGGGGTTCGTCGAGCTCGACATGGGCTACGCGTCGGCCATGGCCTGGGTGTTCCTGCTCGTGATCGGCGCGATCACGGTGCTGCTGTTCTCGACGGGCCGGTTCTGGGTCCACTACTCCGACAACGAGGAGCGGTGATGAGCTCTGTCGCCCACCGGGCCGCACCCGCCGCCCACCGGGTGCCGCCGCCGCGCCGCGGCCCGATCATCCGGCTGGTGGTGCTGCTGGTCATCCTGGCCGTGGTGCTCTACCCGCTGGTGTGGATGGTCGGCACGTCGGTCAAGTCACCGTCGGAGATCGTCAGCAACATCGGGCTGATCCCGCGCGAGTTCACCCCCGGAAACTTCACCGAGGGCTGGACGAAGTTCGACGTCAGCTTCGGCCGGTTCTTCCTCAACAGCGCGCTCGTCTCGCTGCTGACCGTGCTCGGCAACACGATCTCGTGCCTGCTGGCGGCGTACGCGCTCGGACGTCTGCGGTTCCGGCTGCGCGGCGTGTGGTTCGGCCTCATGATCGGCACGCTGCTGCTGCCCGGGCACGTGCTGATCATCCCGCAGTACATCCTGTTCCGCAGCCTCGGCTGGGTCGGCGGGGACTGGCCCTACCTGCCCCTGCTGGTGCCGGCCTTCTTGGCCACCGAAGCGTTCTTCGTGTTCCTCATCGTGCAGTTCATGCGCGGCATCCCCCGCGAGCTGGACGAGGCCGCGGTGATCGACGGCGCTTCCCCGTACGGGATCTTCCGGCACGTGATTCTGCCGCTGTCCCGTCCGGCCCTGGTGACGACGGCGATCTTCTCGTTCATCTGGACCTGGAACGACTTCTTCCGCCAGCTGGTCTTCCTGTCCGAGCTCAAGGACTACACCGCGCCGGTGGCGCTCACTCTGTTCATCGACTCCACCAGCGAGAGCGCGGTCGGTCCGATGTTCGCGATGTCGCTGCTGTCGCTGATCCCGGTGTTCCTGTTCTTCGTGGCCTTCCAGCGACTGCTGGTCGAGGGCATCAACACCAGTGGCCTGAAGGGATGACACGCTGATGCCCCACGACTGGCGCGACTCGTTGCGGCTGGCGGCCGACCTGGCCCTGCTGGGCATCCTGGTGACGCTGGCCTGCCTGCCGATCGTGACGGCCGGGGCCGCGGTCGGCACGGGCAGCGCGGCTCTGGACAAGCTGCTGACCATCGGCCGGTGGCCGACCGCGGCGGAATGCCTGTCCGCCTTCCGCGCGCGGCTGTGGCCCGGCCTCTGGGCCGGACCTCTGGTGCTGGTGGCCGGGGCGCTGATCGCGATCGACGTGGCGGCGCTGCGGCGCGGGGCCGTGCCCGGCGGCGGTCTCGTCGTCGCCGTGCTGGCCGTCGTCGCGGCGCTCGGCGCCGGCTTCGCCGCCCTGGTGGCCGGCCTTTCCGGCCGGTCCGACGGGGCGTCCGGGGCCGGCTCTTCCGGCCGGTCCGACCGGGCGTCCGGGGCCGGGGCGCTGCGCCGGGCCCGGACGTTCGTGGCGGCCCGCCCCGGCGCCCTGCCCGCCGCGACCGGCGTGGTGCTGGTCGCGGCGATGCTGGCCGCATTCATCCACCCGGCGCTGGTGCCGGTGCTGGCGGGATACGCGCTGTTCGCGGTGCACACCGTCCTGCGGCGCATCGCCCCGGCGACACTGGAGCGGGCCTGACCCGTCACGGCACGGCGGCCAGGGTGCAGCGCACCTGCTGATTCAGATGGATGCGACCGTCGGCGCCGCGGGCTTGCTCGAGGTGCCGGCCGGCGGCCGCCCTGACCGTGTCGTGGGCTGCCTCCGGGACGGCGTCCCACATCGCCCGCTGACCGTGGGATCGGCTGAACGAGTACCACTGGCCGACGTCGGCGAAGGTCACGTCCAGATCGAAGCACGTCGTGCGTACGTCGGTGTATCCCGCGGCGCTGACCAGCTCCTCGACGCCGGTGTCGCTGCCGAAGGGGCCGGCGGCGCCGGTCGTCCGGGCATCGAGCATGCCGACCGGCAGGTAAGGCTGGAAGGTCGCATCGACCGCTTCCCACACCGGGTCGCGGGGTCCGAAGGTCGAGATCGCGAGCCGGCCGCCGGGGGAGACGAGCAGGCTCCGCCACGCCGTCAGAGCCGCCCGCGGATCGGGGAGGAAGAAGACGGCCAGCGACGACACCACGAGGTCGTAGCCCGCCGCCGGCAGCGCGGGCGCACCGGCGTCCATGACCTGCAGGTCGACGTTGCGCAGACCGAGGGCGGTGATGTCGGCCCGGCCCACCTCGACCATTCGTGGCGACAGATCGATGCCGGTGACGTGACCGCCGGCGCCCACCGCCTCGGCCACCGCGATCGTGGCGGCGCCCCGTCCACACCCGACGTCGAGGACCCGCTCGCCGGGCGCGGGCGCCGCGAGACGCACCAGCCCCCGGGCGATGGGCGTGAACCAGGCGACGCCGACCGTGTCGTAGACGTCGGCGACCCGGTCGAACACCGCGGCGACCCGCGCGCTTCTCGCTGCCTGCTCAGTCAGGTCCACGCCGGTGAGTGTGGCCCGCGCACCGGCCGCCAACAACGGCCGTTCCGCCGGATCGACCCGCCGATCAATCCGACTGCACCACCGTGAAGGGCGGTCGCACACCCTCGGTGAGTTCGGCCGCCGCCTCCAGCGCCATCACCGCGCGCTGCCGGCTGCCGACGGGCGACTTGGCCGTGGAGTGCAGCGACCCCAGAGCGACCAGGTAGCCGGACCCCACCGCGGCATAACCCGAGATCGTGTGCCCGATCTGGTAGTCGTCGCCCACCACATAGAGGCGGCCGTGAATGCCGGCCAGAAACTGCCCACCCTGTTCCTGGCCGTCCTCGGTCCTCGCATAGCCGCCGCGGGAAAGGCACTCGCGCACGGCGTCGATGAACGTGGTGGCCATGAACCGGTCGACGTCCCAGGTGTCGGGCTCGCCGACGTCCAGGGAATAGCGCAGGAGCTGACCCATCCGATAGCTGGTGGTGAAGCCCATCAGGTAGGGCCCGACCTGAAACACCTTGGAATCCGACCGCACCGCGACGTGCCACCCGTCGCTGCCGGCTGAGTCGCCGCCAACGGTGACGGTCCGGCCGTCCGTGATCCCGACGATGCACGTCATGAAGCCACTTTCCCCGGCGGGCGGGCTGCTGCCAACCCGTCGGCCGGCCTCCCTCAGGTGCCGTGTGATGTGGGCGCTGCTGTCGAGGTGGTGACAGCAGAGGACTTCTCGGTCTTGGATCGGCCGATCTCGAGGGCGCGGCGGGCGCAGTCGAGCCCGGTGTCCGCGCGTTCCTCCTCGTACCGGGCGCCGATTTCCATGGCGACGGCGCGCGCGGCGCCGTGGTTTGCGAGGGCGTCGCGGTGGCGGCCGGCGGCCGCGGCGGCTTCGCCCAGACCGTTCAGCGCCCCAGCTTGCATGAGTCTGTTTCCCGTGCCGCGGGTGATGGCCAGAACGCGGCGTTGGTGGGAAGCCGCCTTGTCCGGCCGGCCGAGCCGGGTGTGCAGGTCTCCGAGGTTGGCCAGCGCTTCCGCTTCAGCGTCGCGTTGGCCGAGTTCCTGATATCTGTGCAATGCCATTCGCAGGAGGTCGCCGGCCGTCTTGTACTCCCCGGCCCGCCTCTCCAGGTCGCCGAGGCCATGCCAGGCACATGCCTCACCGAATCGATCGCCGGCCTGGTGGAACAAGGGTAGTGACCGGCGGTAGAAGTCGGCGGCCGTGGCGGAGTGTCCAGCCAGCAAATTCAGGTTGCCCAGCCCGCATAGCGCCCCGGCTTCGCCCGCCTTGTCACCGCCGCGCCGATACAGTCGCAGCGAGCGCTGAAAATAGTCATTGGCGGCGGCGTATCGGCCAGTGTTCTGCAAGACCACCCCGTGGCAACCCAGAGCGCGCGCCTGACCGCAGAGGTCCCCGGCCCGCCGGAACAGATCGGCCGCGCGCCGGAAACTGTCCGCTGCTTCGCCGTATCGGCCCAGTTCCCGGTGTGCAACGCCGAGGTCCGTCAGGGCGTGTCCCTGCGCCGATTGATCGCCGGTGCGCAGAGCGGCCCGATGGGCGTGCCTGTGCACTGCCACGGCTTCACCGGAATAGCCGCCGCTCAGAACGACGAACAGCACCCGGGCCAGGGCGACGGTATGCGCGGGTGACTCCTGCGCGGCCACGGCGACCAGTGTCGCCCGTTCCGTCTCGAGCCAGTCCCGGGCGGATTTCGGGTCATCCAGGGCGGGGGTGGGCGTCGAAGCCGGCGGGATCGGCACCCTGGAGTACGCACCGATCGGGTACAGCGTGGTTACCGCGGCCGCTGCGGCGGTCAGGTAGTGGTCGAACAGCCGTTCCCGGCTGACGCGGCGAACCTCCGGCCGATCCTCGTCGCGGGCCCGGCTCAGAGCGTAGGCGCGAACCAGATCGTGAAAGGAGTAGCGGCCGGCCGAGACCTCCTGCAACAGGTGGTCGATCAGCAGCCGATCGAGGCGGCCCTGGGCGGTGAGCAGGTCGCTGTCGTCCAGCGCCGCCGCGGCGTTGGCGTCGAAGTCCGGCCCGGGGTGCAGGGCGAGCCGCCTCAGCAGCCCGCGGAGGTCGTCCGGAAGACGGCGGTACGACAGGTCGAGGGCGGCCTCGACCTCGGATTCCAGGCGTCGTTCCGCGTGGCGTTCGTCGAGCCGGTCGGCGTGGTCGGTCAGCGTCCACCCCGGCGTCCGGCGGATGTGCCCGGCGACCAGGCTGAGCGCAAGCGGCAGATACCCGCAGCGGCGGGCGATCCGGGCGGCCGCTTCCTGATCCTGGCCAGTGGGTGCCGCGGAGTCGAAGAGGCGCACCGCCTCCTCCGCGGGGAGCACGTCCACGGTGAGGTGAGTGGCTGGAGACAGCGCGGCGAGGCTGCGCCGGCTGGTGATCAACGTGAGGCACCCCGGCGTGCCCGGCAGCAGCGGCCGGACCTGCCCGGCGCCGGCCGCATTGTCGAGCACCACCAGCGCGTTGACAGCTGTCAGGCGGGAACGGTAGAGCGCGACGCGCCGGTCGAGCTCGTACGGGATCTGTTGCCCCGGCACACCGAGCAGGCGCAGGAACCCGTCGAGGACCGCGGCCGGGTCGACCGGCGGCTGCTCCGGGTCGAAGCCCCGGAGGTTGACGAAGAGAATGAGGTCGAACGGCTTGGACCGGTGCAGCCGGTGCCCGGCATGGACGGCCAGCTGCGTCTTGCCGATGCCGGCCATGCCCGCGATCGCCGAGATCACTACCGCTTCGCCGTCCCGCGCGGCCCGCTGCAGGATCTCCAGCTCGGCAATCCGGCCGGTGAAGTTCGGCAGATCGGGTGGCAGACCGCGGTGGACCCGAACCTGGGAGGCGGCCTCGCTGTCCCCGGCGACCGTGCGCAGCGCGTGCCGCCACTGGACGACATATCCGAGGTCGGGATGCAATGCCTGCACCACCGCGATGACCAGGTCCTCGTTGAGCCGCCGCCGGCCGGTGCGGAAGCAGTCGGCCACAGTGGACCGGCGGGCCAGCTCGCGGGCCGGCCGCCCGGACGCGATCCAGGACGCGTTGATCCGGTTGGTGATCGTCTCGTACGAGGGGCCACCGGCCCACGCCTTCAGCAGCCGCAACCCCTCGACGACGTCGTCGATACTGCCGGCCCGGGCCGGATCGGGAGGACTCGCCATTCCCCGAGGCTAGTTATCCGGCGTCGGGGCGTTGTCGCCTGGCGGACTCTTGTCATTATCTGCCGTTCTGGCATTCGCCCTGATCAACGCGTCAGCGAATTTTCGCTATCTGTCGAGCTCCGGAATCATCCGGATTCGGCCGGCCACCGCGCGGTCCGCCCAACACTCGGAGTCACCTATCGAAAGTTGGGGGGAACCTGATGTTCCGCATCGAGAGTCTCCGGTCGACGGTGCTCACCGGCCTGCTCGCAGCCTTGGTGACCGTGCTGTCCCTGGGCCCGGCCACGACGGCGCAGGCCGCCGCATCGTCCCCGCCGGGGGGCTGGTACATGCTGATGAGCGACTACTACGACGGGAGCCGGCCGGCTGAAGGCGGCGGCTACCGGTGGTGCCTGAGCACGAACGCGCAGACGTCGGCGAACGGGGCCAACACCCACTACGTCTACCTGGCCCACTGCAACTTCCGCACGCCGAGCCAATGGTGGTCGATTCCCGGGTCGTCGACGAGGATCAAGAACTATCAGAACTTCGGCAGCAACATCTGGGAACTCAGTGCCAACACCACCAGGCCGCAAGGTGCGCCCGCCGGCACCACCGGTGTCTACACCGCACGGCAGAGTTCCGCCGAGGGGCATTACTGGAGCGTTGTCCCGGCGTCAGGGGGCGTCAACCGCTTCTGGTTCTTCAACCCCGCCATGAACCGCGACTTGAGCGCCTCGCGTGTCAGCCCTGAGATCGACGGCACCTACCGGGTCTTCGGTGCGGCGCCGGACCTCGGACGGACCACGCCAACGCACATCTGGCGCTTCTATCAGCCGACCACCCCACCGACGTGCACGCCCTGCGGCCGCTGACAACTTCGGTGATCCGCGAGGCCCGGGCCGCCCAACGCGACCCGGGTTTCACCGCGCCGCCCCAACCCCCTGGTGCCGATCGCCGCGGTGGCCGGAGGCCTAGCATGGCTCGGATGACGATCCCCGGAAACGACCTCGACGAGGAAGCCTTGCGGCTGCTGTTCGGCGCGCCTGTCGAACTCGACGTCGCGGCCAAGAGACTCGGCCGGGGCAGCGGTGTCTACGCCTGGTGGGCACCGCCCTCGGTTCTTCCCGACCTGCCCGGACCACCGAACGAGGACGTCCCATCCCTGCGGTTGCTGTACCTCGGCCGGGCGACCAGCCTGCGAGGACGGATCCTCCGCAATCATCTGAGGCGATCGGGCAGCTCGACTTTGCGCCGTACGCTGGCTGGGCTGCTCGTGTCCGAGGGTTACCAGACGATCTGGACCGATCGGGTGGTCCTCGCCCCTCAGGACGAGACGCGACTTACCTCATGGATGTACGCGCACTTGCGGTTGACCTGGGCGGAGACCGACGAACCGGAGTCCATCGAGACCGACCTCGTCCGCCGCCTGCACCCGCCGCTGAACGTCCACGGCGTCGATCCCGACCATGTCCAAGCGGCTGTCACCGCCGCCAAGAATGCCTACAACGCTTCCAGCCGCCCGGACTCGAGCCGTGCGTGAGCAGAGTCCGCGACCGGACCACGCGATCCAAGCCGGATGGCCGCAGGCATCGCGCGTCGGATGCCTGCGGCGCACCGCCGGCCTGGATCACTCCGCCTTGTCCACGAAGTCCAGAGCGGCGGCGGCGAACAGCGGGGACATGAACAGGTTGTAGTGGGTCAGGCCGGGCAGGATGGCCAGCGCGTGGCCGCCCTTGGGACGGCCCTCGCCCATCCAGCCGCCGTCGCGCAGGCCGCCGTCGAGCAGGCCGAACACCTCGACGAAGTGCGAAGGCGGGCACATGTCGGCGTCGGCCGCCATGATCAGGGTCGGCACCTGGAGGTTGCGGACCTCCTCGGTGTAGTCGTAGTCCTGGGACATCGCCTCGCCGATCTTGCCGAGCAGGCGGGGGAAGTCTTCCGGACGGGGAGCGACCCGCGAGTACAGCTCGTACATCGGGGTCTCCTTCATGAACTCCGCGGCCTCGGGGCCGACCTGGCCCTGCTGCTCGAGGATCTCGGCGTACGTGGCGCTGCGCCGGATGCCGGCCGACGCCGCGACCAGGCGGCCGACCTTCTGCGGGTGGCGGATCGCGACCTGCAGGGCGACCCCGCCGCCGAGCGAGTAGCCGACCACGTCCGGCTTCTCCAGGCCCAGGTGGTCGATCAGCGCGGCCACGTCGTCGGCCATGAACTTGATGTCGAGCGGCCGGTCGATGTCGGCCGTGCGGCCGTGGCCCTGCAGGTCGACCAGGATGACCTGGTGGCCGGCGCCGAACTGGGGGATGATCGGGCCGAACATCTCGCCCGAGCCGAGCCCGCCGTGCAGCAGGATCAGCGGGCGGCCCTGGCCGTGCGTCTCGTAATACAGGTTGATCCCGTTGACCTCGGCGTACTCGCCGTGGCCGAGCTGGTCTGCGGTCCAGGTGGTGGTCATCTCGACTCCCGTGCTCTCGTTCGCTGTCCGACACCCCTAAGACCGGGGCCGCCATCCGGACTCATCGGTGTGAGCGAAGGTATTTTTTGTCGTACCCCTGGGCTAGTTTCGTAGCCGTGAGCGACGTGGCCACCCCGATCGAAACCCAGCTCGAGACCTTCCGGCCCGAGCTGACCGGTTACTGCTATCGCATGCTCGGCTCCGCCTTCGAGGCCGAAGATGCCGTTCAGGACACTCTCGTACGCGCCTGGAAGAGCTACGAGGGGTTCGAGGGGCGCTCCGCCCTGCGGTCCTGGCTCTATCGCATCGCCACCAACGTCTGCCTGAGCATGCTCGGCAGCGCGCAGCGGCGGGCCCGCCCGATGGATCTCGCCCCGGCCGGCTCCGGTCAGGCGACGCACCCCGGGGAGCCGCGCCCTGATGAGATCTGGGTCGGCCCGGTGCCCGACGGGCGGGTGCTGGCCGCGGTGGCCGACCCGGCCCAGGTGGTGGCCGACCGCGAGTCGATCCGGCTGGCCTTCGTGGCCGCGCTGCAGCATCTGCCGCCAAAGCAGCGGGCCGTGCTGATCCTGCGCGAGGTGCTGGCCTGGTCGGCGCAAGAGGTGGCCGATCTCCTCGAGCTGTCGGTGCCCAGCGTCAACAGCGCGCTCCAGCGGGCCCGGGCGACGATCGCCTCGACCGACAAGTCGGCCCAGGTGCTCGAGCCCGGCGACGAGGAGCAGCAGAAACTGCTCGCTCGTTACGTGCAGGCGTTCGAGGCGTACGACCTGACCGCTCTCACGGCCCTGCTGCACGAGGATGCGACGCTCTCGATGCCGCCGCTGCCGCTGTGGCTGCGTGGCCACGACGACATCACCGCCTGGATGGCCGGCACGGGCAGCGGGTGCGTCGGCTCCCGTCTGGTGCCGGCGGTGGCCAACGGCCTGCCCGCCTTCGGGCAATACCGGGTGGCGGCCGACGGTGACGGCCACACGCCGTGGGCGCTTATCGTGCTGGAGATCTCAGACGGACGGATCGCCGGAGTCAACAACTTCCTCGACACCGAGCGGCTGTTCCCGCTCTTCGGCCTGCCGGAGCGCCTGCCGGCCTGACTTCTGCGCGGCGGCGAGAAACCCGCCCAGGCCCATCAGCGTGAACAGGCCGAGCAGCTCGGGCGGGGCGCCGTGCACGACTAGGCGCCATCCGTGCCTGCTCGCGGTCAGGCGCAGCCGGGCCAGGGCCTCGACGGTCACCACGTCGGGGCGGGCCACGGTGGAGACGTCGCACACGACGTCGCCCGGGCCGGCCCGGACGCGCAGCAGGTCGGCCAGGCGCCCGCACAGGCACGGGATGTCCGCGCGGGTGATCACCGCGCCGACGGCGAACGGAACCGTCATACCGGGTACGACTCGCCGGCCGCGCCGAACTAATCGGTCCGGCCGATCCGGGCGTGCGCCGGGCGCGAATTGTCGTGTCCGCGCCGGGCGTGGCGGTGAGCGAGTTGTCGTGTCCGCGCCGGGCGTGGCATGGGGAAATGTTGGTTTTGCGCCGGGCGCGGTGGTGGGGCGAACCGTTGGGCGCACGCGGGCCGAATTGGTGGGCGAATCGTCCGGTTGGTGCCGTCTTTGCGTTGGGGTCCGATTCGGGCAGCTGAGCTGGGCGGGAGGAGCTGGGAGGCGTACGGGAAAGGGTCTTAGGGTGGTCTGATGAGCGAGCAAGTGACCAACTGGGCCGGCAACGTCGTCTTCAACGCGCGGACGCTGCGCCGACCGGCCTCCGTGTCCGAGGTGCAGGAGATCGTGGCCGGGGGCGGGCCGATCCACGTGCTGGGCAGCGGCCACTCCTTCAACCGGATGGCCGACACCGACGGCACCCTGATCTCGCTCGCCGACCTGCCGCGGCTCACCGAGATCAGCGCCGACCGCAAGTCCGTACGCATCGACGGCGGCATCCGCTACGGCGAGCTCGCCGCCCACCTGCACGCCAACGGCCTGGCGTTGCACAACACGGCGTCGCTGCCGCACATCTCGGTGGCCGGCGCGATTGCCACCGCCACCCACGGCTCCGGCATGACCCACGGCAACCTGGCCACCGTCGTCTCGTCGCTCGAGTTCGTCGACGGCTCGGGCAAGCTGGTCACGCTGGCCCGCGGCGACGCCGGCTTCGAGGGCGCGGTCGTGCACCTCGGCGCCCTCGGCGTGGTCACCGCGCTCACTCTCGACGTGGTGCCGACGTTCGAGATCCGGCAGTACGTGTTCGACAACGTGCCCCGCGCCTCGCTCGACGACCACCTCTTCGACATGCTCGGCGACGGTTACAGCGTCAGCCTGTTCACCAACTGGACCAGCCGCGACATCAGCCACGCCTGGCTGAAGCGCCTCGAGCCGATGGGCGACGAGTGGTACGGCGGGCATCTGGCCGACGGCCCGCGCCACCCCGTGCCCGGCATGCCCGCGCAGAACAGCACCGAGCAGGGCGGCGTGCCCGGCCCGTGGCACACCCGGCTGCCGCACTTCCGCATGGAGTTCACCCCGTCCAGCGGCGAGGAGCTGCAGTCGGAATACCACGTGGCCCGGGCCGACGGCCTGGCCGCGATCGACGCGGTGGCCTCGATGCGCGAGCGGGTCGCGCCGGTGCTGCAGGTCTGCGAGATCCGCACGATCGCCGCCGACGACCTGTGGCTGAGCCCCAACTACCACCGCGACAGCCTGGCGCTGCACTTCACGTGGATCGCCGACGCCGAAGCGGTGACGCCGGTCGTGGCCGAGCTGGAGCAGCGGCTGGCCGCGCTGTCGCCGCGGCCGCACGTGGGCAAGGTGTTCACGATGGCGCCCGAGACGATCCGGCAGAACTGGGAGCGGTTCGGCGACTTCAAGGAGCTGGTCGCCCGGTACGACCCGGCCGGCACGTTCCGCAACGAATGGCTGAACAAGATGCTTGGTTAGTAGCGGTCGCGGCGGACCACGTGGGTGTCGACCAGGTCGAGGAAGGCCTGGGCGGCCCGCGTCGGGGTCGTGGAGGCGCGGGCCACGCCGAGCACCCATGACGCGGCCGGCGGATCCAGGGCGACCGGCACCACCCGGGCGCCCGCCTCGGCCACCAGCGGGGGCACCAGGGCCAGCCCGGCGCCCGTCTCGACGTAGCCGGGGACGGTGTTCAGGTCGCCGGTCTCGATCACGATGCGGCGGGTGACGCCGGCCAGCCGGAAGTCGTTGTCGGTGCGCACCCGGTTGCAGAATCCCGGCGGCAGGTCGATGAACGGCTCGTCGGCCACCGCGGCCGGGCTGACCGCGGCCGATCCGGCGAGCGGATGGCCGGCCGGGACGAGCAGCCGCGGCTGGAACGTGGTGATCGCGTCGATGTGCAGGCCGGGGATCGTGGTCGAGACCACGCCGACGAAGGCCACGTCGAGTTCGTGGGCGCGCAGGCCGGCCAGCAGGCCTTCGGTGCCTTCGGCGGCGGTGCTCAAGCTCAGCCGTACGCGGGGGTGCCGTTCGCGGAAATCGCGGACCAGCGCGGGCAGGTCGACCATGGTGAGGCCGGACAGCGTGCCGATGCGCAGGCTGCCGCCGATGCCTTCGCGTACGTCGTCGACCGCGGCCCGGGCCTGGTCGAGCGCGTCCAGCGACCGGCGGGCCTCGGGCAGCAGAGCCTGACCGGCCTCGGTCAGCGCGACACTGGTCGTGGTCCGCCGGAACAGCGGGGCGCCGAGGTCGCGTTCGAGCGCGCGGATGCTGGCCGAGACGGTGGACTGCACGGCGTGGGTGCGGCGCGCGGCGCGGGTGAAGCTCAGTTCCTCGGCCACGGCCACGAAGAACTGAAGCTGACGCTGTTCCACCCCGGCAGCTTATCGCCGTCGGCTATCAACGACATCGGAACTATTCGTTGGCGGCGCACAGTCGCCCCGGCAGTCTGGGTGTCATGAACATCTTCCTCACCGGTGCGACCGGTTACATCGGCTCCCGCGTGCTCGTCGCGCTGCTCGGCGCCGGCCACCACGTCACGGCCCTGGTTCGAGACCCTTCCCGCGTACGGGCGGAGGGCGCTCGCCTGGTGACCGGGGACATGCGCGACCACGACCTCGTACGGGGGCTGGCCGCGGAGGCCGACGCGGTGCTCGCGACCGCCACTCCGGGCGACGCGACCAGCGCCGACGCCGACCGCGACTTCGTGGGGGCGGTGCTGGCGGGGCTGCGGCCGGCCCGCACGCTCGTGCGTACGGGCGGAATCTGGGTGCACGGATCGGGCGCGGCCCTCACCGAGGACACGCCGTTGTCGCCGCCCGCGCTGGTGGCCTGGCGCGAGGAGATCGACAACCGGGCCCTGACCGCCCCCGGCCTCCGCTCGCTGCTGGTCGAGCCGGGCATCGTCTACGGCTACGGCACCGGCATCCCGGCCATGATCTTCGCGGGAGCGCGGGTCGGTGAACCGGCCGCGCTGCAGCTCATCGGGCCCGGCACCCAGCACTGGGCCACTGTGCACGTCGACGATCTGGCCGAGCTGTACGTGGCCACGCTGACGTCCGGTTCCGCGGGCGACCGTTTCCTGGCCGTGAGCGGCGACAGCCCGTCGGTGGCGGAGCTGGCCGACGTGGCCAGCCGCCGCCTCGGGCTCGAGGGCCGGGTCGCGCCCGAAGATCCGGCGGACACGGTGGCGCGGCTCGGCGGATTCGGCGAGACGCTGTTGCTGGACCAGCAGGCGTCGGGGGAGAAGGCACGACGGGTGCTCGACTGGAAGCCGTCGCGCCCGACGCTGCTCGAAACGTTCGCGGCAGGCGAATACGACCCGGCCTGACCTGGGGTTTCACGAATCGTCAGCGGAGATCATCTTAAGAAATGCTTAAGTGCTGATCGTCCGTGGGAGCGCTCCCGTATGGATGGCCGAAGCCAAATTTGGTCCCCCTGGCGGAAGGCGCAGTCCCAATGTACAGAAGCCGGTCCAACAAGTCCCGCAGTAACGCGCGCCGCTGGCAGGTTGGCGCAGTCGCGGGGGTCGCGGTCGCCATCGTCGGCGTCGGCCTGGGTGTTGCCTCGGCCGCCGAGACGGTGCCGACCGTGAACTGCCCCCAGGTGGCCAACCTGCCCGCCGTGCCGGCTCAGGCGCAGGCCGAGGTGCAGCGCAACCTGGAGCTGCTCAACACCCAGATCTCCGAGGCCAACAACCGGCTTCGTACGTCGGTGGGGCAGGGCGGCGCGAACTTCATTCAGAACGCCATCCTCGGCCCGCTGGCCGACAAGCGGTTCGCGACGATCAACCGGATCGAGACGGCGATCGGTCGTAACGCGGCCAAGCCCAACCTGAACGCCGAGGGGCTCAAGACCTGTTCGCTCAACCAGGACGGCGGGAACTCGGCCCAGCAGCCGACCGACGTGCCGCCCGCCGGCAACGGCGGCGGCGGCGAGAACGCCGGGGGCGGCGGAGACGCGGCCGCCGGGGTGCCGACCGTGAACTGCCCGCAGGTGGACAACCTTCCGGCGGTGCCGGCTCAGGCGCAGGCCGAGGTGCAGCGCAACCTGGAGCTGCTCAACACCCAGATCTCCGAGGCCAACAACCGGCTTCGTACGTCGGTGGGGCAGGGCGGCGCGAACTTCATTCAGAACGCCATCCTCGGCCCGCTGGCCGACAAGCGGTTCGCGACGATCAACCGGATCGAGACGGCGATCGGTCGTAACGCGGCCAAGCCCAACCTGAACGCCGAGGGCCTGTCGAAGTGCTCGCTGAACGAGAACGGCGGCGCCTCGGCCGAGCAGCCGACCGACGTGCCGGCCGGTAACGCCGGTGGCGGCGAGAACGCGGGCGGCGGCGCCACCGGCGCACTGCCCACAGTGAACTGCCCGGCGCTGAACAACCTGCCGACCGTTCCGGCCCAGGCCGCGGCCGAGGTGCAGCGCAACCTCGAACTGCTCGACACCCAGATCGCCGAGGCCAACAACCGCATCGCCTCGTCGGTCGGCCAGGGCGGCGCGAACTTCATCCAGAACGCCATCCTCGGCCCGCTGGAGGACAAGCGCTTCGCCACCATCAACCGGATCGAGACGGCGATCGGCCGCAACGCGGTCAAGCCGAACCTGAACGCCGAGGGTCTGGCCCCCTGCGCCCTGAACCAGTGAGCTGAACCGCTGACCTAGCAGCACCCGCAGACAGGCGCGCGCCCGGACCCCCACCCGGGCGCGCGTCTTCTTCGGCGGCACAGTCGCGCGCGTCACGACTATGTATTTGTGTCACCCGGCCGGGGTAGCTTCGCCCCATGCCCGCCGATCCGAACGCGAAGCCGCCGGAACGTCCCCACCCGTGGCGGGTGGAGGGTGCGCCGCCCAGCGATCCACCCGGTGGCCCGCGAGGGCCGCGTTCCACCTGGCTGCGCTTCGGCGGCATGCTCGTCGTCCTGCTCGCCCTCAACTGGATCATCTCGTCGATCTTCCTGAGCCCGCCCGAGCGCGCCCCGGTGTCGTACACGTTCTTCCTGACCCAGGTCCAGGCGAACAACGTCAGCGAGATCACCTCGACCGCCGACACCATCGAGGGCCAGTTCAAGAAGCAGACGGCCTACACCCCGACCGGCGAGACCAAGTCCGAGCAGGTCGAGCGGTTCACCACCCAGCGGCCCTCCTTCGCCGAGGACAATCTGTTCGCCTCGCTGCAGGGCAACAACGTGCCGGTCAACGCCAAGCCGCCGGACGCGCCCAGGCCGGTCTGGCAGCAGCTGCTGATCGGCTTCGGCCCGACGATCCTGCTGGTCGCGCTGTTCGTCTGGATCTATCGGCGGATGGCCGGTGGCGCCGGGGGTGCGCTGGGCGCTTTCGGCAAGTCGCGCGCCAAGCTCTACCAGCCGGAATCCGGGCCCCGTACGACGTTCGCCGACGTCGCCGGCATCGAGGAGGTCGAGAAGGAGGTCACCGAGATCGTCGACTTCCTCCGCGAGCCCGGGAAATACCGCAAGCTCGGCGCCCAGATCCCGCACGGCGTGCTGCTGTCCGGCCCGCCCGGCACCGGCAAGACGCTCCTGGCCCGCGCGGTCGCCGGCGAGGCCAAGGTGCCGTTCTTCTCGATCTCGGCCTCCGAGTTCATCGAGGCGATCGTCGGCGTCGGCGCGAGCCGGGTGCGTGACCTGTTCGACCAGGCCAAGAAGGTCGCGCCGTCGATCATCTTCATCGACGAGCTGGACGCGATCGGCCGGGCCCGGGGCGGCGCCCAGTCGCTCGGCGGCAACGACGAGCGCGAGCAGACGCTCAACCAGATCCTGACCGAGATGGACGGCTTCACCGGCAGCGAGGGCGTGGTCGTGCTGGCCGCGACCAACCGCTCCGAGGTGCTCGACCCGGCGCTGCTGCGTCCCGGCCGCTTCGACCGTCGCGTCGTGGTGAGCCCGCCCGACCTGGCCGGCCGCCGCGCGATCCTGGGCGTGCACACCCGGGGCGTGCCGCTGGCCCCCGGCGTCGACCTCGACGGCATCGCCGCGACCACGCCCGGCATGGTCGGCGCCGACCTGAAGAACCTCGTGAACGAGGCCGCGCTGCTGGCCGCCCGCCGCGGGCACGACCGGGTGCACAACGCCGACTTCACCGACGCGCTGGAAAAGGTGGTGCTGGGCACGGTCCGCGGCATCATGCTGACGCCGGGCGAGAAGGAACGCACCGCCTTCCACGAGTCCGGCCACGCGCTGCTGGGCATGCTGACCCCCGGCGCCGACCCGGTCCGCAAGATCTCGATCATCCCGCGCGGCCAGGCCCTGGGCGTGACGTTCCAGAGCCCGTCGACCGACCGCTACGGCTACTCGGCGAAATACCTGCGCGGCCGCATCATCGGCGCGCTGGGCGGCCGGGCCGCCGAGGAAGTCGTCTTCGGCGACATGACCACCGGCGCCGAGAGCGACCTCGACCAGGTCAGCAACATCGCCCGCCAGATGGTCGGCCGCTGGGGCATGTCCGAGGCGATCGGCCCGGTCACCGTGCTGCCGCCACCCGGCCAGGAGTCGCCGCTGGGCCTCGACGGCGTCGCCCCCGCCACCAAGGAACTGATCGACGCCGAGGTTCGCAAGATCGTGGAAGCCTGCTACACCGAGGCCCTCGAACTGCTGCGCTCCCACCGCCCCCAGCTCGACAGCCTGGCCCACCGCCTGCTCGAAACCGAAACCCTCGACGAGGCCGACGCCTACGCCGCGGCGGGCATCGACCCGTCCGAGGCCCCCGGCGCCGTGGCCCGGGGCGAGACCCCCGGCGCCTTGCCGGCCCCCGGCATCCCCGCCGCCGCTACTTCCTGAGGGCGAGGACGCAGTGCTGCCGGGCGACAGTCATGTGCACAGCGAATGGTCGTGGGACACGCCGATCGGGGACATGGAGGCGACCTGTGCGCGGGCCGTCGAGCTCGGGGTGCCGGCGGTGGCCTTCACCGAGCACCTCGACCACATTGTCTGGACCGCCGACCGCGACACCCTCGAAGAGAGCCCGCACCTGGCCTCGTTCGCCGACGCCGGGGGCCGGGTGACCGCGCCGCCGTTCGACGCGGCAGGCTATCTGGCGGCGGTCGAGCGGTGCCGCGAGCGGTTCCCGGGCCTGCGCGTCCTCAGCGGGCTGGAGATCGGTGAGCCGCACCTGCACACCGAGGCCGTGGCCCGGGTGCTGAGCGCCGGGCGGTTCGATCGGGTGCTCGGCTCGATGCACGCGCTGCCGATCGCCGGGGGCTTCTACGAGCCGCCGGGAATGTTCGAGCACTACGGCCGGTTCGAGGCGATCCGCCGATATCTGACCGGCATTCCGGCCGTCGTCGCCGGGAGTGATGTCTTCTCGGTGTTCGCTCACATCGACTATCCGGTCCGGTTCTGGCCGGTCGGCGAGCCCTTCGACCCGTACGCGTGGCAGGAAGAATTTCGTCTGGCCCTGCGCGCGATCGCCGGCGGCGGGCGGGTGCTCGAGGTCAACACGCGGGTGCCGCTGCATCCGGAGATCGTGCGCTGGTGGCGTGAGGAGGGCGGCGACGCGGTGTCCTTCGGCAGCGACGCCCACTACGCGCGCGGGCTGGCCGACGGCTTTCGCGCGGCCGCCCACATGGTCGAGGCCCACGGCTTCCGCCCCGGCCGCGAACCCCACGCCTTCTGGACGCGGTGACCGCAGCTCGGCCCGACTGGCCGGGGCATTGTTCTCCTGAGCTTCGGGTGTCCGTCTCCGGATCGCCTTTCGCCGCTGGATAGCGTGGGCGCCGACGAAGGGAGTGGACATGCCGGACACCTTGCCGGGCGACAGCCACGTGCACAGCGAGTGGTCGTGGGACACGTCGGCCGGAGACATGGCGGGCACCTGCGCCCGCGCTGCCGAGATCGGGCTTCCGGCCGTCGCGTTCACCGAGCACCTCGACTTCAACCACTGGTTCGCCACCGCGGAGTCGCTCGCCGTGAGCCCCCATTACGTCCCGTACACCGGGGACGACCTCGTGGTGCGGCCCCCGCGATTCGACGCGCCGGCCTATCTGGCCGCGATCGACGAATGCCGCGCCCGGTTCCCGGGCCTGCGCATCCTCAGCGGGCTCGAGATCGGGGAGCCGCACCTGAACCCGGCCGCGGTCGCCGGGGTGCTGAGCGCCGGGCCGTTCGACCGGGTGCTCGGGTCGTTGCACTGCCTGCCGGTGGACGGCGGGCACACCGGGCCGCCGGTGCTGCTCGAACACATCAAACCGGACGAGCTCGTCCGCCGCTATCTGGCCGAGGTTCCCTCGGTCGTCGCCGCGAGCGAGGCGTTCGAGGTGTTCGCGCACATCGATTACCCGATCCGCTTCTGGCCGGCCGGCGCCACGCCCTTCGAGCCCGCCGATTTCGAGCCGGAGTTCCGGCACGCGCTGCGCGTCCTGGCCGACGGCGGCCGCACGCTGGAGGTCAACACCCGCCTCCCGTTGCACCCGCAGATCGTCGCCTGGTGGCGCGAGGAGGGCGGCCGCACGGTCTCGTTCGGCAGCGACGCCCACACGCCGACGGCTCTGGCCGGCGGTTTCCGCGAGGCCGCCCACATGGTCGAGGCGCACGGCTTCCGCCCCGGCCGGGAACCGCACGAGTTCTGGACGCGCTGAAGGTCGCCCAGGAAGGAATGGCCGCCCGCGCCGAGGCGCGGGCGGCCATCCCGCAGGGGTCAGGAGCGGGGACCGACCAGCTCGGGTTCGGGCTGGGGCGGGGTGACAGGCGACGCCGTGTGGCGGCCGCGCGGGCGCATGAAGCGGGGCGCCCACCAGTTGGCCCGGCCCAGCAGCGTCATCGCCGAGGGCAGGACCACCGCGCGGATGATGGTGGCGTCGAGCAGGATCGCCGCGGCCAGGCCGATGCCCAGCTGCTTCATGTCGATCGTGGACAGCGTGGCGAAGATGGAGAAGACCGCGACCATCACCAGGGCCGCGCTGCTGACCGTGCCGGCCGAGCCGGTGATGCCCTCGGCCACCGCCTCGCGGGTCGGCACGCCGCGCAGCACCGCCTCGCGGATCCGGGACACCACGAACACGTGGTAGTCCATCGACAGGCCGAACAGCACCACGAACAGGAACAGCGGCAGCCAGCTGACGATCGCGTCCATCGAGGTGAAGTTGAACAGGCCGGGCGCCCAGCTGCCCTGGAAGACCAGAACCAGCAGCCCGTACGCGGCCCCGACCGAGAGCATGTTCAAGGCGATCGACGTCAGCGCGACCACGACCGACCGGAACGTCCAGGCCATCATCAGGAAGGTCAGCAGCAGCACGACCCCGGCCACGATCGGCAGGGTCCGCCAGATGTGCTCGGCGTAGTCCTCGTTGCTCGCCACGTCACCGCCCACCGCGTACGAGGCGCCGGGCACCCCGTCGAGCGCGGCCGGCACCAGCGTGTCCCGGAGCCGGTGCAGCGAGTCGGCCGCCTCGTCGCTGCGGGAGGAGAACGGCGTCGCCACGTGCAGCACGGCCACGGTCTTGTCGGGCGAGACCTCGAGGTCGGGGCCGGTCTGCTCGATCGGCGCGAACAGCCGGTCACCCTGGGTGCTGCCGGCCAGCTTGGTCAGGGCGGCCTTGACGTCGGCGGCGGATCCCGCGGGCGCCTGCACGGCGATCAGGTGGGTGGTGCCGTTGCTCGGGTAGGACGCGGTCAGCCGGTCGTACGCCTGCATGGCCGGTGTCGTGCGGGGCAGGTCCTCGGTGCCGGGGAACTTGAGGTTCATGCCCAGCGCCGGGGCGGCCAGCGCCAGCAGCGCGAGCACGCTCACCACCAGCGTGGCGGCCGGCTTGCGCAGCGCCGGGCGCAGGACGGCCCGCCAGAAGCGCGAACCCGAACCGGCGTTGCGGGCGGTCAGGCGCCACACGAACGGCACCCGCGGCCGGTCGACCCAGCGGCCCAGCTTGGCCAGGATCGCGGGCAGCACGGTCAGCGAGCCGAGCACGGCCACGGTGACCACGAGGATCGAGCCGACGGCGAGCGACGAGAACGTGGAGTCGCCGGCCAGGAACAGCCCGGCCATGGCGATGACGACGGCTGTGCCGCTGACCACCACCGCATGCCCGGAGGTCTCGGCGGCGATCTCGACCGCGTCGACGTGACCGCGGCCCTTGGCCCGTTCCTCGCGTTCCCGGCGTACATAGAACAGCGAGTAGTCGATGCCGACGGCCATGCCGATCAGCAGGATGACGCTCGAGGTGGCGTCGGTCGACGGGACCAGATGCGAGGCCAGCGTCGAGAGCCCCATCGCGGCGGCCACCGACGACAGCGCCAGCAGCACCGGCACCCCGGCGGCGATCAGCGCCCCGAAGACCAGGATCAGGATGGCCAGGGTGACCGGCAGGCTGAGGATCTCGGCCCGCTTGAAGTCCTCGCCCAGCGTGTCGTCCAGCGCCTTGCCGATGGACGGCCCGCCGACCTGCTCGACCCGCAGCTCGGGGTGGGCCCGTTGCACCTCGGCGGTGGCCGAGCGCAGCGGCTCGACGCGGTCCGAAGCGGAGTCGGGGTCGCCGGTCATGGTGATCGGCACCAGCAGCGCCGAGCCGTCGTTGGCCGGGACGGGCTTGCCGACCTCGGCCACACCGGTCACCGAGCGCAGCTTCGTGGTGGCGTCGGCGGCGGCCTTCTGCGCGGCCGCGGTGTCGAGCTTGCCCGTACGGGCGGTGATCAGAACGTTGTCGACGGCGGGCTCGTCGGCGAACCCACCCTCGTCGATCATCACGTACGCACGCCCGGCCTCGCCGATCGCGTCGTCCTGCGCGGTGGCCTCCTTGAGTCCGGCCGCGCTGCCGCCGGCGAAGCACACCGCCACGAAGACCACCCAGAGCGCGATCGCGCGCCACGGATGTTCGGCGCTCCAGCGCGCCATGCGTACCGTCACCGGTCGCCTGCCCATCATTGCCCCCCAGCTACGAATCCTGTGTACACGCTGAAGTTAGGGAGTGAAGGAGCTGGGTACATCGGGGCTTGACCCCGGCCGACCCCCGACCTTGCGACACGCCGGTAGCCGTCGGAAACCCGACGCCGCGCCGGGTAAAGACCTGTAAAACGGTCAAACGGCTCAGGGTTTACCCGGGGACTTCCCCGATGCGCCGCACTTGATCGCCGGGTCTAGGTTGTCCACATGGGACAGCGAAAGAGATCGATTCTCACCGCGATCGGCGCCGCCGTCGTCGTGCTTCTCGGGTCCGCGGGCCCGGCGAACGCGATTGCGAACGGTGATCCGGTCAAGCCCGGCCGATATGCCTTCTCGGTCAAGCTGACCATGACCGGCATCCCGACCGCCGACGGCGGCAAGCGCAACAGCGCGTGTTCCGGCGCCCTGATCGCACCCCAGTGGGTGATCACCGCCGGGCACTGTTTCCGTGACCAGAACGGGGTGCGGGTCGAGCGCCCGGTCGCCGACTCGACGATCGCGACGATCGGCCGCACCGACCTCACGGACACGTCGCGGGGCCACGAGCTGGAGATCGTGGCGGTGCGTCAGTCGGCCACGGCCGACGTGTCGCTGGCCAAGCTGGCCGAGCCGGTGCGGGACGTGCGCCCGATCCGGGTGGGCCGCACGGCGCCCGAGGCCGGGGACATCCTGCGGGTCACCGGCTACGGGTCGACGACGAGCGTCAATCCGGCCCCGGTGACCTGGTTGCGTACGGGAAAGATGGAGGTGGTCGCGCTCAGCGACTCGGTCACCCAGGTCAAGGGGAACTCCCCGCAGGCCGACACCACACCCTGCCCGTACGACTCGGGCGGCCCGTTCTTCGTGGAACGGGGCAAACGGCCGCCGGTGCTGGTCGCCGTGGTCAGCAACGGACCGTCGTGCCCGCACGACAGCATCGAGAACGCCGCCCGGGTGGACAATCTCGCCTCCTGGGTCTCTCAGGTCACACACTGACACCAGTTCGTCCGGCCGGTTGCGGGGAAACCCGTAGCCGGCCCTTTTTTGTGCGGTGAACTGGCAGGGTGCCCCGTCGAACTGTGAGGACCACCACGGTCGGTTGCCGACCGACTTGGTCCCTATCCGACTAACCTGGTCCTCATGCCGCGCCCGACCAAGCAGCAGATCGACGACGAGATCCTGGAGACCGCCGCGTCCCTGTTCGCGCGGCACGGCTTCAAGGAGACGTCGATTCAGCGCATCGCCGACGCGGTGGGCTACTCGAAGACCGGCCTTCTGCACCGCTATCCGACCAAGGAGGCGCTGCAGCAGGCGGTCGTCGACCACGCGCTGCACGACATCCGCGAGGTGGCCGGCTCGGTCCGCGATCTGCCGCCCGGCCCGCCGCGCGACCGCGCGGCCGTCGCCGGCATCGCGCGCCTGGCCGTGGACGGCCCGGGCACGGTGTCGCTGCTGCTCAGCTGTCTCGCCGACACGCAGGACGACCAGTTCGGCTGCACCCTCGAGGCCATCGGCGAAGTCATCTTCGAGTGCTTCGCGACCGATCCGGACGCCGAGCCGCTGCGGGCACTGCGCGTCGTCGGCGCCCTGGGTGCGCTGGCCGTCGCCGGTGTCGCGCTGCGCGACAAGCCGCTCGCCGTGACCCTCGACGACCTCATCGACGTCAGCTACGACGCGCTCGGGCACGGGCGCACCGCAACCCCGTAAGGCACGGCCCCTCCAAGCAAGGGAACAAGCACATGGCAACGTTGCTGCATCGCCTCGGTCTGGGCGCCGTACGCCACAAGGCGCTGGTCATGATCGCCTGGCTGGTGGCCGTGATCGCCCTCGGCGCCGGCGCGGCCACGCTCTCGGGCACCATGGTCAACTCGTTCGAGATCCCGGGGCAGGAGTCGACCAAGGCGCTCGACCTGATGGAGGACAAGTTCGGGGCGGCCTCGGCCGGCGCCACCGCCCAGGTGGTGATGGAGGCGCCCGGCACCGGCAAGATCACCGACCAGGCGAGCGCGGCCCAGGTGGCCGCCATCGTCGCGAAGCTGCAGAAGCTTCCGGGTGTGGTCGCGGCCAGCAACCCGCTCGACCCCAAGGCGCCCACCGTCTCGCGGGACCAGACCGCCGCCTACAGCACGGTGACCTACGGCGTGGAGGCGTCCGAGATCACCGTCGAGGAGCGCGAGGCCCTGACCGCGGTGGTCGACCAGTCCCGCGGCGCCGACCTGATCGTGGAGGCGCGCGGCGAGGCCACGCAGGAGTCGGGCGCCGACATCGGCGGCGCGGGCGAGATCCTCGGCGTCGTGGTGGCCCTGATCGTGCTGGCCATCACCTACGGCTCACTCGTGCTGGCCGGCATGAACCTGCTGACCGCGCTGGCCGGGGTGGCCATCGGCGCGCTCGGCATCACGACCCTGAGCGGCTTCACCGAGCTCCAGTCGACCACCCCGATCCTCGCGATCATGCTGGGCCTGGCCGTCGGCATCGACTACGCGCTGTTCATCGTCACCCGGTTCCGTCAGGAGCTGCGGCGCGGCCTGCCCGTGCCCGAGGCGGTCGCCCTGTCGGTCGGCACCGCGGGCTCGGCCGTGGTCACCGCCGGTCTCACCGTGGTCATCGCGCTGGCCGGCCTCGCGGTCGCCGGCATCCCGTTCCTGACCGAGATGGGCCTGGCCGCCGCGGGCACCATCGTCTTCGCCGTGCTGGTGGCCATCACCCTGGTGCCGGCCTTCCTCGGCGCGATCGGCATGCGGGCGCTGCCGAAGAAGGAGCGCGGCAACCCGGCCGCCGCCCCCGTACGTGACCGTGGCTTCTATCGCGGCTGGGCCCACATGGTGACCCACCAGCGCGTGCTCAGCCTGATCGTCGCGGTCGCCGCGCTCGCCGTGATCGCGATCCCGTTCTTCTCGATGCAGACGACGCTGATCCAGCGGGCCGCCGAGGGCAGCACCCAGGAGAAGGCCGACGCGATCATCGCCGAGCGGTTCGGTCCGGGCTTCGCGGGCCCGCTGCTGGTGCTGGTCGACGGCTCCGGCGCCCCGCAGTACGCCACGTCCGTACGGGAAAAGATCTCGGCTCTGCCCGACGTGACGTTCGTGGCCGAGCCGCGGGTCAGCGAGGCCCGCGACGCCGCCCTGATCACGATCATCCCGGGCTCGGGGCCGGAGGAAACCGCCACGCTCGACCTGGTGCACGCCATCCGCGACGACGTGGCCGACGGGCCGGGCGCCGAGGTCTACGTGACCGGGCAGACCGCGGTCAGCATCGACGTGTCGGAGAAGCTCGACCAGGCGCTGCCGATCTACCTCGTGCTCGTCGTCGGCCTGGCCTTCGTGCTGCTGGTGCTGGTCTTCCGCTCGCTGCTGGTGCCGGTGGCCGGTGTGGTCGGCTTCCTGCTCACCATCGGGGCCGCGCTCGGCGCCACCACCGCGGTCTTCCAGTGGGGCTGGCTCTCCGGCCTGGTCAACGCGCAGACCACCGGGCCGCTGCTCAGCCTGGCGCCGATCATCATCGTCGGCATCCTGTTCGGCCTGGCCATGGACTACCAGGTCTTCCTGGTCTCGCGGATGCATGAGGCACACGCACACGGCGTCGAGCCGCGCGAGGCCGTGGTGACCGGCTTCCGGCAGGCCGCGCCGGTGGTCGTGGCCGCGGCGACCATCATGTTCTCGGTGTTCGCCGGTTTCGTGCCCGAGGGTAATGACACGATCAAGCCGATCGCGTTCGCCCTGGCGATCGGCATCCTGTTCGACGCGATCGTGGTCCGCATGGTGATCGTCCCGGCGGCGATCGCGCTGATGGGCCGGTCGGCCTGGTGGCTGCCGAGCTGGCTGAGCTGGCTGCCGGCCGTCGACGTCGAGGGTGCGGCCCTGGAAAGGCGCGCTCCGGACGACGCCCGCGACATCGAGGAGCACGTTCACGCTGCCTGAAAAGGCCCGGGAAACGCCTTATGCCGTAAATATCCGGAAGCAGGTCGCCGAATCACCCACGTAACGTGCGTCCGGCTTGCTGGAATTGAGGCATGTGGCCGGAACATGAAGAGGATTTGGGTGGGCTCCCGGGTGCCGAGGTCCGAACGGCCCTGGAGACCTGGCGCTCCGGCCTGGTCGACCTGACCGGCACCAACCCCCTGCTCAACTTCGCCCGGGTCGCCTCGGGCGCCGTCGAGATCACCGGCCCGGCGCCCAAGGCGATCGTCAAGGTGCTGCAGGAGGGCGGCGGCTACAGCTTCCACTCCGACGACCCGGACGTCCCCGTGCACGTGCTGCGCACCGAGCTGCCCGAAGAGCAGCTCGGTGCGTTGTTGCACGCGTTCTGGCGCCGCTCCCGGCAGGAGATGCTCGACCGGGGGGTGTCTCCCCTCTACCTCGGCCTGGGCATGCTGCACTGGTCGGACGACGACGGGTCCCCGTACGAGAGCCCGATCCTGCTCATCCCGGTCGAGATCGATCCGGCCGGCCCGCGCCTGATCGCCCGCCCCGAGGACCCGATCGTCAACCCGGCCCTGGTCGTGCGGATGGACGAGCTCGACATCGAGATCCCCGAGATCAACTCGCTGGCCGAGCTCGACGTGACCGTGCTCTGGGCCAAGGTCGACGTGGCCATCGGCGAGCGCCGCGGCTGGTACGCCGACGAGACGGTCACGCTGTCCTGCCTGAGCGTGCACCGCGAGGCGATGTACTACGACCTGTTCGAGAACGAGCCGCACATCGTCGAGCACCCGGTCGTGCGCGCGCTGGCCACGCACGACGCCGACCGGGAGTTCGCCTTCGAACCGACCCCGGTCGAGCGGATCGACGTCGTCGCGCCGCCCGAGGACGTGCCGCTGATCCTCGACGCCGACGCCACCCAGCGGGTCGCGGTGGCCGCCGCCGTGGCCGGGCGCAGCTTCGTGCTCGACGGGCCGCCCGGCACCGGCAAGTCGCAGACGATCGCCAACATCGTCGGCGGGCTGCTGCACGCGGGCAAGCGGGTGCTGGTCGTCTCGGAGAAGGCGGCCGCGCTCGACACCGTGCAGCGCCGGCTCACCGAGGCCGGGCTCGGCAACTATCTGCTCGCCCTGCACAGCGACCTGACCGGGCGGCGCGAGGTGGCCGACGTGCTGGCCTCGGCCCTGGAGACCGAAGCGGCGCCGCTGGCGGCCATGGATCCGATCGACCGGCGAGCCGTCCGGGAGAGGCGCGAGAGGCTCACCTCGTACGGGGAAGCCTTGAACCGCGTCCGTCAGCCGCTCGGCCGCAGCCTGTTCGAGGTGCTGGGCATCTGCGCCCGGCTGCTCGACGTGCCGGCCGCCCCGGTCGCCGGGATCGACCCGCACGACCTCACCGGCGAGGCCGTCTATCGCATCCGCGACGCCGTGGCCCGCCTCGGCCGGGTCCGCAGCGAGACGTACCTGTGGCGTGAGGCGATCGACCGTGAGCCGCTGGACGCCCGGTTGCGCCAGGCCCTGACCGCGCTGGGCAAGCTGGCCGAGACGGTGATCGCCAACTCGACCCTGGCCGACGCGTTCGACCTGCACGAGCCGTCCGGCGCGGCCCGGCTGGCCGCGCTCTCGGCGCACGCGGGCAAGCGCCCGGTCAAGGTCGAAGAGGACTGGCTGACGATCGACAGCATCCAGCCGGTGCAGAAGGCGGCCACCGACCTCACCCACCACCTGGCCGCGCTGCGCTACGGCGGCATCCCGTGGGCCGAGCTGCCGTCGGCCGACGAGATGGCCGGCATCCCCGACCTGTCGCACCTGGTGCCCGAGGCGGTCGACCTCAAGCCGCTCAACGCCGCCCAGGCCGACCACCTGGCCAACAAGTTCGCCGAGGAGGCCGACCGGCTGGAGAGCCGCCAGGAGAGCCTGGACCGGGTCACCGCCCGGCTCGGCCTGCCCAACGTGGTCACGTTCTCCGACTCCAACCGCGTCATCACGATCTCCGACCTGATCAACCGCGAGCAGAAGCCCGAGCCGGCCTGGTTCGAGACGGGCGGGATGCCCGCGGCCCACGCGGCGGTGCGGGCCCTGCGGCTGGCGATCGAGCGCGTACGGGAAACCGAGTCCCAGGCCCGTCAGCACTTCGACGAGGGGGTGCTGGAGGAGCCGATCACCGAGGTCGCCGACCGGCTCACCCGCAACCGTGGCCCCCGCAAGCTGCTGCGTCCCTACCGGCGCGACAAGCGGGTGGCGGTCGAGGCGGCGCGGCCCGACGTCAAACCGGCCCAGGCCATCGCCAATGTCGAGGACGCCGCCGCCTGGAAGCAGGCGCTCGAGGACCTGGCCGCGGCCGAGGCCGAGCACGCCGAGCAGCTGGGCCGGCACTGGAAGGGCATGGACACCGACTTCCACGCCATCCAGGAGGCCATGCACACCGCCGACGAGGTGATCCGCGAGGTGCCGGCCGACGCGCTGGCCGCCGTGACCGTGCACGTCTGCGCGCCCCGGCCCAACAGCGCGCTGCTGCGCATCGTCGGCGAGGCCCGCGACGAGTTCAC
The DNA here is from genome assembly GCF_055562135.1 of Actinoplanes sp. NPDC021490. Taxonomy (NCBI): domain Bacteria; kingdom Bacillati; phylum Actinomycetota; class Actinomycetes; order Micromonosporales; family Micromonosporaceae; genus Actinoplanes; species Actinoplanes sp. NPDC021490. The sequence goes on from NZ_JBVHFW010000008.1 coordinate 188,399, forward strand.
CCGGTTCCGCACCACCCTGCGCCCGTCGCCGGCCCGGGCCCCGCGTCCCGAGCTGGGGGAGGGCGCCATCGCCGACGCGGTGACGTGGCTGCGCGCCCACATCGCCCCGCTGCAAGCCGCGGCCGAGATGATCCGCTCGTACAGCGCGCCCACCGGCCGTGACCTCACCCTGGCCGAGGCCATGGACATCGCCGAGCAGCGGCAGGCCGCCACCGACGCCGAGGAGGCGATCTGGGCCGAGGCCGCCGCGCACTCGGCCGTGCTGGGCACGGTGTACCGGGGCACCAAGACCGACGACGAGGCGATGAACGAGGTCGTCGCGTGGACCGTGCAGGCCCGGCGGCTGATGACCGGCGAGGACGCGCCGATGAGCCGGGAACAGGCGCACGCGCTGATGGAGGCCCACCCGACCGAGGGGCTGCCCGCGGCGGTGGCCGGCTGGGAGGCCGCCCGGGGACAGGTGCTGGACGCGTTCGGCCCGGCCCGACACGGCGAGCTCACCGAGCGGCTCGGCAACTACGACAACGCCCGTGACCTGCTCGTCGAGCTGCTGCACGACCCCGAGGGCCAGCAGGAGTGGTTCCGGCACGAGGACGCCCGGCGGGTGCTGGTCGACCACGGCCTGGCCGACGCGCTCGCGTTCTGCGCCGACGAGGAGACGCCGATCGACCAGGTCTGGCCGGTGCTGGAGCGCTCGCTCTACCGCGGCTGGGCCGACGCGGTCATCCGCGACGACCCGGGCCTGCAGCCGGTGTCGGCCGAGGACCGTACCCATCTGGTCGAGGTCTATCGCCTGCTCGACCACGAGCTGACCTCGGCCGCGCTGGCCGACATCGTCTACGCCGTGGAAGCCCGCCGGCCGTCCGCGTCGGCCGGCGGTGAGCCCGGCGTGATCCGGCGCGAGGGCAACAAGCAGAGCGGCCACCTGCCCGTACGGGAACTGCTCGCGCAGGCCCGGCACGCGGTGCAGGGACTCAAGCCGTGCCTGCTGATGAGCCCGCTCGCGGTGAGCCGGTATCTGCCGCCCGAGATGGAGTTCGACATGGTCGTCATCGACGAGGCGTCCCAGGTGACCACGGCCGACGCGATCAACTGCATCTACCGCGGCGACGCGCTCGTCGTGGCCGGCGACGACCGCCAGCTGCCGCCGACCTCGTACTACGACCGGGTCGAGGACGACGTCACCGACTTCCCGTCCATCCTCGAACTGGCCCGCGCCACCTTCCCGGTGCTGCACCTGGGCTGGCACCACCGCAGCCGGCACGAGGCGCTGTTCGCGTTCGCCAACCTTGCCTACTACCACGGCCGGCTGGTCAGCCTGACTCGCTGTTATCCGCAGGAGCCCGACCACGGCGTCGAGATGTTCCTGGTCGACGGGGTGTACCGGCGGCAGACCACCTCGGACAACCCGATCGAGGCCGACGCGGTGGCCGAGCGGGTGCTGCACCACTACACGGCCCGGCCCGGCAAGACGCTGGGCGTGGTCACGCTCTCGGTGGCGCAGGCCGACGCCGTCGACGACGCGGTGCGCCGCGCGATCGCCGAGCGCCCCGACCTCGAGCACTTCCTGGAGGACAACGACCGGCTGACCGGGTTCTTCTGCAAGAGCCTGGAGGCGGTTCAGGGCGACGTCCGCGACGTGATCATCATGTCGGTCGGCTACGGCTACGACGAGAACGACAAGATCAGTACGAACTTCGGCTCGCTCAACCGGCCGATGGGCTGGCGCCGCCTCAACGTCGCCATCACCCGGGCCCGCGAACGGGTCGAGGTGGTCGCGTCGATCCGCGCCGGCGACGTGCCCGACATGGGCAACGAGAGCGTGCGGCACCTCAAGGCGTTCCTCGAGTACGCCGAGCGGTCCGCGGCCACACTGGGGCGCGACGTGGCCGACCGGGAGGACGCGTCGCCGTTCGAGGACGCCGTGCTCACCGCCCTGACGTCGTGGGGCTATCGCGTACGCCGCCGGGTCGGCGCCGCCGGGCACTGGATCGACCTGGCCGTGCTGCACCCCGACCAGGACGACGACGTGTTCGCCATCGGCATCGAGTTCGACGGCCCGGACTACCAGCACATCCCGTCCACGCGCGACCGCGACCGGCTGCGCGACGAGGAACTGCGCGCGCTCGGCTGGCACATGCACCGGATCTGGTCGGTGGCCTGGTATCAGAACCCGGCCGAGGAGCAGAACCGGTTGCGCGCCGCCATCGACCGGGCGCTGGCCGACCCGGTCGGCGTCGACCAGCTCGCCGTGCCCGAATGGCCGCCGTACCGGGCCATCTCGGGCGAACTGCTGCCGCCGGAGACGCCCGTGACCCGATCAGGGGACACTCTTTAGCGGTAATAGCCGGTATTGGCGCATGGTGATCTCTTCGGCGGGTAGGCGTCGCCTCTCATGGAGAGCAATCGTTGGCCGGTCATGCGCGGACGTCATGCCACCGGCCGTCACGGCCCTCGCGACGTCAGCGGCGTCGTCGCGGTGACGGCGGACGCGGACGGTGCCGTCACCCTCGTCACCGTGCGCGGAACGTGGGGAAGCCCGCTGCGCCGCGACGCGTTCATGGCCGTCAAGAAAGTGCTGAGCGAGCATCCGATGGCGATGGTCGTGGACCTCAGCGAGGTGATCGACACGAGGGCCGCGAGCGCCGCGACCTGGCTGACCGTGTCCCGCGTCGGCGCCTCGATGGAGCCTCCCGTACGGGTGGCGGCCTGTCTGCCGCGACGGGCGGTGCTGGCCGACCGGCTCGACCGCCTGGGCGCGCCCAGGTTTCTGCCCATCTTCGACGACGTGGGGGCGGCTCGCGCGGCGGTGGTGGCCGGCGGCCCAATCACCGACCGGCTGCGGCTCGACCTGCCGCCGCACCCCGACAGCCCCGCCCTGGCCCGCAACCTGGTGAGCGAGGCCTGCAGCGCGTGGGGTCTGTCCGAGGTGCTCTTCCCGGCTCGGCTCGTGATGAGCGAACTGGCGGCCAACGCGATAGAGCATGCCGCCACGCCCTTTTCGGCCGTGGTGGTGCGACGCGGCCGCGGCCTGCACCTGATCGTCGCCGACTGCGATCCGCGCATGCCCCAGCTGGCCGACCCGCCGCGGGATCCGCCGGGCAACCTGTGGGACATGCGCGGTCAGGGACTGCGGACTGTGCGGGCCGCCTCGACCGGGTGGGGAGCTCTGCCCACCCGGGACGGCAAAATGGTCTGGGCGACCGTACGCCCCTAACTGTTGATCGTGGCCTTCGCCTTGCCGGCCTCGGCCGGGTGCTTCTCGAGGGGCACCTCGGTCTTGTCCAGAGTCTCGGCCTCGACGGCGGCCCGCACCCGCTTGTACGGGTCGCCGAAGTCGCGCATGGCCCGGCGGGCGAAAGCCTGCTGCTCGGTCGCGACCCGCTCGGAGCGGCCGCGGCCGACGAAGCTGACCGCCCAGTGCAGCACCGTGGTGAACCTGTTCTTGAAGCCGACCAGATAGACCACGTGCACCGCGAGCCACATCATCCAGGCGAAGAAACCGGACAGCCGCAGCTTGCCGACGCTGGCCACCGCGGAGAACCGCGAGATCGTGGCCATGCTGCCCTTGTCGAAATACTTGAACGGGCCGGGCGCGTCCTTGTGGCGCAGGCGGCGCTTGATCATGTCGGCCGCGTAGCGCCCGCCCTGGATCGCCACCTGGGCGACGCCGGGCAGAGGACGGCCGTCCTCGCCGGGCAGGTGCATCATGTCGCCCAGCACGAAGATCTCGGGGTGACCCGGGACCGTCAGGTCGGGCTGCACCATGACGCGGCCCGCGCGGTCGGTCTCGGCCCCGGCCGACTCGGCGATCTGCCGGCCCAGCGGCGGCGCCTGCACCCCGGCCGCCCACACCTTCGTCATCGACGGGATGCGCTGGTGACCGCGTTCCGACTCGACCTCGATGCCGGTCAGGTCGACGTCGACCACCTTGGTGTTCAGCTCGACCTCGACGCCCATCAGGTGCAGCTGGCGCAGCGCCCGCGTGGAGAGGTGGTCGCCGAACGTGTTGAGCACCGCGCCGACCGCGTCGATCAGAATGATCCGGGCCTTGCGCGGGTCGATGTGCTTGTATTGCCCGACCAGGTTGCGGTGGGCCAGCTCGGCGATCTGACCGGCCATCTCGACACCGGTCGGGCCCGCGCCGACCACCACGAAGGTGAGCCAGCGCTCCTGCGCCTCGGGGTCGGTCTGCAGGTCGGCGATCTCGAAGGCGCCGAAGATCTTGGCCCGCAGCTCGAGAGCGTCGTCGATGCTCTTCATGCCGGGCGCGTACTCGTTGAAGTGGTCGTTGCCGAAGTAGGACTGCGAGGCGCCGGCGGCGACGATCAAGGTGTCGTACTCGACGGTGTAGTCGATGCCCGGACCGGCCACCGAGATTACCTTGCGCTCGGTGTCGACCTCGCGGGCCCAGCCCAGCTTGACGTCGACGTTGTCCTGGCCCTTGAGCACCTCGCGGATGGGCGGCGCGATCTCGCCCTCGGAGAGGACGCCCGTCGCCACCTGATAGAGCAAGGGCTGGAACAGGTGGTATGCCGTGCCGTTGATGAGCGTGATGTCGACGTTCGCGTTCCGGAGCGCCCTGATGGCGAAAAGCCCCCCGAATCCGGCCCCGATGACTGCCACCCGATGCCGCTGCATTACCACTCCCTCGGTGCTCGGTGTCTCATTAAGTAGAGCACCCTGACCAGGCCAATTATGCCGTGAGTACCGACACTGTGGAGGCCCGGCGCGGTAATGCGCGGGGCCTCGATGACCTTGCTTTCCCAGCCCGGCAAGGGAAAAACCTTCAATGTCGTCATCATGCCCGACGGCAGGCGTTAGCGTGAGAGTTCGTGGGGTAGATCGCGCCCATGGCAGAAGCGGCACCCACTGGGCCGGGGCCGCGGTCGGCGCGCTGCTGGCCAAGCCGCTGACCGCGACTTAACTAACCAGCGCGGCTGGTCAGGCCGAACGAGACGCCGGTGAGCTGCTCGGAGACCGTCCACAAGCGGCGGGCCACGGCGGTGTCCTGGGCTCGGCGGGAGCGGCCGACCAGCTGGGGAGCGCCGCGGCCCTGGAGGAAGCCGCCGGGGCCGGCGTAGGCGTTGCCGGGGACGTCGGCCACGGCCGCGAACAGGGTGGGCAGGGCGCCCTCGTCCTCGGTCTGGGCCGTCAGGCGTTCCAGGCCCCGCGTCACCGTGGCGATCCAGCCGGGCACCCCGGAGCGGTTCAGCAGGTTGGTGGAGGCGAGGCCGGGGTGGGCCGCGGTGGCCAGCACGGCCGAGCCGGCCTCGGTCAGCCGGCGCTGCAACTCGGCGGTGAACAGCAGGTTGGCCAGCTTGGACTGGCCGTACGCGGCCATCGGGCGGTAGGCGCGGCGCTCCCAGTTGAGGTCGTCGAAGTCGATGCGGCCGGCTCGGTGACCGTTGGACGAGACGGTGACCACGCGCTGCCGGATGCGCGGCAGCAGCAGGTTGGTCAGCGCGAAGTGGCCCAGGTGGTTGGTGCCGATCTGAAGCTCGAAGCCGTCGGCGGTGCGCCCGAGCGGGGGCACCATCAGGCCGGCGTTGTTGATGAGCAGGTCGACCGGCTCGTCCAGGCCGTCGGCGAACGCGCGCACCGAGGCCAGGTCGGCCAGGTCGAGGCGGCGGAGGAGCAGGTCGCCGGTCATCGTGGCGGCGGCCTCGCGTCCCCGGGCGATGTCGCGGACGGCCAGCACGACCCGGGCGCCCCGGGCGGCCAGAACGCGGGCCGCGGCCCGGCCGATGCCGCTGTTGGCGCCGGTGACGACAACCGTGCGGCCGGTCATGGAGGGGACGCTGGCTGAGGTAAATGTTGTCATGAGCAACAATGTAGTCACCGCCAACAATGTCGTCAATGGCAACAATCGGCTAGCATGCGGGAGTGCCGCCCTATCACCATGGTCAACTCCGGGACGCCCTGATCGCCGCGGCCGAGCGCAGCCTGCGCGAGAGCGGCGTGGAGCAGCTGTCGCTGCGCGAGCTGGCCCGTGAGATCGGCGTCAGCCACGCGGCTCCGCGCCGGCACTTCCCGGATCGGCAGGCCCTGCTCGACGCGCTGGCCGAGACCGGGTTCCGGCGCCTCGACGCCGAGCTGCGGGCGGCCGCCGCGCCGGCGGGGGAGGATTTTGTCGCGCGCCTGCGGGCCGTCATGACCGCGTACATCCGGTTCGCCACCGAGGACGCGGCGCTGCTCGAGCTGATGTTCACCGGCAAGCACCGGCCCGGCGCCGAGCGGCTGGTCGCGGCGGCCGAGCCGGCGTTCGCGCTGATGTACGACGTGATCGTGCAGGGACAGCAGCAGGGCCTACTGGCCGCCGGTGACCCGGAGCGGGTCGGGATCGTGCTGTTCGCGACCATGCAGGGGATCGCCACCCTGATCAACGGCGACATGGTCCGGCCGGAACTGCTGCTCGACGACCTCGTGGGGACGGCCGTCGAGCAGTTCGTGCGGGGAGCGGCTCCGGTCTAGGGAGTCCAGCGGATGTGCGGGTTGACTCGGCCCTTCCAGTCGAAGACGGCCATGTTGTCCCAGCCGTCGCCGGTGCCGTTGATGTTCGCCGGGTCCCAGCCGTTGCCCTTGATGGCGTACCAGGTGGGCTCCCAGTAGAAGACTCCGACGGCGCCCGCGTTCCGGGCCGTGTTCTGCACCCAGGCGAACTGCTGGGCCTGCCCGGCCGACGTGGCCGGGATGTTGTCGCACAGGACCGTACCGGGAATGGAGTTGGGCTCGTTGTCGGCGTCGGCCGTGGTGAACTGGTAGGCCGTCTCGGCGATCACCACCGGCTTGCCGTAACGGGTGCGCGCGTCGGTGATGACGTTGTAGAGGTTGGCCAGCGAGCCATGCCACATGCAGTAGTACGACAGCGCCGTCACGTCCCACGGCACACCCTGGTTCTTGATGCCGTCGTAGAACCAGCGCATGTTGGCCATGCTGTCGGCGTCGGCCACGTGCACCCACACCTGGGTTGCGTTGTTGCACGCCTTCACCGCGTTGTAGCCCTGCTTGAGCAGCGATGCCAGCGGCGCGAAGTCGTTGTTCACGACCTGCCCGCGCGGCCACAGCATGCCGACGTTGATCTCGTTGCCGACCTGGATGCTGTCCGGCGTGGTGCCCTGAGCCTTGAGCGAGGTGCAGACGTCGTACGTGTAGTTGTAGACATCGGACTGGAGCTGGGGGAGCGAGTGCGCGGCCCAGGCCGCGGGCGTGAACTGCTTGCCCGGGTCGGCCCACGTGTCGGAGTAGTGGAAGTCGATCAGCAGCTTGAGGCCCTTGGCCTTGATCGCCCGGGCCTGCTGGAGCACCTTGGCCTTGTTGTTGTAGCCGCTGGCCGGGTTGTTCCAGATGCGCAGGCGGGCGTAGTTGACCCCGGCCGACTTGAGGATGTCGTACGGGTCGGCGGCGTTGCCGGAGGCGTTGTAGTACTTGCCGCCGAGGTCGAGCGTGCGCTGCAGCGACGACACGTCGGCGCCGCGCATGGTCAGGGTCGGTGCGGCGTGGGCCGGGGTGGCGGTCAGGGCCGCGGTGGTCGCCAGGACGGCGGCGAGCACCGCGGCGCGGACACGGGACGGTTTCATATGGCTCCCTCACTACAGGGATGTGCCGGCGACGGTGGAGACGCCGGGGTGGAGCCGTGAGCCGTGGAGCGGGTCAAGCGGGGGAGGAAGCACGCACGACCAGGGTCGTGGGCACGGTGATGGAGAGCGGGGTCCGGCCCGCGATCACGTCGGTGAGCAGCCGGACCATCTCGTCGGCGACCCGGTCCAGGGGGTGGCGGACCGTGGTCAGGGGAGGTTCGGTGGTGGCGGCCAGGCCCGAGTCGTCGAAGCCGACCACCCGGACGTCGCCCGGCACGTCCCGGCCCGCCTCGCGCAGCACACGCAGGGCGCCGGCGGCCATCGCGTCGGAGGCGGCGAACACCGCGTCGAGGCCGGGGGACCGGTCGAGCAGCGTCCGCATGGCGGCCGCGCCCGACTCGCGGCTCCAGTCGCCGTGCACGATCCGGTCCGGCTCGATCGTCAGCGCGTGTGCGGTCAGCGCGTCGTGGTAGCCCTGCAGCCGGTCGACGCCGCCCGCCGTGTCCTGCGGGCCGGTGATCGTGGCGATGCTCGTGCACCCGGCCGCGATCAGGTGCTCGACGGCCGAGCGCCCGCCGTTGCGGTCGTCGGCCATCACCGAGCTGATCACCTGTTCGTAGCCGAGGACCCGGCCGCAGGCCACGATCGGCACCTCGGCCCGCACGAGCTGGCTGAGCAGCGGGTCGCCCGAGTGCGGGGACACCAGCAGCACGCCGTCGACGTGCCCGCCGGAAAGATAGGCGATGGTGCGGGCGCGTTCCTCGGGCGTCGACGCGATCATCAGGATCAGCGTGAGCTCGCGGTCGGACAGGGCCTGGGCCACGCCGCGCAGCAGCACCGAGAAGTTCGGATCCTCGAACAGCAGGTGCTGCGGCTCGGTGAGCAGGAACGCGATCGATCCCGACTTGCCGGTGGCCAGCGAGCGGGCGTGCGGGTTGGCCGTGTATCCCGTACGGGAAATGGCCTCGCGGACCGCCCGGACGGCCTCGGGGCTCACCCACTCGCGCCCGTTGAGGACGCGGGAGACGGTGGCGTAGGAGACCCCGGCCTCGCGCGCGACGTCGCGGATCGTGGGCCGCTTGCGCCCTGGTCCGGACGGGGCTGGCACGGTGGGAAGCATAGACGTCACATCTTCACCGCGCCCGCACCCAGGTCAACTCGCCAATAGCGCTGCAGAACAAGGAACAACGCGACGAGCGGAACGATCGACAGCAGGGCGCCGGTGACGACCGACGTGTACATCGCCGGCTGGGTGGCGCCCTGGTTGAGCAGCCCGCTGAGCCCGACCGTGACCGGGAACAGCTTGTCGTCGCCGAGCATGATGAACGGCAGCATGTAGTTGTTCCAGATGGCCACGAACTGGAACAGGAACACCGTCACGAGCCCGGCGCGCATCATCGGCAGCGCCACCCGGGAGAAGGCGCGCCAGTCGCTCGCCCCGTCCATCCGGGCCGCCTCCAGCACCTCGTCCGGCACGGTGGCGGCCGCGAAGATCCGGCACAGATAGATCCCGTACGGGCTGATGAAACTGGGCAGAAGCACGGACCAGTACGTGTTCGTCATGCCCACCTTGGCCAGCAGCAGGTACTGCGGGACGGCGAGGATCACGGCCGGGACGAGCACGCCGGCCAGCACGATGTTGAAGACCAGCGCCTTGCCCCGGAAGTCGTACTTGGCCAGCGCGAACCCGGCCATGGCGCTGACCAGCGTCGACACCGCCGCCCCGCCGCCCGCGAAGACGGCCGAGTTGACCATCCAGCGCCAGTAGAGCCCGTCCCGGTACGCGCTGAGCGACGCGATGTTGTCGAACAGGTGCGTACTGGGCAAGAACGTGAACGTGGTGAACAGCTCGCTCGCGCTCTTGGTCGAGGCGACCACCACCCACAGGACCGGCAGGAGGCAGTACGCGGCCCCGAGCAGCAGGAGCACGGTCGCGGTGGGGCTGGCGCGACGGCGGCGGGGCGAGGGTGGCGGCGTGGCCCGCACGACCGCGGCCCGGTCCAGAACGACGGCCATGATCAGTTCTCCTGACTGAAGGCCCGCGAGCCGACGAGCTTGAGGAACCCGTACGAGATGACGAACGTGGCCGCCGCGATCACCACGGAGGTCGCCGCGGCCGAATAGATGTCATTGCGCACGAACGCGTCCCGGTAGACCTTCATCAGCGGGGTCCAGGTGGTCGAGATCGTGTTGCTGAGCGGCCGCAGGGTCATCGGCTCGGCGAAGACCTGCAGCGTGGCGATGAGCGAGAACAGGAACGTCATCACCAGTGAAGGCCCGATGACCGGAATCTTGATGCGCAGCGCGATCTGGACGTCCGAGGCGCCGTCCAGGCGGGCCGCCTCGAACAGGTCGGTCGGGATGGCCCGCAGCGCGGTGTAGAGCACGATCATGTTGAAGCCGGTGCCGCCCCAGACGGCGATGTTGGCCACCGCGTAGAGGACCCAGCCCGAACTCAGCGCGTCCGGGGCGGTGATGCCGAGACCGCCCAGCACGTCGACGATCGGGCTCACCCGCGGCAGGTAGAGGAAGCCCCACAGCAGCGAGGCGATCACGGCCGGCACGGCGTACGGGAGGAAGATCGAGGTCCGGGCGAAGGTGCCCACCCGGGTCCGTCCGGCGTCGAGCAGCAGGGCCATGACCAGCGCCAGGCCGAGCATGACGGGAACCACGATCAGCCCGTACGCCCCCACGCGCAGCACGCTCGGCACGAACTCGGGGTCGGTCAGCGACCGGGCATAGTTGCCGAGCCCGGCCCACACCTCGGTGCGCGCGCCCGCGCCGAGGCCCAGGCCGCTGACCTTGACCCGGCGCAGGCTCAGGTAGCCGGCGTAGACGATGGGCGCCGCCAGGAACGCCGCGAACAGCAGCAGCGCGGGCGTCAGGAACAGATAAGGTGCGCCCTTCTTGTTCATTCGGCGACGGTGAATCCGGCGTTCTTCAGGTCACCCACCGTGGCCTGCTGGATCGTGTCGAGCGCGGCGCCGAACGCGGCCGCCTTCTTGCCCTCGGCCGCCTTGCCGAACGCGTCGTTGTACGCGCTGTAGGCGACGTTGACGTTGGGGCCGTACGTGAACGGCTTGGTGATCTTCCCGGCCTCGGCGGCGATCGTGTAGAAGTCGGGCTGATTGCTGAAGAAGGCCGGCGGCTGGGTCAGCGCGACACCGGTGGCGTCGTTGGCGGCCGGATAGACGTTCGCCGTGCCGGCCAGCGCCTTGAGCGCCGCCGGGTCGGTGTTGAGCCACTTCACGAACTCGGCGGCCTGCGCCTTGTGCTTGCTCTGCGAGGTGACGCTGGTGGCCGAGCCGCCCCAGTTGCCGTTGGCCGGGGCCGCGGCGTCCCAGTTGGGCAGCAGCGCGGTCTTCCACTTGCCCTTGGTCGAGGCGGCGTTCCCCTCCAGGACACCCGGGCCCCAGACCGCCCCGAGCCAGCCGACCTGGGTGCCGTCGTTGAGGGCCGCGTTCCACTCGGGCGTGTACATCGGCTTGTTGTCGATCACGCCGTCCTGCACCAGGCCGCCCCAGTAATCGGCCACCTTCCTGGTGTTCGCGTCGTTGATCGCGACCGTCCACGACTCGCCCTGCACGCCCCACCACGAGGCGCCGGCCTGCTGCGACAGGCCCGCGAACCAGCCCGGGTCGTTGGACGAGAACGTGCCCAGGTACTGCTTCGGGTTCTTCGTGTGGATCGTGCGCGCGGCCGCGGCGTACTCGTCCCAGGTCTTGGGCACCTGAACGCCGGCCTTGTCGAACACGTCGGAGCGGTAGAAGAACATCATCGGGCCGGAGTCCTGCGGGACGCCGTAGACGGCCTCGCCGCCCAGGGTGACCGCGTTCCAGGCCGACTCGGGGAACTTCGCCTTGAGGTCGCCGGCCTCCTTGGCGATGTCGGCCACGGCGTCGGCCGCCACCAGGGTCGGGATCTTCTGGTATTCGGCCTGCATGACGTCGGGGGCGCCGCTGCCGGCCTTGATCGCGGTGAGCAGCTTGGCCACCGCCGGGTCGCCGCCGTCCTGCTTGTTGACCGTCACCTTGATGTTGGGGTGCGAGGCGTTCCAGCCCTCGACCACCTTGTCCATGTTCGGCGCCCAGCTCCAATAGGTGAGCGCCACCTTCTCGTTCGGGTCGGCCGCGGGAGCGCCACCGTCGTCGTCGCCGGTGCACGCGGCGGTCGTCATCAGAAGCGCCGCGGCCAGAACCCCGGCGAATGTCTTTCTCATTGATGCTCCTCGCTTGGAGGGGAGAGACGTGCGTCACCCGATTGGGCCTGTGACCGGTTACAGTGATGCTCGTTTTCATGATTGTCAAGACCTTGCGTCCAGCCCGTTACCGCGCGGTATCGTCCGTGCTCAACGAGCTGTGACCGGTTACAGGTTGGGAGCCCCACCGTGTTGTTTGTCGCGCATCGGCCATGGTCCGGGCCGCCGCTGAGACCGCGGATGAGCAACGACGAGGACGCGCGGCCGGACCTCTCGCTGACCAGCCGGTTCCTGGCCAGATCGGGCGTCCCGGTCATCCCGGTGTCGGGCGAGCTGCACTACAGCCGCGTGCCCCGGCACCGCTGGGCCGAGCGCCTGCGCCAGATGCGAGCCGGCGGCGTCACCGTCGTCGCCAGCTACGTGTTCTGGCTGCACCACGTCGAGCGCCGCGGCGAACCCCGCTTCGACGGCCACCTCGACCTCGCGGCCTTCCTGGGCGAGGTGCGCGACGCCGGGCTCGACATGGTCCTGCGGATCGGCCCGTGGTGCCACGGCGAGAGCCGCAACGGCGGCTTCCCCGACTGGGTGCAGCGGGCGCCGGTCCGGCACCGCACCGACGACCCGGCCTACCTCGAACTGGTCGGGGAATGGTTCGGGCAGATCGCCGCGCAGGCCGCCGGGGCCGAGCTGCTCGGTCTTCAGTTGGAGAACGAGCTCTACGACCAGCCCGGGCACCTCGTCACGCTCAAGCAGCTGGCTAGGTCGTCGGGCCTGACCGCTCCGCTGTGGACGGCGACCGCCTGGGGCGGTGCCGAGTTGCCCGAGGGCGAGGTGCTGCCGCTCTACGGCGGATACGGCGACGGCTTCTGGGTCGACGCGGACGCGCCCTGGGACCCGACGTTCCGCGACCACTACTTCTTCTCGCACGTCTGGGACGACCCGGGCATCGGCGCCGACGTGCGGCGCAAGCACGAGGCGAAGCTGAACGCGTCCCAGCCGCGTACGCCGTCGCCGCTGTTTCCCCCGGCCACCTGCGAACTCGGCGGCGGCATGGCGACCGCCTACCACCGGCGGCCCCGGCCGGGCCCGCTCGACGTGGCCACGATCGCGCACTGCAAAATCGGCAACGGATCGGCCTGGCAGGGCTATTACATGTACGCCGGCGGCACCAATCCGCCGGCCGCCCAGGAATCGCATGCCACCGGCTATCCGAACGACCTGCCACCGCTCGGGTACGACTTCCACGCGCCGATCGGTGAATCCGGAATGCTCGCGGCCAGCCATGCCGAACTGCGCCGGCAGCACGCTTTCCTGGCGGCGTTCGGGCATCGCCTCGCGGACATGCCGTCAACCCTTCCGCCCGTACGGCCTTCCGGCGTGGAGGACTCGTCGACAATGCGGTACGCGCTGCGCAGCGACGGCGAGAGCGGATTTCTGTTCCTCGCTTGGCACCAGCCGCATTTTCCGTTGCCGCCCTATGCGCAGGCACAGTTCCGGGTGGCGCTCGGCGACGACGAGCTGACGCTGCCCGCCTCGCCGGTCGACATTCCGGCCGGCACGCTGGCCTGCTGGCCGCTGCGGTGGCCGCTCGGCGACGGGCGGCTCGACTGGGCCACCGCGTCGGCGCTGACCATCCTGCCCGGTCCGGTGCCCACGCTGGTTCTGCTGGCCGCGGCCGGGGTCGGCGTGACGTATTCGGTCGGGGGAGTGGTGTCCGCGGCCGAACCCGCGCTTTCCCCGGTGCGGCTCGGCGATTTCGATCTGCTGATTCTTCCCGCCTCGGCGGCTTCCTCGGTGTGGGTCGACGAGGACGGTCCGCGGCGCCGGCTTCTGCTTTCCGAAGACGAATTGCGCTGGGGCCCGGACGGGCGGGTCGAAGTGGTGGCCACGGCTACGCCCTCGGTGCGCTTCTACGACGCGGTGGCGGGCGCGTTCGCGGCGCTTCCGCTCGACGGTGACGTTTCGGGTTTCACGGCCGAGCTGACCCCCGTTCCCGTACGCGCGGCCGCCGCAACCGTTCCGGTGGCGTATGGGAAGTACGACGGCCGGCAATCCGCGCCCGCGCCGGAGACGTTCGACGAATTGGCGGCGATCCATCGGCTCGAGATTCCCCCGATTCCCGCCGGCGCCGAAGCGTTCCTGCGCATCGACTGGGCCGGCGACGTCGGGCAGCTACGCGTCGACGGGCGGCCCGTCACCGACCGGTTCTGGGACGGCTCGGCCTGGACGGTGAACCTGCGCGACACCGGCTGGCGGCCGGGCGCGGAGCTGACCCTGCACCTGCTGCCGCTGGCTGCGGGGTCGACCGTGTCGCTGCCTCCCGACGCCCGCGAACGGCTGCTCGCCGCGGACGGGCAGCAGCTGCTGGCCCTCGACGGCGTGCAGATGCTCTTCCGGGCGACGTGGCGCGAGAGCTGATTCCGGGCCGGGCGTCATCTCTCAGCCGGGCGTCAGCTTTCAGCCGGGCGTCAGCGGGAGCCCTCGCCGGCGCCCGGCACCTGCAATGTCCCACCACGCATACATGATGGTCAATAAGTTGACTGTGCAGGTTTGTTGTTCCGCCCGTTTGTGAGCGCTGGCTTCGAGGACGGGTCCGACCTGGTGCTCATGTCGATGAACGGCTGGGGCGAGGGCCACCCGGCCTGGTGGCTCAACCTGCGGGACCGGCCCGGCGCGACCGTCGAGCTCGGCGACGCCCGCTTCGAGGTGCACGGACGCCGCGCCGAGGGGGCGGAGCGGGCGAGGCTCTGGGAGCGCTGGCACACGTACGACAAGAAGCTCGACGAATACGCGGCGCTGCGCGGCACGGAAGCCGTGGTGATCGTCCTGGAGCCTCGCCCGGCCCGTTAGGCCCCGTTGCTGATGTCGATCATGTGCTGGCGCGGGACGACCTTGACCCGCTTGCGGCCGTGCGGGGCGCCCAGGCCGACCTCGTGGTCGTCCAGACGCTTCCAGCCGTCCCAGGTGGTGTAGCCGACGCCGCGCCGGGCCAGGTACGGCAGCACGTCGTCCCGGGTCGCTTCGGGCAGGCTCGCCACGTCCTCGAGCAGGCTGGCCACCGTCTCGCTGGCGTCCTTCTTGGTGTGGCCGATCAGCCCGACCGGGCCGCGCTTGATCCAGCCGGTCGCGTACAGGCCGGGAACGCGGTTGCCGTCGAGGTCGAGCACCCGGCCCGCCTCGTGCGGCATCGTGCCGGTGACGTGGTCGAACGGCAGGTCGGCGATCGGGCGGCTCAGATAGCCGATCGCCCGGTAGACGGCCTGCACGTCCCAGTCGGTGAACTCGCCGGTGCCGCGTACGGTGCCGTCGCCGGTCAGTTCCTGGGTCTCGGTGCGCAGCCCGGTGACGCCGTTCTCGTCGCCCAGGATCTCGGCCGGGGCCTGCAGGAAGTGCAGGTGCAGGCGGCGCGGCCGGTCCCGCGGGTCGCGGGCGCACCAGTTCTGCAGCACGTCGACGCACATCTTGAGCGAGCGCTTGGCCCGGATCGCGGCCAGGCTGCCCTCGTCGAACTCCATGCCCTCGGGGTGCACGATCACCTCGACGTTGGGCGACTCGTCCAGCTCGCGCAGCTCCATCGGGGTGAACTTGACCTGGCCCGGACCGCGCCGCGAGAACAGGTGCACGTCGGTGACCGGGCTGGCCAGCAGCCCCTTGTGCACGTTGTCGGGGATCTCGGTCTCGAGCAGCTCGTCGGCCGTCTTGGCCAGGATCCGGGCGACATCGACGGCGACGTTCCCGGCCCCGATCACGGCCACCTTGGTCGCGGTCAGAGGCCATTCCCTCGGTACGTCGGGGTGGCCGTCGTACCAGGAGACGAAGTCCGCGCCGCCGAAGCTGCCCGGCAGGTCGATCCCGGGAATGTCCAGCTCACGGTCCTTGTCGGCGCCGGTCGCGATGATCGTGGCGTCGTAGAACTGCTCGAGCTCCTCCGGCTTGACGTCGACCCCGTAGTCGATGTTGCCGATGAACCGGATCCGCGGGCTTTCCAGCACGTTGTGCAGCGCCACGACGATCTCTTTGATCCGCGGGTGATCCGGCGCGACGCCGTACCGGATGAGGCCGTACGGCGTGGGAAGCCGGTCAAGGATGTCGACCGTGGCGTTCGGGGCGGCCTTGGTGAGGATGTCGGCCGCGTAGATGCCGGCCGGGCCGGCGCCGACAACGGCGACCCTGAGAGGGCGATCCATGTATGTCTTTCCTTCAGCTCGTCTGGCGCTGGCCTTCATTAGGCTCACCTAACTTATGACCTCAACCTAACTTCAGGTCAACTTGAGGTCACATGACGCTCGTCACGTTGGGTGGCCGGCGCCCCGTATCGTCGAGTCGTGACGGCCGCCCCTGATCCACGTGACACCCGTGTTGTGCTGGTCGGCATCGACGAATACCAGGGCGGCCCGGACTGGTCGCTGGCCGGCCCGGTCGACGACGCTGTGCGCTTCGCCCACTTCTTCGTCACCAGCGGTGTTCCTCCCGAGCGCGTCGTCGTGCTGGCCTCACCGGTCCCGCCGGCCGGGGCGCTGCCCGCCGGGGTGGACTGCCGGCCCGCCGGCAGCGGAACCGTGCGTGACTTGTTCGTCCGTGAGCTCTCGGCGCGTACGGAGAGCACCCTGTACGTGTTGTGGGGCGGGCACGGCTACGTCGATCTCGACCGTCGCCGCCGCCTCTTCTATCCCGACGCCGTCGCCGACGACCCGGTCGACCTGGATCTCGACTCGATGCTGCGCCGGTTCGGCACCGACCAGGTGACCGGCTTCGACCGGCAGGTGTGGCTGGCCGACGTCTGTCAGGTCCACGGCCCCGGGACGCCCGCGCGTGTGTCCGGGCACGAGACCTTCCCCGCCGGTGAGCCGGTTCCCGGCCGGGCCCAGGACGTCTATCTCGCGGCCGGTTACGGCCAGCCCGCCGTCAACCTGGGCCGCCGGCGCACGGGCCTGTTCAGCAACGAGGTGCTGAGCCTGCTGACGGAGCACGGTCTGCCCCTGCTCACCGACCCGGCGACCCTCACGGACGCCCTGCAGGCCCGTTTCGAGGCCATGCGGGCCCACGGCTCCCTGCAGCAGACCCCGACCTACCTGTGGTTCCGCGACGCCCTGGGCAACGAGGGCCACCTTCTGCGCCGCGCCGGGCCGTCATCGTCCCCGCCGCCGGTGGACGTGCCCCCGTCGGCCCTGCTGCCCGTGGTGAACGCCCTCACCGAGATCGAGGAGTTCCGCCGCCCCAACGACCGGGAGGAGATCCTGTTGCTCCTGCGGGGCACGGTCTACGGTCAGATCCGTCGCAACCCGGCTCCCCGTTTGGACGCGATTGCCATTCTCCGCACCTGCCTGCGTTACCCGGGCGCCCTGTCCGAACTGGTCGAGGCGGTGCGCTTCTTCACCGCGAACGACGAGGCCATGGGCCGTTTCGAAGCCGCCGCGGCCAACCTCAAAAAATAGACGAACCGCTATGTGATTCCGGGTTGCTCCGTGTAACGCTTCCGTTGCGCTAAGGGGATAGGCGATGATGGCTATCGACGTCACCCTCCTGGAGGCAACCGCGGATGGATGAAAACTCGGCCGGAATCGAGTCCGAGCTGCTCGATCTTTCGACGGAGAACGTGGCGACCCTGCGCTCCGCTGAACTCTCCGGCATCACCGCCGCGATCGTGCGGGTGAAGGAGAGGCTCTCCGACTCGGAGAGCAGCATCAACGGCTACAACCCGTCGTTCACGCGCCGGCCGGGCGAGACACGCTCGGAAGCGGAGGATCGTCGAATGTGACCGAGCCCAACGGGGGACTCCACCACAAGGTTGACCATGAACGTTTCCGGGTGCTGGCCACGGGCGGAGGCGACGACAGTGTCGTCGGACCGTTCTGGAGGACGGAGCGTAGCTGGCGTCTGACGGCCCTGCTCACGCTGCTCGACTCGTGCCGGGCCGCTCCCGATGTGACCGGACCGCTCGCCTCCATCGAGACGGTCTGGGATCTGCTGAGTCAGGCTTACCGGAGCGATCCCGCCGCCTGTGAGGACGTCCTCGCCCAGCCCCAGGTCGGGCTGTGGGCCGCCTACACCGTTCGCCAGGTCGATGGCGCCGGGACGGGAGAGCCGCTCTGGCCCGAGGTGGGTTATCTGCACGGCATAGTGGCAGCTTGCGCGTACCGCGCCGGCGTCCCCTACGAACTGGCTGTTCCGGTCCGATACGGCGTCGTCGTCCTGCCCACCGTGGGCGCCGCTGACTTCCCGGACGAGGCGAGCCCGGTGCGGGTAACGTCCGACGGCCGCACCTTGACGTTGAACGGCGGGCCGGTGACTGTCCGGGCCGGGCTCGGCGATCCACGGTGGCACGAGCCGGTGCGCGTCGACGCTGACGCCGACGGGAAAAGTCTGCGCCTGACCCTGCTGGATCGGGACGTCTACCGGGATCTCCGCAGTCCCGGAGCGCCCAGACCGCTCGGCCCGGCCGAGCTCGAGCGCTGGCGGCGCCTGCTCGCTGAGGCCTGGCAGCTGCTGGTCCGGGAACAACCGGCGCGAGCCGCCGGGGTGGCGTCGGCCCTTCGCACGGTCACGCCGGAACCACGTCAGAGCCCGTACCGTCCTCAGTCCGCCTCCAGCGCCGAGGCGTTCGGCGGGATACTCCTGTCCGAGCCGGATGACTCCACCCAGCTCGCGGCCACCTTGATCCATGAGGGGCAGCATCAGAAGCTCGGTGCGCTGCTGCACATGTTCACCTTCGTCAGGAGCGGATCGGAGCGTCGCTACTACGCGCCCTGGCGTGATGATCCCCGTCCTTTGGAGGGCCTCCTGCAGGGCCTTTACGCCTTCGCCGGCATCACGGATTTCTGGCGGGTCCACCGTCGGCATGCCGCCGCGGAGCAGGCCTCCCTGGCCGAGTTCGAGTTCGCCCTCTGGCGCCGGCAGGCGTACGGATCGGCCCGGGTGCTGTCCGGCAGTGGACGGCTGACGGAGATCGGCAGCCAGTTCGTCGACGTGCTTCACAGCCAGCTCGCGTCCTGGCTGACGGACCCGGTGCCGGCGGACATCCTTGGCCTGGCCGAGGACATGGCCCTCGACCATCACGCGCTGTGGCGGACGTACTGCATGCCGGTGGACAAGTCGCTCGGTGCCGCCTTGAGGAAGGCTTTCCGGCGAGACGAACCCGTTCCGGCTTCGGCACTCTCCGACGACGACCAGCCGGTCGTGTCACTGCCCGAGGTGGGCCTGCTTGACGGCCGAGCTGTGCTGGTCCGGCATGCGCTCGCCGGTGTGCCGGACCTTTCCGCGGTGACAGTGGCCGGCAGCACGCCCTCCGATATGGAGCTGATCTCCGGTCGATCAGAGTCCGCTCGTCAGCGCTACCTCCGTGATCTGGAACGAGACTCGGGTGATGCGCACGCGTGGGTCGGCCTCGGGTTGACGCTGGACAGAGCGACTGACCCCGGAGCGCAGGCCGTCCTGGGACGGCCCGAACTGCTGCTGGCCATGGCCGGCGAGGACATCGATCCGCTCGCGGCCGCGCGCTGGCTCGGTCGCCGGCTCGGCGGCCCCGGCCTGGGGACGCCGAGGCCGGCGGGCTGGCGTCTGGCCTGACCCGCCGGCTTCGACTACCGCTTCACTGACTGTCGCTTCACTACAGCGGAAGCGGGTCGATGTCGCAGTTGGCCCGGACACCCGCGGCGGCCGCCGCGGTCGCCGGGTGCTCGTCGCCCAGGCTGGTCCGGAACTTCTCCATCGACTCCGTGAAGAGGCGGCTCGCCTCGGAGTCCCGAGCCAGCCCGCGAAGATCCATGGCGAGATTGACTCCGCAGGCCAGGGTGGTCGGGTGGGCGGAGCCGAGCAGGCCGGCACACTGCGCGAAGCTCTCCGTGTCGAGCTTGTGCGCGCCCTCAAAATCGCCGAGTTCGAAGAGATCGCTGGCCAGGTTGATGCGGGCCGACAGCACCAGCGCGTGCGAATTCGAAAGCCGCTCCTTCAACGTCTGCAGGGCCTGCTCGTTCAGAGCCTTCGCCGCTTCGTATTCGCCCAGGAGGCGCAGAGTGACGGCCAGGTCGGACTTGCTGCCGGCCGTGTGAGGGTGCGTGTCGCCGTAGAGCTCCTGCAGGCCGGCGACGGCTGCCTCGCCGGCCTCCCGTGCCGCGGCCAGGTCGCCGGTCACGCGCTGGTCGATGGAGACGGTCAGCAGCGCCAGCACCGTTTCCGGTCGCTTGTCGCCGTATCGGCTGCGATAGCGGCGCAGCACATCGCTGGAAAGATCCAGGGCCTGTTGCAGCCAGCCTGCCTTACGCCGGAAGCTGGCAAGGTCGTGGCTCTGACGGAGCACGTCGGGGTGGTCGTCGAACTTGAGCACCCGGCGTGCGGAGGCGACCACATCTTCCTGATTGGCATGCGCGGCAACGTAGTCGCCGAGCTCCCGCCGGTCCAGGTTGATGCCGCCGGCCGTGGAAAGGCTCTCCGAGTGGTCGGTTCCGAAGATCTGCACGAGCCGGGTGTACCGCTGTTCGTCGAGCTGCAGCGCACGGCCGAAAAGGCCGGACAGCCGCATGCTGACGGCCAGGTTGTGCGCGGCGCGCAAGGTGAACGGCCAGCTCTCACCGAAGTTCGCGCTCGCCCGCTCGTACACCGTCAGCGACAGCTCGAGGGCGCCGGCGAAGTCTCCCGCGACCCGGTGGTCGGCGGCGACGGCGCCGATCGCATTGAGCGTCTCTTCCTGATCCTCGCCCAGAGTGGTCCGGTAGAGCTCAAGCGTGCGGGCGTTCAGTGCTGCGGCCTCGGCATAGCTGCCGTTGACGAAATGCATCGACCCGAGCCACCACGCCATGCGCAAGATGTCCGGATCGGTCTCGTCGCCCACCTTGGACCACGCATCGTAAGCCCGCTTCGCGAGCTTGCGGGCTTCGGCGTGGTCGCCCCACCGCCACAGATAAACCGACTCGTTCAAGATCGTGTCGCGAACCATCTCGTCGAGACAGCTCTCCGCGCCTGAGGCGAGGATGTGGGGGTAGAGCTCGGCGTATCTCGCCCAGTGCTCGGCGTCGTCGGGCTGATCGGGGTCGTTGCCCGCGAGCAGCAGATGGGCGCCGTGCCGCATGGCATCCCGTGTCTCGGGATCCATCTGATGGATCAGAACCCGTTGCACCAGGCGGTGCATCTGGAACGAGTTGGTGCGGTGTTCGATCCGGGCCAGTGCGAGCTTCCCGATGGTCGCGATCGCCTGATTGAGGCCCGCGGAATTTCGCATCAGTGGATCCAGGTCCGGGTGGATGCGCAGCCCTCGAGGCTTGGACAGAAGGACCCGGACGATCGGCTCGGGCGCGAAGAAGGCACAGAGCTGGAGCAATCGCAGTGTCGACGGTTCCAGGTCTCGCAGGCCGCTGAGCGAAATGTTCCAGACCGCCGCGACGTGCTCGGGGTAGTCCAGGTCCCCGGCGGCAGCGTCCTCGGTCAGCTCCGGCTGACTCTCCTCGAGGCGGGCCAGATATTCGTCGGCGCTCAGGTCCATCTCGGCACGCCAGGCCGCCGCGGCCTCGATCGCCAACGGCAGGTCACCAAGCCGGTCCGCGAGCCGGTCGGCGTCGCTGACGGCCAGCCTCGGGTCACGGCGGCGCATCAGTTCGATGCTTTCCTGCCGGTCGAAGACATCGACCGGCAAGGTGTTGGCGATGCCGCCCCAGCTCGGGTTGCGTGACGTGACCACGATGCTGCCCGGACCACCCTTGGGGAAGAACCGTTCGACGTCCTCGGGGTCCTCCGCGTTGTCGAAGACCAGCAACCAGTTCTTGTAGCGGCGGCCGATCCGCAGATCTTCCAGGACGGCCGGCACCGCGGTGTTCGCCGTGATCTGCACCGGCAGGCCGAGACGCACGGCCAGCTCGGTCAGCGAGTTCTGGATCTGGGCGGACCGCTCGGCCGGGATCCACCA
This sequence comes from Actinoplanes sp. NPDC021490, assembly GCF_055562135.1. NCBI lineage: Bacteria > Bacillati > Actinomycetota > Actinomycetes > Micromonosporales > Micromonosporaceae > Actinoplanes > Actinoplanes sp. NPDC021490. The sequence continues at coordinate 210,072 of NZ_JBVHFW010000008.1, forward strand.
GATCAGATCGAAGTCCTGCTGATGAAGATAGACGTACTCGATGACGAGCTGAGACTTCCCGACGCCGCCGGCGCCGTGCAAGGCTTCGGGAAGGACGGCAGTCGTGCCGGCCCGGAGCCTATGGTGAAGCGCGTCGAGCAGATCGCGCCGTCCGGTGAAGTTGCTGTTGCGCATCGGCAAGTTACCGACAACCGCGGGAAAGCGGGAATCACGCCCCTGAGCCGTCCGTAAGCCGTCGGTCATGGCCGACACGGTGCTTCCCTCCAAGTCGTGTTCGTGACCCGGGTTCGGCCGTGCGGCGCCCATGGGATCGGACGAACCCTGAGAAGGAAGTGTCTCAGACATTACGGACTCCATGCGCGAAGAGGGCAAAACGAGGGGGGCTCGACGTGTCTGAACGCGAACAGGCGTGCCGATCTTGCGGCTCAGTTGCTGAGCGGCGTTCAAATTAGGCCCGCCGAGGGCGACATGGACGGCGAGCTCGACCTTCAAGTAAGGCAGGGCGGCGTGGTTGATCGTCTGGTAGGCGGCACGGCGAGGCTCCTTGACGCGCAGGGTCAAGTTGCGGACCGCCTCGACGTCGCGAGCCAGTTCGTCCTCCACGACGTGCTGAACTTCGATCGTGCGGTCGCGGTACGCAAGAGACAGCAATTCCTCACGCACGCCGTAGACGAACTCATAGACGATGCTGGTATCCCCGTCCCGCCGGCCGTGTTTCGGCGGATGCAGCAGGCTGCTGGTCAGTACCTCGGTGAGATGAACAGGCCCGGAACGAAGCGCAGTTCGCTGCAGGGCGCGCATCGTGCGCACGTTGAGCGGAGCCGCGGCAAGACGAGTGGCCAGGGCGAAGGCCTGCGGGGAAGCGGTGGCGCGGAACCGAGCCACCAGCATCGCGGCGCTCATGGGCCGACCGCTGGGTCCGGCGTTGTTCTGGGCGGGCAAAAGCACGGCGGGCAGGTTGACCACTCCGCCGTCCGTGTGTTGCCGGAGCCGAACCCATTGTGCGAGCCAGTCGGAGCCACGTTCCAGAATCGGCACAGCCGTCCGGGTCGCGTCCTCCCGCTTCTCTGCCGGGGAGCGCAGGTCGAGGCCCGACACTCGCCACGGTGTCGTAGCGGTCGTTCCCGCCCCGTCGCCCGGGGACCAGGCGGCATCGACGACGCGCAGACCCCGATCTCGCCACAACTGCTGGGGGAGGAGGTTGACCACGGCGACCAGGCCGTCCCGGGCCCAGTCGACGATCAGTTCCTGCAGCGGCACAAGCGAGCGACCCGGGGTCAGCACGAACACCGTTCGCGGTCCGGCCGGGAGGGTGGTGGGCTCGTCGGAGCCGTCGGTCACGCGGACCTGTCCGCCGATACCGACGCGGAACTGCCTGGTTTCCACGGCGGAAAAGACGTTGAGGTCTCGTACCGAGGCCAGGAATTGGTCGATGTCGGCCGACCAGAATTCCAGTGCCGGATCGTCGTCGAGAACCACGACCGCGACGTGTGGCCCGCCGCTTGGAAACAGTCGTCTCTCCGTCGTGGACGGGGGGACGCTCGGGGGTGATCCGTCCTTCATGAAGCGGTCGCCGTCCGCTGGGAGCGGGCCGGGCAGGCGGAGGTGGACTCACCGGGGTAAGTCAGGCTCGAACGAGCGCCGCCGCCGCGTGTCCCCCGGTGACTGTCCCCGCTCATGCGTGAACCTCTCGAACCTCTCGGTTGTCACTGCCGGCAGGCCCGGTGCGAGACGGTTGTCGCTCAGGATCGTCCCACAAGATCACTAACCTGTGGCCCATCCGATCGGTCAGGGCGAATGGGTCCTCGCGCCAAGCCTCCTGTCTCAACTCTGCGACACGCTGGGGCAATTGCGCTACTCCTTCGGCGTGGCCCAGGCCGACGTTCACCATTTTCGAGACGACCTCACAGGGCTCCTCAGTTCTTGATTCACGGCTCTCCTGTGGAGAACTGGGGTCCTCCGGGGGTGATCCCGCATTCCGAAACCAGACAATAGCGGGCAAACCTGCCTGGAGTCCGACCAGGAGTTGTTGCTCACCGGTCGTGTCGGGCAGAGGGGGTTCACTCAGGACCAGGACGACGGCACTTCCGTCGCGCTCGATCGTGGCTTCCAGTTGCACGTCGGCCTCTTCGCCGGACGCGCAGTGGACGAGTCCTTCCCGGACCTCTCCCTCGCGAACGATTCGCCATCGTCCCCGCCATTCCCGATGCCACTCGTCCGATCTGATGCGCTCCAGGCTTCTGATCACCAAGGGGTAGTGGATGGCGAGCCGGCGTGGCCGGGTGCGGAGCTCCTTGCGCCAGCGATCGACCGGCTCGTTCAGAAGCTGGCTCGGCAACACGAATTCGATGGCAACAGGGCCGTCGCGATCGGCCCAGCGGCGTTCGGCCTCGAGCACCACCTCATCGACGGCCTCCTCGAGGCGGGAGCGCGGCACATGCCGGTCCTCACCTCGGATCGGCTGCCACGACGGGGACGCCCACTGATACCAGTGAGACATGATGAAGGTCTCGTCGTCGGCGCCGTACTTCTCGAACTGTATGACGAGATAGGCGGTAGCCGCGCGAACCGCGGTGGGGGCCGGCGGCTCCGGCGCCGGCTTCGAGTCTTCCCACTCCGCCGACAGCACATCGACCAGGCCCCGTATCCGAGGCTGCGCACCGGCACCGACTCTGGTGATCAGTTGTTCGAGGAATCGAAGCCATGTGGGCCCGTCGGCGGTCGCCGAGATCCCGGCCAGGTACGCGAAGACATGCCAGGCCGAACTGCAGTACGAAGGCATCGGTTCGTCGCGGCGCTCGGCGACGAAGCTGTGCAGCTCGCCGGTCATCTCGATGTCGAGCAGCTCGGCCCGGAGACGGTGCAACTCATGATCAGCGAACTGTTTGAGCACTTGCCATTCGTCGGCCAGCCGGAAGATCGCGTGCACCCGGCGCGCGTCCGACTCCAGCAGGTCGAGGCAGTCCGCGAGGATGCGCAGCCCGCCCGGGTGGTCCACGCAGGCCGTGGCCAGCTGCACGATCTGGACCCGGGGAAGACCGACCTCACGCAACTCGAGCTTCGCTCCCAGAGCCAGATCGAGTTCCTCCAGCAACAGCATCCGCGCGCCCATGTCCCGTACGGCAACGGAGTTCCGGAGGGTGTCGGTGGTCTCCCGAATGATCCGGCGGCGTTCCCCGACCAGGGTGACCGGCGTCCGGCCCGGATTGTCCTCGTCAACCATGGGCATGACTCCGGCGGGACGCGGCCGTCATGCCGGCGACTCCGGCCTGAAGGGGTCGAGTCGCTGAAGTTCCTTGGCCACCTGATCGGGCGGCCCGGTCACCTCCAGGCGGAAACGTTCGCCGCCCCGTTCGTAGACGGCGATCACGCGCACCGTCCCTCTGCGGCGTTCCAGCAAGGACTGAATTGCCTGCCAGCCACCGGACGAGGCGATGCCGACGGCTATCTGGATCAGTGTGTCGGTGATCGGCCCGCGATACGCGACGAACTCGGCCGTGCCAGCGGGATCCCACGTGCGGGAGGAGACGTCGGCGGCCTGCAGCGCCGCCATGAGCTCGGGCACTTCGCCGGGGTAGATCGGCGTGTCGCCATCGGATGTGAGCGGAAGGAAGACCACGTCGGAACCGGCCAACGGCCCCGGACCGTCATCGATGCCGACGGAGACGACGGAGGTCTGTGGCGACATGCCGCCATCGTATTGGGTATCGACACCAGGGAAATGTGTCGGCTAGACGACAGTGGACAGTCGCGAGGCGGCGCTAGGCGTACAAGTGCGGGACGGACGCTTGCGGCGCGGTCTTCAACGGCGGACGGCCATTCGGGTGACTGCGCCGGCCAGCAGCAACGTCAGGCCGATCAGTGCGACCAGTTCGGTGTTGGCGCCGGTGATGGGCAGGCCGCCGCCCGTGCCGCCGGTGCCGTTGCCGGTGCCGGGGGCCGGGCCGGCTGCGTTGATCACGATGGCGGCGTCGTTGTCGGAGGGGTTGGTGTCGCCCTGGGGGAACGCGGCCGGGGCGACCACGTGGGTGAAGATTTTGCCGCGCAGGGTGCCGGGGCGGTTGATGCGGAGCTTGATCTCCCAGGTGGTGGTTTCGCCGGGGTAGTACGGCGACCACGAGAGGTCGTCGCTGAAGCAGTAGAGGTTGCCGTCCCCGTACGCGGCGTTCGGCGGCCACGGCGGCGGGATCGGGTTGCCGAGATCGAAGGGCACGCATAGCTTTGGGGTGCCGACCACGCTGGTGCCCTCGGGCGGGGTCACGCCGACGGTCAGGTACGAGCCGAGTTCGGCGCCGTAGCCCTCGAGCCGGGCGGGGCCGTTGTTGCGCACTCCGACCCGTACGGTGATGGTCTGGCCGGGCTTGGCTGTGGCCGTGGCGCCGATCGCGTTGATGTTGGAGCGGTTGCTGCCGGAAACGGTCATCGAGAAGAAGTCGACGTTGGTGTCCGGGCCGATGTCGGTCTGCGGCGCGGCGGCCCGGACGACCGGGGTCAGCTCGAGCGCGGGGCCCTGGCCGCCCGCGGGCAAGCGGCCCTCGGCGTCGATCCAGTCCTGCTCGGTCCACCACTCGAGATGAGCCTGCCATTTACTGGGCGCCCAGATCTCGTCGGCCGCGATCAGCCGGAGCGGGGTGGCCAGCCGATACTCCTGGCCGGGGGCCAGCTCGGTGCCGAAATGGCAGGCGAATCCGTGGTCGATCTCGGCGCAGTTGCGCTGGTCGCCGATCGCGAAGCCCTGGCCGGTGCGCAGCGCGAGGACCAGGCCGGTGATGGCCTTGTCGCCGGTGTTGCGGATGCCCGCGGCGAGCGGGGTGGCGGTGCCGGTCGCGAACGTGACGTCGTCCTGCAGTTGCGCCGCCGCCAGCTGGACGCCCTCGGCGATGGTCACCGTGCCGGTCGCGCTCGCGCGCAGGGTTCCGGCGGCCATCGCCCGTACGGGAATGGTCGCCGTTGCCCCGATCGCCGCGTCGGGCCGGGCCGTCACCAGCAGTCGTTGCTCGACGGAGAAGGCGCGGGTGAACGGGCAGCTGATGCGGGTGGCGGTGGCGGTGCACCCCGGGCGGGCCTCGACGGTGGCGATGCGGGAGGCGGCCGCGATGTCGAACTCGAGCGTGAACGGGGCCGGCTGGTTGTTGCGGAGAGCGCTGAAGACGGCCGTGACCTCACGCGCCGCGCCGCCGGGCACCACGCTCACGTCGGGCAGGCGCAGGGTCTCGCCGGGCGCTGCCTGCGCCGCGGCCGCAGGGAGGAGCGCCGCCAGGAGGGCGATCGCGGCGATGACGGCGAGCCTGCGCATCGGGGTCCTTCCATCCGGCCGGTCGGGCGGATGCAGATTAGACCGTGAGGAGGGCCGGCGTCGCATCGGTTCAGAGCGGGTTGCGCTGGGCGTCGCCCGGCCTGTCCCAGCCGTCGCATTCGTCCTCGGGCTCCACGTCGGCCAGCAGGTCGAGAAGGTCGGGTCCCTCGTGACCCACGTCGACCGCGCGCCCGGTGAGGCCGAGCTGGGTGGCGCAGTCGCGGCCGAAGCCCTTGACCATGCGATCGGCCCGCGTGAGGTGGCCGCAGCGGGGACACCGCCGCATCTCGGGGCGACTCTCGAGGCTGGCCATCAAGCCCAGTATCACGAAACCGCCGCCGATCGGCATGCAGAAGGCGGACCCTGTGGACGAGGCGCTGTGGGGGGAACTGCTCAAGAAAAAACCCGTATCGGCGCCGCGTGCGATGGGGCGGAACACGGGTTAGGGTCGTGATCGTGGGCGTGAAGACGTGGATCGAAGGCTGGCCGGTCTATCGGCAGCTGACGGGCACGGATCCGCTCGGACGAGGGGCCGCGGCCCAGTCCAAGCGGTCGAAAGAGCTCAAGCCCCGCACCGAGACCGCCGACCGGGTGGCCAAGTCGGTGTGCCCCTACTGCGCGGTCGGCTGCGGGCAGCGGATCTTCGTGAAGGACGAGAAGGTCGTTCAGATCGAGGGCGACCCGGACAGCCCGATCTCGCGGGGGCGGCTCTGTCCCAAGGGTTCGGCCAGTCTCAGCCTCGTGACCAGCGATCGCCGGCAGCGCAAGGTGCTCTACCGCCGCCCGTACGGGAAAGACTGGGAAGAACTCGATCTGGCCACGGCGATGGAGATGATCGCCGACCGGGTGCTGGCCGCGCGCGACGCGACGTGGGAAGACAGTGACCCGGACGGCAAGCCTCTGAACCGTACGCTGGGCATCTCGAGTCTCGGCGGGGCGACGCTCGACAACGAAGAGAACTATCTGATCAAGAAGCTCTTCACCGCGATGGGCGCCATCCAGATCGAGAATCAGGCGCGTATTTGACACTCCGCCACGGTTCCCGGTCTGGGAACCTCCTTCGGCCGTGGCGGGGCCACCGGATTCCTCCAGGATCTGGCTAACGCGGACTGCATCATCATCCAGGGCTCGAACATGGCCGAGGCGCACCCGGTGGGCTTCCAGTGGGTCGTCGAGGCCAAGAACCGCGGTGCCAAGGTCATTCACGTCGACCCGCGGTTCACCCGGACGAGCGCGCTCGCGCACACCTACCTGCCGGTGCGCGCCGGGGCCGACATCGCCTTCCTGGGTGGCGTGGTCAACTACATCCTGAGCAACGAGAAGGACTTCCGGGAGTACATGCTGGCGTACACCAACGCGTCCATGCTCGTCAGCGAGGACTTCCAGGACACCGAGGAGCTCGACGGCCTGTTCTCCGGCTACGACCCCGAGACCAACACGTACGACCAGTCGAGCTGGCAGTACGCGGGTCAGCAGGACGAGGGCCAGGAGGAAGAGGACTCGCACGTCGACCGCGAGACCGCCTCGGGCCTCGAACAGGAGTCGCACGGCCCGCCGATCCCGGCCGACGTGCCCCGCGACCCGACGCTGCAGGACCCGCGCTGCGTCTACCAGGTGCTCAAGCGGCACTACGCCCGATACACGCCCGAGGTCGTCGAGCGGCTCTGCGGCGTACCGCAAGACAAGTTCCTGGAGGTCTGTGAGGCCTGGACGGCCAACTCGGGCCGGGAACGCACGACCGCCCTGGTCTATTCGGTCGGCTGGACGCAGCACAGCACCGGTGTGCAGTACATCCGCACCGGCGCGATCATCCAGCTGCTTCTGGGCAACATGGGACGCCCCGGCGGCGGCGTGATGGCGTTGCGCGGGCACGCCAGCATCCAGGGCTCGACCGACATCCCGACGCTGTTCAACCTGCTGCCGGGCTATCTGCCGATGCCGCACTTCCAGCAGCACGAGACGTTCGACCAGTGGATCGACGCGATCCGGAACCCCGAGCAGAAGGGGTTCTGGGCCAACGCCAAGTCGTACGCGGTGAGCCTGCTCAAGTCGTACTGGGGGGACGCGGCGACGGAGGAGAACGACTACGGGTACGGCTGGATGCCCCGGCTCACCGGTGATCACGGCACCTATCAGCAGGTGCTCAACATGATCGACGGCAAGATCAAGGGCTACTTCCTGCTCGGGCAGAACCCGGCCGTCGGCTCGGCCCACGGGCGCGCCCAGCGCCTGGGCATGGCCAACCTCGACTGGCTGGTCGTCCGCGACCTCTACATGATCGAGAGCGCGACGTTCTGGAAGAACGGGCCCGAGATCGGCACGGGCGAGATCGTGCCGGAGGAATGCAAGACCGAGGTCTTCTTCATGCCGGCCGCCTCGCACGCCGAGAAGGAGGGCACCTTCACCCAGACCCAGCGCATGCTGCAGTGGCGGGAGAAGGCCGTCGAGCCGCCGGGCGACGCGCGCAGCGAGCTGTGGTTCTTCTACCACCTCGGGCGGATCATCCGGGAGCGTCTGGCCGGCTCGACGCGTACGCGGGACCAGGGTCTTCTGAATCTGACCTGGGACTACGGCGATGACGAGCCGGACGGCGAGGCCGTGCTCAAGGAGATCAACGGGTACGACCTGAGCACCGGCAAGCTGCTGAACAACTTCACCGAGATGAAGCCGGACGGGTCCACGTCGGGTGGCTGCTGGATCTACACCGGCGTGTTCAAGGACGGCGTCAACCAGGCCAACCGGCGCAAACCCGGCAGCGAGCAGAACTACGTCGCGCTCGAGTGGGGCTGGGTCTGGCCGGCGAACCGGCGCACTCTCTACAACCGCGCGTCGGCCGACCCCGACGGCCGGCCGTGGTCGGAGCGTAAGAAGTACGTCTGGTGGGACGCCGACAAGGGCGAGTGGACCGGCGACGACGTGCCCGACTTCGAAAAGACGAAGCCGCCGTCCTACCGGCCCCCCGAGGGCGCCACCGGCGTCGAGGCCATCTCGGGCGACGACGCGTTCATCATGCAGGGCGACGGCAAGGGCTGGCTGTACGCGCCGAGCGGGCTGATCGACGGTCCGATGCCGACGCACTACGAGCCGGCCGAGTCGATGGTGCGCAACCCGCTCTACGGCCAGCAGGCCAACCCGACCCGCAAGGTCTACCAGCGTCCTGACAACCCGACCAATCCGAGCCCGCCCGAGAGACATTCCGAGGTCTTCCCGTACGTCTTCAGCACGAGCCGCCTCACCGAGCACCACACGGCCGGCGGCATGAGCCGGCAGCTCGCGTACCTCTCGGAGCTGCAGCCGGAGATGTTCGTCGAGGTGTCGCCCGAGCTGGCGGCCGAGCGCGGCCTGCAACACATGGGCTGGGCGCACATCGTCACCGCCCGCGCGGCGATCGAGGCCAAGGTGATGGTCACCGACCGGCTGGCCCCGCTGCGCATCGAGGACCGCATCGTGCACCAGCTCTGGCTGCCGTACCACTGGGGCAGCGAGGGCCTGGTCACCGGCGACTCGGCCAACGACCTGATCGGCATCACGCTCGACCCGAACGTGCTCATCCAGGAGAGCAAGGTCGGCACCTGCGACATCCAGCCCGGCCGCCGGCCCAACGGGCGGAAACTGCTGGAGTATGTGCAGGATTACCGTGACCGGGCCGGACTGGCCGCCGACCACCACACGCCGATCATGACGGTGGGCGAGGAGAACGCCGACGATGGGCAGCAATAGCCTGTACGGCCCGATCGACCCGGCCGAGGACGCGGGATTCACCGAGGCCCCGCCGCGGATGGGGTTCTTCACCGACACGTCGGTGTGCATCGGCTGCAAGGCGTGCGAGGTCGCCTGCAAGACGTGGAACAACGTGCCCGACGACGGGTTCAACCTGCTCGGCCAGTCGTACGACAACACGGGCGGGCTGACCGCCAACTCCTGGCGGCACGTGGCCTTCATCGAGCAGCCGGCCCGCGGCTCGAGCGCGTTCCTCGGGCTGCCCACCGGGCCGAGCTCGACTCCGGCCACCAACGTGGTCGCCGCCACGACTCCCGCGCCGACCGGCACCGAACCGGGCATTCCTCCGGCGGTCGACGCGCTGGCGGCGGCCGCGACGGCGGGCACCGAGTTTCTGGGCATGCCGATGACGGATCTGCCGGGCCGGTCGGCTCCGGCGCCGCGCACCGACTTCCGCTGGCTGATGATGTCGAACGTCTGCAAGCACTGCACCCATGCGGGCTGCCTCGACGTCTGCCCGACCGGCGCGCTGTTCCGCACCGAGTTCGGCACGGTCGTCGTGCAGGAGGACATCTGCAACGGCTGCGGTTACTGCATTTCCGGGTGCCCGTACGGGGTGATCGACCGTCGCGAGGACGACGGGCGCGCCTGGAAGTGCACGCTCTGCTACGACCGGCTCGGCGACGGTCAGACACCGGCCTGCGCCAAGGCGTGCCCGACCGAGTCCATCCAGTTCGGTGAGCTCGATGTGCTGCGCGAACGCGCCGCGAAACGGGTCGAGCAGCTGCACGAGGCCGGCGTTCCCGAGGCCAAGCTGTACGGGGAGAGCCCGGACGACGGGGTGGGCGGGGACGGCGCGTTCTTCCTGCTGCTCGATGAGCCCGAGGTCTACGGGCTGCCGCCGGACCCGCACGTGCCGACCCGCGACCTGCCCTCGATGTGGAAGAAGGCCGGCCTGGCCGCGCTGACCATGGCCGCGACGGCGATCGTGGCGTTCGCGGGACGGCGCCCGTGAGCCCGCGCCGCGACGGGGACCGCTCGATGGTTCCCCGCGCCGAGTTCCAGTCCTACTACGGGCGCCCGATCGTCCGGCCTCCGGTGTGGACCCACGACATCGCGATCTACCTGTTCACCGGCGGACTCGCGGCCGGCTCCTCGCTGCTGGCCGCGGGCGCGCAGGCCACCGGTGACGTCGGGCTGCGCCGCACCGGCCGGGCGGTCACGCTGGGCGCGCTCGGGGCCAGCACGTTCTTCCTGATCAAGGACTTGGGGCGCCCGGACCGTTTCCACCACATGCTGCGCGTGGCCAAGCCGACGTCACCGATGTCGATGGGCACCTGGCTGCTCAGCTTCTTCGGCGGCGCGGCCGGGGTGGCGGCCGCGGCCGAGGTGGCGCCGCTGCTGCCGGAACGGGGTGTTCTCGGGCTGGCCAAAAAGGTGCTGCCCCCGGTGGGTGCGGCCGCGGGCTACGGCGCCGCCGCGCTCGCTCCCGGCCTGGCCACGTACACGGCGGTGCTTTTCGCCGACACCGCGGTGCCCAGCTGGAACGCCGTCTATCCCGACCTGCCGTTCATGTTCGCCGGAAGCGCCCTGGCCAGCGGCGCCGGTGTCGGCCTGATCGCCGCCCCCGGCCGGCCCGCGCGGCGGATGGCGGTGGCCGGAGCGGCGATCGAGCTGACCGCCGGGCATCGGGTCGAGAACAAATACGGGCTGCTCAGCGAGCCCTACCACACGGGCCGGCCGGGCAAGCTGCTGCGCGTCGCGCGGGCGCTGACGGTGGCCGGTGCGGTGGGCGCAGTGGTCGGCCGCCGCAGCCGGGTGGTGTCGGCGCTGGCCGGGGTGTCGCTGCTCGCGGGCTCGGTGCTGACCCGGTTCGGCGTGTTCGAGGCCGGGGTCGAGTCGGCCAAGGATCCGCGCTACACGGTCGTGCCGCAGCGCGAGCGACTCAACGCGCGCCAGACATCTCCTGCTGAGCCCGGGCCATCTCCCCGTACAGAGCAATCTTGATGTCCAGCATCGCGAGGTCCTGCTGCAGCTCGTCGATGCGCGTCAGGACCCGCTCGCGATGCTCGACGAAAAGCTGCAGCCGATCGGCCACGGTCTCGTCCCCGGCCCGCACCATTTCGGCGTAACGGCGCATTTCCCGTACGGGCATGCCGGTGCTCCGAAGCCGGATCAGCAGCCGCAGCCAGCCGATGTCATCCTCCCGGTAGCGACGGCGCCCGGCCGAGTCACGCCCGATCGGCTCGACCAGGCCCTCCTGCTCGTACCAGCGCAGCGTGTGCGCCGTGAGCCCGACCATCTCGGCGGCCTCGCCGACGGTAACCCCGTTCACCATGGGCCCAGCCTTCCAGTTCGAGTGCACTCGAAGTCAAGCCCCGGTCGTGCGGTCAGGCCCGGACCTCCAGGGTCGTGCCGTCCTCACGGGCCGGGATCAGCTCACCGATCACCGGATAGCCCGGCACCTCACCGGCCACGAGCAGCCCGCCCGACGTCTGCGCGTCGGCCAGCAGCAGAAGCTCGTCCTCGCCGACCCCGGCGTCGAGGTGTGGCCGAACCCAGTCGAGGTTGCGCCGGGTGCCGCCGCTGACGTACCCGTCCTTCAGCGCCTGCCGGGCCCCGTTCAGATAGGGCACCGCGCTTGCCTCCACGCGTGCCGTGACCCCGCTGGCCCGAGCCAGCTTGTGCAGGTGGCCGAGCAGCCCGAACCCGGTGACGTCGGTCGCGCAGACCGCACCGGCCTGCAACGCCGCGGCCGAGGCCCCCCGGTTGAGCGTGGTCATGGCCGCGATCGCCTCGTCGAACACCTCACCCGTCGCCTTGTGCCGGCTGTTGAGCACCCCGACACCGAGCGGCTTGGTCAGCGTCAACGGCACCCCCGCCACCCCCGCGTCGTTACGCATGAGCCGATGCGGGTCGGCGATGCCCGTGACCGCCATGCCGTACTTCGGTTCCGGATCGTCCACGCTGTGCCCGCCCGCCAGGTGACAGCCGGCGTCCCGGGCGATCGCCAGCCCACCGGCGAGCACCTCGGCCGCCAGCTCCATCGGCAGCAGATCACGCGGCCAGCACAGCAGATTCACCGCGACAACCGGGGTGCCGCCCATCGCATAGACATCGGACAGAGCATTGGCCGCGGCGATGCGCCCCCAGTCGTACGCGTCGTCGACCACCGGGGTGAAAAAGTCGGCCGTGGCCACGACCGCGGTGCCGTTGGCCAGACTGACCACGGCCGCGTCATCCCCGTCGTCGAGCCCCACGAGCAGCTCGCCGGGCCCCTTGGGCAAACCTGTCCCAATCAGCCCCGCCACCACGGCTTCCAGTTCTCCCGGCGGTATCTTGCAGGCACAGCCGCCGCCGTGCGCATACTGGGTCAGCCGGGGAGCATCGGTGGTCGTCACCACCCCACTGTGGCACGGCCGTGATCGCTCCGCTCACCGAGGCGGCTATGGTTTCCTCGGAGGCGTTCAGGTGGCTGGTGCCCCTCCCGGTCTTCAAAACCGGTGTGGCCCGGCATCCGGGCCAGGCGAGTTCGATTCCCGTCCGCCTCCGCTAACCAGCACAAACCCTAGCTGAGCTGCACGTTCGCAGCCCAGCTAGAGCACCATCATCCACATTGGGCAGTCCCACTAGGTCTCACCGCGGCCCGTCGTGGCCCACCCGTCACGGCAAATACGCGGCAAAGTTTGTGCCGCGCGGCCCTGGCTCACATGTCTTCGTCCGCCAGGCCGAGCGCCGTCGCGATGCGTTGCCGGGCCGCCTGCTCCCCTCCCTCGATGCACTTGGCGTATGTCTTGAGCAAGACCGCGACGCTGTGGCCGGCCCACTCGGCGACCTGGGTGGCTGGCACACCGGCGTTCAGCCACGTCGACACCGCTGCATGCCGCAGGTCGTAGGGTCGCGCGGCAAGCGGAGAGCGCTGCTGCGCCTCAGTCAGCGCGGCGGCTCGTGCCTTCCGCCAAACGTTGAGGTACGACCATTTGGAGACCGGCTTGTTGCCGTAGCCGGGAACGAAGAACAGTCGTCCGTCAGGGCTTGTGCCGTAGGCGGCCAGATGCCATTGCAAGGCGCGTACCAGCGGCGGCGGAATGGGCACCTCTCGTGTCGCGTTCTTCGCTCGATGTTTCAGTTCCCGATCCTCCTGAACCGTAGAAGGGTCGTCAGACCAATCGGCGCCGACATGCGGCGTAGATCCTGTGAGGGTAAAGAGGCCCCAGCCGCGTTCCGGCAGAATGCAGTTATCGGCGCGGATATGGATGACCTCAGCTGGTCGTAGCGCCGAGTAGTACATGGTGCCGAAGAATGCGACGTAGCGCGGGGCTCTGTCATGTACTGCCTGAAGCAGCGTAAGTGCTTGAGCTGGATTGACTACTGATCGCCGATCGACTTGGTCGTCCGACCGTGGCGGCTTCCATTGTAGGTGATCAATCGGGTTCGACGGTATCCGCCGTAGTTCAACGGCGTAGGAAAGGGCCCCGTAAAAGACTGCCCTCTTTCTGGCCACGGTCGTAGCGGCGGCAGCCTTTCCGTCAAGCCGCTGGCTTAGAGTGTCGAGGGCCTTACGAGTCACGGCTGGATCGCTCAAGGCCATCAGCTTCACGGTGTTGCGCTCGATCCACTCAAGCGCTGATGCCACGTCGGCCGGCGGTGTTCCTCCGCTTCGTCTGATCGTGTTGAAAGCCCAGCCGTACAACGCCTTCCGTATCTCGGAATCAGGCGGCGCACCACGCGAGGGCACCAGTAGTGCCATCGAGACATTTGCCAGGGACTCCGCGACGCTCTTGCGGTGATTGCCGGACGAGCGCGGCCATTTCATGTCCACGAATTCGATGGCGTGCGCGTACCACGAAACACTGTTCCGTTCTCGGGCCATCGGCTCTGGCAATCCCGAGAGAGAATCGAATGCCGTTCCTTCCCGCTGAGCTGTAACCAGTTTGGACTGGAAACTCTCGGCGAGCGGGCGAGTCTGGAATGACTCACCAAATTCCTGTCCCGCGACCAGCCAGCGGAATCGGAACGTGCTGCGCGGCTTACCGGTTTTCCTGTTCTTGCCTTTGTGTTCTCGGATACTCCAGAGCCGCACATCATAGGTGAGATTCATGCGTGCTGCGGTTCCTTCCGGCTTGCCAGCCATGCCTCGTAATCGGCGCGGCGGATACGGAGCTGCCCGTTGGGGAGCTTGTAGGTTTCAGGGGCTTGACCGAGGGCCTTCCATCGGAAAAAGGTCGACTTCGGAACGTCCAGTTCGGCCAGGAACTCCGGCACGGTCAGAAAAGTGCGCGTCGCCATCAGTGCCTCCACTACGAGGGCGGTTGCGAGGACCGTGCAGAACGGCCCTGGGCGCCGTTGTGCACGCGAGGGGTGTCCGGGGGACCCCGGCGGCCCCCGGTCGGCAAGAACTGCTCAGGCTGGCCCGCTGAGAGCGCCCTAGAACCAAGATCGGCGTAGGGGTGGCGCGAGGGGATGCGCCGATGTCTCTGTGTGGCTCTGAGGCGGTCGGGGTTCCGCGGGGTTTCGATTCAGGCTGGGATTGCTGAAACATCTCCGCATCTCCGCAGCACGGTGCCTGACCTGCGGTTATGTGCTGCGGAGATGCCGGAAAACCATCTCCGCACATCTCCGCATCTCCGCATGATCTTGGGACGGGCCGGGTTGCGGAGATGCGGAGATGTGCGGAGATGAGTGGTGCTCCATCTCCGCAACCTGTTTTGGCTGGTAGAGGGACCTTTCTTCGGTGGCTTGCGGAGATGCGGAGATGTTTCAGCTGGCTGGGTCTAGCCGGGCTGATGCTCGACGTGAAAGACCGACCGGTCGCCGCGTTCACTCTTGGCGGCTCGGATCACGTATTCGCCGCGCCACCTGCCGTTTTGGCCGGTCAGCATGCGTCCGAGGCCGACCGCGTTGGGTAGCCGGCCGTTTGGGGTGGTGATGAACAGCCCGTCCCACGGGTCGTGCAGGTCCCCGCCGATCTGCATTGGCTCGGCGGAGCGGCGTAGTTCGGCGGAGGTGACTGGGGTGCTGCCGTGCCGGTCGTGCCAGGCGGTGAGGAAGCCGCGCCAGCGGGTGGCGTCCTCGTCGACGTCGCGGACCTCGTTGATGTTGGTCAGGAAGCCGTCGATGTTGTGGTGGGCGAGGAACCCGCCGAGTGCTTGCGCCCACGGGGTGAACTGCCGCATCGAGATCCCGCCAGAACGCGGCGCCCCGCTGCGCGTCCAGTCGAGGACCAGCACGAGCAGGTGCCACAACACGGCCATCTGATTGGCCGGGGCGGTGATCCATTGGTCGAGGTGCGGGATGCCGAACCCGGACTGGTCACGCGATTCGGGGTGCGGCATGTTCGGGTCGAGGTGCACCCGGACGGTGCGCGAGGCCATGTCCCCGCCGATTTGCAGGTTGTTGCCGGTGGCCATCCACAGCCGGTCGTTGACGGATGCGACGTTGCGGGACGCGCCGAGCTGCCGGTCGGACCATTCCCGCTGGGTGATCAGCTGGGCCAGGACGGGCGAGTCGATGACGGTTCCTTCGGCGAGGTTGTCCCAGATGACCACGCCGACCTGCTCGGCGAACACCGCGGTGATGGACTTGCGTAGTTCGCCGTCCTCGTCGGGCCAGGTCAGGATTTTCTGCCCGTAGAGCATGCCCGGACCGCCGGTCAGGATGCTCTTTCCGGAGGCGGGCATGGTCGCGTCGATCAGCCCGAACGGGGTGAGGCTGCGGGTGAAGTGCCGCAGGATCGGCGTGGCCAACAGCGCCACATAGTTGGCCCGGTCAGCGGCCGACGCCCACGGGAAGTCCCGCAGGAACCGGCCGAGCAGGAACGCCCGCGCGGCGGCGACCTGTTCGGGGCTCGGCTGGTCGGGAACGGGCGGCAGGCCGACCTTGGAAGCCAGGTAGAGACCGGTGGCCGGGTCGTAGCCGGGCGTCTGCAACAGGGTGCCGTCACGGCGGAGCACCGGGGCGCCGATGATGGCGCGCAGAGCGGGCACGCCGGGCCAGGTTTTGCTGGCCAGCACGGCGGAGAGCACCTCGCGTTGCGGGGTGCATTCCTCGTCGTAGGGTTCCATCTCACCTGCCTCGTTCTTGCGGTATTTGGTGCGGTAGACGTGCGCGTGCTGGGCCAGCAGCCCGGCCAGCCCGGCCGGATTGACCGGGCTCGCCGCGACCGGCAACGGGGAGTCCTCATCGGCGGCGCCGGCCAGGCCACCCGAGACGGTCTCCATGTGGGTGAGCGCCCCGTTGCTGACGTAGGTGTCGGGCAACAGCCCCCCGGTCAGCTCCTGCCTGAGGGTGCGAATCGTCTCCGGGCCGGTGCCGACCTTGACGCGTGGCCGGTCGCTGTCGGTCATGCTGCACGTCCTTCCGGCATGGTCAGCGTCGGCTGGAACCAGCCGGCCGACGTGCGCCGTTGCAGAGGAGCGATGTGGGTGCGGTGCCACTGGTAGGCAAAGCGCGGGCAATTTGCGCAGTTGCGGTGGGCCGTGCAGCCGGGCAGTGGTGGCTGTCGCCGTGCGGCGTAGGACCAGGCGAGCGAGTCAGCCGAGGTCAGGAGTCGGCCGAAGCGTTGCAGACCTTGCACCTTGAAACCGAAGCCGTGCAGGCGGGTGACACCGATGCTGTGCAGGTTGGCCAGGATGCGCCCGGCGTCGGTGGTGGCTTGCCTGCGGCAGACCGTGCCCACGCCAACGAGAGACCCGTCGGCGAGGTCGATGCCCGCCCGGTCGTAGACGTCGGCGCACCGCAGGTAGTCATCCGGCGTCCAGCCCTGCACCACGCGTTTCACCAGGCCGGGCGGAAGGCCCGCAGCGACGGCGAGGTCCCGCAACCGGCAGTAGTTGTCCACGGTCAGCCGATGGTGCTGGTAAACCGTCAGCCCGGTCTTGGCCAGGATGAACGGTTCACACATCCAGTCCTGCGGCGCCACCCACGACAACCCGCCGATCTCGTCGTGGTAACGGCGCACCCGCGCGATGTACTGCTGCGGCGTCGGCCCGTGGTCCCAACTGCCGTACGTGGACAGTTCCGTGAAACCGCCCGAGTCGAGCGCCCACACTCCTGCGGCCCGCGGCAGGGTGCGGTAGCGGCGCAACCGCCGATCCGAGACGAACAGCGGCACCGGGGCATCGCGGAGCCAGTGCGGTTGATGAGTGCCCAGGAAGAAGCCGAGGGTGCTCACGCCACCCTCCTCGGCCGCCGTGCCCCGGCGGTCAGGCCGGAACGGATGGTCCGGGCGGTTTCCCTCTCGGACAGGCCGATCGCCAGGGCGGTCGGTGTCAGGGCCTCGGCCACCTCGGCCCCGGTCAGGTGCCCGCCCGCGGCGAGCTGCCCGAGGGACTGCGCCGCCATGAACAGCGCGTGGTTGCGCTGCCCGGCCGGGGCGGCGGCCAGGTGGTCGAGGGTCTTGACGACGGCTCCGCGCACGTACGCACCCCGCCGATATGCGGAGAAATCGCCCTGTACCTTGCGCGGCATGGGCACCTCGGCGGGCCGCAACAGGCCGCCGAGCCAGCCGGGCAGCACGGCCGGTTCCCGGTCGCAGGCCACCTCGTAGGGCAGGCCGCCCGCGGTGGAACCCGCGGCGACGACGTAGCCGCCGTGCGCGCGGGTGTCGATCAGCCAGCCGAGATGTCCGGCAGTGTTGCGCAGCGGCTCGCCGGGCGGGTGCTGGAAGTACAGGTGAATGCCGCCTCCGCCGGTGGCCACGGTGTAGGTGTCGCCGGGCCACAGCTGGCCGTGCCGGTGGCACAGGTCGGCGAACACCTCCCGCCCGTGCCGGTACGTGGCGTAGCCGGGTGGGGGTTCGCGGCCGGGTTTGCGCCGGTCGAGGTCGATCACCACAAGGCGGGCGGGGCCGCAGGCGATGCCGATGTTGTACGCGGTCTGCTGCCAGGCGCGGGTGATGCGGTGCGGGTCGGTCGTGGCGCGGGGTTCCCACCCGGTGTGCCCGGCCTGGCATCGCGGGTCGGTGCCGGGGCAGGAGTCCTCGGCGTGGTCGGGGAACGCGGGTCGTTTCGCCCGGTCGGGGTCGTGCGTCCAGCGGTCGGGGCGGAGCGGGAAGACCGGCCAGCCGCGGGCGGCGTGGCCGAGGGCGGCGGCGCGCAGGGCGCCGGGGTCGGGCATGGGGATTCGCCTCCTGGGTCAGGGCGGGTAACGGGCGGCCAGGGCGGGACCTGGCCGGGGTAGCGGTCCGACATGGCGCGGTGGCGGGCGGCGCGCAGGGCACGTTCGTCCGGCACGGCGCGGGCGATGATGTCGGTGAGGGACGGGCCGGCCGGAGGGAACCGGATGTGGCGCAGCAGGCGCCGCATCATGATCGGGGCGTTCAGGTCAGCCGACGACAGCACCGGCGCGGCCGGGCAGGCGAACACGTCGTGCACCCACACCAGCACCCGGGCATGATCAGCCGATTCGGCGGGACCGGTCATCCCGCAGGCAGTGCACCCCCACCGGAACTCGCGCGGCCCGGCGGCCGGCTGGGCGGCCGGGTCGCAGCCGGGGTGGGTGGTGTGCCCGCCGGCGGCGGCGGCCGGATGCAGCGCGATGCCGCACCCGGCCGCACACACCAGCGCGGCCGGGTGCCGCGCGGTCATGCCGCCAGGTCGAACTGTTCGCCGGTGACTGCTTCGACCACGGCGGCCATCAGGTCACGGGCGGCGGGCGGGGTGACGGCGTTGCCGAGCATCCGGACCCGTTCGCGTTTGCTGCCCAGCAGCAGATAGCCGGGTGTGAACGCCATCCCGGCGCGGATCTCGTCGACGTCGAGCATCCGGAACGTGCAGTCGTCGACCGTGAGGTCCGCCCCGAGCAGGGCATCGCCCGCCACGGTGGTCTGTGCGGGCAGCGGCACATCCAGCGGCCGCAACCCGCGGCCGTCATACGGCATCAGCACGTGATCCCAGCGGATCAGCGACTGGTGTCCGGCCGTGGTCAGCGCCCGCAACGGCTCATCCAGCGGGGTGGACATCTGCCCTGCGTCGCCACGTGCGGTGTTGTTGCGCATGACCACCCCGAGGTGGGTGCCGCCCGCCGCGAAGGTCCTCAGAGGATGGTCGATGGCCGGGGTGGCGACACCGTTGTTGCGCAGCGGCACGACGAGGGCGTTCTCAGCGCGGGCGGTCTGCGCCCGTAGCGGAGCGCCGATCGGGCGGGCCTGTTTGCCGTCGCGGCCCTCCACCGGCACGAGAAGCGGCTGAGGGAAAAGGATGCCTTCGGTCTCGCGGGTCGTGCGGGCGCGCATCGGCACGGTGACCGGCTGGCCGGCCTCGTTCCAGGTGCCGCCCGCGGGAACGAGGATCGGTGGGCAGGTGTCCGGCTGGGCGTAGCGCCTGAGGCCGGCTTCGATGCGGGCGAGGGTCTTGGGTTGCAGCGGCCGCGCCCGGTCGCCGATGCGCTGTCCGGGGATCGTCCAGTCGATCGCGGCGGCGGCGGGCAGCACGTACGGGTGCACCCGGACACCCCGGCAGCCAACGCTCGGGCAGCGGTAGTGGTACTGCTGGCCGTAGCGCATCGCCCGCCGCTTGCCCGGCTGCTTGTCGACCATCACCGCCCGCACCTCGCCGCACCGCGGGCACCACGCCCGCGGGCGGGTCCACTTCGCGAAGTCCGGCGCCCGGTACTCGGTTCGCCAGAACACGAAGTACACCCGGTCCCGTAGCTGCGGGGCGCCCGGCCCGAACGCCGACGCGAAGGCGCTGTTGAGGACCACGATCCGGTGGGCGTAGCCGAGGTTGGCCATGCGGGCCAGCCACTGGTCGAGGTGCTGCCACATCAGCACATCGGTGACGTTCTCCACGATCACCGCCCGGTAGCGGTGCACCTCGGTGAACCGGGGAACGTCCTGCATCAGCATCCGGGAACGCTGCGCCGCCTCGTCCGGCAACGGCTCGGCCTCGTCCTCGCCAAGGGCCAGCTGCACGGGTTTGCCGTCGTAGTCGACCGGCTTGCCCCGCGCGATGGACCAGTTGGTGCACTCGGGGGAGAACCAGCCGATGTCCGTGCGCGGATGCCGCCTCGGGTCGATCGCCGCGACGTCGGCGACATCGTGATCGGCGTGCGGCAGGTTCGCGTTGTGCGTCGCGATCGCCAGATCCCAATGATTGGCGGCCATCCGCACCCGCACACCGGGTACCTGCTCCATACCCGATGACGACCCACCAGCCCCGCAGAAGTAGTCCGCGACGGTCAGCATCAGCGCTCACCGCCGAAGCACTCGGGCTGCCCGCAGGGTTGCCCGCCGCGGGCCAGCGCGACGGGCACGGACAGCTCGTAGAACCGCTCGCCCGGGTCGGGTTCCGGGCGGCACGCGGGCCTGTTCTCGGGTGTGAACGGGGTAGAGCCGTCGAACTTCTGTGGGACGCCCATGTCGGTTCCGTCCGGCCGGTGGTACAGGCGGATGATGCGGTGCACGCCCGGCTCGGCGGGGAACCGGATGGCCACGGCGACGTAGCCGGTGAAGTGTTCAGCGGCCGGGATTGTCGGCACGGCAGCTGTGGTCATCGGGACACCTCCGCCGGTTCGTTGTCGTCGGCGCGCACGATGCCGGAATAGGACATCAGCGCGTTCCAGTCGGCCATGTCGGCCCGCCGGATGTAGGTGGCCTCATAGGCAATCGGGCCGAACATGCGCCGGGCGTGGAAGTGGCTGCTGGCTTCGGTTGCCGGTCCGCCGCCGGTGGCGGTCACCTCGACACCGAGCAGGGCGGCGATCGCGGTCAGGTTCGCGATGCCCTCGGCGTCGTCGCGGCCGTTGACGCAGTGATGGATCTCTTGGCTGCGGCTGACGGGCAGCTCGGGGTGCTCCTGAAGGAAGTCGGCCAGGGCGCGCAGCCCGCTGACGAGGGCGTGGCGCCGGTCGATGTGGTCGGTGCTCATGCGGCGGTCCTCCGATCGATGGCCGGCCGATCGTTGCGGCCAGCAAGGGTTTCGGCGCGTAGGGCGGCTACCGCGGCGAACAGCCGCCGCAACAGATGCAGGCTCAGGCCGAGCTGCCGCTGACGGGTCTGCTCACCGCCGTGCAGCGGGATGCGGGCGGTGATCTCGGCGTACTCGATGTCACCGGCGCGGACGCGGGTGATGACGGCGCGGGCGCCGAGGTGGCCGGCGGTGACGGCCGGGCCGCGGTGTTCGGCGACGCCGCACCGGTGATCGCGGGTGCACCACAGGGTGTGGCCGGTGGTCTGGCGGGTGAGGCGGGCCATGGTCCGGGTGGTGATCACTTGGTCACCTGCCGATCGGTGTTGTCGCGCAGGGCGTCGGCGTAGCTGTTCGGGGTGAGCGGGCGGGCCTGGGCGGCGTCGGGTGCGGTGGGGGCGGTGTAGGTGGCGCGGCGGTAGGCGTTCATCACGGCGCGTCCCCATCGCATCCGCACGCCTCTGCCCCGACAGGGGCGGCACGGCTTGTTGCGGCGCTTGTGACCGCCGATTCCCTTGCACCGAAGGCAGCGGGCGTAGGGGGTGCGGGAGCACTGTTCGGCGTAGACCATCGCGCCGAGGGCGGCGACGGCGAGGCCCCACCAGGGGTGTCCGAGACAGCCCGCGAGGCTACCGACAGTGATGAGAGTGAGTCCGGGGGTGGTGCGGACGGGCAGCCAGAGCAGGGCGCTGAGCAGGGCGAACATCGCCCATAGCGGGTGTCGGGCAGGGGTGCTCATCGGGGCCTCCAAGCCGGTTTTCGGGTGTGCGGGGCCGCGCCGGGCGCTAGGAGCGAGTCGGCTGGTGGTGGCGCGGTTTGGGGGCGAGGGTGGGGGCTAGCGGACCCGCGAGGCCTCGCGGGGACACCCGCAAGGCCTCGCGGCCCGATCTCGGTCGATGAGAGGTTCAGCCCGGCCGGTTCCGGCTCGGCCGACCGGCGCTACCGACCCCTCTTGTCGTCACGCTCGGTGATGGCGGCTTCCAGGTGGGCGAGGCGGATACCTTTGCGGGTCTTCTCGACCCCGGCGTCGACCGGGGCGTCGGCCGGGCGGACCTGTCCAACATCGACAGTGGGGCTCTTCCAGCCGGGCGCTTCGGCCTTGATCGCCGCCATCAGCGCGGCCTGGGACTTCCACCGGCCGGGGTGGCGGGTCTCTACCCGGGTGTAGATGACGTCGCCGTGCAGGGCGATCTCATCGCCGATGAACACCGCCCGCACGTCGTCGAGCGCGCTGTGCGCCGGGGCCGCACCGACCTGCTCGACGATGCCCGCTGCCGCGCCGATCAACGTCCCGGCCTTGGTCCGTGCGGCCAGCGCGGACGCCACGATGCGCTTGACGTCGGGCAGCACGAACGTGGTCCGCACCCGGACGGGTTCGCCGCCCTCGGAGCCGATGAACCAGCACGAACCCCGGTCGTCAGCGGCCGAGCCGGCCGCACCCCGGCGGAACGCGGTCGCGTCGACGCCACGCTTGTAGGCGCCGGTGCCCAGGATCATGTCGTTACCGGGCTGGCCGTTCTGGTGGAACGCCACCCGCACGATCGGCAGCGAGCTGATCCCGGACGGGATGGAGTCGGTGTCGGTGCGCTGCGAAGCGATCTCCACGTGGATCCCGCAGGCCCGGTCAATCTTCATCAGGTCCGTCAGCAGGGCGGCGATGTCCTTGCCGTGGATCGGGTCGCCCAGACCCTCATGCACCTCGTCGATGATGACGAGGATCCACGGCATCTTGTGCTTGGCCGACCTGGCAAGCCGGTCGGTCAGTGCGGCGGCGTTGTTGTCCAGCAGCTCGGAGCCGACCTTCTTCAGGTCGGTCAGGACCTGGCGACGGCGGATGATCTCCTTCTTCAGACCGGTGAGGAAACCGACCAGCTGCCGGGCGGTCTCGGTGGGGTCGGCGTCCGCACCGTAGGCGAAACAGACCGGCTCGAGTTCGGCGTAGTCGCCCATGCCCTTGAAGTCGAACACCGCCAGCTGGGCGCCGTCGACGTCGGCGGCGGCCAGACACGCCAACCCGATCAGATACGCGGTCTTACCCGAGCCGGGGGTGCCGGTGGTGATGCCGTTCGCGCCGGGCAGCGGCCACCGCACCGGCCGGTTCCGCGGGTCGTAGCCAACGGTGCACGGGGCGCCGACGTTGACCGGCTTGCCGAGGTAGGCGAACCGCTTCGGCTTGGTCTGCCCGGGGTCGATGTCCAGCACCAGGATCTCCACGTGCCCCGGCACACCCGTGGGTGCCTGCGACAGGTGCACCATCGCCGGGGGGCGCTTGAGGCCACCGGCGATGACGATGGACTTGGCCATCACCATCTGCGTGGTCACACCCGGAACCGGGTGCGTCTCGGCGATTTTCCCGCCCGCAGCGTCGTCGCGGAAGATGACGTCGACCGGGGAGTGGCCGGCCTTGACCACGTCGCGGAACTGGCCGATGCCGGTGGCCAGCAGAGCGCCGGTGACGGTGTCGTTGGTGACCGGCGGGTACGGCGACGGCTCCCGGAACTGCGGGAAGAACGGCTGCGTGCGCGCCCGGCCGTACCAGACCAGCCAGCAGCCCAGCGCCACCCACGCGGCCAGCGCGCCGGTTCCGGCGTTGCTGCGGATCATGTCGCCGCGACCCAGCCAGATCAGCAGACCGGCCAGAGCGGCGAGGCAGACCAGCGGCAGGATCGTGCGGGAGCGGACCACCCGGCGGCGGTCCTTGACCTCCCGGTGCCGCTCGGCGCGGGCCTTCAACCAGGCGTCCACGTCGGCCTTGCCGTCGACCGCACCGGCGGTCTGGTCAGCGATCGTCAGGGCCTGCCGGTCGTCGACGTAGTTGAAGAAGTCGCTGACCGAGCGGGCGATCCCCCGGAACCACCAGCCCGACGCGCGGACACCCCACGCGCCGAGCACCACGAACGTGTTCCACAGGTAGCGCCACTTGTAGGTCCACAACCGGTGCAGCTTGTGCTTCCAGCCGACCGCCCATCCCCACTGCTTCAACTCCGGCGGCGCGTCCGTGACCTGCGCGGCCACGATCTCGCCTTCCAACACGTCGGTCTGCGCAGCACCGGCCGGAGCGGGCACCACGTCGTCGGGCACCTCGGACGGGACGAGAGTCGCGTTCTCACGGCGCTGCCGGGCCGCTTCCAGGTCGACCACCTCACCGAGTTCGGGCTCGGTGGCCGTGAGGACGTCGGGCTGGGTGGAGGTTCGCTCGGTGCTCACGGTGTCTGTCCTCCGACGGTTCAGGTGGCGATGACGAGGGCGGCGATGAACAGGAACAGGTAGTGGAAGGACTGATCGAGGGCGTAGGCGCCGGTGCCGAGCGACGGGTTGTCGTCGTGGCCGGGCCGTGGGGTGCCGAGGGCGTAGAACGTTTCGGAGCCGGTCAGTTCGGCCAGCCGTCGCAGCGGGATGCGCCGGTCGGCCAGGTAGTGGGTGGCCGCGGAGACGGCCAGCCCGGTGAACACCGGGCCGGGCCGCAGGTCGAGGCCGGTGGTCAGGGCGAGGGCGCCGAGGAATCCGAACGCGGTAGCGGTGTAGGAGGCCACATGCGCGGCGCAGGCCCGGCGGCCGGCCGGTCCGGGCTGACCTTTGCAGTCGGCTTGGTGCTGGGTCTGGATCCAGTGGTCGGCGAGCTGATGGGCGACGAACAGGGCGGCGAAGACAGCGGCGAATGTGGCGGGCATGAACGCTTCCTTCCGGACGGGCCGGGGACGGTGGCGGCGTCCCCGGCGCGGAGGGCGACATGGTTCTCGGCGCGGCACGGGCTTCCATCGCGTGAGGGCCATGCCGGTCGGGCGGGGTCAGCTCTGGTCGGCCTTGCGTTTCTGCGCTGAGGCGGCCAGGCGCCGCCGGGTGGCGTCCGTGCCGAACATCGGCGGTGCCGCTTTCTCCGCGCGGCGGCGAAGGTCGGCCATCTGCCGATCGTTGATCGTGTTCGGCGGCGTCCGGTCGCGGTCAGCAGTGGCCATCAGCGCTTCCTCCCGAACAGGCCTCGCACGGCGGCGACGGCGACGTCACCGGCGACTCGGGCGATCTGGTTCTCGCGGATCGTGGTGTGGTCCTCGGTGCTGCCCTTGGGTATCCGGCCCGCCTCGATCCGGCCGGTGTCCGGGTTGAGCTGACCGCCGGTGCGGCGGGTCATCGCGTGCTGCCGATGGAGCGGCGGTCGCGGCCGGCGGCGGCAGCGGCGCGCTTGCGGTCGGCGATGGCGTCGGCGGCGCGGGCGGCGTCCTGAGCGGCCTTGATTTCTGCTGCGCTGCGCTCGGGCTTGGTGCCGCGCCCGAAAAGGTTGCTTGCCATACTGGGTTTCTCCTGACGGTTCATGTGACTGGATGGGAGACCGGCGGTACGGCGCTGCTTTGGACGGCTTTGGGCCGTGCCGCCGGGCGGAACTAGCGGTTCTTGTGGCGCTCGTGCCAGCGAACGGCGCCATCGACGCGGCCGCGAAGCTCGGGCGTCATCTCGGCGCGGATCTGGTCTTCCTTGCCGAGTTCCTTCAGGCGCTTGGTGAGCAGGTCGATCACGCCAGCGGCGGCGGCCTCGTCGGGGTCGTAACGGTGCTTGGCCATGGGACGGTGGTCCTCTCTGGTGGTCGGGTCAGGCGGCGATCAGTTCGGGCGTTTCCGCAGGAACCGGGGCAGATGGTGACGCATCGGTGACGCGCTGCGGCAGGTGACGGCGGGCGGTCGACACCGACACACCGGCCTTCTTGGCGATCTCGGCGACCGGAGCGCCGGGCAGCTTGGCGGCGGCCTTGGCCACCTTCTCGGCCGACGCCGGGCGCGGCGTGACCCGCTTCGCCGGGGCCTTCTTGACCGGCATCGGTGTGACCGGCGGTGCGGGAATCTCGGGCTCGGTCACCGGTTCGGCCTCGGCCGGCTCGGCGGCCGGGACGGCGGCCGGGACGGTCGGCGTGGTCGCGGGTGTTGCGGAGGGCGGTGTCTCGGGGTCGGACAGGGCGCGGATCCGGCCGCCGATTTCGACCAGGCTGATCGAGGCGACCACGATCAGGCCGTCCACGCTCAGCGGCAGCAAGTACGGGCTTGCGTCGGTCTCGCCGTACTTGGAGGCCACGGCGACCATGTGCCAGTACGACACCCACGCGGCGATGCCCGCGATCACCGCGGTGGCACCGAGCCGGACGTAGGAGGTCCAGCCCCGGCGACCCGGGATACGCGAGATCAGCTCCACGGCCAGCAGCAGCGCCAGAGGCGACCACGCCGAAATGGCCTTGCTGATCGGGCTATCTGCGGCGTGCAGCACGTTGCCCGCTAGCGAGGCGGCGATGCCGAGGGCGAACACCGCTCGGGTGCCCCAGCCGATGCGCTTGAGCCGGGCGAGGTCCTGAGCCATCACGCCACCTCCCGCAGGGCGGAGGGACGCGCGGCCAGTTCGGCGGCGATGCGGGTGACGCGGGCGGTGGCCCGGCGCAGACGCCGCCGGTCCAGCGGCGACGGGCCACCGTGCTCGGCGGCGTAGATGTTGGCGATCTCGGCATCGAGCACGTGAAGCTCAGCCTCGATCAGCGGCCACTCAGCCTCAATCGCGGCCAGGTCGCCAGCGGACGGCTCAGGAAAGTCGACAGAATCCATGGTGCGCGGGTGTCCTCTCAGGAAGATCAGGCGGCTTGCGGTGCGCGGCGGGCAGTCACCCGGCGGGCGCGGCAGCCCTGGCAGCGGGTCTCGTCCGGCGCCATCGGCGCCAACGCGGTACAGCCCTTGCACTCACGCCAGCAGGCGCCCTGACGTGCGGTAACGCGTACGAACGAAGCGAGAGAAGCCATGACATAGATCTCCTTGCATTCGATCGGAGAACTAGAGAATGCGGTGCAGAGAACACCCGGCGGACCGGCCAGCCTCACGGGCGGCCGGTCCAACAGGAACGCGTCAAAGCTCGGCCTTCGGGCAGGCCGTTCGAATCGAGCTAGGTCTACTTGTCCGCCACCGCGCGCTCACGCCGTCGCCACCACCCGCAATGCGTCGCGGGATCGTGCGCCGGTCGCCTCATCGCATGCCCACCGCCGATGCCGACGGCTACGGGGCAGCCAGTGTTCTGCTGGCCGCTGAGCGGGGCCTAGACCTGTCGCTTAGTTGCTGGCGCCGCCTGGGTCGTTCCCCTGCTTCCCGGCGGGAGGTAAGGCACCTGACCGGTTGCTGTGCGGTTCGGTCAACACCGCCTCTATGGAGTTACCAAGCCGAGAACGGCTTGTCGCGTTGGCCAGTTAGCTAGCCAACTAGCGATGTCTTGAACGTAGGGCATGTCTCAGGGGTTGCGCAAGTGGTTAGCTAGCCAACTATCCAAGATCCGTGATTCACTGGCCAACATGCGTGAACCGACCGCGGGCGTCGTCCCCCTCCATCACCAGATCGCCGACTCCATCCGTGACCGAATCTCGACCGGTGACCTGCGGCCGGGTGACGCGGTGCCGTCCGTGGGGCAGCTGTGCGAACGCTGGAATTGCGCGCCCGGCTCAGCAAAGACTGCGCTTTCTGTTCTCAAGAACGAAGGTCTTATCACCGGGGGTCGAGGTAAGCCGGCCACAGTACGGAAACCTCCGACGCGCATTCGTTTAAGTGTCGACCAAACCCAAGCCGCCAAATCGATGGTTCTCAAGCCCGAGCGCGAGAGGCGCGTGCGCGGCTCCATCGAAATGACGGCTGGATTGACTCTTGATGATGTCATTTCGACACACAGGTACACCTTTATTGCCGCAAATGACGAGCTCGCCGAAGAATTTTCTATCAAGCCCGGATCGGAGTTGGTGCAGCGGAAATACGAGATGACCGAAAAGGACACCGGTCGCCGAGTAACGTGGAGCATTTCGTACATACCGCGAGAACTGATCGAGGGAAATCCGGCTCTGTTGGACGAGAGAAACGAGCCGTGGCCCGGCGGGCACATGCATCAGCTTTATACCGTCGGCATCGAGGTTGACAGGTTTGTTCGATCGGTAATTGCTATAGAGCCCAGCCCAGGGGATCGGCAAAAGTGGGGCATGGAATCGGGAGTGCCGCTTCTCTATATTCGCAGCAGGTCGATTGACACCCTCGGGCGCACTGTGGAACTTTCAGATGCTGCCTATCCGGCCGATCGAACTGAGATAACCTTCGTCGAGCAGTTAAAGCGATGGCCTAAGGGTCACCCAACCTACTCGCGTGAAGCGGAGAGCAAGTGATGACCCGTCCTTCGATTGATCCGGCGCTCGGACTCGACCTTGTCCCTTCGCGAACGCTCGCTGCGACGTCCGGAAAAGTTAGTGTCATCATCCCGGCGCATAACGAGGAAGCAACCGTTGCAGAGGTGGTGACGGAATGCTTCAAGGGAATTGAAATTCTAGGAACGCCTGGCGAGGTGCTCGTCAGTGCTAGCGGCTGCACGGACGATACGGCTCAAGTTGCGGCGAACGCAGGTGCTCGTGTCATCGAATCGCCAGCGGGAAAAGGCGCTGCTATCAAGGCTGGCCTCGCCGAGGTTGACGGCGAAGTAATCTGCCTCGTGGATGGCGACATCCAATACTTTGGCGATCGCCCCTTAGTCACAATCTTAGTGGAGCCCATCCTTCACGGCACAGCGGACGCGACCATCACGGACCTTTACTGGAGGCCGCTGTACCCGCAAATGTGGCTTCACGCCTTTTTTGCACCCTTGGCCGGCGCCCTCTTCCCGGAGCTATTGCCAAAATGTGGCTCGACTCCGTGGTCTGGGCAACGCGCAGCGATCAAATCCCTATGGCCGGCCGTCATGCCTGATGACTTCACCGTCGACCTCGCATTACTCATGCATTGGAATGCGGAAGCTCTTCGACTGCGTCCCATCGTGGCGGACGACTGGATCAATCCCCAACGACCAAAAACGGATCTAATGCCGCGGGAGTTTCGGCTCGTGGTTGACCACGCAATCCGGCGAGGGCGGATTGGTGAAGCGGCTCGGGCACCCCTTGCGAACTGGTTCGAGGCGGCTCACCGCATGATGGCGGCCTACCAGCCAGACACCGACGACCCACAGCAATTCGAGCAGAAGCTCTTGCTCGACTCGCTTGTCGAGCTGCGAGCGCACCTCTCAGGCACCCAATAGAGCACCCGTAGAGGTCGAGCTGATGTCAGAGCGCTCGACCTCTACAAAGGCCGATGGCTGCCCTCGCAGGTGAGCGCCGCCAACGTCCGTCGCCGACTCGGTACACGGTCACGGTCAAGCCGCATTGACGAGTCGACGGCCCGCGGCTAGCCCGTCGGCAGGCGTGCAGGAGCGGATCGAGACGCAGCGACCACAGGTCCATAGGTGGTTGAGGGGGATGGGGGCTGGCCGGCTGCCGACCAGGGCGGCCCGAGCGACGCGGCCGGGAACCGCGCCGGGCCGCAGTGCGGGTCACCGCCGTCGAGCGCCGGGGTTGGCGGCGCGTAGGGTGCCGGGCCGCTCGTCCATGCTCAAACGCGCTTCGCGTCGCAAGCGACGGCTACAAGTCGGCCGCCCTTCACCTCGGAGCCTCTGCGCCCCTCGGGCAGGTGTCGTGGGCAGGCCGATGGGCTGCCCTTGTAGGGGTGCGCGCCGCCAATCCCGGCACCGACTCGCCGCCAACTGCGAAGTACAGCGTCAAGGAAGGATTGACTGTCAATATCCTCGCGGGACACTAGGGTGGCGCGATGCCGAACCTCCGTGCAGCGCACGACCCTAGCCCAGACAAATGTTATTCGGGGTAGTCAGCCAGGATGGCGGGACATATCAAATGACAACAGGCTTCAGTCTCTTCAGTAGGATATCGGCCCTAGGGCGGCTAAGCTGGGCTGGCGTTGGGCTACTCCTGGTTGCTCTTGTCGGGCTCTCTCCAGCAGTAGTAGCTTGGATCGCCACGTCGAGAAACGATTGGAATACCTTGTCTGACGTGGGGCAAGTATACGGCCTCGCCTCAGCCGCCCTAGCTGCGTTGGCGTTGATTCTTGTCGGTTCGGGAATTATGCACCAAGCTCGCCAAACCAAAATAGCACAGCTCCAAACCAGTCGCGCAATGCAACTAGAGCTTATCAAGATGGCTCTGGAGGACCCTACATTGCAAGAGGGCTGGGGTAGGAGCGTCGACCTGCCTTATGACGAGTGGCGTATTCGTTCCTACTTAAATCTTATTGTGATGTACCTTCGTATGACCTTTGTTATTGGCGAGATGTCCGAGAAAGATCTGCGGCGTACGATGGCGAACCGATTTAGAACGCAGCTTGGCCGAGACTATTGGCAGCAAAGCCGGCATGCCCACCTTGCGGCAGCGACGACGCGACGTGAACGCGACTTCTTTCGCATCTCGGAGGAGGTGTACGAGGAGGCGTCACAAAGCCCAGTTCTGGCAGACCCGGAGCCGAATAAGATCGGCGAGGCGGCGGTTACATCGAGCCCCCATTCAGTAAATTCGAACAGCGGGGCCATGAAATTCTTGCTTGCAGGTGCGGTGGCCGGTGCAGTGGCCCTTAGTGGGTTCAAGTGGCTCCGGGGTAGAAGCAAACGTTGATGTGTGCGGCCCACTGACGGGCTGGGGAGGCGGCTGGGTGACTAAGTGAGTAACGATCGCCGGTGACTACTGCGGACAACGGTGGACGTGAGGGCGTGCTCCGACCTGGGACATTGGCGGTATGGACGCATGCTGACGCGTTCGGGGGCGGGGGGGGGGGGGGTTACTGTCCCGGATACGTTACTTGCCCCTCCCGGCTACCGTGACGCTGTGAATGTAGACTTCGGGAGCGTCCCCGATTGGGTCGAGGCCCTAGGAACGTCCGGCGCCTTGATCTTCATCGCTATCCAGCACCGGATCGATCGCCGACGCGATCGCAGTCAGAGGCAGGATGAGATTGACGCGAAGCGGCGCTTGGAATCCCGGCAGGCGCGCCTCGTTTCAGTGTCGGTGGGGAAGGGCTTCAACCACCGAGACGGCTTCACCTACGGCGTAGGGGTACAGAACGACTCCGCCGGCCCGATCCGGCAGGTTCAGGTTGTCGTCATCGACCGTGCCTCTGGCGCGAACAAGCTAGACAGTGAGTGGAAGCGAATAGACCGAATAGTGGCATTTCTTGCGCCCGGCGCTCGTCGTGACTTAGGGGTAAGGCCACTACTACAGCCACCATCGCCCAGCGACGGAAATGACAATTCCGGATACCGAATGCTTGAACAATCCTTGAGGGTTGGCGTGGAGTTCACCGATACCGACGGCCTGCGCTGGCGCCAGTTCGAGGACGGCAATCCCCAACCAGTGACAGCTCCCAATTAAGGCCGGTGCCGTACTAACCATGACTGCTACGGATGTCATTGCTTCGCTAGCAGGGCTGGTGGCACTCGGTGCCCTTACGGTGTCGATCGTTGCTGCTAGGTACGCGAAGCGCAGCGCCGTAGCCTCAGAGAAAAGCGCGTCCGCCGCGATTCGACAGGCGGCTGCGGCCGAAGCGTCTATTCCCGAGCGCGACAGCGAGGACAAGCAAGCCCGTCTGGTCTCCGTCACGGTGACGTGGTACTACGACTTCGAGGGAACGCACACGCTGCAGGAGCAGCCAGTACCCGGTTGGGTAGCAACGATGCGGGTGCTGAATGATTCGGCAGAGCCGATCCGCAACGTCGAGGCGATCCTCGCCGACCAGGAAAATTCAAAATCGGGCATCGCGGACTGGAGTGGGCGCAACGTAGTGGTGAGACCAGGAGAGCAAATCGAGCTGACAGTTATACCCCGCTTTCAGCAGGATGAGCCAGCGGACGACTACACCTGGTACGACGAAGAAAACCCTAGCCCTTGGATCCAGTTCAGCCGCCGATACCTGCCTGGCGTGTGTTTCACCGACGCCGCAGGCATTCGCTGGCTCCAGTCGCCTGAAGGCCCGCCCGAGCGATGGATTCAGTCCTAGAGCACACCTATGTGGTGTGCTCGGCGGCGGGGAATTAAGTGCCTCACATGTACCTGGCCCGGCCAGACTAGTACCTGGTGCTGCACCGGCGCTGGCCCGGCTGGCATTCTCGGAGTCGGTTCAGTTGGGTATTCGGTTCGCACCTCGTCGCCCTCCGAAGGCCCCAGCGGCTCAGATGGCGGCAAATGGGCGGCAATGACTTGTGTTGTTGTAGCGTTTGCGCTGTTCACACGAGGTGGGTGCTTCGGTCTTCAACACCGGTTGAACGCTGTTCGGACTCGTTCGGCGTCTGAGTAATGAAGCTGCGGTGATGGAGCTGCTGATCTTGTTCAGACTTTCTGTGCGCCTTCAAGGCGGCCGAAACGGGCCGCGCACGCCGCCGCCAGGGCGCGAGCCCGGCCCCTGGCAAGCCGGTCGGGGCCGAGCTCGCAGGCAGCCCGTCGGCTGGCGCGCACAAGCGGAATCGGGCCGCGCGGCTACAACCGGGCCATGGGGTAGCGAAGGCCGGGCGGGCTCGGGCCGGTCACGGAGGCCTGCGCGACGCGGCCGACCTGCATGCGACTGGCTGTAACGCGCTGGGCGGCTCGAGAACTGGTCGCCGTTACTGCACGCCTCCGGCGGGGGCGCTCCGGCTCCGGGGTGGTTGCCATCCCGGCACCCTCACCCCCGGGCAAGCCGAGCAGACCTCCGCCGGCGCCCGCCAGCCTTGGGTACCTAGCGTCAAGGCCGTCTTGACGTGGCGGACACCGGCGGAGGCCCGCTCCCACGATGGGCGGGTCGAGGGTGACGGGATGGCTTATGCCTGATCAGGCTGTGCCCGGTGGCCAACGTGGTACCCGTATTGGCCGTTACTCGCCGGAGACGTGGTCAGGCTAGCAACTAGCCAACGTCGACGATGCTCTTTGCAGCTACCCGAGCCCAATGGTAGAACGAAGTGTGACGATCCCTGAAGATCATTTCTTTCTCTTCCTCGGAAGTACCACTTCAGAGGCAAGTACGAGCAAGTTGAAAGCATCCGGCATTCGTTACGTCAATAAGCGCTTAGAATCGAACGCCGAAAACTGGGAGAAAATTCTCGATCTTTTAGCGAATCCGCTCCTGCTGGGCGTCGTCGCGAAGTTGACACGCCCGAACGTCGAACATATGGCCAGCGTGGACTTCAGGAGATTAACGAAAGTTCTCTTCGAGCGTCTTGCAAAGACGAGGCATCTCGTGATGGTTCACGAAAACATGATCGATCCCGGATGGGCCAGCCGACAGCTGGAAATCGACTCCGTTCCATCGCACCATAACGAAGAAGCCGAGTATTATCGCAAAAATTTCCCTCCTGAATTTTTTGAAAGGATGCTCGATGATAGCTCTTTCGGGAAATTCGATTACTACGACTCGGCGAATCCTAGGGGTTTTTTCGCACCTCCGGCGCCTGAGATGCTTTCGTTCGTAATAAGTCTAGTCAAGGACTATGGAATCAATCTCGTTCCTTTCACAAGCAATGCGGAGGTATCCACGCTAGGTGCCCGATTCGTCCAGCAAGCTGACAAGCACCTCATTTTCCGCGTTTACATTCCGTCGGGCCGACTCTGGGCCGCCGAGGCGGACAAACTTTTAGGCCTATTCCGCGATTGGCTTATGCGCATTAAGGGCAGGCGAGTCAGGCAAGATGGTTACAGCACGGGGGCTGGCACCGTCTATGAATTTTATGGCGATGAGACTTCTGCTGAGACCGGTTTGGTAAGCCAATTTGAAGAATTCTCGACTTTTCTTGACGAATGTGTCGCGAATCCACAAGGCGTCGTTAATAGGCTGGGCGGAGGTGAACTCAGCTCTAGCGAAGTTGACGAAATTGTTACAAGGTATTCGAAGGAAGCGCGACGATTGAAGACTGACCTACGTCATGCGCGGGAATCGCGGCTTCTATCATTGCGGCATCGACTCGAAGACGAGTTAACGGAGTCTGGCTTAACTGAAGCCGCGATCAATCAAATTGCAGAATCTGTCGTACCCTCGATCGAGGGTTTTGGATCGGCTCTCAATGGTCGTGGTTTGGGTTGGTCAATCGACTCTGCAGGAGGCGACGTAAATATTAATCTCAGCAGTCAGCAGATCGGTGTGGTCAATGGTATTGCCGCGCAGACGTTGTCCGGAACGGCAAATTATGGGCCAGAGACCACGAAGATTCTTGAGTTGATTGAAACGTACGGGAGTACCCAAGCGTCGAGTCTGACTTCCGCCGTCCACGAATTTGAGGACAATGACGCGCGGCCTGAAGACAGAATTTCTGCGCGTCAAACATTAAAGGCATTCCTGTTCGGCCTGCCGGGCCAAGTAGCTACTGCAGGTATAGGATTGCTGACGAAGTATTTAGAAGCCCGACTGGGCCTCGGCGCGTAATTGAGGGCAGTGCCGCAGGGCGTGGGAAGGCATGGGTGACCAACTGAGTGACAACGGCAGTGTTCGAGGCCGGACGTCCGTGGATGATGGTGGACTCTTCCAACAGCTCATAGCGGGTGCGGGAGCAGTTCACAAGCCCTTGATCGTTCCTTGACACGGAAGAAGTCCGCCCGGCTGGCTAGGACTGCTCCGATTGTTCGATGTACTTGTATCCGTCGGCCAGCAGCGCCTGGTGTTCGTCGTCGGTGAGGGTCAGGTAGCGCTTCCAGAAGGTGTCGAACCGGTCTGCGATTGGGGTGCTGTAGACGTCGCTGGCGGCGGCGTCGCGCAGGCTGAGGTTGCCGTTGAGGACGTCATGGGCCATCTCGCGCAGGGCAGGATTGGGGCCGTCGGCGAGTTTGGTGAGCAGTTGGTGGAGGGCGCGTGCGCGGTAGGGGTCGCCGCCGGCCATCTCGAGTAGTTCGGGGTTCATCGTGCGCCGACTTGGGCGAGCGGGTGTTGGTAGCCGGCACCACCCGGCAGTGTGGGCAGGGTGATGGTGTCGAGGTCGTTGAGCGCGGAGCCGAGTTTGGAGCGGAAGGCGAGAGCGGCGGCGCTGGCGAACTGGTAGAGCTCGGTGGCCTTGCCCCACATGTTGAGGATGGTGGCGACTTCGATCGCGGCGACACCGTATCCGGCGACAGCACCGACACCGGTCCATGATGTCGCGGTTCCTCCAGCGGCGGCGATACCGGCGATGATGGCGGCGTCGATCATGCCTTTGATGAGTCCGCCGATGGCTTCGCCTGATGACCAGACAGCGTCGGCCAGGGCGCGGTACTCCGTGGCCATGCTGTGCAGGGGCTCTTGCAGGGCGGCGATGCCGGTGGCGAGGTCGGTGAAGTAGTCGTTGGCGGCGTCGCCGGCATTGCCCTGCCATAGGGGATACAGGGTGGTCGCACCGGATTGCACGTTAAGGGCCAGGTCGTGCAGGGCGGCGCCGGTGTTGGTCAAGACCGGGGCCATGGTGGCGACGGCTTCCCAGTCGCCGGAGAAGCGTTCTTGGATCCAGCTGATGGGGTCGAAGCCTAGGACGATGTCGAAGCCTTTCATGGCCCACGAGGTGGGGCTGAGGTAGTCCATGAACCCGAGTGAGTTCGGTGGGTTCTCCGGTTCTGGTGGTGGCGTGAGCCGGTCGGTCGCCTGCCGGGGGTCGCCGAACGGGACGGGTTTGCAGACGATGGCGCTGAACTCGAACTCCAGCGGTGTGGCGCATTGCCGCAAGTTGGCGGGGAAGGAGCGGTCGATGGTGGCCGCGGCCTGTGTGTCGGTACCGAGGTAGTAGTCGGCAGTGGCAGTCAGTTCGGGGCCTGAGCCGCGCAGGATCGTGTCAAGGCTGGCCATGGTTGCGGTGATGGTGGTGAGCGCTTGCTGGTGGCTGCCCGAGGCGATTTGAATCAGTTCGCCGCCGGTGACCTGTTTGGCATGTGAGTTGATGTAACGCTTGATCGACGTAGCGTCGTCGGCTGCGCGGCCGAGTTGCTGCGCATATCCGGTAAGAGCACCGGGCTCGACGGTGAGTGTCATGAGCCGGCCCCGTAGCGGGCCAGGATGAGCAGACAGATACCCAGGACGGCGAGGACGACTGCGGCCAGCAGAAGCTGCAACGCTAGCCGAGGACGAGGGTTCGTCATGGAGAAGTAGCCGACGCCCAGCACGGCTGAGACCAGCAGGAGCAGCCGGGCCCACAAGCTGCTGCCTTCCGTGTCACTGAGGAACACGTCGGAGCCGACGAACAGGCCGAAGATGATGACCGCAGCGGCAACGCTGTGCCGCAAATTCCGATACGCATCGCTTTGGAAGCGGTAGATCGCCAGCTGGGTGTCATGCTCCAGCTGTTGCCGTTCCTCCGGCGTCTGTCCGTCAGTTCCGGCTTTACCCCACCGTCGTTGCCTCGCCATAGCCAGCACGGTAGCAAGACGACACATCGCCAGAAGTCGATCTAGGAGCGGCGCAATGTGCCTACCAGGCAGGTGACGTGCGACCAGATACTGGTGCCTACCTCAGCAGCAGGCCGCTGTCTACGCTGCGTAGCAAGAGCAACTTCGCCCCCGCCGTTTGGTATGACACTTCTTGGTGCACACTAAACGGCCCTAGGGCAGCGCGATTGAAGGAAACTGACGCTGCATCTGTGATCATCCAGTCACTCAAAGATGTCACCCTAAGTGACACTTCGATGAGTTACGAGCGGGCGGGGTTTGCGCTAGCATGCTGAGGTCTCCACAAGGGACGCACTTGCAAATGGATGTGCGGATGCACGTGCATCCGTAGCTGGGGCACAATCTCACGCTGTTGCTTAGCCCGCTTGATCAACACAACTGTCAATGCTGTCAGGGCTGCCTTCGAGTGATTTGCGTCGCACGTCGCAAAGCGCGCCCTACACAACGAAACCGGACATCTTCGGTAACCGTGGATGACACCGCCCATTCGAAAATCCCCGACACGAGGAGCGAAGCAAGATCCCTCGTCGAAAACAGGCGGTAGAACAGGTCGTAGCAACTAAGAACTCCGGTGGCGGCCCGCTCTGCGAAAACGGGCCGCCGTGCTGCTCCACCCAAGAACGGCCACACGAACGGTCCGCATCAGAGAGGAACAACGTGACTACCGTATCGAGCCCATCCGGTCAACACCAGAAAGATCCCAGCCATCACGCAGGAGTGATCAAGAAAGCACTCGCCGTTGCTGGCGCTTCGGGCGGAGGACTGACGCTCATCCTTGGCGCGGCAGCCTTCGGCGCCGTCCCGGCCGGACTCGCCTATCTCGCGATCTCGATTTTTGGGTTGATCGTGACCGTCACCGTCGTGGTGGTAGGTATCTATGTAACTCGCTAATAGCCGACTCGGACGGCAGGCAGTGGTCGGTTGCTGTACAGCAGCGGAGTACAGCAACCGACCAAACCCCGCAAGGCCTAGTGGTGCGACTACGGGTCGTCTGAGCTCATGCGTGACTTGTTTCAACCGTGTCGCCGAGTCCTCGATCGCGGGTATCTGGGTTATCACCAAGGTGGCTGTTGGTAGACCTGGCGCGTACCAAATCCGTGACAGGATGTTCGGTCATCGACGGGACGTAGCAATGAACGCCCTGATGTGCTGCCTGTCCGCGCGGGCGGCACCGCGTGACCTGTGTGGTCGCGCGCCAGGTTCGGGCCAGGCGGGGCGGCTGGCGCCGGGAGGTCAAATCGATCCCTCGACTGTCCGCGGCAAATCCGTGGCAACGAATGCTCGAATCGTTGCGTTACCGCAGGTAAATCCCAGTGTGGAGTCCGGTCTTCAAAACCGGTGTGGCCCGGCATCCGGGCCAGGCGGGTTCGATTCCCGTCCGCCTCCGCCAACCAGCGTCCGCAGGAGACTCAGAATCCTTCCTTGAACGAGAACTCCTCGGCGATGAATTTACGCATGCGGGATGAGGCATCTTCGATTTTCCGGAGTGCGAAAAGCGCCTGACCCCGCACTACCCGGAATGCTTCCCTGGATGCGTGGGCCTCCATTTGCGCCACGAGTATCTCCGCGGCCGACCGGACCACTGCGGCACGAGACGCGTACGCGTCCGCTGCTCGTTCCGCCAGCTCGGGCGCGTGGACAGAAAGCTGCGGATCGATGGCGGACAGGGCGCGGGACAGTTCCTGAAGCGCTCCTACCAGTTTGTGCATGGCGGACTGAAGCATCCCGTGCGTCCAGTCCGCCGGATAGAGATCTCGACCCAGCGCGCGTTCGTAGGTTTCGTCGTCATCGGCCTCCGCCAGAATTCCCAGGACCCGGACAAAATCCTCGCTCCGCGTCTTCACTTCGCCGAGTGCTCGATGCAGGTCGTACGCCAGGTTGCGAGCCTTGTCGGGTCCTCTCCGGCGCTTCAGCCGGTCGTTGAGAGCCGACTCGGCTACACCGCGCAGAAGATCGGCGACCCAAGTGAGCGCAGCAACCTCTAGTCCCGGCATGGTTCTCAGTCTCGCTCACCGGGTCCAGGCCGGGTCGATGGCGGCGTGCAGGAACGGCAGGAAGCGGTCGACTGTGGCCGGCCGGGTGCGGCCCGCGGCGGTGGCGGCGTAGATGCGGCGGGTGGGCTCGTCGTCCCGGTGCAGGCGCAGCAGGGCCACGTCGGCCGGTTTGCCTCGCATGGCCAGGGCCGGCACCAAGGCGACGCCCAGGCCGGCGGCCACGCAGCCCAGCTTGCCGGTCCATTCGGCGGCCACGATGTCGATTCGGGGGTGGAAACCTGTGGGCAGGGCCGCGCGCAGCAAGGTGGACTCGGCGTCGGCGGAGCCGGCTATGAACGGGTCGTCGGCCAGTTCCGACAGGCGGACCGTGCGGCGGCGGGCCAGGCGGTGGTTGCGGGCGACGGCCACCAGGAGGCGTTCGTCGAGCAGGTGGTGCAGTTCGAAACGGGTGGTGTCGATCGGGCCGGCGGGGGACTCGCTCACGATCGCCACGTCGGCGTCGCCCGCGGCCAGCCTCTCCAGCAGCTTGGGGGTCAGGCCCTCGACCAGACTCAAGGCAATTTCCCCGTACGCCACCCGGAAGTGCGACAGCGCCCCAGGAACGAGCGCCGCGACGGCCGTCGGGAAAGCACCTACGCGCAGCCGGCCCGTGCCCGCCGAGCGCAGGTCGTCGACGGCGCGGCGGGCGGCGCTGAGCCGGTCGAGGATCGCGTCGGCGTGCGGGAGCAGGGCGCGGCCCTCCTCGGTCAGCGTGACGCCGCGCGGCCGGCGGTCGAAGACCAGCGAACCGATCTCGGCCTCCAGGGCGGCGATCTGCCGGGACACCGCGGACTGCGTGTACTGCAGTCGCCGCGCGGCCGCGGTGATCGAGCCGGCGTGGGCGACGGTGCGGAACACTTCCAGCAGCCCGGTATCCATGACGCGACAGCATGGCAGACATGCATGACATTCGCTGGTCGCATGGATCTGACGGCTCTAGCGTCGTCGGCATGGTGCACATGACGCTCGACAATCCGGCCACGGTGGCCGCCCCGTTCGCCGACCGCTTCGCCCACGTGGCCCGCATCGACCTGCCCGGTGGCGGCGCGCTGCTGATGCTGGCCGGGCAGGTGGCGGTGGACGACGACGGCGAAGTGGTGGCCCCCGGCGACGCGGGGAAGCAGGCCGATCGCATCTTCGAGATCGTCGCCGGTCTGCTCGAGGCCCACGGTTCCGGCCTGGCCGACGTGCTGCACATCCGGACGTTCATGACGAGCCTCGACGACCTGCCCGCCTACGGGTCCGTCCGCCGCCGCCTCTTCCCGGCTTCCGGCCAGAACCCACCGGCCAGCACGACCGTGGAGGTGAGCAGGCTCTTCCTGCCCGGAGCGGTGCTGGAGGTGGAAGTCACGGCTGTTGCCCGGTGACCCGGCGGCGGTCGTCGGGGAGGCGTTCCGTGAGGTTGCGACGGTCCAGGAGTTCGAGGAGCGGCACGGCCACCCGGCGGGTGGTATCGAGGGCGCGCCGAGCCTCGCTCAGGGTGAACGGCTGGGGCAGGGCGGCCAGGGCCACGGCGGCGGCGTCAGCCGCGCCCGCGGCCAGCACCACCTGCGGAGCGAGCTGGATGACCAGGCCGGTCCGGGCGGCCGCGGCCAGCTGGCGGGGGCCCAGGCCCAGGGCGGTCAGGTTGTTGGCCTCGGGGGCGGCGAACGGGCCCAGACCGTCGAAGGCCTTGGCCACCAGCGCGACCAGTTCGTCGGGCGGGCCCGCGGCGCCCGCGGCGACCCGGCCGGCGCGGACGGTCAGCGGGGCCCGGACGAGCGCGGTCACGAGCGGGCGCTCGGGCAGGCCGAGGCGGTGCCGCAGGGCTTCGACGGGCATGCCGGGCTCCAGCGGATGCTCCCGCTGATAGGCCACCACCTCCGCCGGCAGCCGCTCGCCCAGGGACGCCCAGTAAGCCGGATCGGCGTACCAGTCACCGGCGACGGGCGAGGCGGCGGAGCCGGTCGTGGGCGAGGGGAGGGGGACGCCCATGGCGGCCAGGTCGGGGGCACGCAGCAGGAGGCGGCGGGCGAGTTCCCCGGCCAGGGAGGGGTGGCCGTCCATGCTGGTCAGGACGGCCGCCCGGGCCGCGGCGGCACCCCGGCGCTTGAGGCCGGGCGGTGCCACATCGAGGACGGTCACGCCGCCGGCCACGTGGTGCCGGCCGGGGTCGCGCAGCAGCAGGCGGTCGCCGATGCGCAGGGGGAGCGGCTGTTCGAGGCGGAGCCGCGCGGTGTCGGCCCCGAGCGGGCGGACGCGTACGGGAACCGCGGCCGACCCGGCATGCAGCGTCATCGTGGCCGGGAGGCTCGCCACCGGGTCGCCGTGCAGGCGGATGTCGATCAGGTCGGTGGGGCGGAAACGGCCGGGGGTCAGCAGGGCGTCGCCGCGGCCCACGTCGTCCCGGGCGGTGCCGCGCAGGTTGAC
This sequence comes from Actinoplanes sp. NPDC021490, assembly GCF_055562135.1. Taxonomy (NCBI): domain Bacteria; kingdom Bacillati; phylum Actinomycetota; class Actinomycetes; order Micromonosporales; family Micromonosporaceae; genus Actinoplanes; species Actinoplanes sp. NPDC021490. The sequence goes on from NZ_JBVHFW010000008.1 coordinate 250,665, forward strand.
GGCCACACGCGCAACGGCGGCGACCGAGCCGGCGGGCTGACCGAGAGACTGCAGGCCCCGTACGCGGACCGTGGCGCCGCCCAGCATCAGCTCGTCGCCCGCCCGCAGCGTGCCGGCGCCCAGCGTGCCGGTGACGACCGTGCCGGCGCCCTTGACCGTGAAGGACCGGTCGATCCACAGCCGTACGGGCGCCGACGTGTCGGGGACGGGTAACGACGCCACCAGGGAGTCGAGGGCGGTGCGCAACTGGTCCAGGCCCTCGCCGGTCACGCCGCTCACGGCCACGGCCGGGACCACGCCGAGCGGGGTCGCGGCGATCTCGGCCAGGGCGGCCTCCGTGGCCGGGCCGGGGTCGGCCAGGTCGCGGCGGGTCACGACGAGCAGGCCGTGCCGTACGTCGAGGGCGGCCAGCGCGGCCAGATGCTCGGCCGACTGTGGCATCCAGCCCTCGTCGGCGGCGACCACGATCATCGCGGCCGGGACCGGGCCCAGGCCGGCGAGCATGTTCGGGACGAAACGCTCGTGGCCGGGGACGTCGACGAAGGCCACGGTCTCGCCCGAGGCCAGCGTCGTCCACGCGAACCCGAGGTCGATCGTCATGCCGCGGCGGCGCTCCTCGGCCCAGCGGTCGGGTTCCATGCCGGTCAGCGCCCGCACGAGCGTCGACTTGCCGTGGTCGACGTGCCCGGCGGTGGCCACGACGTGCATGTCAGTCCGCCTGCGGGGACACGGCGACGACCATGTCGGCCAGCACGCTGTCGGACTCCGGCGGGACGCAGCGCAGGTCGAGCAGCAGCCTGTCCCGTTCGACCCGGCCGACCACGGGCGTGGGGGCGGAACGCAGCGGGGCCGCGTACGGGGAAGGCAGTGACAGCGACCACGAGGGGAGCGTGACCTCGGGGGCTCCGCCGCCGCCCACGACCGCGCCCGATTCGACGAGCTCGGCCGGGATGTCGGCGGCGGTCAGCCGGGCCAGGACCCGCGAGGTGCGTTCCCGCAGAACGGAGGGAGCGATCCGCAGCGCGTCCCACGTCGGCGTGGACGGGCCGGTGAGGGTGGCCTGCAGGGCGGCCAGGGTGAGTTTGTCGACGCGCAGGGCACGGGCGAGCGGATGCCGGCGCAGCTGGGCGATCAGCGTGGCCGTGCCCAGCAGCAGGCCGGCCTGGGGACCGCCGAGCAGCTTGTCGCCGCTGGCGATGACCAGGGCGGCGCCCTCGTTGAGCGTGGTGGCCGCGTCGGGTTCCGCCGGCAGCAACGGGTCGGGGGCGAGCAGCCCGGAACCGATGTCGGCCACCACCGGCACCCCGAGACCGGCCAGCGAGGGGATCGACGCGGCGCTGGTGAAACCCCGTACGACGAAATTGGAGGGGTGGACCTTGAGGATGAAACCGGTGTGCGGGCCGATCGCCCGCTCGTAGTCGGCCCGCGAGGTGCGGTTGGTCGTGCCGACCTCGCGCAGCCGGGCGCCGGTCGACTCGAGCAGGTCGGGCAGCCGGAAGCCGTCGCCGATCTCCACCATCTCGCCGCGGCTGACGATGATCTCGCGACCGCCGCCGGCCAGCGCCGTGGCCGCCAGCACCAGCGCGGCCGCGCCGTTGTTGACCACGTGCACGTCCTCGGCGGCCGGGATGGCGCGTTGCAGGGCGGCCAGCGCCGTGCGGCCCCGCTTGGCCCGGCGCCCGGTGGCCAGATCGAGCTCGACGTCGGTGTGCCCGGCCGCGGCGACCACAGCCTCGCGCGCGGCGGCGGAGAGCGCGGCGCGGCCCAGGTTGGTGTGCAGGACGACCCCGGTCGCGTTGAGCACCGGCCGGAGCCCGCCGGGCAGGCCGGCCAGCGCGGCGTCGACCACCTCGTCCGGCTTCAGGACCCCGTCCCGTACGCGCTGAAGAGTGGCCACGACCGCGGCCTTGACCGCCGCCCGGCCCTCGGTCTCGATCGCGGCCGCGAGACGGGGATCGGCCAGCACCACGTCGGTGCGCGGAACGTGCCGCCGCGGGTCCACCATGGCCATCACCCTAGTCCGGCCCCGGAGGTTGCGCCTCGCGCCGATCATGAAGCGAGGAGGTGCCGGTTGGAGATCGAATTGCACGACAACGACGCGCTGATCTGGACCTGGCCGCTCACCGTCGCCGCCGCGGCCGTCGGTGTGGCGCTGCTCGGGTTGTCCCTGGTCGTGCCGTGGACCGGGCACGTCGTCGTGGTGGCGGTGGTCGTCCTGTTCGTCGCGTTCGCCGGGCGGCTGGGATCGGCGCTGGAGCTGCGGTACGCGCCGGTGCCGCTGGCCCAGCCCGGACCCGCGACCGGAACGGCTCGTCGCCGGGTGGCGATGCGCAGCAGCGGTGTCCCGCTCGTCGCCGTCGTCCTCGGCGGGCTGTTCCTCGCCGCCGCCGACGGATTCCTGATCATCTGGTCGATCGGCCTAGCTCTGATCACCTTCGGGCTGGTGCTGGGCCCGGCCGCGCGGTTCGTGGTCACCCCGCACCACCTGCACATCGACACGGCGTTCCGGCGCTCCAGCGTTCCCCGCGCGCTGATCGGCGAGTTCGAGCACAGCCAACTGGACGTACGGCTGCGGCTGCGCAACGGCGACTTCGTCGACATCCGCGTCGACTCGCCGATCATGGAGTACACCTCGCGCGGCTACTGGATGAACGCCCGCTGCCGGGTCCGCACCACCGCCCGGATCGTCCGCATGCTGGACGCCGTCCCGGCCGCCACCGACATGCCGGCGCAATCGGTCACCCACCGGCGCAGACCGCTGGTCATCGGCGCGACGCTGGTGGCCGCGGCGACCGTCATCGTCCTGGCCGCCTGCGACATCGCCTCGTGGGCCTGACTGCGCACACCGTCGGCACGCGGAGCGGCCCGATCGTGGTCCCTCTCAGTAATCGGACGTATAGGGCGTGCCTCTCGTGGGTACGCCTGATCCATGCCGATGATCTTCCCGAACCGGGACGAGGCCGGACGCCTGCTGGCCGAGGCGGTCGCCGATCAGGTGCGTAAGCGGCCCGGGCCCGCCCCGCTCGTGCTCGCCCTGCCGCGCGGGGGCGTTCCCGTCGCCGTACGGGTCGCGGCCCGCGTCGGCGGGGAGCTCGACCTGGTGATCGCCCGCAAGATCGGGGCGCCCGGCCGGCCCGAGGTCGGGGTGGGGGCGGTCGCCGAGGACGGGCCGCCGGTTCTCGACGAGGGTCTCGAGCCGGCCGAGTTCGAGGAGGCAATCGCCGCCGAACGCGCCGAGCTGGCCCGCCGCCTTCGCGAATACCGGGGCGACCGGCCCGCGCCCGACCCGACCGGCCGCGAGGTCGTGGTGGTCGACGACGGGCTGGCCACCGGTGTGACGGCGCGGGCCGCCCTGCGGTGGTTGCGCGGCCGGCACCCGCAACGGCTGGTCTTCGCCGCGCCCGTGTGCGCGCCGCAGGCCCGGGACGCCCTGAACGCGGACGCGGACGCGGTGATCTGCCTGAGCGCGCCGGCCGAGTTCCGCGCGGTCGGCCAGTGGTACGAGGACTTCGCCCAGCTCACCGACGCCGACGTCGACGCCGCGCTGAGAGGTTTCGCTCACACCTGACCGCGGCTATGTACGTGCGTACACACCATATGTACGCTCGTACGCATGACGACCCTGGCTGCCGCGCCTCCGCGGAAGGCGCGCGCCGCTGTTGCGGCCCTGTTTCTCACCAACGGCGCGGTGATCTTCAACGTCGTGCCGCGATATCCGCAGATCAAGGCCGACCTCGGCGTGAGCAACGTCGTGTTCGGCACGGCCCTGGCCGCGATGCCGATCGGCGCCCTGCTCGCCGGACTGCTGGCCGGCGCGGCCATCCGATGGCTGGGCTCGGCCCGGGTCGCCGCGTTCGGCATCGTCATCACCACCGTGGCCGCCCTGGCCATCCCGTTCGCGCCGCACTGGCTGGTCTTCGCCGGCGCCCTGTTCCTGGTCGGCGCGCTCGACTCGGTCGTCGACGTCGCCCAGAACGCCCACGGCCTGCGGGTCCAGCGCCTCTACGGCCGCTCAATCCTCAACTCGCTGCACGGTGTCTGGAGCATCGGCGCCGTGCTCGGCGGTCTGATGGGCTCGGCCGCCGCCGGCCTCTCCATCCCGCTGAGCGTGCACCTGACCATCTCGGCCGTCCTGTTCAGCGCGGTCGCCCTGGTCGCCTTCCGGTTCCTGCTGCCCGGCGCCGAGGACGCCGAACGCACCGAACCGCCGGCCGCGGCACCCCGCAGGCGCCTCACCGGCGTCGCCCTTCGCATGCTGGCCGCCCTCGGTGTGCTCGCAGCCGCCGGGGCCCTGGTCGAGGACGCCGGCTCCTCGTGGGGCGCCCTGTACTTCACCGACGACCTGCACACCGGCGCCGCCACCGCCGGGCTGGCCGTCGTGGCCCTGCAGACCGCCATGACCATCGGCCGGCTCCTCGGCGACCGGGTCGTCGACCGGTTCGGCCAGCGCACCGTGGTCCGCGTCGGCGGCGCCGTGACCGCCGTCGGCATGGGCGCGGCGCTCGCCTTCCCCTCGGTGCCCACCGCGCTCGGCGGGTTCGTCCTGGCCGGCCTGGGCGCGGCCACCCTGGTCCCGGCGGCCATGCACACCGCCGACGAACTTCCCGGCCTGGCCCCCGGCGCCGGCTTGACCATCGTCAGCTGGCTTCTGCGCGGCGGCTTCCTGCTCTCCCCGCCGCTGGTCGGTTTCGTGGCCGACCTCTCCAGCCTGCGGGTCGGCCTGCTCAGCGTGGTGCTGGCCGGGGTGGTCACGCTGGTGTTCGGCCGCGTTCTGGTCAACCGCCAGGCCGGGGCGCGGGTTTGACGACCGGCTGGGCGGGCACGGTTGTTGCCATGCGTACCGGAATTCTGGCCGGCGCGGCGGCGGGGGCCGCGGGCACGGCCGCCCTCAACGCCGTCACCTACCTCGACATGGCCGTGCGGGGCCGGGCCGCCAGCAACACGCCCGAGGAAACCATCGAAGCGGTCCTCCCGGTCCCCGGCGAGGGCGAGACCCGCGAACACCGGGTGGCCGCCCTGGGCAGCCTGACCGGCATCGTCACCGGCGTCGGCATCGGCGCCGCCTTCGGTCTGCTGCGCCGCGCCGGTGTCCGCCCGCCCGCCCCGCTCGACGCCCTGCTCATCGGGGTCACCACCATGGCACTGACCAACCTGCCGATGGCCGCCCTCGACGTCACCGACCCGCGCACCTGGTCGGCCGCCGACTGGCTGACCGACCTGGTGCCGCACCTCGTCTACGGCGCCGTGACCGACGCGGTGCTGCGCTCCCTCGACCGCTGACCCCGCTCAGCTCGTCCGGCTCAGTCGCCACCACACGGACGGCTCGGCGATCGCCGCGTCGGAGCGCAGGTCCACCCGTACGCCGGCCGCCTGCACCGTGCCGACCGGCTGACCCGCCGTGACCGTGGCGCCCGGGGCCGTGGTGGTGACCTTGAGCGGGATCGACATGCCCGGCCAGCCCACCACCTTGAGCGGCGTCGCCGGGCGGACCGTGCTGGTGGCGCCCCACGCCGACCGGATCTCGCCCACCGGGTCGGCCGGCAGCAGCGTGTACTGCTTGACCGTCTGCCGTACGGCCCGGAGCAGCGCGCGGACCTCCCGGTTGACGTTGGCCAGCTGCTCGGGCGTGTGCAGTCCGGGCTGGTTGAAGACCGCGCCGACGACGGTGAGCTTGCGGCCGCCGACGGTCAGATAGGCCGAGAACAGCAGGTTGCCGCCCGCCTCGTCGGTCGAACCGGTCTTGATGCCGAACACGCCCTCCACGCCCAGAAGGTCGTTGTAGTTCTGGATCTTGCCGACCACCGGGATGCGGGCGCTGTCGAGCGCGACAATCTTGGCGAAGACCTCCATTCGGAGCACCGCCCGGCCCAGCTTGACCTGGTCGGACGCGGTGCTGATGGTGGTCGGCAGAAAGCCGCTGGGGTCCGTGTACCGGGTTTTCGTCATGCCCAGCTCGTCGGCCGCGGCGTTCATCCGCTCGACGAACGCCGCCTCCGACCCGGCATCCCAGATCGCCAGCTGATGCGCGATGTTGTTGGCCGACGGCAGCATGAGCGCCTCGATCGCGTCCCGCTCGGTCAGCTTCTCACCCACCCGAACCGGCACGAGCGACTGGTTGCTGGCGATCCGCGCCTTGTAGTCGGCCACATCAGCGGCGGTGACGGTGAGCGACGGCCCCTCCTCGTCGCCTTCGAGCGGATGATTCTTGAGGATCACGTACGCGGTCATGACCTTGGCAACGCTCCCGATCGGCGCGGCCGTGTCACTGCCCGACCCGCCCAGCCGCCCCAGCCCCTCGATCATCAGCTCGGCCGAGCCGCTGCCGGGCCACGGCAGCTTCGCCGTTTCGCCGGGAATCCGCATGGTCGCGGCCACATTGGTGGCCAGAGTCGCCGCGGGCAGGTCCCGCGTGAGCTGAACCGTCGCGCCGCCGCCAAGAAGCACCACCAGCAGCGCAACAGCGACAAGAACAGCAACGAGACGCCCGCGCCGGCGCGGTTTCGCAGCCGGAACCGGAGTGGCGCCCCCATAGGTTCCACCCGACGGCGCGGGACGACCATAGGTCACGGGCGGCGAATTTCCGTACGTGGACGGCTTCGCCTTTTCGGCCGACTCGGTCGATGGTGCAGCGGATCCATACGCTGCTTTGTCCGGCGCCTGTGAGGACGGCGGGTTCTCGTACGCGGCCGGGGTGCGCGTGCCGTAGGTAGACGGCTTGGCTTTTTCGGCGGGCTCGGTCGACGGCGCGGCGGACCCGTACGTGGACGGGGCTGCCTTGTCCGGCGCCTTTGACGACGGCGGGTTCCCGTACGCGGCCGGGGTGCGCGTGCCGTAGGTGGACGGCTTGGCTTTTTCGGCCTGCTCGATCGACGGCGAGGCGCCCCCATACGTGGCCGGCGGATTCCCGTACGTTCCCGGTGGCGCCGCCGGGGTGCGCGTGCCGTAGGTGGACGGTTTGGCTTTTTCGGCCGGCTCGGTCGACGGTGCGGCGGACCCGTATGTGGACGGCGTTGCCTTGTCCGGCGTCTTTGAGGACGGCGGATTCCCGTACGTTCCCGGCGGCGCCGAAGGAGCCGAGGTTCCGTAGGTCTCCGGCTTGGCTGCGGGCGCCGACGGGGTCTGCCCGTAGGTTCCGGGGCGCGTCTGCGACGGTCCATTGCCGGGGATCGTCGGAGTGACCGGAGGCGCAACAGCCGCTTGAGCAACGGGTTGACTCGTTCCGCCATAGATTCCCGCGCCGCCAGGCTGAGACTGTGCGGCTTTCGTCGCGTCGGACTGACCCGGCGACGGATCCGGAGCAGTTCTCGGCGCCGGAATGGACGCCCGGCCGGGCCCGCTCGGGGCACCCCCACCTTCCGGCTTGGGCCGCACCACGGGAACCGCGACAGCTCCGGCCGCAGCCGCACCATCCCGGACCGAGGACTGCCCGGTGACGTTCCGCCCGTCCTTCTGCGACGGAACCACCGGCACGGAAGGCGCCACCTGGGCAACCGGCTCCGCCGACGCCGAGCCGGTGCTGGACTGCGGGGCAGTGCTCGGCTGCTGAGAAGTCCTGCGCTGAGGGGCAGCGCCTGGCTGTGGGGGAGTGCTGGGCTGCCCGGCGGTGCCGGGTTGCGGGGTAGTCCTGGGCTGTGGGGCTGCGCCCGGTTGTGGGGCGGTGCCTGGCTGCGGGGCAGTCCTGGACTGTGGGGCTGCGCTGGGCTGCACGGCGGTGCCGGGCTGTGGGGCTGTGCCGAACTGAGGGTCGGTGCTTGATTGCAGGCCGCTGCTGGGCTCGGGGGCAGTGTTCGGCTGCGGGGCAGTCCTGGGGTGAGGGGCTGCGCCGGGCTGTGGCGAGGTGCTTGATTGCGGGGCAGTGCCGGCCTGCGCGGCCGCGCGCGGCTGCGAGGCTGCGTCGGTTTGCGGGGTTGCACTGGACCGTGGAGCCCCGGCGCCATCCGCGGCGGAGGACAGCAGCGTGCGGCCGCCCCCGCCGGGAGCCGCGGCCCGAGCGGCCGGGAGCGAAGTGATCGGCGCCGTGCGATCCGGGTCAGCCGATGGCGGGTTCACGGCCGGCTTCGGCTCAGCGAGCGGGGGAGTCGAAGCCGACGGGTTGCGCGACGCCTGCTGTTTGGCTGCCGCCTTCCGCCTGCGCACCTCGGCGTCAGCGTCTTCCAGGGTCCTCGGAAGTGCCTTGCCGGTGCGTGCGGGAAGCGAGCCGGGCGTCCTGTCGCCGGAAGGCGCTGTCGGCGGTTCGGCCGGCCCAGCTGTGGGTGCCGGCCTCGACTGGGGCGCCACCTTTTCGTTCGGTCCCGCGCTCGGGCGGGCCGAATGCGAAGGAGCCGACGGATGTGTCCCGCCGGTCGCCGGAGTGGACCTGCTCTCCGCCGCAGTCGGGCCGCCGGTCGCCGGAGTCGAGCCGCCCGCAGTCGGGCCGCCGGTCGCCGGAGTCGAGCCGCCCGCAGTCGGGCCGCCGGTCGCCGGAGTGGACCCGCCCGCGGCCGGGCCGCCGGTTGCCGGAGTGGACCCGCCCGCAGTCCGAGCTGAGCCGCCGCCGGTCTGCCGAGCAGGCCCGCCGGGCTGCGGCACGACCGGCATGGGAGCGGTGCGGTCGGCATCGTCCGAGGCGGGCGAACCCGGATCGGACCCCGCCGGCGCGGCGGGCCCGGAGGCGGCCGCGGGCGACGACGAAGACGCCGGTATGCCGAGGGCCTCGGTGGGGGGCTCGGCCCCCGGGGCGGTGATCGGCTGGGTCTCGTCGGTCGGCTTGGCCGGCTGCGTCACTACTTGCTCCTTCCGACCCGGCTGCCCGGGCGCACGCGCAAGTATCGCCGGGCCGCGCCACCCCGGCACCACCGGCTGAACCCTGGCGGTCCACCTGTCGTGTGGGTGATTGCGCGATCACCCGGTCGCCCGTTAGAGAAGGTTCACACTTCCCGGGAGGGCCGGATGATCACCGCAACCCCGCAGCGCGTGCGCCGCACCGGTCAGGCCGGGGCGGCGTACGGGCTGCTCTGGGTCTTTCTGCTGCTCAACCTGGCCGTCGTCGAGCTGATGCTGGCCCACCCCAACACGCCGGCCCACAACACGCTCACCACGATCGGGCGGGTTCTCGGCCTGCACCTCGCGTTCGTGATGGCGTTGCAGCTGCTGCTGATCGCCCGGCTGCCGTTTCTGGACCGCCGCATCGGCATGGACAAGCTCACGACCTGGCACCGCTGGACCGGTTTCGCCATCTTCTGGCTCGTGCTGCTGCATCCGACATTCGTGATGCTCGGGTATTCGCGGCTCGACAAGATCCCGTTCCTGAGCGAGGTCCCCAACCTGGCCCGGCAGATGCCCGTGCTCCTCGGCATGATCGCGGCCGGGCTGGTCGGGGTCATCGCGGTGACCTCGGTGCGGGCGGCGCGCCGGCGGGTCTCGTACGAGGCCTGGCACACGATTCATCTGCTGGTCTACGCCGTGACCGTGCTCGGCGTGATCCACCAGGTCTACGAGGGCAGCGCCTTCAAGACCAACAACTTCACCCAGGCGTACTGGTGGGGGCTGTGGGCCTTTGCCATCGGCGCGCTGCTCACCGGCCGTCTGCTGCTGCCGCTCGCCCGCAATCTGCGGCACCGTCTGCGGGTCGCCGCCGTGGTCGCCGAGTCCGACGACGTGGTCTCGGTGCACGTGACGGGGCGTCATCTGGACAAGCTGCACGCGCGGGCCGGGCAGTTCTTCCTGTGGCGCTTTCCCGGGCACAACCGCTGGTGGCAGGTGAACCCGTGGTCGTTGTCGGCCGCGCCCGACGGTCACTCGCTGCGACTGACCGCGAAGGCGATCGGCCGCACCAGCGCGGGTCTGCGGGAGTTGCCGCTGGGGGCGCGGGTCTTCGCCGAGGGCCCGTACGGGGCCTTCACCGCGGCCGCCCGCACCCGGCAGGACACGGTGCTGATCGCCGGTGGCATCGGCGTGACCCCGATCCGGGCGCTCTTCGAGGACGAGACGCTCGACGGTGACATCGTGGTGCTCTACCGCGTACGCACCCCGGCCGACGCCGTGCTGCTGGGCGAGCTGCGCAACCTGGCCCGGCTGCGCAACGCCCGCCTGCACGTGCTGGCCGGCCGCACGAGCGGCGAGAACCGTCCGTTCGGCCCGGAGAACCTGCGCCTGCTGGTGCCCGACATCGCCGAGCGGGACGTGTTCGTCTGCGGGCCGGCCCCGATGACAACCGAGGTGCTGCGCAGCCTCAAGGCGCTGGGGGTGCCGGCCCCGCAGCGCCACGCCGAGATGTTCCGCCTCGCCGCCTGACCGACAAGTCGGACATCGTCGGGCCGGGGCGGCGCGGCGCGGCCGGAAGGAGTACCAGTTCGGGGCGAAGGCTGTGCGGCGTCCGGGGGAAGGTGCGATGGCGGGACAATCGGGGGAGCGGCCGGCGATGGCCTGGCTGCCGGTCGGGCTGGTCGCGGGCGGCGTCTTCGCGCTGCTCGTAGCCACCGCGGGACGGTACGACTATTTCCGGGACGAGCTGTATTTCCGGATGCTCGCGCAGCACCCGCAGTGGGGCTATGTGGATCAGCCGCCGTTCACGCCGATGCTCGCCCGGCTCGGAATCGAATTGTTCGGCGACAACCTCTGGGCGATCCGCATCTTCCCGGCCCTGCTCGCGGCGGTGGCGGCGATGCTGATGGCGGCCATCGCCCGGGAGGCCGGCGGGCGAGCGGCGGCGCAGGCGCTGGCGGCGGTCGGTGCGGCGGGGACGCTGCCGCTGGCCGGGGCGCACGTGGGGTCGACCGCCACCACCGACCTGGTCGTCTGGCTGGGCGTGATCCTGTGCGCGGTCAAGGCGATCGTGCACGGGCAGAAGCGGGCCTGGCTGGTGGCCGGCGTGATCGCCGGGCTGGGCCTCTACAACAAGCACCTGGTCGTTCTGCTGCTGCTCTGTCTGGCGGGTGGGTTGCTGATCGCCGGGCCCCGCCGGGAACTGGCCGAGAAATGGCTCTGGATCGGGGCCGGGGTCGCGCTCGTCATCGGACTGCCCAATCTCGTCTATCAGGTGGCCAACGATTTCCCGCAGGCCAAAATGGCCGGTGCGATCGCCGGGAACAAGGGCGGCGAATCGCGGGTCATGCTGCTGCCGATCCAGCTCGTGGTCGTCGGTCTCCCGTTGCTGCCGGTGTTCATCAGTGGCATTGTCACCGCCGTCAAGGACCGCTCGCTGCGGGCGCTCGTGGTGGCGTACGGGCTGGTGCTGGTCCTGACCTTCGCCACGGGCGGGCAGCCCTATTACTCGACCGGGCTCGTGCTCGCGCTGTTCGCCGTCGGCGCCGTTTCCGCGGTGCGATGGCGGCGCCGCAAGCTGCTTGTCGGGGCGGTGGTGCTCAATGTGCTTTTCGCCGTCGTCTTCGCGCTGCCGGTGCTGCCCGCGAACCGGCTCGGGCCGATTGCCGACGTCAATGTCGTGGCGGCCGATCAGGTCGGCTGGCCCGAATACGTAAGCCAGGTCGAACAGGCCTTCGCGACGCTCACGCCGGACGAGCAGCGGCGCGCGGTGATCTTCACCGGCAATTACGGCGAGGCCGGGGCGCTCGACCGGTACGGCGTGCCGAACGTCTACAGCGGCCACAACGAGCTGGCCAATTTCGGGCCGCCGCCGGACGACAAGACGATCGCCGTGGTGCTGTCGCAGGCGCCCAGTTTCCGCGTCAACTCGACCTTCGGCGGCTGTGACCTGCTCGGGCGCCTGTCCAACGAGGCGGGCGTCGACAACGAGGAGCTCGAGGCTTCCCTGTACGTGTGCCGGCGCCTTCCCGCTCCGTGGAGTCAGATGTGGGGCGGGCTGCGGCATTTCGACTGAGACGCAATGATCGGGGGCATGACGACTGATACGGCCCACTTGGCCGAGCGCATCGATCGGCCGGCCAACGACGTTTACGCGTACGTCTCGAACCCCGCGAACTTGACGACCTGGGCGCCCGGACTGGGCAGCTCGGTCGAGCAGGCCGACGGCGACTGGTATGTGATGTCGGAGGGCATGGGCCGGGTGCGCGTCCAGTTCGCGCCGAAGAACGGATTCGGGGTGCTCGACCACGTCGTCACGCTGGAATCGGGGGAGCAGTTCCTCAATCCGTTGCGTGTGGTCCCGTACGGGGAAGGCTCGGAAATTGTCTTTTCGGTGCGCCGGATGCCGGGCGTGCCGGACGAGGATTTCGCGCGGGACACCGGGGCGGTGGCGGCCGATCTGGCCCGGCTCAAGGAAATCCTGGAGAAGGGGAACTGAGTGCCGTCCGGCGGTGTCGGTCAAGCATGAGAATCGTCGCGGTGGTGCTGTGCGCGCTCGCGGTGACCGGGTGCAGCGGGTCGCCGGCCAAAACTGATGTGCCGGCCCCGTCGGCGCCCGCCGTCGCCACGGCGAGTGGTGCGCCCGACACGGTCGACTGCGCGCACGACATCGGCGGCCGCGAGCCCCAGGGCGGCCGGTTGATCCTCGACGCGGTCGTCCTGCCCACCGCACGACTGCAGGTCAGCGAGGCGGGCGAGCCGGGCCGGCCTGGTCGCCTCTTTGCCAAGACGGGCCTGCTGGTCCGCGCGGACACCGCGGTCGAGTTGTCCGTCGACCCGTCGGCCACGGACGTCACCATCGGCTGGGGCAGCCCCGGCCCCGAGGGCCCGACGATCCGCGTCCCCGCCTGCCCGAACGCCAAGGGCTGGCTGGCCTTCGCGGGCGGCTACCACGTGCCGGAGCCGATGTGCGTGCCCCTGATCGTGCGCGTGAACGGCCGCGAGGCCCGGGCCGAGGTGCGGGTAGGCGCCGACTGCCCGTAGCGATGTCAGCCGAGAAATTGGGCCAGCGCGTCCGCGAACAGGGCGGGCGCCGTGTGGGTCGCGAAGTGGGACTGGCCCTCCAGCGTCACCCGGCCGGGCGCGTGCAGGGCCGCGGCCAGCGACTCCATGGTTGACGGCAGCGGCGGCCACGACTCGCTGCCCTGCATCAGCAGGAGCGGCTTGCGGATGCCCGACCACCGGGTCATGTCCGCGCTGTCGGCCGCCATCGCCTCGAGATCGTGCAGGCAGCCGACCGCCTCCGGAAGCGGCGGGGCCGGGACGGCCGCAAGCATCGCCGCCGGCACCCGGGCCACCTCCCCGGCCAGCACCCGCGCCGCCCCGGCGAGGTCCCCGGCGTTCAGCAGCGTCCGATACGACGACAGCGCACCCGACAACCCCGCACCGGCCGAGAACAGCGGCGGCTCGAATACGGCGATCGACCTGATCAACGGCGAGTCGGTGAGCCCGGCGTGCAGCGCGACGGTGGCGCCGTACGACGCCCCGACCACGTGCCCCGCCCCACCGGCGGCTTCCAGGATCGCCCGAACGTCGGCGACGTCGTCGGCGAACGTCTTCGGCCGCAGGCACGGGCCGCTCGGCTCGTAACCCCGGCGCGCGTACGCCCACAGCTCGTACCGGTCCTCGAGCAGCGGCACGATCGGCTCCCACGAGTCCAGCCCACCGGCCGACCCGTGCACCAGCACAACCGGCGTCCCCCGCCCCGCGCGGCGCACTTCCAGCCGCGTGCCGTCCGAACCTGTAACGATCACCGGATAAAGGTAGCGCCCGGCACCCTGGCCCGCGGATCTGCCGCGACGTGTCATTGCCGACGCTCGATCCGTATATTGGCAGGACGGCGCCGCTGGGCGGCTCAGGTATTGCTTCGCCGACTGCTATGTAGCCAAATGCCAACTGTCAGAATGAGGCAGATTCACTCATCTGTTGGAGGCTTGACGTGTCTGTGTTCCGGCCCGCCACAATCCTCTTACAGCCGTGAATAAATGTCGCCCAGCTCCGTGATCCAGGCGGTGGGCAAATTACCGCGGCCCGGTTCTGCCAGGGAAGGGGCTGCGGACATGAGGGGCGGCGAAAAATCTCCCGGTGAGAGATCACCGATGTACATGCGGTCGACGCTTTGGGTTCTTGGCCTTGTTCTCGTGCTGGGTGCAATCGCCGTAGTCGGCGGAATTGGACTTGTCGCGATTCTGGGCCGGCGCGGCGACGATCTTACCTGGAGTCGGTGGAGCAGCGTTGGTGAGGCCTTCGGGGTTGTCAACTCCCTGGTCTCAGTACTTGCCGTGGTCGCGCTGCTCGTTACCTGGTCGACTCAGTACAGGCTCCTGCGTGAGCAGAAGGCCGAACTCGCTCAACAGCGGAAGATCCAAGAGGGCCGGGCCGACCTGGATCTGCGAAAAATGCACGTGGAGCTGATCCGTTTGGCGCTGGAGAATCCCCATTTGGCGGTGGTGTGGCCTCGCATCGCCGGCTCCGATCCAGTGGCTGAATCGCAGCACATGTACGCAAATCTGATCCTGCAGCACATATGGACCGACTACTCCAGTGGCCGGTCCAGTCGCGAGCAAATGATCAGTACACTCCGGTACCTGTTCGCCAGTCCGGCTGTTCGGGAATTCTGGCGAGCGACGGAGAACAGCCGGCGAAGCGTTTACGTCGATCATTCCGAACAGCTCGACTTCGTGTCCGTCGTGGACGAGGTCTGGCAGCAGTGTGAGGCGGTGCTGGCTTGTTCGGCCGAGCCTCCCGATAAAGCGGAATCTCCGTGGAGGGCAGGCGGCGCTAGTCGGAGCTGGTCCGACGACGACCTGAAGGCAGGCCGAGGCGGGGGAGGACCGCACCCACCATCGCCGCCAGCAGAGTCAGCACCAGGGCCTTCGTCACCGCCAGCATGATGTCACGCGGGATGATCACGATGCCTTCGAAAGGCGCGACACCCGCGTCGTCGGGCAAGCGAACGCGCATCTCCTCGGTGCGCTGAGTTCCGATCACCATGAAGTTGCCGTCTTCGAGTTCGAAGACGGCAGGACACGTGACGTTGGTATTGCAACGCGACGGTGGGGCGCTCAAGCGGCGGCCGACCCCTGAGACGGGCAGGGCGCCATCGGTCTGCGACACGGCTGTAATTCCTAATGGTTCGGACCGCAGGATGCGAGCACCGGCGGTGTCGACAATCTGACCCTAAAATTTAGCAGGACAAACACGGCCAAATGGCATCTCGCGTGCCACTCGTGCGGGGGTCTGCCGGGGTGGTCCGAAATCACATCGGCCAGCTGCCGTTCCGGTGGACAGAGGCGTTGGTGCGGGTAAGGGTGGGAGAGCGCTAACAATTGCAGGAAAGAGGAATCACATGCAGTACCGGCAGCTTGGCCGCACCGGCCTGAGGGTCTCGACGTTCACCCTGGGCACCATGGGCTTCGGCGGCACCGGGTGGGCGTCCCCGGTCGGCAAGATCGACGTGGCGGGGGCGCGGGAGCAGATCGCGATCGCCAGGGACGCGGGAGTCAACCTGATCGACACGGCCGACGTGTATTCGGCCGGTCTCAGTGAGGAGATTCTCGGCGAGGCCCTGGGCGACAAGCGCGAAGACGTGCTGATCGCCACCAAGGTGCGAATGCCGATGGGTGAGGGGCAGAACGACGCCGGCCTCTCCCGGCATCACATCATCCGCGGCGCCGAGGCCAGCCTGCGCCGGCTCGGCACCGATTACATCGACCTCTTCCAGGTGCACGAGTGGGACGGGCACACCCCGCTCGAGGAGACGCTGACCGCGCTCGACGACCTCGTACGCAGCGGCAAGGTGCGCTACATCGGCTGCTCCAACTATGCCGCCTGGCAGATGGTCAAGGCGCTCGGCATCTCCGACGCCCGGCAGATCGAGCGGTTCGCCAGCACCCAGGTCTTCTATTCGCTGGTCAGCCGCGACATCGAGGCCGAGATCGTGCCGGCCGCGGTCGACCAGGGCGTCGGCATCCTGGTCTGGAGCCCGCTGGCCGGCGGCCTGACCTCGGGCAAGTACCGCCGTGGCGTGCAGGCCCCGGAGGGCAGCCGCCACCTCTCCGAGTGGAGTGAGCCGCCGATCCACGACGAGGACAAGCTGTACGACACCATCGAGCTCGCCGTGAAGATCGGGGAGTCGCACGGGGTGTCGGCGGCGCAGGTGTCGCTGGCCTACATTGCGCAGAAGCCGGGCGTGACCTCGCTGATCGTCGGCGCGCGCACCCCGGAGCAGCTGCGCGACAACCTGGCCGCGGCCGACCTCGAGCTGACCGCCGACGAGGTCAAGGCGCTCGACGACGTGAGCGGGGAGCCGCTGCGCTACCCGTTCTGGCACCAGCGCAACACCAGCTCGGACCGCCTGAGCGCGGCCGACCTGACGCAGATCCAGCGGCACCTGTAGGGGAGAGGGGCCGCCCCGCGAAAAGGGGCGGCCCGCTTCTCAGAGAACAGACGCGATCTCGACCGAGGGCAGGCCCAGCGCGGCGCCGACGGACGCGTTGGTGAGCCGGCCGTCGTGGGTGCTGAGACCCAGCGCGAGCGCCGGGTCGGCCGCCAGGGCGTCGCGCCAGCCCAGATCGGCCAGCTTGAGCGCGTACGGGAGGGTGGCGTTGGTCAGGGCGTACGTGGAGGTGTTGGGCACGGCGCCGGGCATGTTGGCCACGCAGTAGAAGACCGACTCGTGCACCTTGTAGACCGGGTTCTCGTGCGTGGTCGGGCGCGAGTCCTCGAAGCAGCCGCCCTGGTCGATGGCGATGTCGACGAGCACCGAGCCCGGCTTCATCCGCTTGACGAGCTCGTTCGAGACCAGCGTCGGCGCCTTGGCCCCGGGCACGAGCACCGCCCCGATCACCATGTCGGCCTCGATCGCCGACTGCTCGATCGCGTACGAGGACGAGACCAGCGTCTTGACCCGGCCGCCGAACTGCGCGTCGATCTGCCGCAGCCGCGAGATGTTCAGGTCGAGCACGGTGACGTCGGCGCCCAGGCCGAGCGCGATGGTCGCCGCGTTGACGCCCGAGACGCCGCCGCCGATGACGGTCACCTTGGCCGGGCTGACCCCGGGGACGCCGCCGGGAAGCACGCCGCGGCCGCCCGAATTGCGCATGAGGCTGTACGCGCCGACCTGCGGGGCGAGCCGCCCGGCGACCTCGCTCATCGGGGCCAGCAGCGGCAGCGACCCGTCGGCGAGCTGCACGGTCTCGTACGCGATGGCGGTGGTGCCGCTGGCCAGCAGCGCCTTGGTGCCGTCGGCGTCGGCCGCGAGGTGCAGATAGGTGAAGAGGACCTGGCCGGCCCGCAGCCGGTGGTATTCGGCGGCGATCGGCTCCTTGACCTTGAGCAGGAGGTCGGCGCGCGCCCACACGGTGTCGGCGTCCGGCGCGATCTCGGCCCCGGCGGCGACGAAGTCCTGGTCGGTGATGGCCGAGCCGGCACCCGCGCCGGCCTCGATGAGCACCCGGTGCCCGCGCCGCACGAACTCGGCCGCACCGGCCGGGGTGATCGCGACGCGGTACTCGTGGTTCTTGATCTCGGTGGGCACGCCGATCTGCATGGCTCGTCCTCTCGTCTTTGGATGACTGTGGAACGATGTGCAGTTTCCGCGCAACGCAACCGCATAAGATTCTGCTGACGCTCCGTCGCCGGAAGAACATGCGAGAGGCCCGGGCAAAATGACCGACGTACCGAATGATCTTCGAGGCCTGGATCACATCGACCGCGATCTGCTGGCCCTGCTGGAGGTCGACGGGCGCATGCCCAACAACGCCCTCGCCGAGCGCGTCGGCATCGCCCCGAGCACCTGTTTGACCCGGGTCCGGAGGCTCCGCGAGATCGGCGCGATCCGCGGTTTCCACGCCGACGTCGACCCGGCCTGGATCGGCCGTCCCATCCAGGCGATGATCGCCGTGCGGATCCGTTCCGAGTCGCGCGACGCCATCGGCAAGTTCGCCGAGTCGCTGGCCGGCATTCCGGCCGTTCGCGACGTGTACTTCGTTTCCGGCTCGTACGATTTCCTTCTGCACGTCGCGACGGCCGATGTCGAGGACCTCCGCGAGGTGATCACCGAGCGCCTCAGCGGCACGCGCCTGATCGCCGGCACCGAGACCTATCTGATTTTCGAGCACCGGCGAGGCAACTCGTGATCACCACCCTGCACCCGGCTCAACGTTAAGCCCCCGCGGGCTGCGGCCGACCGTTCCCCCGTGACGGGATGAATCCCTTTCACTTGTGAAGGACGCGGGACATATGTCGGACACCATGGTTGCGGAGCGCGCCGAGCAGCGGCGTCTGGCCGCGCTGCGCAACTACCGTGTGCTGGACACCGCTCCCGAGAGCGACTTCGACGACATCGCCGTGCTCGCGGCCCAGCTGTGCCGCACGCCGATCGCCGCGGTCTCGCTGATCGACGCCGACCGGCAGTGGCTCAAGGCTGTGGTCGGCCTCGAGGCGTGCGAGATCGAGCGGCAGCACTCGTTCTGCGCCCACGCCATGCACGCCGACGAGGTCATGCAGGTGCCGGACGCGCGTCTCGACCCCCGCTTCGCGAACAACCCTCTGGTCACCGGCGAGCCGGGCGTGGTCTTCTACGCCGGCGCGCCCCTGATCAGCTCGTCCGGCGAGCGCCTGGGCAGCCTCTGCGTCATCGACCACGAGCCGCGCCTGCTCACCCCGGCCGAGTGCCAGGGCCTTCGTACGCTGGCCCGGCACGTCATGGCCCAGCTCGAACTGCGCCAGTTCGCCCGCGGGCTGGACGCGGCCAACGAGCGCCTGCGTGACGCCGACCGGATCAAGGACGAGTTCCTGTCCCGGGTCACCCACGAGCTGCGTACGCCGCTGACCTCGATCAACGGCTATCTGGAGATGCTGGCCGAGGACCACCTCGAACCGGCCACCGGCGAGGAGTTCCTGACCCGGATCCGGCGCAACTCCGACCGGCTGACGGCGCTCGTCGACGACATGCTGCTGGCCGCCCAGGCCGACCTCCGCTTGTCCAAGCGGGTGATGGACCTGGCCGAGCTGTGCCGCGCGGCGGTCGTCCGCAACGGCGTGCTGGCCCGCAGCCGCGGTCTCGAGATCGTCGCCGACGTGCCCGGGCCCGTGTACGTCGAGGCCGACGAGACCCGCCTCGCCCAGGTGCTGGAACGCCTGGTGCTCAACGCGGTCAAGTTCACGCCGCGCGGAGCCATCACGGTCAGTGCGAGCATCGGCGAGGACCGGGCCCGGCTCGTCGTCCGCGACACCGGCATCGGCATGAGCCCGGAGGACCGCGAGCGGGTGCTGGCGCCGTTCCGCCGCTCGGCGGCCGCCGAACGCCGGGAAGTGCAGGGCGCCGGCCTGGGCCTGAGCATCGTCAAGGCGATCGTCGACAGCCACGGCGGATCGATACACATCGAGAGCGAGCCAGACCGGGGGGCCGCCGTGGTGGTCACGCTACCGCGGTACACCGGAGATATATAAGCGCTGTTACATTTCTCCGGTGGACCTTCTCGACAGCAACCACTGGAGCGACCTGCACGCGCTGCTGGCCGAGCTCGATCAGGACATCGCGGCGCTCTACACCGAAGCCGGCATCGAGGGCATGCGCACCCGGTTCGTCGGGCCGCTCATCGCCCTGCACCGGTTCGGGCCGATGACCATCAAGCAGCTCGCCGAGCGCCGCGGGGTGTCGCACTCGGCCATGAGCCAGACCGCCGCCGCCATGGCCCGGGCCGGGTTCACCGAGAGCGTGGTGGGGGCCGACGCCCGTACGCGGGAAATCGGTCTGTCGGCCCGGGCCCGCGAGATCATGCCGTTCCTGATCGCCGAGTGGCGGGCGACCGAGACCGCGGTGCGCCGGCTCGACGCCGAGCTGCCCTACTCGTTGACCCAGGTCACCGCCGACCTGCGCGCGCTCCTGGCCGCCCGGTCGTTCACCGACCGCCTGCGCGAATCGCTGCCGTGCGAGTCCTGACCGACCTGCGGCCACTGCGCGAGAACCGCACGTTCCGCCGCCTCTGGCTGGGCACGACCGCGTCCGGGTTCGGCGGCCAGTTCGGTGCGTTCGCGGTCGTCTTCTACGTCTGGGACCGCACGCACAGCGCCGCCGCCGTCGGCCTGGTCGGGCTGGCCACCGGCGTACCGCTGATCCTGCTGGCCCTGGCCGGCAGCGCCTTCACCGACCACGTCGACCGCCGCCGGCTGGCGCTGAACTGCACGGCCGCCCAGATCGTGGTCTGCGCGGCGATGGCGATGGTCGCGTTCACCGACCTCGGCGGCGTGCCGGCCATGCTCGGGCTGGCGGCGGTGCAGTCGTCGCTGGGCGGCCTGGCCGGACCGGCCCGCCAGACGTTCGTGCCCGCGCTGCTCACCGGCGAGCGCCTCGCCGCCGGCCTGGCCCTCAACCACCTGTCGTTCCAGCTGTCGATGCTGCTCGGCCCGGCCGCCGCGGGCGCGCTCACCGCCGTGGCCGGCGTCGGCTGGTGCCTGGCCTTCGACACTTTTTCCTTCACGGCCGCGCTGATCGGCCTGGCCGGCCTGCCCCCCGTTGTCCCGTCCTCGACCGGCACCCCCGGTTTCCGGGCCGTCAGAGCCGGTCTCACGTACGCGGCCCGGACGCCCCCGGTCCGAGGCGCGCTGCTGGCCGACCTGGCCGCCACCCTGCTGGCGATGCCCATAGCCGTGTTCCCCGTGATCAACGACGAGAGGTTCGGCGGCCGCCCCGAGATCCTGGGCCTGTTCACCACCGCGGTCGCCGTGGGCGGGGTCGCGGCCTCGATCCTCTCCGGCCTGGCCACCCGCCAGCTGCGCCCGGGCCGCCTGCTGCTGATCTGCGGCGCGATCTGGGCCGTCTCACTGGGCGCGGCCGGAGTGGCCACGAGCCTGCCGCTGCTGCTGGCCCTGCTGGCCGTGGCGGGCGCGGCCGACACGTGGGCCGTGGTCTCCCGCGGCACGGTCATCCAGACCGTCACCCCGCCGGGCTACCGCGGCCGCATCTCATCGCTGGAACACATCGCGGGCGCGGCCGGCCCCCAGATCGGCAACCTGCGGGCCGGCCTGGTCGCGGCGGCCACCTCGGGCGGCGCGGCGTTGGCCATCGGAGGCGCGACCGCCGTCGTGGCCACCGGCCTGATCGCGGTGACCACCCCGGCGCTTCGGCACTTTCGTACGGTTACGTCGCCGGACTGACGCCGCCAAACTGCCCGCATGAGATGGCTAACCGCGATCGGAAGCTCGCTGGCGGTCCTTGTGGTCGCCGTGGTGATCCTGCTGATTCTTTCGGGTGACACCGTCGATGTGCCCTTCGAGATAGCCAAGTGGCTCATGAATCTCGCCGTGGCGGTTGCGATCACCGGCGTTCTCACGGTCCTGATCAACAAGCGCAACCTGGAACAGTCCCGGCGTGACGAGCAGACCGAGACTTATACGGACGTCCTCCAGGAAATCAAGGCCGCCTATGAAGAAGGCAGCCAGTTGCGTTTCCTGCTCGGCGCGCATACGTCGGCCAAGACCTACCTCGAGCAGTTCCCCGCGATCGGCCGAGTCCGCGCGAGACTTCAACGCGTACAGCGGGAACGACACATCCTGGACACGCCCGTGGACGAGACGATCCAACGGATGCTGACCTTCATGCGCCTTCTCGCGGAGGAATACCGCGACAACTATCGCCTGATCCTGCGGGACGCCGCGCGGGAGGAGGCAGCCCTGGACAGAGTGCGCGCGGGCACGGCCGACGACCTCGAACTGAACGAACTCGACCCGGGGCTTTTCCCGCGACTGTATGCATTCCTGGACGACAAGTCCTTCGCAGCAGGCGACTTCCAGCAGTCCTACAGCAATGCCAAGCGCCAGTTGCAGCAGTGGCTTCTCGCGTCCGGCAGCGTATGAACAGGTGGTGACGCCGAGGACGTCGTCGACCTGATCATGTGCTGGCAAGCGCCGGGCAGGTACCTTGTGTCGGGCGCGAACTCGGAGTGCGCCCGGGAGGTGGCATCGATGACGACGGAGCGGAACCGGGCCAGTGGCCGTCCGACCCTCGAAGAGGTCGCGGTGCGCGCCGGCGTCGGCCGGGGCACCGTGTCCCGCGTGGTGAACGGATCGGCCCAGGTCAGCCCGCGTGCGCGGCAGGCCGTCGAGGACGCCATCCAGGAGCTCGGCTATGTGCCCAACCGGGCCGCCCGCACCCTGGTGACGCAGCGGACCGACTCGATCGCCCTGGTCATCTTCGAGTCGGGGGAGCGGTTCTTCGCCGAGCCGTTCTTCGGGCGGATCGTGCAGTCGATCTCGTCGGTGCTCGTGGCGCGCAACCTGCAGATGGTCCTGATGATCGCGCAGGCTCCCGAGGAGCGCCGCCGGCTCGAGGGCTATCTGACCCGTCAGCACGTCGACGGCGCGTTTCTGCTCTCGCTGCACGGCGACGACCCGCTGCCGTCGGTGCTCGAGGAGCGTGGGGTCGCCACCGTGCGGGCCGGGCGTCCCACGTACGCGGAAAGGGGCACCTACGTCGACGCCGACAACCGGGCCGGCGCGCGCGAGGCCGTTTCCTACCTGTGGTCGCGGGGGCGCCGGCGGATAGCCGCGATCACCGGGCCGCTCGACATGGCCGCCGGAATAGCTCGCCTCGAGGGCTATCGCGACGTGGTCGGCGACGGGCCGGTGGCGTTCGGCGACTTCAGCGAGGAGTCCGGCGCGGCCGCGATGT
This sequence comes from Actinoplanes sp. NPDC021490, assembly GCF_055562135.1. Lineage (NCBI taxonomy): Bacteria > Bacillati > Actinomycetota > Actinomycetes > Micromonosporales > Micromonosporaceae > Actinoplanes > Actinoplanes sp. NPDC021490. The sequence continues at coordinate 273,142 of NZ_JBVHFW010000008.1, forward strand.
GGCGTCTGCTCGAGCAGCATCCGGATCTGGACGCCGTCTTCGCCGCCTCCGACATGATGGCGGCGGGCGCCTTGCGGGTGCTGCGGCAGCACGGACGGCGGGTGCCCGACGACGTCGCCGTGATCGGCTTCGACGACTCGGTGATCGCCCGCCACACCGACCCGCCGCTGACCAGCGTCGACCAGCCGATCGCGGAGATGGGCCGCGAGATGGTCCGCCTGCTGCTGGCCAAGATCGACGGCGACGAGCTGGGCGACGTCGAGGTCGTCCTGCCGACGAGCCTGGTCATCCGCGGCTCGGCCTGACAAGGGGCCGCACCGGCACCGGCGGGTCTGGCAAAAGCCGGCGCTACATGCCCGCGGCGCGGTCCAGGTCGGCCAGGCGTGACCGCAGCTGCGACGCCTGAGCCGGCGTCAGGCTGCCCTCGCCGGCCCGGTCGTTGATCTTGCGGCGCAGGTTGCCGACGTGGCTGTCGATGTTGTCACCGTCCGCGCCGACCAGCGGCTGCAGCAGGTTGAGCAGGTCGAGCGCCACGTCGGACCGGATGTCGGCGTCCTCGACCGCGCTCCGGAAACGGCTCACCGCGTCGTCGTAGTCGAGCGTGGGCGTCGGCTTGGGCGGGCGGGAGAACGACGGCGTGACCGGGCGGGTGCCGGCCGGCGTGCGCAGCGGCGCCACCGACGGCGAGACCACCGCGGGCGGCGGCGTCTCGGGGGCGGCGGCCTCGTTGTTCTCGCGCGGCCAGTTGATCGCGACCAGCGCGCCTCCGACCGCGGCCAGCAGGGCCACGATGGCGGCGCCCAGCATCCAGCGACGGGTCGGCGACGGGGTCAGCGCGACCGTCGCGGGGGCCGCCCGGCCGGGGGCGTACGCGCGGTCACCGGCCCGCGCGGGCCGGTCGGGGGTGGTGGCCCGGCTCGTGGCGCCCCGGGCGCCGGCGTTCGCCTCGACACGGACCGGGGGCGTACGGGAACCGGTCGGTCTCGGTCCTCCGGGGCCGTGGGTTCCCCGCCCGCCGGTCGCCGGCCTGGCCCCGCCCGGACCCACGGAGGGCCGCCCGGAGCCGGCCAGATGCCCGCCGGTGCCGTTCAGTGGGTGCGCGCCGCTCGGCCGGTTCACCGGCGAGTCGGCCGGCGGCTTGAGCCACAGCGCGGTCAGGTCGAAGCGGACCTCGTCGGCGCCCGGCCGGTCCTCGGGCAGCTCGGCCAGGCAGCGCCCGACGATGTCGCGGAAGGCGTCGGGCAGGTCGCCGGGCAGCACGCGCGGACCCTCGGCCCGGGCCGCGGCCAGCTCCTCCCACGTGTCGACCGGGTAGGGCGGGTCGCCGGTCACCATCTCGAACAGCAGCACGCCCAGCCCGTACACGTCGGTCGCGGGCTCGGCCGGCATGCCGTCGAGACGTTCCGGCGCCACATAGGCCGGCGTGCCGAACGTCGAGCCGGTGTCGTCGTCGTCGGGCTCGCCCGCGGTGGCGCTGATGCCGAAATCGAGAATCTTGATGCCGTTGGGGGTGAGCATGACGTTGCCCGGCTTGATGTCGCGGTGCACGACGCCGTTGGCGTGGGCCGCGGCCAGCGCGTCGGCCACCGCGGCTCCGATCCGCGCCGCCTCGGGCAGCTCGATCACCTCGCGTTCGAGCCGGGCCGCGACGCTCTCGCCGGCCAGCAGCTCCATCACCACGAACGGCGCGACCGTCCCGTCCGGACGGACCGCCTCGCGGTAGTCGTGCACGGCCGCGATGTTCGGGTGGGACAACTTGGCGCCCATCCGGGCCTCGCGCCAGACGACCTGGGCGCCCAGCGGCAGCTTGACCGCGACCGGCCGGGCGAGAAGCTCGTCGTCGGCCCGCCAGATCGTCGACATCCCGCCGGTCTCGAGGAGGGTGACCAGGCGGTAACGCGCCGCCAGCAGGGTTCCCGCAATCGGCCACTCATCGCTCACCCGCAGAACATTCGCCCGGATCGGGACGGGTGTCAACACTTGTTGCCCGGCGTCACCAGCCGGATTCGTCCACGTCCACGGCGATGTAGTCGATGTCGCCGGCGAAGTAGTCGCAGCCCACGTCCACCTGGTCGCAGGTGGTCTTCCCGCCGATCGCGATGGGCCACGAATTGGCGATCGAACCGGTCCAGCCGGCGCGCGAGGCGACCACACGCTGGTCGATCAGCAAGGTCACGCCGTCGCCGGTGCGTTCGCACCGCACGGTGTGCCACTGCCCGTCGTTGATCGGCCGGGGCGCGGTCACCAGCAGCGACGTGCGCGAGCCGCGGAACCAGCACTGCACCCGCCCGTTGGGGATCTGCAGTTTGAAGCTGCCGCCGGGGACCGTGGCCTGTCCCTTCTGGATGATGTTGCCGAAGTGGTCGCGGGTGCGCAGCCGCATGCCGATCGCGTAGTCGCGGTCGCCGGGGTCGAGCCGGTTGTCGTCGGGGACGATCACCAGGTGGCCCGGCTTGGCCGGCGGCGTGTCGGGTTCCAGCCGCTCGAAGCCGTACGCGATGCGGTCGCCGGCCCGGAGACCGACCGCGACGTCCTTGCCGATGCGCCCGTCGAAGCCGTGCCCGGTGACGTCACGCATCGTGCGGGAGCCGGGCGCCTCGTTCATGGGCCAGTACGCCAGTTCGTAGTCGGGGGAGGCGGTCGCCGCGCCCCCGCTCGCGACCAGCAGGCCCGCCGACGCGATGGAGACGATCCACAAACGTTGCTTCTTCATGGTTCATCCCCAATTACAGCTTATCGTCAGATTTGACGGTTTGATCCTACGCAGACCGAATCATGCCTGTACAGGGATGGCCTGGATTCGCCCGGTGGCCGGACATCGTTGGTAACCGTGTCGGTGGATGTCATGATGTGACCGATCAGGCGGGTGGAAGGGCCGGGCGACGTGGGCTTCGAGGCGAGAACGGACGAGCGGGCGGGGCACGTGCGGGTGACCCTGTCCGGCGAGTGCGATCTGGCCGTACGCGAGCAGTTGCACACGATCCTGGAGGACGCGGTCCGTTCGTCGCCGTACGTGATCGTCGATCTTGCCGCCGTCGACTTCCTCGACTCGAGTGGCGTGCACGGCCTGATCGTCGCCCACCACGCGGCCTGCGCCCGGGGCGGGCGCGTCACCGTGGTCAACCCGACCGGCGCCGTCGCGTCGGTTCTGGACATCACCGGGGTGGCCGGGCTGCTCGGTCCTCAGGCCGACTCAGGCCTGCCGGTCGATCCGGCGCGGGCCGACGGATGACCGGGGAATGCCACGAGACCTCGTACGCGGAACCCGGCGACCTGGCCAAGGTGCGCGAGTTCGTGCGCAGCCACGCGGCCGATCTGGGCCTGCCCGGGCACCGCGCCGAGTTGCTCACCCTGGCCGTGAGCGAGCTGGCCACGAACACCCTGCAGCACACCGCGGGCGGTGGCATCGTCCGTCTCTGGGCCTCGGACGACCGGATCGTCTGTGACGTGATCGACGGCGGCTCGATCCGGACGCTGGGCCGGGCGATGCCCGCGGCCGACGCGCTGCGGGGCCGGGGCCTGGCCATCGTCGAGCGCATCTGCGACGAGGTGACGGTGGACACGGCCGGCGACGGCACGCGGGTCCGGCTGACGCTCGACCTCGAGGGGGCCGGAACCGCTCAGTGATCGACGGTGACCAGCAGGGTGCAGGTGTCGTCGTCGGGACTGGGAGTGGTCAGTGTCCGGGCCAGGGCAGGCATCGCGGCGGGCCCGGCCGACGCGGCGGCCAGCAGGTCGAGCAGTTCGGGCAGCCGGGACGGGCCGCCCCGCCGTTCCACCAGGCCGTCGGTGAACAGCAGCAGCAGGTCGCCGGCGAACAGACGCGGGCACAGCGTCTCGTAGTCCGCTTCCGGGTCGGCGCCGAGCAGCATGCCGCGGGGCAGCGGCAGCGACTCGGCCTTGCCGTCGCGGGCGAGCAGCGGCGCCGCGTGGCCGGCCCGGGCCCAGCGCAGCGAGCGTGACGCCGGGTCGAAGACGCACAGCACGGCGGTGGCGGTCAGGCGCAGCCGGGCGCACATCCGGTTGAGATGGGCGAGCAGCGTGGCCGGGTCGTCGACGCCGATCGACAGCCACGCGATCAGCGCGAAGCGCAGGTGGGCCATCCCGTTGGCCGCGCCCAGCCCGTGCCCGGCCACGTCGCCCACGGCCAGCAGCACCCGGCCGTCGGCCAGCGTCTCGGCGTGATACCAGTCGCCACCGACCTGGATCGTGCTCCCGGCCGGCAGATAGTTGACCTGCACGCTCAGCCCGGGCAGCGGCAGCGGGTCGCGCGGCACCGGCTGGATCAGATGCTGGAGCTGGGCGGCGAGGCGATGCTCGGCCAGGGCGGTCATCTCGCGGGTGTGCAACTGGTCGCGAAGGCGGTCGATGGCCGTACGGGAATCCTCGCGGGCCGTCACGTCCTGAACCACCGCGTTGATCTTCAGCGGGTGCCCCTCGGCGTCTCGGATGATGTCGGAGAGCACGCGCAGGTGTTTCACGACCGGGCCGACCCGGAACCGGACGGTCACGTCGGAGGCGGCGCCGCTGTCGAGGGTCTGCCAGGCCGTCTCGCTGAGGCCGCGGTCCTCGCTGAGCATCGCCGCCGCCTGCTGGGCGCGCGAGAGCGGGCCGAGGGCCGGGTCGCGTTCGAAGATCCGGTACATCCCGGGCGACCAGGACGTCTCGCCGGTGATCAGGTCGTACTCGGACCAGCCCAGGCTGGCCAGCAGTTCGGTGTTGCGCATGCGGCGGCGGTCCTCGTCGAGCCGCTGCCACCAGACCAGCAGTCCGTCGAGCACCCGGTGGACGGTCACGTCGAAGAGTGAATGTGCGACGATCCCGGCCGTCTTCTCGTCGTATCCGAAGTCGCTCAGCCCGCCCGGCTCGCCGGTGCGCAGGACGTCGAGATAGACCTGCCAGAGCTGCCCGCCGACGATGCTCGGATAGAGCTCGCTGAGACGCTGGTCGATCCGGCTCGCGCCGCGGTGATAGATGTCGTGGCCGACTCCGCTGGCCGCCGCGATGCGGAAGTCGCGCACCACCCCGTCGGCGCCGGTCACCGGCAGCAGCCACGAACAGCCCGCCGGGATGACGGCCAGCATCTCCCGGACGACGCGGGCGACCTCCTCGTCGGCCATCCGCTCAGCGTAGTGGGCGTCGATGGGGCCTCGCGGTGACGCACCGCAGCCCCTCGCTAATCGGCTGTTGAGCTTGGTAGCATCCCGCCGATCACGCCAGCCCCGTGCGAGCGGCGTATCCCCCGGGCTCGCAACAACGGAGGTCTATCAAGTGTCCGACAACCGCATGAAGGATCGTGTCAAAGTGCTGCTCAATGGGACGTCACCGGACAGCCAGACCTCGGAACACGCCCTCGTCGCGCCGCAGCAGGGACAGCAGGCCGCTCAGCAGCCGGTCGCCCAGCAGGCGGGGCCGGCAGCCGCCCAGCCCGCGCAGCCCGGCCAGCCCGGCGCCCACCCGAACCAGGCACTGCAGGTCCTGACCCTGGCCCAGCGCACGGCCGAGGAGCACGTCGCGCGGGCCCACCACCAGGCCGACAAGATCCGTACGGACGCGCTCGCCGCCGCCGAGCAGGTCGCGCGGGACGCTCAGGTTCACGCCCACAACGTGCGCCGCGAGGCCGAGAAGATCCTCACCGACGCCCGCGCCGCCGCCGAGCAGATCGCCCGCGACTCGCACGCCCGCACCGAAGAGGCGCGCCGCAACGCCGAAAAGATCGTCAACGACGCCCGCGCGCAGGCCGAGTCCGTCGCCGACGAGGCCCAGGCCACCGCCGACCACCTCAACCTGCAGGCCCGCCAGCGCTACGACGACGTCGTCGGCAGCCTCGGCACCAAGCGGGAGTCGCTGCAGCAGCAGATCGAGGCGCTCGAGCAGTTCGACCGGGAGTACCGCGCCCGCCTGACCACCTTCATGCAGGGCCAGCTGCGCGCCCTCTGGGTCGACCAGCCGCAGGTCCAGGGCGAGATCGACGAGAACGGCGCCGACAAGCCCGGCCCGCGGCACGGCGCCGGCGAGCCCGAGGACGCGGTCCCCGCGCAGCGCCACAGCGAGGAAGATGCCGTGGAATCCGAGGAAGAAAACCGCGCCGAGCGCTGATTCCGCGCGAACAGGGCACGCTGGGTTATGGACTCGCGTGCGTCGGGGTCTTACCGTCGGTAAGTGCGCGGCACGCCCGGGGCCGCGCTCCGACGGGAGGCCGTCGCGTGGCCGAGTTCGTGGGACGTGAGGCCGAGCTGCGAGAGCTGCTCGGCCACGCCTGCCGCCCTGGGCTCGTCATCCACGGGGCCGGCGGGATCGGCAAGAGCCGCCTGGCCGCCGAGCTGCTGCGCCGCCTCGATCGCGAGATGCCGGGCGGCCTGACCGTACGGGTGCCGGGCACGGCCACCGCCGACGAGGTGGTGATCGCTCTCGGTGATCCCCGCGTGATCACCGAACCGATCACCCTGGTCGTCGACGACCTGGCCACCGCGCCCCGGGCCGGAGCCGGACGCGCCGAGCCGCTCGACGCCGCGCTGGCCGGGTTCCTGGCCGCCTGGGTCCGCGAGCCCCGGCCACGCCGGCTGGTGATCACCAGCCGTTATCCGGTCGCCCTGCCCGGCCGCACCCATCAGCGCCTCGCCGAGCTGCGGCTGGGCCCCTTGACCAGCACTGACGCCTGCCGGCTGATGGCCCGGCTGCCCGCCCTGGCCGCGCTGACCGAGGAGCAGCGGACCCGGGCGTGGGCGTGCTGCGGCGGCCATCCGCGCGCGCTGGAATATCTGGACACGCTGCTCTGTCACGGCCGCACCGAGTTCGCCGGCGTCGCCGAGCGGCTCGAGAGCGTGCTGGCCGAGAACGGGATCGGCGACCCGGCCGGGTGGATCAATCAGGGTGGCCCGCTGGCCGAGGCGATGACGGCCACGGTCGACGACGTGCTGGTGCAGGATCTGCTGGAAGTGCGCTATCACGCGTACCGGGCCGGCGACATCGCTCACCGGCTCGGCGACGCCGAGGAGGCGTCCGGTCATCACCGCCGGGCGCTCGCCGTCGACGAGCGGCTCGGGTCGCGGGCCGGGCTGGCCGGCTGGCAGCGGCTCGGCCTGCCCGGGGGCGAGAGCGCCGGGGCCGACCCGGCCGAGCTCGAGAGCCACCTGCGGCACGCGCTCGCGGTCGACGCCGAGCTCGGCAACCGGGCCGGGATGGCCTCCGGCCTGCACCGGCTGGGGCTGGTCTGCACGCTCACCGGGCGGCTGCCGGCCGCCGTCGCGCTGCACTGCCGGGCCTTCGCCACCGAGCTGGCGATGGGGTCGCCGGACGCGCCGATCGAGCTGGCCGAGCTCAGCCGGTTGCGGGCGGCACTGGGCGACGGGGAGTTCCGGCGCGCGGCGGCCGAGGTGCTGCCCGAGGCGTCGATGAACGGGCTGGCCCGAATGCTCGACGACTTCGTGGTCGCGAGCGAGCACCGCTACAACTGATCGGCGTCGAGCACCTGCTGGATCGCGTTGAGCAGCTGGGCCTTGCTGAACGGCTTCTCGACCAGGGTGACGCCGGGCGCCAGCGTGCCCTGCGAGGCGAGCACCGGACGGGCGTAGCCGGACATGAAGAGCACCTTGGCCGATGGCCGCATCGCGGCGAAGCGCTCGGCCAGGTCGCGGCCCAGCATGTGCGGCATGACCACGTCGGTGAGCAGCAGGTCGATCGAGCCCTCGTGCGCTTCGGCCAGGGCCAGGGCGGCCGGGCCGTTCTCGGCGATCAGCACCCGGTGGCCGGCGCCGAGCAGGATCCGGTTGAGCACACCGCGCAGCGCGGGCTCGTCCTCGACGGCCAGGATCGTGCAGCGGCGCGCGTTCCGGATCTCGGTCTGGTCCTCATCGCGCGACACGGCGGCCGGCTCGGCGTCCGTGGCCGGCAGCAGGATCGTGAACGTGGTGCCCATGCCGTGCTCGGAATAGATGTTGAGGTCGCCGCCGGCCGCTGTGACGATCCCGTACACGGTGGCCAGGCCCAGCCCGGTGCCCTGCCCGGCCGGTTTGGTCGTGTAGAACGGCTCGAACGCCCGCTCGATCACCTCGGGTGGCATCCCGGTGCCGGTGTCGCTGACCCGCAGCCGCACGTACGGGCCGGGGTTGAGGTGCGGCCGCCCGGCGGCGTAGTCGCTGTCGACGTCGAGCGCGTCGGTCTCGATGGTCAGGTCACCGCCGCGCGGCATCGCGTCCCGCGCGTTGACGGCCAGGTTGACCAGCACCTGATCGATCTGGCCGGGGTCGGCGGTCACGGCGGGCAGGTCCGGCGACAGCCGTACGGCCAGGGTGATGTGCTCGCCGATCGACCGGCGCAGCATCTGCTCGATGTCGTTGACCACGTCGTTGATGTCCAGCGGGCGCGGCCGGACGACCTCGCGCCGGGCGAACGCGAGCAGCTGGTGGGTGAGGTCGGCGCCGCGCTGGGCCGCCTTGCTGATCTGGGCGGCGTCACCGGCGATCTCGTCGAGCCCGGCGTCGGTGGCCGACTCGGCGATGAACGTCGCGTAGTTGGCGATCACCGCGATCAGGTTGTTGAAGTCGTGGGCCACCCCGCCGGCCAGCTGCCCCAGACCCTCCAGCCGCTGGGTGCGCTGGAGCTGGGCCTCCACGCGGGCCCGTTCCGCCTCGGCCTGGAGCTGCCGCAGGCGCTCCTGGGCGCGTACGCGCTCGGTGATGTCCCTGATCACGGCGCAGCGCAACCGCCCCTCGTCGGTGGGCAGCAGGCTCATCGACACCTCGACCGGGATCGTGACCCCGTCGATCCGGTGCGCCAGGGTCGGCGCCGCCTCGAGGTCGGGCACGACCACCGGGGTTTCCGGCAAGGACGGGGTGAGCAGGTCGTTGATCGCGCGGCCGATCAGCGCGTTGCGGGTCAGGCCGAACAGCTGCTCGGCCTGGGTGTTGGAGAGCGCCACCCGCCCGTCGTCACCGATGCCGACGAACGCGTCCGGCGCGGCCTCGAGCAGTGCCTGCAGGCTGGACTCGAGCCGTTCGCGGTAGCCGACGGCACGGGCGATCACCGTCAGGCCGAGCAGGCGGTCGTCCTCGACCAGCGGTGACATCGTCAGGGTGACCAGGATCCAGCGGCCGTCGCGGTGGCGGCGCTGGGTGCGGAAACGTTCCAGCCGGGCGCCCGCGGCGAGCAGCGTCATCATCTCGCGCTGGTCGCCGCGCCGGTCGGGCGGCACCAGCAGGTCGGCGCTGCGTCCCACTATCTCGTGGGCCGGCCAGCCGAGCAGCTTCTCGCTGGCGGGGTTCCACGACAGCACGGTGAAATCGCGCCCGACCGTCCAGATGGCGTCGTGGGCCGAGCGCACGGCCGCATCCGGCAGTTGCTCGGGTCCCGCGTGTCGCGTCGATCCGTACGTTTCCCCCATATCAGGACCACGTTAACGATTCCGGGGGGTTTGTCATACCATTTTGCCTAGGCTGGCCCCGTGAGCGTGCTGGGAGAGCAGGAGACGATCCTGCCCGAGGTCGACCCTCAACGTCCCAGCGTGTCCCGCATCTACAACTTCCTGCTGGGCGGCCGGCACAACTTCGCCGTCGACCGGCAGGCCGCGGCGGCCGCGCAGTCAGCGATGCCCGAGCTTCCGTCGATCCTGCAGCTCAACCGGCAGTTCCTGAGCGAGGCCGTACGCCTGGCCGACGAGGCGGGCATCGATCAGTACCTCGATCTCGGGTGCGGCATCCCGTCGCCCGGCAACACCCATGACCTCGCGCGCCGGCTGCGGCCCGGCAGCCGGGTCGTCGGCGTGGACCTCGAGCCGGTTGCCTTCGTGCACGGGCGTCTGCAACTCGACGGCGATCCGGCGGCCGATGTGCTCTACGCCGACCTGCTGGACGCCCGCGAGGTGCTGGCCTCCCCGCCCGTACGCCGTCTGATCGATCTCGACCGCCCGGTGTGCCTGCTGCTGGTGGCCGTGGCCCACTTCATCCCCGACACCGACCGGCTGATCGAGGCGCTGGCCGTCTATCGCGACGCCGTGCCGCGGGGGAGCATGCTCGCGCTGACCCACGCCTGTCGCAAGGGCGCCTCGGCCCACATTGATCAGGTCCGCCGCATCTACAACAACACCACTGCCCCGCTGGCCACCCGCGACGCCGCCGAGACGGCGGTGCTCTTCGGTGACTGGCCGCTCAACGAGCCGGGCCTGCTGACCTTTGGTCAGTGGTGCTCGGCGCCGGGGCGGCAGTGCGGAAGCGACGTGGCGGAGACGGCGTTCCTCGTCGGGGTGGCGCGCAAGCCATAACGTCGAAACCCGCCCATCCCGGACTTCGTGCGCGCATGCTAAGGGGAAGTGCCCCCGAACAGCGGAGCGATACATGCCGGTAGTTCTGATCGCCGAGGACGACGAAGACATCGCCCTGATCCTCACCCGGCTGCTCAAGCGGGCCGGTTACACGGTCCTGCACGCGCCGGACGGGCAGAAGGCGTTCGAACTGGCCGTCGCGCACCGGCCCGACGTGGTGCTGACCGATCTGGGGATGCCGCACATGGACGGCCTCGAGCTGACCAGGGCGATCCGGGAGCACTCCGAGTTGCGGGACACCCCGATCGTGATGCTCAGCGGCCACCTGCACCCCGGCGACGGCGAACCGACCGCGGCCGGCGTCTGCGTGGTGCTGCTCAAGCCCTGCCCGAACGACAAGCTCCGCGAGGTCGTCAACGAACTCGCCGAGCTGGGCCCGCACGGCCACCAGGGCGCGAACAGCGCCTGCCCCGCGAGGTGGCCCGTCTCGGCTTGATTGTCACGAGGCTTACAAATGCGGACCTAGGGTATAAATAGCCCAAGCTCGCGACCGCGGGCGGGCGCACTGCGGATCGGGCAACCCATGGTCATCGTCGACGAGGCCGTCCTGGCCGATCCGGACCGGCTGGGCGCGGTCCGCACGGCGAAGCATTCGCTCCCGGCGCTCCCGCTCGCCCCCGACGCGCTGGCCCAGTTGGCCGCCCGTCTGCTCGAGACGCCCGAGGCCCAGCTCACGCTGGTCGACCGGGAGGCGGTGCTGCTGGCCGGTGGGCAGGGCCCGCCCGACGCCGACATCGCCCGCTGGACCGTCTCGGCCGGCCGGTTCGTGCAGCGCGAGGCGTCGCCGGCCTTCCTCGCGGTGCCGGTGCGCGACACCGCCGGGCTTCCCGTCGGCGCCCTGGCCGTCCTCGACCCGGGCGCCCGCCGCTGGACCGGCGAGCACGCCCGCATCCTGACCGAGCTGACCGCGCTGGCCCGCCCCGGCGCGAGCGCCTCGTTCCTCGGCTCCCTGATCGACAACCTGCCGGTAGGCGTGATCGCCTGTGACGCCGACGGTGACATCGCCGTGGTCAACCGGCCCGTACGCGAGCTGATCGGCCTGCCCTCCGACGCGGCGCCGAGGCTCTATCCGTCCCGCGCGACCGGCGCCCTGTTCGACGCCGAGGGGCGGGTCGTCCCGTGGCGCGAGTCGCCGATCCAGCGGGCGTTGCGCGGCGAACGGGTCGACACCGACCTGCTGGTGCGGGTGGCCGGCCGCCGGGAACGGATCATCGCGGCCACCGCCCAGCCGATCGTCGACGACGACGGCCGGCACCTCGGCGCGGTCGCCGTCGCCCGCGAGGTCACCGGGCTGCGCCGGGCCGAGCGGTTCCGCGACTGCCACCGGGCCGTCGAGGAGGCGCTGGGCCGGGCCGGCTCGGCCGCCGAGGCCGCCCCGGGGGTGCTGGCCGCGCTCGGCGCCACCCTGGGCTGGCCCGCGGCCGAGCTGTGGCTGGCCGACGAGGACTCGGGCGAGCTGAGCGCCGGGGGCCGCTGGTGCGTGCCGGGCCGTGGCCTGGAGGAGGTGCTGACCTTCGCGCCGATCAAGGGGGCCGGCATCACCGGCCGGGTCTGGGCCACCGGCAAGCCGCTGTGGGTGCCCGACATCGCCGACTCGGCCAGCCTGCGCACCCCGCTGGAACGCAAGCGCGCGGCGGCGTGCCTGCGGGCCGGGCTGCGGACGGTGCTGGCCGTCCCGGTGCGTGACGCCGACACCGTGCTGGGCGTGCTCACCTGTTACGGCGACGCGCCCGAACCGCACGAGGACCGGCTCGCGCTGCTGCTCGACGGGGTCGCGGCCCGGATCGGCGTCTACGTCGCGCTGCGCCGCGCCGAGGCCCTGGCCCGGCAGCTGGCCCGGGCCAAGGACGACTTCATCGCGCTGGTCAGCCACGAGATGCGGACGCCGCTCACCTCGATCGTGGCCAGCGCGTCGATGCTCGGCGACGAGAAGTCCGGGCTCGACGAGGAGAGCCGGGCGATGGTCGACGCCGTGCACCGCAACGCCTCCAGCCTGCGCTCGGTCGTGGACACCCTGCTCGACCTGGCCGGCCTCGACTCCGGCCACGTCGCCCTGCGGGCCGAACCGGTCGACCTGGCCCGGATCGTCGCGGCCGCGCTGGCCGCCGCCCGCCCGTACGCCCAGGCCAACGGCGTACGCCTGCGGCACGAGCGCGACGAGCCGCTGCCGCTGCGGGGCGACCCGCACCGGCTGCGCCAGGTCGTCGACGACCTGCTGGCCAACGCGGTCAAGTACAGCCCGCACGGCGGCGACGTCGAGGTCCGGCTGGTCCAGCGGGGCGGCATGGCCGAGCTGACCGTGACCGACCACGGCATCGGCACCCCGGCCGAGGAGCGCGACCGGGTCTTCGACCGCTTCTACCGCGCCAGCAACGTGCGCCACCAGGGCATCGCGGGCAAGGGCCTCGGGCTCAGCCTGGCCCGCACCATCGTCGACCTGCACGGCGGCACCATCCGTCTCAGCGGCCACCCCCCGCACGGCACGACGGTGCTCATCCGGTTGCCGATCGCCGCCGGCGGCCAAAACGCTTAGCCACCTTCGCCAATCGTCCGATTAACCGGGTACAGGGCACGACCACTTGCGGATGGTTTGGCGGGGGAAAGAATGACGAACGTGCTGGCGCCGGCAACCGGTGCGGCCACCAGGCCGACCGTGTTGCTGGTGGACGACGAGTCCGCCATCCTCGAAACGCTCTCGCTGCAGCTCCGCCGCGACCACAAGGTGCTCGTGGCCGGGAGCGGGGCCGAGGCGCTGCGCCTGCTCGCCTCGTCCGGCCCGGTCGCCGCCGTGATCAGCGACCTGCGCATGCCCGAGATGGACGGCGTCGAGCTGCTGCGCCGGGTGCAGCTCGAATACCCCGACACGACCCGCGTGCTGCACACCGCGCAGAGCGATCTGAGCGCGGCCATCGCGGCCATCAACGACGGCGGTGTCTACCGCTACCTGGCCAAGCCGGTCACCACCGACGAGCTGCGCAGCACCGTGCAGAGCGCGGTCGAGCTGCACGGGCGTTCGACCGCCGACCGCCAGCTGCTCGACAAGACCCTCAAGGCCAGCCTGCAGGCGCTGTTCGGTTGTCTGCAGCTGGCCAGCCCGCTCGCCTTCGCCCGGGCCGGCCGCATCCGTACGCTGGTCTCCGAACTCTGCCACGAGATGCAGCTCGACTCGCTGTGGGAGATCGAGGTCGCCGCGATGGCGTCCCAGCTCGGCGCGGTCACGCTGCCGCCCACCGTGCTGGCCAAGCTCGACAAGGGCCTGCCCTGCACCGACGAGGAGCAGGCGATGGTCGACGCCATGCCGGGCGTCGCCGTGCAGCTGCTCCGCACCATCCCGATGCTCGAGGACGTCATCGAGATCGTCCGCGGGCTCGGCCTGAACCCGCCGCCGCACCCGGGCCCCCTGGTCGAGGCCGCGATCGACGTCATCCGTACGGCGATCGACTTCGAGACCCTGGAGAGCCGCGGCCTGGAGGTGGAGAGCGCGATCACCGTGCTCGAGTGCCGCGACCACAGCGCCCTTCTCGTGCTGGACGCGCTGCGCCGGGTCAAGGGGTGCGTCCAGGTCAAGGAGAGGGTCCGCGGCCTGCGCGTGGTCGACCTCGAGGTCGGCATGCGCGTCGCCGAGGACATCGTGGCCACCAACGGCCTGGTGCTGATCGGCCGGGGCATGGTCGTCACCGAGCTGCTGCTCGACCGGCTCAACAACTTCGCCCGCATGATCGAGATCATCGAGCCCGTGCTGGCCGTGCCCGGCGCGCGCCGGTTCTGAGCTCAGCCCTCGGCCGCGATCTTCTCCAGCACGGGATAGATCAGCGCCTGCTCACAGGCGATGCGGCCGAGCGTCAGGTCGGGATCGAGCACGACACCCTCGCGGGCGGCGTCCTCGACCTCGGCGAACACCCGGGCCAGGCGGTCGGCGCCGATGTTGGTGGCCGACCCCTTGAGCGCATGCGCCTGTTCCCGGAGCGGATCCGGGTCGCCGCCGCGCAGCAGCTCGGCCAGGCGGTCGACCGCGCCGGGATTCTTGTCGAGGAATGACCGGACCAGGCGGCCCAGCAGGGCCCGCTCCGCCGGTCCGGGATCGTCACCGGCGATATCGGCCAGTCGATCACGAACCTCGTCCTCCCGGCTGCGCTCCATGCGATCCATCCTGCGTTGCCGCGCCCCTGCCAGGGGTGCGAACACCCGAACGGAGACACCTGATGCGCCGTGGTCCGGCTAACGGTGAATAGTCCTACGCCGCCGCACGCCGCTGCCGATTCTTCCGGGGTGGCCATCAAGCAGAACGCACCCCTGCGATACGTGCTGGCCGCCTTCGCCGTCACGCTGACCGGCGCGCTGTGGTTCCTGACCCGCATCGGGCCGGACGCCGTGGCGTACCTGTTCATGCCGGCCGGCGGGGTGGCCGGCGTCTGGTCGGTCGTCGCGCTGCTGCGCAACGGCGGGCTGGAGCCGGACGCGCGCCGCTTCTGGCGCCTGCTGCTGATCGCGCTGGGCACCTTCACCGCCGGGTACGCCTGGCTGGCCGTCTCGGCGTTCGTCATCGCCCCGGTGCTGCCCAGCATCTCGCTGGGCACCCTCGTGCCGGCCGGTTTCGGCCTGATCGCCGCCATGTGGGCGGTCGGCCGGGTGCCGCTCGGCATCACCGGCCAGGCCGAGCGGCGCAAGCAGCTGATCGACCGGGCGATCGCCTTCGTCGGCGGCGGCACGGTGATGTGGAGCTACGGGCTCGCGCCGCTTCTCACCACCAACCACAGCTTCACCAACCAGGCTCTCCTGCTGATCGGCATGACGTTCCTGCTCGGCCTGGGCGGGATCGTCAAGGTCTCCTACATCCGCGGTGGCCCGGTCGACCGGGTGGCTCTGCGGCTGATCGCGGCGGCCGCCATCGTGGCGGCCGTCGTGGGTGTGCTCGGCTTCTACGGCGACAACGGCATGCTGCTGGCGCAGGCGGTGGTCATGCCGGCCGCCTTCGTGCTCGCCGCCGGCGCCGCGCACCAGCAGTGGAACTCGGCCGGCTCGCGCCCGCGCCGGGTCAACGTGTGGCTGCCCTACCTGTCCGTCCTCGCGATCGACGCGGCCCTGCTCGGGGTGCTCCGCGGCGATCTGGGCTGGCCCGACCGGGTCGTGGTCGTCGCCGTGGTCGTGCTGACGGCCCTGATCGCGGTGCGCCAGCTCGCCGCCACCCGCGAGAACCGCCTGCTCATGCGGGAGAAGCGCTCCGCCGAGGACAAGCTGCGCCACGAGGTCGCCCACGACGGCCTCACCGGCCTGGCCAACCGTGGCCTGTTCCGGGAGCGGCTGGCCGGGGCCCTCGCGGCCGGCGACGCCACCGTGCTGCTGGTCGACCTGGACGACTTCAAGATCGTGAACGACTCGCTCGGTCACGACGTCGGCGACGAGCTGCTGGTCGCCGTGGCCGGCGCGCTGCGCACCGCCACGGGGCCGGACGGCCTGGTGGCCCGGCTCGGCGGGGACGAGTTCGCCGTGCTGCTGACCGGCACCGAGGTCAGCGGCGAGACGGTGGCCGACCGCCTGCTCGAGGCGCTGTCCGAGCCGGTCGGCCCGCATCGTCTGCTCATCCATTGCAGCGTCGGCATCGCCGGCGCGACGCCCGGCCTCGCGCTGGACGAGCTGCTGCGGCACGCCGACGTCGCCATGTACGCGGCCAAGCAGCGCGGCAAGGCCAACCGGGTGCGCTACCACGACGGCATGGAACAGCCCGTGCTCGCGCACGCCCGCCTCGGCGGAGAGCTGCGCCGGGCCCTCGACGCGGGCGAGTTCCGCCTGTTCTACCAGCCGATCGTCGCGCTCGGCTCGGGAGCGGTGATCGGGGTCGAGTCGCTGATCCGCTGGGACCACCCCACCCGCGGGCTGGTGCCGCCGGGCGAGTTCATCCCGGCCGCCGAGGCGACCGGCCTGATCGTGCCGCTCGGCCGGTTCGTGCTGCGTGAGGCGTGCCGACAGGCGGTGGAGTGGCTGGCCGAGTTCGGGCCGGACGCGATGCAGAAGATCGCGCCCAACGTGTCGGTGCGCCAGCTGCACGACCCGGATTTCGTCAACGACGTGCGGGCCGTCCTGGCCGAGACCGGCCTGCCCGCCGACCGGCTGGTGCTCGAGCTGACCGAGTCGGGGGTGCTGCGCGGCAAGCAGATCTCGCGCACCCTGCACGAGCTGCACGACATGGGCGTACGGCTGGCGCTCGACGACTTCGGCACCGGGGAGTCCTCGCTGAGCCTGCTGCGGTCGTTCCCGGTCTCGATCGTCAAGCTCGACAAGTCTTTCGTGGACGGCATCGAGCTCGACGAGCCTGGCACCCCGGCCGCCGAGGCCCGGCAGGCCGTGGCGCACGCCGTGGCCCAGCTGGCCGGCGCGCTCGGCCTCGACACCGTGGCCGAGGGCATCGAATGCCAGGAGCAGGCCGACCGGTTGCGTCGCCTCGGGTACACCGTGGGCCAGGGTTACCACCTGGCCCGCCCGATGCCACCCGATCAGATGGCCGAGATGTTCGCCCGGCAGCGGCGGCCGGTCGCGGCCGGTGGCGGTTACTGACATGGGCATAGGGTTTGGCGATGGACGCGGACGACGGCACCCGGACGGCCCAGTCGCTGGCCGGGGCGCTGGCGGCGGTGCACTTCGCCGAGCTGAGCAACGACCAGGCGACCACGCGGATCATCGACGCGATCGCGGGCTGGGCCGAGGGCCAGGGCTGGCGGGTCTATCGCCGGGCGCCCAGCGTCTTCCCGCTGCCGCCGCCGCTGCGGGGACATTCGGTGCTCGACGTGGCCTGTGCCCGCCCGGGCGGGCAGCCCATCGCGATCGAGGTGGACCGGCTCGACCGGCCCCGCACGGTCGACAAGCTGCTGGCCGAGGCCGCGGCCGGCCGCATCGCGATCTGGGTGCGCTGGGGAGCCGGCCCGTTCACGGCGCCGCCGCTGCCGGTGCACATGGTCACCCGGGCGGCGGCCCGCAAGGCCGGCGCCTGGCACACGGTGGCCGACCGGCCGCCGCCGCGGCACTCGGAGGCCCCGATCGAGGCCGCCTCGCCGGAGGAACTGCCCTGGGGCCCGGCCGGTCACGAATGAGGAGAACATGATGAGCGAGTCCCCCCAACGGCGGGCCTGGCGTGTGACCGAGCCGATCCACGCCATGATCTATTTCGCGCCCGAGGCGCCGGCGAGCTACGGCCGGCTCGGTGTGGCGCCGCAGGACGGCTATTTCGCGTCCCGGGGTGCGGCGTTCGGCGCGTGCGGGCCCGGGGTCGTCGCCGCCACCTTCTACAACTTCAACCCCGACGTGGTGGCCCGGGCGCTGCCGTCGGTGTGGGACACCGTGTCCCCGGCCGCGATGGTCGAGGCCCGGCTGTCCGCCGTGGATGCGGCGCTCACCCGCGGGCTCGGCGCCGGTGTGCTCGCGTCGCCCGAGGTGACCGAGGCGGCCGGGCTGGCCCGTCGCGCGGCCGAGGCGGCGACCGCGTGGCCGCAGGGCCGCCCGCTGTTCGCCGCGCACGCCGAACTGCCCTGGCCCGAGCCGCTGCATCTGGTGCTCTGGCACGCGCAGACGCTGCTGCGCGAGTTCCGCGGGGACGGGCACGTGGCGGTGCTGCTGGCCGAGGGCATCAGCGGCCTCGAGGCGCTGCGCCTGCACGTGGCGTCGGGCGAGACCGACGAGCGGTTCCTGCGGGTCAGCCGCGGCTGGCGGCGCGAGGCATGGGCCGGGGCGGGCGACGAGCTGCGCGCACGTGGCCTGCTCGACGCCGAGGACGGTCTCACCGACGCCGGGCGCGAGCTGCGAGCCCGCGTCGAGGCGACCACCGACCGGCTCGCCGAGCCGGCCTACGACGCCATCGGAGAAGACGCCTGCGTGCGGCTGGCCGAGCTGACCCGGCCGCTGAGCCGCACGCTGGTCAAGGCCGGAATGCTGAATCCAACTGCACTGACGGGAGAAGAACGGTCATGAACGCCGAAGTGGTGAACGCCCGGCCCGGGCACGCGGCTTCCTGGTGGGCCAAGTTCCTCGACGTGTCCGACCGGTTCGACGCCGCCTCGGTGACCGAGAACCTCAGCGACGCGATCGTCCCCAAGATCTCGTCGCGGCTGCTGCGGCGCGAGGCCGAGCTGGCCGCCGACGTGGTGGTGCGGCACCTCAACAAACCGGTGAGCAGCGAGCTGGCCGAAAGGGCCGACCGTGCGATCGAGCGCCTGGAGGCGACGGTCGAGCGGCTCGACCAGCGCGCCGCCGACAACTCGGGCATCGCCGAGACGTACGCGCTGTGTCATGTCCTTCGCGGTCGTTTCGCCGAGGGCGCGGCCGAGGCCGAGCGGTTCGTCGGCACGGCGCCGATCCTCAAGGCGTTCGTCGAGGCGCTGCGTCTGGAACGGTTCGACACGGGGCTGGCCCTGCGCCTGATGCAGGCCGGTCAGAGCCCCGAGATCGCGGTGCGGTCGGGCCTGGCCGTCGGCAAGTACGCCTGGTGGCCCGACTGGCTGCTCTCGGTTGTGACCGAGCGGGCCATCGCGGGCAGTCTCGACGACGAGACGATCAAGGCGCTCGACCAGTGCGCGTACGCCGAGCTGACCCCGACCCAGGCGCGGGTGGCCCGGCGTCTGCTCAAGGGTGACGAGCAGCTGCTCGAGTCGACGGCGCAGCGGCTGGAGAGCCTCGGCGCGATCTCGGCCGCGGGCAAGCTGCGCGACGGCGATCTGATGGCGGTGGCCCTGGCCGCGCGGATGGTCCCCCTGTGACCGGGGGACCATCCGCGCCGGTCAGGCGCCGCCCTCGGTCAGGGTGACGGTCGCGGGCTGGAACGACGTGCCGTTGACGTCGATGCCCGCGGCCTTGGCCGCGGTGACGGCCTGGTTGATGTAGTCGTTGGTGAAGGCCAGACCCTCCGGCGCCTTGGTCAGCACCGTGTCGCCGGTCTGGTTCTTGGTGGTCATCGAGATGTCCACGGTCTGCTTCCAGTCGGCCTCGTCGATGACGCCGATCCCGTTCGGCGCCGGCCAGATCAGCTTGTTGGTCTCGTTGGTCTGCCACAGCTGATGGCTCTTGCCGAGCTTGGAACCCTTGGCCACGACCATGTCACGGCACTTCTCGGCGTTGTCGCGGCAGAATGCCCAGCCCTTGATCGTGCCGGTCAGGAACTTGACGGTCTGCTGCTGGTACGCCGGATCGTTGAGCTTCTCGGTGTTGGCCCACACCGCGTCCTGGAGCATCGAGGAGCCCTCGGCCTTCCAGTCGATGATCGAGAAGTCGTCGGGGGTGTAGAGCTTGCCGGTGGCCGGGTTC
This sequence comes from Actinoplanes sp. NPDC021490, assembly GCF_055562135.1. Taxonomy (NCBI): domain Bacteria; kingdom Bacillati; phylum Actinomycetota; class Actinomycetes; order Micromonosporales; family Micromonosporaceae; genus Actinoplanes; species Actinoplanes sp. NPDC021490. Next base: position 292,748 of record NZ_JBVHFW010000008.1, read on the forward strand.
TTGGCCTCGAGCAGCTGGGCGTACTCGTTGTAGCTCATCGCCTGGGCGGCGTCGATCTCCTTCTTGAGCAGCGCCTGCATGTCGAACTGCTGCTGCACCAGGGTGACGTCCTTGCCCGGGTCGAGCCCGGCCTTGGTCATGCCGGCGAACAGCTCGAACTCGTTGCCGAAGCCCCAGTTGCCGACCTTCTTGCCCTTGAGGTCGGCCGCCTTGGTGATGCCGCTGTCCTTCCAGGCCACCTGGTAGGTGCCGGAGCGGCCGAAGATCTGGCCGACGTCGGTGATGCCGGCGCCCTGCTCCCGGGAGGCCAGCGCCTTGGGCACCCAGGCGACGGCGTAGTCGGCCTTGCCCTGCGCGAGGACGGTCTGCGGGACGATGTCGACGCCGCCCTCGAGCAGCTGCACGTCGAGGCCCTGCTCCTTGTAGAAGCCCTGGTCGACGGCGGCGATGTAGCCGGCGAACTGGGCCTGGAAGAACCACTGGAGCTGGAGCTTGACCGGGGTGAGGGCGCCGCCGCTGCCGCCGGGGGCCGGGGTGGCCGAGTCCTGGTCGGCGGTGCCGCATCCGGCCACGAGCAGGGCGGAAGCGGCGGCGATAGCAGTAAATATCCGGATTGGTCGCATGGGGGATCCTCTCGGAATTAGATGATCTTGCGGAGGGAGCGGAGAGGAAGCGTGAGGAGGAAGCAGGAGAAGGAGCGGGAGCGCGGATCGGGTGGGCGGCTCAGGCGATCAGGCGGGTCCGCCACGGCATCGCGAGGCGTTCCAGCACCAGCGTGGTGAGGTAGAAGACGAGTCCGAGCAGGCAGGCGCCGACCACGAAGGCCCAGGCGCGGGGATAGGCGGTGAACGCGGCGGCGGAGGTGATCCGTGAGCCCAGCCCGTTCTGCAGGCCCCCGAAGTATTCGGCGACCACCGCGGCGATCACGGCCAGCGACGACGCCTGCCGCAGGCCGGTGAAGACGTGGGGGAGCGACCCGGGCAGGCGCACCTTCACCGCGAAGGTCCAGCCACTGGCCGCGTACGTGTGCATGAGCTCTTGATGGATGGGGTCGACCTCACGCAGGCCGCGCAGCGTGTTGATGAAGACCGGGAAGAACACGATGATCGCGGCCACCAGCCGGCGCGGAAGGCTGCTGGTCGACTCGAACATGTTGTTGAGGATCGGGGCCAGCGCGATGATCGGCAGCGCGTTGAGCACGGCCGCGAACGGCAGTGACACCTCGGCCAGCGGGCGGATCCGGCTCGACACCATGGCCGCCAGCACGCCGGCCACGGACCCGCCGATCAGGCCGATCAGCGCGTTGGTCCCGCTGGCCAGCGCGGCCTCCCAGACGTTCTGCCGCTGCTCGACCAGCTGGGCCCAGATGGCCGACGGCGCGGGCAGGATGTACGGCGCGATCCGCCCGGCCGTGACCACGACCTCCCACAACACGATCGCGACGATGCCGACGACCACCGGCGGCAGGATCGCGCGGGCCCACTTCACGAGGCGCTCCGCAGCGGGGCGCCCCGCAACGCTTGCCGGACCGACGTCACGCTTTCGAAATACTGCGGGGACTGCCGGGCCGCCTCGTCGCGGCTCTCCAGCGAGATCGGGATCGAGGCGGTGATCCGGCCCGGCCGCGCCGACATCACCACGACCCGGTCGGAGAGGAACACCGCCTCCGAGATGGAGTGCGTGACGAAGACGGTGCTGGTGCCGGTCTGGGCGCAGATGGCCAGGAGCTCGGACTGCAGCCGCTCGCGGGTCATCTCGTCCAGCGCCCCGAACGGCTCGTCCATCAGCAGCAGCGGCGGCCGCACGGCCAGGGCCCGGGCGATCGCCACCCGCTGCTGCATGCCGCCGGAGAGCTGGGCCGGGTAGTGCCCGGCGAACTCGGCCAGCCCGACCAGCGCCAGCATCTCCTCGGCCTTGGCCTTGCGTTCGGCGCGCGACAGCCCCCGCAGTTCCAGCGGCAGCTCGACGTTCTTGAGCACGGTCCGCCACTCGAACAGACCGGCCTGCTGAAAGGCGATCCCGTACGCCTGTTCCTTGCGCGCCGCTCCCGCGCTCTTGCCGGCCACCGTGACGGTGCCGGTGCTGGGCGCGATCAGGTCGGCGATCAGCCGCAGCAGCGTGCTCTTGCCGCACCCGGACGGGCCGATCAGCGACACGAACTCGCCGCTCGCGACCGTCAGATCGACATCGGACAGAGCGACGACCTCATCCGTACGCCCCTGGTTGAAGACTTTCGTGACGTTGTCGACCACGACGGCGGTCATAGGGTCACCACCTCCACGTGGCGGCGGTGCCGCATCAGCGGCAGTTCCAGCAGGCTGACAAGGCCGGCGACGATCAGGCCGAGCAGGGCGGCGCCGAGCATCGCGGTGTAGACCTTGGCCGGGTCCGAGGTGGCCTCGCGGGAGTACTCGATGATGAGACGCCCGATGCCGCCCCGCGTGCCGGTCGAGATCTCGCCGACCACCGCGCCCACGACCGCGGCCGCGCCGGCCAGCCGCAACGCGGGGAACAGGTACGGCAGCGACGACGGGAAGCGCAGCTTGACCAGCGTGCGCCACCAGCCGGCGGCGTAGCTGCGCATCAGCTCGACCCCGGCCGCTCCGGGCGACTGCAGGCCGCGCAGCATGCCCACGGCGACCGGGAAGAAGGCCAGGTAGGCGGCGATCAGGGCGACGGTCATCCACTCCGGCCACAGCACGTTCCACCCGGCCACCAGTGGCGCCAGCGCGACCAGCGGCACCGTCTGGCTGAGGATCACGTACGGCAGGAGCCCGCGCTCGACGATCCGGAAGCGCTCCATCGCCACCGCCAGCAGCAGCCCCACGAACGCGCCGATCACGAACCCGGCGGCCGTGATGCCCAGCGTGAACAGGCAGGCCTGGACGACCACGATCCAGACCGGCCGGCCGCCGGTCAGCTCGGGGCGGCCCAGCCGTTCGGCCACCGTCCACAGGTGCGGCATCGACAGGTCGTCGGCGCGCGGCAGGATCCGCGTCCCGAGGAGCACCGTGCCCTCCGGGTTGCCGACGAGCTTGTAGCCCTCCCAGAGCACGACGAAGAACGCGAGCCCGAGCAGGACGTACAGGAGTTTCCTCACGAGACGGCCGGGATGATGTGCTCGCCGTACGCCTTCAGCGTCTCCTCCTTGGCGTCGTGCTGCAGATAGACCGCGAACTGGTCGACGCCCAGCGCCTTGAGCTCCTCGAGCCGCTTGAGGTGGTTCTCCACCGGCCCGAGGATGCAGAACCGGTCGACCACCTCGTCCGGCACGAACGTGGTGTGCGAGTTGCCCGCCCGGCCGTGCTCGGCGTAGTCGTAGCCCTGCCGGCCCTTGATGTAGTCGGTCAGCACCTGCGGCACCGTGCCGTCGCCGCCGTACCGCGAGACGATGTCGGCCACGTGGTTGCCGACCATGCCGCCGAACCAGCGCGTCTGCTCCCGCTGATGGCCGAGATCGTCTCCCACGTACGCCGGGGCGGCCACACAGAACTTGATGGCCATCGGATCCCGGCCCGCCTGTTCGGCCGCGCGCCGCACCGCCGCGATCATCCAGGCGGCGATGTCGGGGTCGGCCAGCTGCAGGATGTACCCGTCGCCGACCTCGCCGGTCAGAGCCAGAGCCTTCGGCCCGTACGCCGCCACCCACACCTCGAGCTCACTGCCGGACGCCCACGCCAACTGCTGTTCGGTGCCCCGCAGCTGGACCTTCTCGCCGTTGGCCAGACCCCGGATCACCCCGATGGACTCGCGCAGCTGAGCCAGGGTCTGCGGCTGCGCGCCGAGCACCCGCAGTGCCGAGTCGCCCCGGCCGATGCCGCAGATGGTCCGGTTGCCGTACATCTCGTTGAGGGTGGCGAACATCGAGGCCAGGACCGTCCAGTCCCGGGTGCCCGGGTTGGTGACCATCGGCCCGACGATCACCCGTTCGGTCTCGTCGAGGATCTTCGAATAGATGACGAACGGCTCCTGCCAGAGCACGTGCGAGTCGAAGGTCCAGACGTGGCTGAACCCGGCCGCCTCGGCCTGCTTGGCCAGCTCGACCACGTCCCGCGCGGGCGGGTTGTTCTGCAGCACCACACCGATGTCCATGGGCTCTCCCTCAGACCAGGTAGTCGGAGAGGGCGCGGGGGACGTACTTGCCCCGGCCGGCCCGCCCGGTGTATTCGCCGCCGGACGCGATGACCTCGCCGCGGGACAGCACGGTGTCGACCTTGCCGTCGATCTCCCAGCCCTCCCAGGCCGAGTGGTCCAAGTTCATGTGGTGGGTCTCGACGCTGATCCGGGTGCGGCCGGCCGGGTCGTAGAGCACGATGTCGGCGTCCGAACCGGGGGCGATGATCCCCTTCTTCGGATACATGCCGAACATGCGCGCCGGGGTGGTCGCGATCGTCTCGACCCAGCGCGCCAGCGACAGCTTGCCGTCGACGACACCCTGGTAGAGCAGGTCGACGCGGTGCTCGACGCTGCCGATGCCGTTCGGGATCTTCGAGAAGTCGCCCAGGCCGAGTTCCTTCTGGTCCTTCATGCAGAAGGGACAGTGGTCGGTCGACACCACCGAGAGGTCGTTGGTGCGCAGGCCCTGCCACAGGTCGGCCCGGTGGCTCTCGTGCTTGCTGCGCAGGGGAGTGGAGCAGACCCACTTGGCGCCCTCGAAGCCGGGCGCGCCGAGCTGGTCCTCCAGCGTCAGATAGAGATATTGCGGGCAGGTCTCGGCGAACACGTTGCGGCCCAGGTCGCGGGCGGCCTTCACCTGCTCGAGGGCCTTGGAGGCGCTCAGGTGCACGATGTACAGCGGGCAGTCGGCGGCCACCGAGGCCAGCCAGATGGCCCGGCTGGTGGCCTCGGCCTCGAGCTCCTGGGGCCGGGTCCGGCCGTGGTAAATCGGGTCGGTCTCGCCGCGTTCCAGAGCCTGCTTGACCAGCACGTCGATGGCCGGCCCGTTCTCGGCGTGCATCATGATCATGGCGCCGTTGTCGCGCGCCTTCTGCATCGCCCGCAGGATCTGACCGTCGTCGGAATAGAAGACGCCCGGATAGGCCATGAACAGCTTGAAGCTGGTGATGCCCTCGGTGCCGACGAGCTGGTCCATGGCCTTGAGGGCGTCGTCGTCCACGCCGCCCAGGATCATGTGGAAGCCGTAGTCGATGTGGCAGTTGCCGGCCGCCTTGGCGTGCCACGCGGCCAGCCCGTCCTGCACGACCTCGCCGTAGCGCTGCACCGCGAAGTCGATGATCGTGGTGGTGCCGCCGATCGCCGCGCCCCGGGTGCCGGTGTCGAACGTGTCGCTGGCCGCGGTGCCGCCGAACGGCAGCTCCATGTGCGTGTGGGCGTCGACCGCGCCGGGGATCACGTACTTGCCGGTGGCGTCGATGACCTCGGGGCCCTCGGGAGCCCGGCCGGGCGCGAAGATGGCGGCGATGGTCTCGCCGTCGACCAGGACGTCGGCCGCGTAGGGACCGGTCGGCCCGATCACCGTCCCGTTCTTGATCAGGATGCTCACAGTGCCACCGTCCGGGTGTAGGACTCGGGCCGCCGGTCGCGATAGAACTGCCAGCGCTCGCGGACCGTCTTGATCAGGCCCAGGTCGAGGTCGCGGACGATGAGCTCCGGATTGTGGGTGTCGCCGACCTCGCCGACGAACTTGCCCTCGGGATCGACGAAGTAGCTCTGGCCGTAGAAGTCGTTGTCACCCAGCGCCTCGACGCCGACCCGGTTGATCGCGCCGATGTAGTACTCGTTGGCGACCGCGCTGGCCGGCTGCTCGAGCTGCCAGAGATAGCCGCTCAGGCCGCGGCTGGTGGCCGACGGGTTGAACACGATCTGCGCGCCGCCCAGGCCCAGCTCACGCCAGCCCTCGGGGAAGTGCCGGTCGTAGCAGATGTAGACACCGACCTTGCCGACCGCGGTGTCGAAGACGGGGTAGCCGAGGTTGCCGGGACGGAAGTAGAACTTCTCCCAGAAGCCCTTCACCTGCGGGATGTGGTGCTTGCGGTACTTGCCGAGGTAGGAGCCGTCGGCGTCGACCACCGCCGCGGTGTTGTAGAGGACGCCCTCCTGCTCCTTCTCGTACATCGGAAGCACCATCACCATGCCGAGCTCGGCCGCCAGGGCCTGGAAGCGCTCGGTGGTCGGACCGGGGATGGATTCGGCGTACTCGTAGAACTCGGGCTCCTGAACTTGACAGAAGTAGGGGCCGTAAAAAAGTTCCTGGAAGCAGATCACCTTCGCCCCCTGGGCGGCGGCGTCGCGGGCGTAGTCCTCGTGCGCCTTGATCATCGATTCCTTATCGCCCGTCCAGGTGGTCTGAACGAGGGCGGCGCGAACGATATCGCTCATGACGGCCCTTTCGTTGAAGCGGCGGCGCGGTGGATGCGCCTGTGATCGTGTGTCTACTCCCCGTCATACCAGCTGCGCTAGCTCTTGATTGTGGGCTTCGGATGCCGTAGGACACTAACGACACACATTCAGGCGGACAATTGCCTGAACGTAACGGAATGTTTCGGAGAGGTAATTTGCTCGCGCTGATCACGGACGCTGTCGACGATCGCAGCGCCCGCGGGATTGCCGCGGCCGTGAGCCGGTTGGTGACCGCCGGGCAGCTGACCGCGGGCACCCGGCTGCCGACGGTCCGCGTTGTCGCGCGCGAGCTCGGGGTCAGCCCGACGACGGTCAGCGAGGCGTGGCGCAGCCTGACCCGGGCCGGGGCGATCCAGACCCGGGGGCGGTCGGGCACGTTCGTGGCGGCGCCGGTGCTGCCCCGTCAGCGGTGGCGCTATTCCCAGCTGGGCGCGGCGCCGGACTCCTCCGTGACGAGCGGGACCTATGTTCGCGACCTGTCGACCGGCGTACCGGACCACGACCTTCTGCCGGATCTGACCGACGCGCTCAAGCGGATCGGGGACGGGCGGCTGACCACGAGCTACCTCGACGCGCCGGTGCTGCCGCGGCTGGAATCGGTGCTGCGCGAGCGCTGGCCGTTCCCGCCCGAGCAGCTGACTGTGGTCGACGGCGCGCTCGACGCGATCGACCGCGTGATCGGCGAGGTGGTGCGCTTCGGCGACCACGTGGTGGTGGAAAATCCGGCCTTTCCACCCCTGCTCGACCTGCTGCAGACCGTCGGCGCCACGGTGGTCGGGGTGCCCCTGGACGCGTACGGGATGCGCCCCGATCTTCTGCACGCGGTGCTCACCGACTATCCGGCGGTCGCCGTGTTCCTGCAGCCCCGCGCGCACAACCCGACCGGTGTCAGCATGTCCGCCACGCGCGCGTCCGAGCTGGCCACGGTCCTCGCCGCCTTCCCCGAGGTGCTGGTCGTCGAGGATGATCACGCGGGCGACATCGCGACGGCGGCGCAGGTCAGCGTGGGCCGGCATGTGCCGTCCCGGACGGTGCACGTGGCCAGCTTCAGCAAGAGTCACGGGCCCGATCTGCGGCTGGCGGCGGTCGGCGGCCCGGCCCGCGTGATCGGCCCAGTGGCGGACCGGCGGCTGCTCGGCCCCGGCTGGTCCAGCCGCCTGCTGCAGGGTGTGCTGCTCGATCTGCTGACCGATCCGGCGGCCGTCGCCCAGATTTCCCAAGCCCGTTCCGCGTACGCCACCAGGCGCGCGACGCTGCTCGAGGCGTTGCGCTCCCGGGGCGTGACCGCGACCGCCGCCGACGGCATCAACCTGTGGATGACCGTCGATGATCAGCAGATCGCCATGGTCGCGCTGGCCGCCCACGGGATTGCCGTCTCCCCGGGCGCGCCGTTCTGCGTCTTCCCGCTGCCCGACGACCACGTGCGGGTGACCGTGGGCCTGGTCGCCGGTGACGTCGACGACCTGGCCGACATTCTGGCCGCCGCAGCCCTGCTCGACAGCCGCGGAAGCGGCCCCCGAGCCCGCCCGCACCCGCGAGGCTGGCGATGAACCGGAGAAGGAGCCGACCATGAGCGATGACCTGCTGGCCCGCCACCGTGCCGTGATGCCGGGCTGGATGCCGGTCTACTACGGCGACGACGCCCTCGAGATCGTTGCGGGGTCGGGGCGCCACGTCACCGGCGCCGACGGCCGCACCTATCTCGACTTCTTCGGTGGCGTGCTGACCAACATGATCGGCTACGACATTCCGGAGATCAACGAGGCCGTACGGCGTCAGCTCGCGACCGGTGTCGTGCACTCGTCCACGTTGTACCTGATCCGTCAGCAGGTCGAGCTGGCCGAGCGGATCGCCCGCGTCTCCGGCATCCCGGACGCCCGGGTCTTCTTCACCAACTCGGGCAGCGAGGCCAACGAGACCGCGCTGCTGATGGCCGCGAACGTGCGCCACTCGAACCAGATCCTGGCCATCAAGAACAGCTACCACGGCCGCACGTTCGCGACCATGGCCGTCACCGGGCACCGCAGCTGGTCGTCCAGTTCGCTCAGTCCGCTCAACGTGTCCTGGCTGGCCTCGGGCGACCGGCTGCGCGGGCGGATGGCCGGGCTGGCCGACGGCGACATCCTCGACGCGGCCGTCGACGACCTGCGCGAGGTGCTGGCCACGGTCACCGCCGGGGACGTGGCCGCGATGATCGCCGAGCCGATCCAGGGTGTCGGCGGGTTCGTGGCCGGCCCGGACGGGCTGCTCGGGGCGTACCAGAAGGTCCTGGGCGAACACGGGATCCTGCTGATCGCCGACGAGGTGCAGACCGGCTGGGGGCGTACGGGCGAGCATTTCTGGGGTTATCAGGCGCACGGGGTCACGCCCGACCTGATCACCTTCGCCAAGGGCATCGGCAACGGCTTCGCGCTGGGCGGCGTGGCCGGGCGGGCCGGGGTGATGAACGCGGTCCCGGCGATCAGCTTCTCCACGTTCGGCGGCAACCCGCTCTCGATGTCGGCCGGCGTTGCCGTGCTCGACTACCTGCTCGACCACGACCTGCAGGCCAACGCCGCCCGCACCGGCGCGATCCTGCTCGACGGCCTGCGCGCGCTCGATCTGGCCTGTGTGGGCGAGGTGCGCGGCAAGGGCCTGATGATCGGGGTCGAGATCGTCCGCCCGGGCACGAAGGAACCCGACGCGGCCGCGACCGTCCGCGTCTTCGACGAGTGCCGGGCCGGTGGGCTGCTGGTCGGCAAGGGTGGCCTCTACGGCAACGTGCTGCGGATGGGGCCGCCGCTGACCCTGACCGAGGACGAGGCGCGCGCCGGTTTGTCGATTTTGACCGATGCGTTGTCCCGGGTGGACGCCGAGGCCCGGATCGTCTGATCTCGGCATGCGGGACCCGTTGGCCCCTTCCCGGGGGCAGGGAGGGGCCAACGGTGATCACCCACCGTGACGCTTTCCGGCGTGATCAGCGCAACCAGGGAACCGATCGATCGAGCAGCCCGCGCGTCGACAATTCGTGCCGCAGGGGAATCTTCTCGTCGATGTATCCGTCCCATCCGACACCCCAGTGATTCGCCGTGTGCGGCGCCTCGCCGAGCAATTGGCGCTGCACCGGCGTGCGATTACGCCACCATTCGGAGTCCTTGTCGATCGGCATGTCGTCGAGCGGCCGGATCCAGCGGTACGTGTACCCGATGAACAGGATCTTGCGCGTGACGGCGCTGCGGTTGGCCGATCGTGAGTGCCAGAGCCGCCGGTCGAAGATGAAGCAGTCGCCCGCGTTCGCCGTGATCTCCATGGTGCCGCGCGGGTCCGTGCCGCCCTCGGGACGCTCCAATGTGTTGTTCAGGTGGCTGCCCGGGATCACCTTGGTCGCACCCCGCCCGGTGCGCGACAGATCCGAGAGCACGTACGCCACCTTGAGCGACAACATCGGCCGCGGCTGCTCCACGTCGAGCCGCTCCGGATCGCTGTTCTGCCGATATCCGTCCTGGTGCCAGCCCCACGCCGGCTCCTCTTCCAACGGCTTCGGCGGCGTCACGTCCAGATGGTTGTGGTGCGTGTAGATGTTCCAGCCGGCCAGCCCCCAGACGTACGGGAAGGTGGTCGGAAGGGTGAGCAGCTCGCCGAACTCCTCGTCGCGGGGCAGGAAGCCGAGCATGTGCAGGGTGCCGTCGGGCCTGAGCCGGTCCGCCTTGCGTTCCTGCTCGTAGACCCGGTCGACGGCGGCCTCGAGTCGTGCGCGGCGCTCCTCGTCGAGCGCGTTGCGGACCAGCAGAACCCCGTCCCGCAGGAATTGGTCCCGTTGATCTTTGGTGATGGCCTCGAATCCCGTTTCTTGCATTGTTTCCGGTCCCCCTGTCGAGTTTTGTTCCCTGGGAACTCGGCGCGCTTGATGTCTAAGACGCGGCTCGGCGGGGTTCGCGTTGCAGTAGTCGAAAGACTTCGAATCAGTGATGGCTGTCGCTACGTACGGTGACCGGAAGGTTTTGCCCGAGTGCGGGAAACTTTTGCTAGATCTGAAGAAACTTAGGTTCCCTTCGAACGAAACACCTGCGTAATGTATCGAGCGATGTCGTTCGAAGGAGACCGCAATGCCGCAGTCACTGAACCGTCGTCAACTACTCGGCGCCGCCGCCGCGGCCGGTGCCGCGGCAACCCTCGCAGTACCGGGCGCCGCCTCCGCGGGCGGCTCGCACTCGTCGTCCCGGCGGGTGCCCCGTGACCAGATCAGCGTGCAGCTTTACACGTTGCGCAACCAGCTGAGCATCAACCTCGAAGCCAGCCTCGCGGAGCTGGCCGAGATCGGCTACAAGCGAGTCGAGCACGCCGGCTTCGTCGGCCGCACGGCCGCCCAGTTCCGGGCCGCTCTCGACGCCGCCGGCCTGCGCGCCACCTCGGGCCATGTCGGCATCCCGCAGCCGTTCGACGCGAACACCTGGGAGAAAGCCCTCCAGGACGCGAACATCGTCGGCAACAAGTTCATCGTCCACCCGTTCTTCGGACAGGGCGCCAACGGCCCGATCCGGGACGCCGCCGTCTACCGCGCCTTCGCGGCCGACCTCAACAAGGCCGGCAAACTCGCGAGGCGGGCCGGGCTGTCGTTCGGCTACCACAACCACCACGCCGAGTTCTTCCGGCAGAACGGCACCAAGCTCACCGGTTACGACATCCTGACCGGTGAGACCGACGACCGGTACGTACACCTCGAGGTCGACCTGTTCTGGGCGTTCCGCGGGGCCAACGACCCGGTCGACCTGATCAAGAAGAACCGGGGCCGGATCAAGCAGGTGCACGTCAAGGACCTCGACGTGAACGCCACCTTCGCCGACCCGGGTGACGGCCTGATCGACTTCGGCCGCATCTTCCAGAACTCCAAGGAGGCCGGACTCATCGAGTACATCGTGGAACGCGACGACGCGGGATCGCCGCCGCGCACCCCGGCCGACGCCCTCGTGACCGCCGAGCGCGGTTTCGACTTCCTGGACGGGCTGCGTTTCTGATGCTGCGCCGACTGGGAATCCTCAGCGTCACCGGTGTGGCCCTGCTGGTCACCCCGGCCGTGGCCGTGGCCGGCCCCAGCAAGCCGAGCCAGCCGCTGCCGCCGTCCTCCGACTTCCAGAAAGTCACGCTCAACGACTTCCCGGGCGAGCCCATTGCGCTCGCCGTCCTGCCCGACCGGCGCGTGCTGCACACGGCCCGCGGTGGCGAGGTCCGCATCCACGAGCCCGCCACCGGGCGCAACGTGCTGGCCGCGACGATCCCGGTCTACCTCCACGACGAGGAGGGCGTGCAGGGCATCGCGATCGACCCCGACTTCGAGCAGAACAAGTGGGTCTACGTCTACTACTCGCCGCCGCTGGACACGCCCTCCGACGACCCGAACACCCCGCAGATCAACGAGGGTGACGCGCCGGCCGAGGGCACGGCAGCCGACTTCGCGCGGTTCAAGGGCCACATGCAACTGTCCCGGTACAAGCTGCAGGGCAGCACTCTGCGGCTGAACACCGAGCAGAAGATCATGCAGGTGGCCACCGACCGCGGTCAGTGCTGCCACGTCGGCGGCAAGATCGACTTCGACAGCAAGGGCAACCTGTACCTGTCGACCGGTGACGACAGCAACCCGTTCTTCTCCGACGGCTACGCCCCGCTGGACGAGCGCGCGAACCGCAACCCGGTCTTCGACGCCCAGCGCAGCGCGGCCAACACCAACGACCTGCGCGGCAAGGTCCTGCGCATCAAGGTCTCGAAGAGCGGCAAGTACACGGTCCCCCGGGGCAACCTCTTCAAGCCGGGCACACCCAAGACCCGGCCCGAGATCTACGCCATGGGCCTGCGCAACCCGTTCCGGTTCACCATCGACCCGGAGACGGACGTCGTCTACGTCGGCGACTACTCGCCCGACGCGCAGAACGCCAACCCGGCGCGGGGCCCGGCCGGTCAGGGCCGCTGGCTGGCCGTCGACAAGCCCGCCAACTACGGCTGGCCGTACTGCGTGGCGCCCGACCAGCCCTACGTGGACTACGACTTCGCCACCGGCACCTCCGGCGCGCCGTTCAACTGCGCCAAGCCGGTCAACGAGTCGCCCAACAACACCGGCCTGCGGAACCTGCCGCCGGTCGAGAAGCCGGAGATCATTTACGGGTACGGCCCCAGCGCGCAGTTCCCGGAGCTGGGCACGGGCGGCATCGGCCCGATGGGCGGCCCGGCCTACGACTACGACCGGCGCTCGCGGTCGCAGATCAAGTGGCCCGAGGCGTTCGACGGCAAGCCGCTGCTGGGCGAGTGGACCCGCGACTGGGTCAAGGCGCTCACCCTCGACCGCCGCAACCAGGTGACGAAGGTCGAGCCGGTTCTGCCGGAACTCGTCTTCGACAACCCGATGGACCTCGAGTTCGGCCCGGACGGCGCGCTCTACGTCCTCGAGTACGGCGACGGTTACTTCAACGAGAACCCGGACGCCCAGCTCTCCCGGTTCGACTACGTGCGCGGCAACCGCACCCCGATCCCGAAGGTGTCGGCCACCCCGGCCACGGGACAGGCGCCGCTGACCGTCACGTTCTCCAGCGCCGGCACCACCGACCCCGACGGTGACGCGCTGAAGTACGCCTGGTACCTCGACAACGACAACCGGGTGGACTCGACCGATCCCAACCCGACCTTCACGTTCACCGCGAACGGCGACTACCGCCCGACGCTGAAGGTCACCGACAGCACCGGACGGTCGGCCTCGGCCGAGGTCATCCTGCCGGTCGGCACGGCGGCCCCGGTCGTCGAGTTCGTCACGCCGCAGGACGGCCAGCCGTTCGCCTTCGGCGACACGGTGAACTTCGAGGTGCGCGTGACCGACGACGCCCCGGTCGACTGCTCGCGGGTCACCGTGACGTACATCCTCGGGCACGACCAGCACGGGCACCCGCTGAGCACGGCGTCCGGCTGCACCGGCTCGATCGTCACGTTCCTCGACCCCGGTCACGCCGGGGCCGACAACCTGACGGGCGTGTTCGTCGCCTCCTACACCGACACCGGCGTCCCGCCGCAGACGGGCCGCGACACGGTGGTTCTGCAGCCGTCGAACTGACGGAGTGACAACAACGGAAGGCCGGGCCCACGGGGCCCGGCCTTCCCCATGCGCAAAGTTTGGCCACCGTTCGTCTCAGCTTTCTTTCAGCCGGGCGTTACCAGGGCAACGCTGACGATGTGACAGAGACAACGGTCATCCTGGCCCTGGTGGTCGTCACGGCCCTCGGCTTCGACTTCACCAACGGGTTCCACGACACGGCGAACGCGATGGCGACCTCCATCGCCACCGGAGCACTGCGGCCAAAGGTGGCCGTGGCCCTCTCCGGCATCCTCAACCTGGTCGGCGCTTTTCTGTCGGTCGAGGTTGCCCTGACCGTCAGCAACGCGGTCGTCCGCATCCAGAACTCCGACGGCACCCCCAAGGAATCCCTGACCTCCGACGGCGGCACGGCCCTGCTGCTGATCATCCTGTGCGGCCTGATCGGCGGCATCGTCTGGAACCTGCTGACGTGGCTGCTGGGCCTGCCCTCGAGCTCCTCGCACGCGCTGTTCGGCGGCCTGATCGGCGCCACCATCGCGGGCCTGGGCTGGGCCGGGGTCAACTGGAACGGCGACGGCTCCAAGCTCGACGGGGTGATCGGCAAGGTCATCCTCCCGGCCTTCATGTCCCCGGTGATCGCGGGCCTGGTCGCCGCGGCCGGCACCTGGATCATCTACAAGGTGACCCTCGGCGTCGCGCAGCGCTTCACTGACAACGGGTTCCGCTGGGGCCAGATCGGCAGCGCCTCGCTGGTCTCGCTGGCCCACGGCACCAACGACGCCCAGAAGACGATGGGCGTCATCACCCTCGCGCTGATCGCCACCGGCGACTGGACCGACACCGAGAACATCCCGTTCTGGGTCAAGGCGTCCTGCGCGATCGCCATTGCTCTCGGCACCTACTTGGGCGGCTGGCGGATCATCCGTACGCTCGGCAAGGGTCTGGTCGAGATCGCGCCGCCGCAGGGCATGGCGGCCGAGTCGGCCTCGGCCGCGGTCATCCTCGCCTCCAGCCACCTCGGGTTCGCGCTGTCCACCACGCACGTGGCGACCGGCTCGATCCTCGGCTCGGGCGTGGGCAAGCCGGGGGCCCAGGTGCGCTGGCGGGTGGCCGGCCGCATGGTCGCGGCCTGGCTGATCACGCTGCCCTCGGCGGCCGTGGTCGGCGCGGTCATGTGGTACATCGGTCACCTGTTCGGCGGGCTGGCCGGTGCGCTCGTGGTCTTCGTACTGCTCCTCGCGGCGGCCGGATACATGTACTGGCACTCGCGCAAGACGCCGGTCGACCACAACAACGTCAACGACGACTGGGACGACGAGACGGCCACGCCGCGGGTCCCGGCCGGCACGGCCAGCTGAGAGGGCTGCTGACATGCACAACCTGGGATTCGCGCTCGAGGGCGCATGGAAGGTGCTGGCCGCCGGCCTGATCCTCGGCGCCGGGCTGCCCGCCCTGTTCGCGCTGGGCATCCGGTCGCTGGCCTGGGGCGCCGGAGGCGACGCCGAGGTGGACGCGGCCGCGCCCAACCCGGCCGGCAAGGCGCTGGGCTACTTGTTGTTCGCGGTGGTCATCCTCGGCGTCCTGCTGGGTATCACGTTCATCGTGGCCGGCGGCTTCGGCAAGGCGCTGAGCTTCGAGCACATCTACCCGACCATCGTCGACAAGTAGGGGACGGCAGTGACCGACAACCGCTCCAACTTCCTGACCCGTACGGTCGGCTGGCTCCGCGCGGGCTACCCGGCCGGGGTGCCCCGCCAGGACTACGTGGCCCTGCTCGGCGTGCTGCGCCGCAAGCTGACCGAGGACGAGATCCGCAAGATCGCCTCGGATCTGGCCGAGCAGTCGCTGACCAGCGAGGATCCGATCACCGGGGACGACATCGAGACGATGATCAGTGACTCGATGCTGCAGGAGGCCACCCCGGCCGACGTGGCCCGCGTCTCGGCCCACCTGGCGGCCGGTGGCTGGCCGCTCGCGGACCCGCCGATCGAGTGACATTGCGCACGAGGGCTTGCGGCCGGGACTCCGGACCCGGTCGCAAGATGAACGAACGGTAAACGGGCCCTGATCTCCAGGGTAACGAGCACGTAATATCAAATTCACACTAGTTGAACTCTTCTGGTCTGATCTTCGACCAGCGACTCTGACGGTGTGACAGAGACATCGGTGATCCTGGCCCTGGTGGTGGTCACGGCCCTCGGCTTCGACTTCACCAACGGGTTCCACGACACGGCGAACGCGATGGCCACCTCCATCGCCACCCGCGCCCTGCGGCCCAAAACGGCCGTCGCGCTCTCCGGCATCCTCAACCTGGTCGGCGCGTTCCTGTCGGTCGAGGTCGCCCTGACCGTCAGCAACGCGGTCGTCCGCATCCAGAACCCCGACGGCACCCCCAAGGAGTCCCTGACCTCCGACGGCGGCACGGCCCTGCTGCTGATCGTGCTGGCCGGCCTGATCGGCGGCATCGTCTGGAACCTGTTCACCTGGCTGCTGGGCCTGCCCTCGAGCTCCTCGCACGCGCTGTTCGGCGGCCTGGTCGGCGCCACCATCGCCGGGCTCGGCTGGGCCGGGGTCAACTGGAACGGCAACGGCACCAAGCTGGACGGCGTCGTCGGCAAGGTGATCCTGCCCGCCCTGATCTCACCGGTGATCGCGGGCGTGGTCGCCGCCGTCGGCACCTGGGTGATTTACAAGATCACCGTCGGGGTGGCCCAGCGCTTCACCGAGAACGGCTTCCGCTGGGGCCAGATCGGCAGCGCCTCGCTGGTCTCGCTGGCCCACGGCACCAACGACGCCCAGAAGACGATGGGCGTCATCACCCTCGCCCTGATCGCGGCCGGGGACTGGACCGACACCGGCAGCATCCCGTTCTGGGTCAAGGCGAGCTGCGCCGTGGCGATCGCGCTGGGCACCTACCTCGGCGGGTGGAGGATCATCCGTACGCTGGGCAAGGGTCTGGTGGAAATCGCGCCGCCGCAGGGCATGGCCGCGGAATCCTCGTCGGCCGCGGTCATCCTGGCCTCCAGCCACCTCGGCTTCGCGCTGTCGACGACGCACGTGGCCACCGGCTCGATCCTCGGCTCGGGCGTGGGCAAGCCCGGCGCCCGGGTGCGCTGGCGGGTGGCCGGCCGCATGGTCGCCGCGTGGCTGATCACCCTGCCCGCCGCCGCCGTGGTCGGCGCGCTGATGTGGTATCTCGGCGACCTCGTCGGCGGGGTCGCGGGCGCGATCGTCATCTTCGTCGTGCTGCTGCTGGCGGCCGCGGGCATGTGGCTGCGGTCGCGGCTCGCCCCGATCGACCACAACAACGTCAACGAGGAGTGGGAGCCGGCCCCCACGGCCCCCACCGCCCCCTCGTCGCCGCCCGTCCCGGCGGGATCGGTGGCGTCATGAGCAACTTCGGATTCGCCCTCGAAGGCGCCTGGAAGGTGCTGGCGGCCGGCCTGATCCTCGGAGCGGGGCTGCCGGCGTTGTTCGCGCTCGGCATCCGCTCCCTCGCGTGGGGCGCGGCCACGCCGCCCCGACCGGCCGGCAAGCCCCTCGCGTACGGGCTGTTCGCCGTGGTGATCCTCGGGGTGCTCCTGGGGATCACGTTCATCGTGGCGAGCGGCTTCGGCAAGACGATCAGCTTCGACCAGTTCTATCCGACCATCGTCGACAAGTAGCGGACGCCGGTCATCTCCTCCGAGACCGACCACAGGCGCCGCGCGGTGCCGGGGTCGGACGCGGCGGGGGCGGGCTTGACGACGCGCGGGGCTCCGCGCATCTCGCCGGGCCCGCCCGGACCGATGAACTGGCCGCCCGTCACTGCTTCGCCCGTCACTGCTTCGCCCCTCATGGCTTCGCTCGGCGCGGCTTTGGCGGTCGCTGTTTCGCCCGGCATGGCTTCGCCCGGCATGGCTTCGCCCGGCATGGCTTCGCCCGTCACGGCTTCGGCGGTCGCGGCTTTGCCCGTCATGGCTTTGCCCGTCACGGCTTTGCCCGGCACGGCTTTGGCGGTCGCGGCGAACACCGTGGACCGCGCGCCGTCGGCGGCCGAGGCGGCCAGGATCCGGTTGCCGAGCAGGAGGGCCATCCGGTACAGGCCCGGTTGCGTCTTGCCCTGCAGGCTGGTCGCCGCATAACCCGGATGGGCCAGCACGCTCAGCACGGGCGAGCCCGCGGCGGTCAGCCGGCGCTGCAGCTCCAGGCCGAAGACGACGTTGGCGAGCTTCGACTGGTTGTAGGCGGCGCCCGGCCGGTAGCCGTGCTCGGCGTTCAGGTCGTCGAAGTTCAGCCGGCCCTGCCGATGCAGGGTCGAACTGACCGTCACGACCCGGTCGGTGAGCCGGTCGAGCAGCAGGCCGGTCAGCGCGAAGTGGGCCAGATGGTTCACCGCGAACTGCATCTCGAACCCTTGAGCGCTGAGCGTGCGCGGCAACCCCATCACCCCCGCGTTGTTGATCAGCACATCGGCCCGCTCGATCCCCTCCGCGAACGCGCGCACCGAGTCCAGGTCGGCCAGATCGACCACCCGCACCTCGCTGCTACCTCCGGTCAGGCGCGCCCGAGCAGCCCGGCCCTTCGCTTCATCCCGTACGCCCATGATCACGTGAGCGCCGCGGTCGGTGAGCGCTTTGGTAGTCGCAAATCCCAGCCCGCTGTTCGCGCCGGTGACGACATAGACAGATCCCATGCGGCTCATGGTGCCTCCGCTGACACAGTGTGTCAACAGTGCCATGGCGTACCATGCCGTTCATGATTCCCCCGCCCTCACTGGCCCAGCGCAAACGGCAGCTGGTGAGCGACGAGCTGCGCGAAATAGCCCTCCAGCTGCTGGCCGCTCAGGGCTACGACACCACCACAGTCGACGAGATAGCCGCCGCGGCCGGCATGTCCCGTCGCACGTTCCACCGCTACTACGCCTCCAAGGAGGACGTGGTCATCCAGTTGCTGGCCGACGTGGGCAACCAGGTGCAGGCTGAACTATCTGCCCGCCCGGCCGCCGAGCCCCCCGCGGTAGCTTTGCGCCGGGCGGTGGGCGTAGCCATCGACTTGTGCTCAGGCCACCACGACCCGGTCAAAATGCTGGCGGTGGTCCGGCTGATCCTCGGAACACCGGCCCTGCACGCCCGCTTCCTCTCCCTGCAGGCCGACGCACAGGCCGGCTTGACGACGGTGCTGGCCGCACGCCTGGACCTGCCACCGAACGACCTGTTCCCCGAGATGGCGGTCCGGATGGCGCTGGCCGCCTTCGACGCGGCGGTGCAGAGGTGGGCCAACAGCGGCGGCGAGGTCGACCCGCAGGAGCTGGTGGACGAAGCCTTCACCGTGCTGGAGCCCGCCTTGCGTCGCTGACGCAGTTGTTCGTTCTGAGGCCCGCCGTCGCATGCCTCGATTGTCCGGCGTCTTGACGGCTGCGCTTTGTGCTCGGCTGTGTCGGTGGCCCTGCCGTGTTTGTTGGCGGCTCTGCGTGTCGTCCTGATCCGGTTTGCGGCGCACCGATCGGCGTTCCACCGATCTGTACGCGCCGCCCTGCCCCGGGCCGGTCTGCCCCGGGCCGGTCTGCACCGCACCGCCCTGCACCGCACCGCCCTGCGCCGCGGCGGTCTGCACCGCACCGTCTGCGCTGCGTCGGGCTGCGTTCCACCGCTCTGCGCTGCACGGCTCTGCGCTGCACGGCTCTGCGCTGCACGGCTCTGCGCTGCACGGCTCTGCGCTGCACGGCTCTGCGCTGCACGGCTCTGCGCTGCACGGCTCT